>NZ_CP040559.1:0-795760 GCF_005877035.1 Pseudoalteromonas distincta | reverse complement strand
TAAATAGATACACGAGGTGATGATTGAGACGACCCACTATCAGACGTAATACCACGAATTACAAAGCCTGGGTTGTTAGGGCTTTGCTCTTGAATAACAAGCCCTGGTGTTATTTCAGATAAAGTGTCGAGTTCGCCAATCCCTAAGCTCTCTAAAAAGTCGCCATCGTAGGCACTTATTGTTACAGGCACATCTTGTATTGATTGCGCACGCTTTTGAGCAACAACCACTATTTCATCAAGTTCTTTATTTATGGTTTGATCTGCAAAACTATTTGTTGATGTAACGCAAATCATCGCAACAGACAATTTAGTAAGTTTAAGAAAAGGCCGTGTTGTTAATTTATTTTTCATGTTTTTCACTGTTCGTCCGGTTAATTGTTTTTAGGAATTACCGGTAATCTAACGAACTATTACGACTTTTTTACGTCTTATTAATTACGCATTGGTTAAATTGATGTTTCAACTTTATGAAAAATAATAAATTATTGTATTCATATAAAAATTATAATATTGAAAAACTCAGCGTACACTTGTACACTAAAATTCATTCAAATAGTGGTAGGATCTGTCATGTCGTTAGAAGCGCCCTATTCTAAAAAAGAAGAACAACTAAACGTAATTAGCCATGCACTTGGTATTGTATTTGCCGCATTTGTTATGTGGGATTTATTTAGCCAAGCCACCAGCACTAACGCGTATGTTAGTACTGCAATTTATGGCAGTAGCCTATTTGTGCTGTTTTTGTCGTCCACTTTGTACCACGCTAGTATTCAACCGCGCTTAAGAGCCTTTTATAAAAAGTGCGATCACTGCGCCATATACTTATTAATTGCCGGCACCTATACCCCCTTTTTATTAATCTCATTAACCGGTGCTTGGTCATGGGCAACACTTACATTTATATGGACTGTGGCACTAGCAGGCGTTGCGTACAAAGTATTTGTAAAAAACGGTAATAAAAAAATATCACTCGCTACCTACTTGCTCATGGGTTGGTTTGCACTGGCTATTGTATATCCGCTCTACTCTAGTGTTGATGTAAAAGCACTTTACTGGCTACTTGCCGGCGGTATTTTTTATAGTTTAGGCACTTTTTTTTACAGCGCTAAAAGCACACAATTTAGCCACGCAATTTGGCACTTATTTGTTATTGCTGGGTGTGTTTGCCATTATATTTCAATTAGTAATTATGTTTATTAGGCAGGTAAAGCCAATTAGAGTGGTCTGGTTTGAGCGATAACCGGACATTCAGGTGAGTTATCATTAACTTAATAAGAGTCAGGGATACTTTCCTCTTTTTTACATGTTTATATAAGCTACATAAAGCATAATATTTATAGTTGGCAATAATTTACACTATTTGCTATTAGTATACGTTCATAAAATAAGGACGTTTTCACGCTAAAATAGGGAAGTGTCCTCTGATAAAGATGTTAGCAGTCTAAAGGAGTATCAAGTTATGGAGTCACTATTTAAATCTATTGCCGTCGGAGTTTTTGTTGGTGTAGCAGGTGCTTTATTTCTATATATATTTTCAGAGTACATATCAGAACAAAATGAAGCACTAGTATTCGGTGTTTTTGCAGGTGTAGCTTTTCTCCTTATTGACATTATTACTAAAAAACTAAAGTCAAATAGCCGAATAGACAGCTAACAAAAACATCATGGTGGGAATTTTACTCGCTGAAAAGGCGCTCCTAAAGTCTCCATATGTTAAGCGTTAGAGTGTTAATGGAGAACTATGGCAACTTGTAAAGCGTGTCATGAAGAAATACGTGATGATGCTACTGTGTGTAAACATTGTGGTCATAAAGAAAAGGTGGATGCCAATAGCGTCGGAATATACATTGGTGTTATTTTGTCTGTTATTTCCTTAGCTACAATTGCTTTTTCTACAGCGGTTAAATTATTTGAAAGTAAAAATGCAGATATTGTGGGCCAAGTCTTAAGTTTTGAAAACGATAAACTAGATTTATCACTTTCTAACAGGGGTAAAAGCTCTGCGGTTATTTGGGATTTGACAATTACCTACCCTGAGGCAGGTAGATGTAATCAAAAGGATTATGAAGTCACAACAAGGATGGAGCTCAAGAAATCAGTTATAGAGCCCAATAAAACTATAATCGTACCTTCAAAAACCAAGGATGAAAGTTCTCTTCATATAGCGGATATGTCTCCTGAAACTAGGGCTGATGAAGAGTTTAAAGATTTACTTAAATCAATTAGTTTTTATACTGCTAAAGTTATTTAGATTTCGATAATGAATTCAAAAATAAAGAAATAGCTTTTACTTGTGCGCCATTAGCTGAGTGTATAGAACACTCTAACAAGTCGTTAAAGCAGGACAAATAACAGTTGGCTTTGCTCCTGCGTCGCTTATTTTAGCCAACAATTATTTGTCTCTGATTGAGGCGTTAGCTATCAAGGAGAGAGTTGTGGAATTATCACGTATATTGTTATTAACCTTTTTATTTAGTTTCCAATCAAATGCCGAAGTGTTTGATGCAAAATCCTTCTTTGAGTCATCAATTGATAATACAACAGCGAAAGCTCATGAATTTGTTGATTTATATTTAACTCAAAAAAACTTTAAAAAAGCGCATGAATTTTTATGCTCTGATATTGCGGAAAGAACTCCTTTATCAAGTTTGGAGGCTGTTTATGAGCAACTAAACAAGTTTGCTGACCTAAGTAAATTCAAGAACCCTGAAATTATTGATGCAAATGTTCAATTACATAAAACTGAGCCATACGGTTTAGTTAATTATGTTGTGGTACTAAAAGACAAAGATAATCAAAAGTTAACAGGTTATGTGAGTTTTAGAGCTAATAATGCTTGTATGTGGGGCTGGCGCTTTCAACCAATGATTACAAAGTCATTTAATAGCTAACAAGCTGTTAAAGCAGGACAAAATTCAAAATTGTGCATATTTTCTGGCAATTACTTTTCGCTAGATAAGGTATTTACCTGAATTAAAGATTTGTCAGTTATGTGAATTTCTATTAGCTACGGAATTTACTTAACTTCGGAAGAACTTAAATACAGAGGGTTGATGGAGTGTCTCAAGAACAAGATGCATGGGAAAAGTTTTTAAGTTTATGCCAAAAAGGCTTCATCAGTTGTACGTTTTCCGATGAACTTACTGAAGTCTGTGGTGGAGATGCTAATGTTGCTTCAGTGGTTTATTACCACAACAAAGACAATGCATTGAAATGGATGCGGTCAAAAGTGCCTGCACTTAAAGATAAAACTCCAGCATTTTGCGCAAGGTCAGATATGCCCTTACTAAAAACTGTACTAATGTCATTTCCGTGTTAATTTATCAGAAAGAAACATTTTATAAGGCCAACCACCCAAGCTCCGGTGAGTGATGGCGCGTTAAGTGCTAGAGGGTGAATTTGAAAATCTAACAAGTTAAACAAAAAATAGATTTACTGGAGCACTTAGGGTTAAAACTCGATTTGATAATAATTCACTCAGTAAGTTTGTTAAGTTTGTTAAGTTTTACGCACTCAAAAAGACAAGTGGTCAAATCATGACTTCATACATTACAACTACCGACCGTCTTCGTATGGCACATAAATGCCCTTGGAATTGAGCTTGAAACTGTTTCTAAATATTTGAACTAACAAGCAGTTTATTTGAGTTGAAAAATGACAAAATTTACATATTATAAAAATTTATCTCTATCAGTTATTTCCATCGCATTAGGCCTAGCCACCGGGTTTGTAAATCTAAATCAGGTTAATAGTGGCTTTCCTTTTAAAAGTGACCTTATAGAAAAAAGTGGTCTTGTTAATTGGGTTCAAGCACATGATTATGGAATACGCTTCGGGTTTGTTAGTGATCCAATGAATTTTAATTACCCGTCAAAATCAAATGGGCAAGGCATTGTTGAAGAGTCTCTTTTGAAATCAAAAGATCAGCTTGTTACTATTTTATTTGAGGCTTCTGATACGCATTCGCCAATCTACTCTTCGAAGATATATCATAATTTTTTTGAGTTAAAAGTGAATGGACTGCTTGTTCGTTCTTATGAAGAATCTGAACAAGCTTGGAAGTCAGACAACAAGTTGACACCTTTAATTGTTGCTCTATTTTTGTTTGGAGGAACATATATTTGGCGCAAAACAAAAAAAGAGTACAAATATACTCGATATTGAAACACAGCTAACTCTCACATCATCAGGCCAGAGGATACAAATTTAGACTTTACATATCATGATTCATCAATATCTGCTCATAACACTGTGCGACACACGCATATTGTTACATTTAGCTTTACCAAAGATAATAGAAAACTTAGTAATAGTAATATTTTAGGGAATTTGTTAAAACTATATAAAGCAGAAAAATGAGCGTGGCAACAGCAGAAGTATTCGTGATTAGCGCATTTTAAGATTGTTATGTGTAATGGAGTATACAGAGTATGAATATCGGAATATACATATACGATGATGCAGAAGTTCTTGATTTCTCTGGACCATTTGAAGTTTTAAGTACTGCAAATCGTTTAGGCAATAAAAATTGGAATGTATTTTTAGTTTCTGAAAAACCTGATGTTGTACAAGCTCGTGGTGGTTTTCCAGTGCACGGACATTTCTCATTTGAGACTCATCCGAATATTGATGTGCTTATAGTTGTTGGAGGTATACATATAGAGGAAGTTAAAAAGCCTGCTGTAATATCTTGGATTTCGAATGTTGCTAGTACATCAAAAAGAGTCGCATCTGTCTGTACAGGATCGTTCATTTTAGCTGAAGCTAATTTACTAAATGGTTTAACAGTTACAACGCATTGGGAAGATATAGCCGATCTCAGTGCGACCTACCCGAAATTAAATGTTGTGAGTGATCATCGTTGGGTCTCTCAAGGTAAATATATAACTTCTGGTGGCATATCAGCTGGAATTGATATGAGTTTACACTTAGTGTCAGAACTATCGACATTAAATTTAGCTGAGCAAACAGCTAAGCAAATGGAGTATCACTGGCAAAAATACACATAACAACAGGCTAAGTCGTCGTAGTCAGCTATGGCACTTACCTGCCAATAATAGTCATATCACTCCCACCGGCACTCGCGCATATTCACTTTGTCGTTTTTAAACAGTACGCCTTCTGATAATAACTTTTCGCGTTGTTCTTGGTATTTTTTGCTACCTGCAGGGAATGATATTTTACCTTGGCTATTCACTACCCTGTGCCAAGGTATAACCGAGTCGTTTGGCATCACTTTTAATAAGCGCCCGACCAACCGTGAATTTTGCGGGTAGCCCGCAAGAGCGGCAACTTGCCCGTAACTTGCTACTTTGCCTATTGGTATACCTGCGATAACAGTATAAATAAGTGTTTCTTTATCAATATCAGCGTTCATTTAAATACGCCTCACTAAGTACTTTAAATTGCTCCCAAATAGTACGCGCTACAGGGCCGTGGTGCACTGCATGCTGTCTAAAGGCTCTAATTTGTGCGCTAAATTTATGCTCACGGTCAGTTATGTGTATTTCTTGAAGTAAGCCTGCTTTTATTTCAGGAGCGCAGTGCTCTAGGCTCATCATTGCCCAACCTGCACCTGAGAGTAAAAACGATTTTAAGGTCGATACATCATCAATTTTCATCATGGCGGAGCCTTTTGAATACGATAGTCTGTCGCTGTCGATACTCAAGTCACTTTCAAACATAGCTAAACACGGATACGTTTGTAGTTCGCTATAGGTTAGCTTTTGAGGGAGTACGCCTTTAGCGCTGACAATGCCAATATCGAGCCTGCCTATAGGTACGCTTTCTAAATCGCCTGTCGCATGAAATAAATCAAACCACGGGCCAATGCCTAATTCGGCTTGCCCACTATTTACTTGCTCTAACGAAATAAAGCGCTTCCCGCTTGTTAAGCTAAATTCGGTGCTAGTAAACAATCTAAAAGTATTACTTATGATCTCGTTGTAACTCTGCGTATGGCAAAGTTGTTCGTAACAAATTCTAAATTGGGGTTCATTACCGAGTGCCAATTCTTTAGCAAGCTGCGCTAGCTCGTCGTTGGCATGCAGAAGTTGCTGCGCCTCGCGGTGGAAAATTCGCCCTTTTTCAGTAAGCTGTAATCGGTACTTACTTCTGTCTAGCAACTCAAACCCTATTTTTTCTTCTAGATTTTTAATAGCAAGTGTAAGCGCTGGCTGCGTTTTATGTAGCTTTAGTGCTGCCCCGCTTAAGCTTGCGCTTTGCACTATGGCATCTAAAATTATTAATTGATTCAGCTTCATATAGCACTCTGCAACATTATAAGTAAAACTTATTGAGTTTCTAAAATTTAATGATTTTTATTTTATATGTTTGCAGCGTATGCTGCACTTAATTATTTTGCCATCATTGCAACGGAGAAGACATGAAACTCTTTCGTCTATGTTTTTTAACTACGACTTTACTAAGCTTAATAGCCTGTTCTGAGCCAGAACAACAAGTTAAAGAAGAGCCCATTCGCCCTGTTAAATTATTCAACATAGGTCATGATTCTCAAACTAACATTCGCAGCTTTCCTGCTGAGGTTGTTGCAAACCAAGGCTCTTACTTGGCGTTTAGAGTAAATGGTGAGCTTGTTGAGTTTCCGGTTTTAGCAGGTGAAGAAGTTAAAAAAGGTCAGCTACTGGCAAAGCTCGACCCAGAAGACTTTCAATTACAATACGATGATAGAAAAGCCCGCTTTGAGCTTGCTAAGTCGCAACTTGGTCGTATTGAGCAATTACTTGAAAAAAGAATCGCAAGCCAATCTGAATACGATGAAGCATTAGCCAATATGCAGGTGGCAGAGTCTGCCTTTAAAATTGCCGAAACAAACCTAGAATACAGTGAATTACGCGCACCATTTGCAGGCACTGTGGCTAAAGTATTTGTTAAAAACTTTGAAAACATTCAAGCCAAGCAAAACATTTTACGCTTAGAAACACGCGACTTAATGGATGTAGAAATCCAAGTTCCTGAAAAAATAATAGCGCGCATTAAAAAAGGTACCGATTACCACCCTACCGTTGTGTTTGATGGCTTTGCAAAAAAAGAATACACCCTTGATTTAAAAGAGTGGGATACACAGGCTGATCCAACCACCCTGACCTACCAAGTTGTTTTTTCGCTGCCAGTACCTGATGACTTTAATTTACTTGCCGGTATGACTGGGCGTGTATTTATTGATTTATCTAAAGTTACTAGCTCGCAAGTAGCGTATACAATTTTACCTGTTGAGTCGGTTTTTTCAGAAGCAAAAGAAAGCGTGTCTGATAACGCGTATGTGTGGTTATACAACCCAGAAACAGGTGTTGTTAATAAGCAGGCTGTAAAAGTAGGGCAAGTTCACCGTGATGGTATTGAAGTACTTAGCGGCATAAAAGAAGGCCAAATGGTTGTATCTGCCGGTGTACATTCATTAGATGAAGGCATGAAAGTACGTCCATGGAATAAAGAGCGAGGCTTATAATTATGAGCTTTGCGCAACTCTCCATAGAGAAAAAAGTAATTAGTTGGATGTTTGCGCTGCTGCTGTTAATTGGCGGTAGTGTGTCGTATTTTGACCTAGGCCAACTAGAAGACCCTGAGTTTACTCTTAAAACTGCCATGGTTATTACCATGTACCCGGGTGCATCGCCGCAGCAAGTCGAGGAGGAAGTCACCTTCCCTATTGAAAATGCGATTCAGCAACTCCCTTATGTTGATTATGTGACCTCTATTTCATCAAATGGTAAGTCGCAAATTTCGGTGGAAATGAAAAGCACTTATCGAAAAGAGCAGCTGCGCCAAATTTGGGATGAAATGCGTCGTAAAATTAATGACCTTTCTCCTTCGCTGCCAAGCGGCGTTTACCCAAGCACTATTTTAGATGACTTTGGCGATGTATACGGCGTTTTATATTCGGTTACTGGCGACGGCTACTCATATGACGAGCTTAAAGACTACGTAGACTTTTTAAAGCGCGAGCTAGTCTTGGTTAAAGGTGTAAGTAAAGTAACTATTGCTGGTGAGCAACAACCACAAGTTATGGTTGAAGTATCTACACGTAAATTGGCTCAACTAGGTATAGCCCCAAGTCATATATTTCAGTTACTGCAGTCGCAAAATACGGTGTCTAATGCGGGCAAAATACGTGTTGGCGATGAGTCTATTCGCTTTCACCCTACTGGCGAATTTAAAGATGTAAGTGAGCTTGAAACTCTGCTTATTTCAAAACCTGGTGCAAGTGAGCTTATTTATTTAGGCGATGTAGCAAAAGTATTTAGAGAATACGCCGAAGTACCTACTAATGTTATTCGTTACAACTCAGAGCAAGCACTGTTAATTGGTGTGTCGTTTATGAACGGGGTTAACGTAGTAGATGTAGGTAAACGTATTGACGAGCACTTAGCAGAGCTTGAGTACCAGCGCCCACACGGCATACATGTTGAATCGGTATATAACCAACCTAAAGAAGTAGAAAAATCGGTAGATGGCTTTATTGTAAGCCTTGTAGAGGCTATTGCCATTGTAATTGTGGTACTGCTTATATTTATGGGTTTAAAAAGCGGTATTTTAATTGGCGGTATTTTATTACTGACCGTTTTAGGCACTTTTATATTTATGAAGTTGTTTGCCATAGACCTGCAACGTATTTCTCTGGGAGCACTTATTATTGCCCTAGGTATGCTGGTAGATAACGCCATAGTAGTAACCGAAGGCATATTAATAAATTTAAAACGTGGCCAAACTAAGTTAAAAGCGGCAGTTAATATTGTTGAGCAAACTAAATGGCCACTACTAGGCGCGACAGTTATTGGTATTACTGCATTTGCTCCCATTGGATTAAGCTCTGATGCCACGGGTGAATTTGCTGGCAGCTTATTTTGGGTGTTATTTATATCGCTTTTATTAAGCTGGATCACCGCCATCACCCTTACGCCATTTTTTGCAAACTTAATGTTTAAACAAGATGAGTTTAAAAAAGGTAAGAATGCTGAGGGCGAAGAGGAAGACGACGACCCGTACAAAGGCTTTATTTTTACAGGCTATAAAGCACTTTTAGATGTGTCTATGCATTATCGTAAAACAACTCTTGTTCTTATGGTTGTATTACTTTGCTCTGCAGTAATTGGCTTTGGTGCGGTTAAGCAGTCGTTTTTCCCTGCGTCTAACACGCCAATGTTTTATGTAGATTACTGGCAGCAGCAAGGCTCAGATATACGTGCAACCCTTGATGGCATTAAAAAGCTAGAAAACTACTTACAAAATGAAGAGCTCGTTGAGGAAATAACAAGTACAACAGGCCAAGGTGCGCCGCGCTTTATGCTTACTTATGCTCCTCAAAAATCGTACTCTTCTTATGGGCAGCTTATTATTAGAGTAAAAAACCGCGAGGCGGTTGCTATAGTAATGCAAAAGGTGCGTGAATACTCACAAAGTACGCCACTTTCAGCCGAGCTTAAAATTAAGCCGATGGAAATTGGCCCATCTACCGATGCTAAAATTGAAGCACGCTTTACAGGCCCAGACCCAGTAGTTCTTAGAAAACTTGCAGCTAAAGCAGAAGACGTTATAGCAAAGGATGAAGGGGCTTATAATATTCGTGATGACTGGCGTGCGCGTACTAAAATGATTCGCCCGCAGTTTAACGAACAAAAAGCGCGCCGTTTAGGTATTAGTAAATCTGACCTTGATGATGTGCTGCTTACTAGCCTCTCTGGTAAACAAGTAGGCGTATACAGAGATGGTACGCAACTGTTACCTATTATTGCCCGCTCTCCTGCTAATGAACGTTTAAATGTAGAAAGCGTTCACGATTTACAAATTTATAGCCCAGTACTTGGTGTGTTTGTGCCAGTAACGCAAGTGGTTGACGAATTTGTGGTTGAATGGGAAGACAGCCTAATTATGCGCCGCGACCGTAAACGTACAATAACGGTAATGGCCGATCAAAACGTTTTAGGTGACGAAACCGCTGCTAAATTATTTGCCCGCATACGAGGGCCTGTAGAAGCAATAGAGCTACCGCGTGGTTATAAATTAGAATGGGGCGGCGAATATGAATCGTCATCTGATGCGCAATCGGCTATTTTTGGCTCATTGCCATTAGGCTATTTAGCTATGTTTGCGGTAACCGTACTGTTATTCAACTCGCTTAAACAACCTTTAGTTATTTGGGCTACAGTGCCACTTGCCATTATTGGTGTAAGTGCGGGTATGTTGATAATGAATGCGCCGTTTAGCTTTATGGCATTGCTTGGCTTATTAAGCTTAAGCGGCATGTTAATCAAAAACGGCATTGTGTTGGTCGACCAAATTAACCTTGAGCTTCGCGATGGTAAATCGCCTTATCAAGCTGTGTTTGAGTCTGGTGTTAGCCGTGTGCGCCCTGTAGCAATGGCAGCAATAACCACTATTTTAGGTATGATCCCGCTGTTATTTGACGTGTTCTTCCAGTCAATGGCGGTAACGATTATGTTTGGTTTAGGCTTTGCTACAATTTTGACTCTAATTGTAGTGCCAGTACTTTACACGGTTATATTTAGAATTGATTACGAACCGCGTAAGTAGTTAAGCATATAATCGGTTAACATTAAAAAATGCCACTGTCTCAAGGTCAGTGGCATTTTTATTTAATACCGATGAAAAAAGAAAGGCTACATATTTAGTTGTTAATAAACTAACCGCAACACTTCTTATATTTTTTGCCGCTACCACATACACAAGGTGCGTTACGCTCTGGTACTTTATCAAATACTTGTGGTGTTGACTTGCTAAGCGCAAAGTCTAGTTCGCGAATATCTTCTGGTACTTCAGCTCTAACTTCAATTGAAGCAAACAGCGAATGCTCTTCTAATATTGCTTCTATTTCTGATTGTCGTTCAACTGAGTTTACAATTAGCGTTAACGGGTGTAACTCTGTGCCTGGCTTTGCAGTACGTTTTGGTGCAAATCCATTACTGTTATTTTTACCCATTATGTCGGGCTTACCCATAAAGAAAAATTTTGACATGTTACTTCTATAACCTTTCTACATTATTAAGACGGCGCATCTTAACAGCTTACCCTTCATATAACTAAGTGTACTTGTAAATAGCTTATCAACACGTCTATAAAGCAATTTTAACTTAAAAATTTAAATGGCCTGCAAATAGGCTTACCACTATTATATACATTTACTATAAACTGATTAAATAAATACGATTATTATCAATATTTAAATACTCTGTACACTTAGCTTCGTTATCTAAGCACTTACCAATTAAGCGATAGGTATGCTAACTAGGGCGATAGAAATTGCCTTTAACTTTTTAGCCTCACTTATACAGAGGCAATTTATTTAAGTAGAGAAAGTCATGTTTAAAAATTTTGGATGGATAGTAGAAGCTAAACTTAATGCTGGTGAACTTGAAAACTTTAAAGCGGTGATGAATTCACAAGTTAATCGCGCACTTAATGAAGTTGGCACTAAAAATTATCAATACTATATGTCTGATGCTGGCGATGTTTTAGTTTACGAACGCTTTGCAGATACAGACTCTTCACACGAACATATTGAAAATTGGGACGACCATTCAGCACGTTGGATGGCAGCTGCTGCACCTACACGCATGGTGCATTTAGGTGAATTACCTGACGATGTTCGTGAGCGTCATGCGGCCTTAAGCCCTCTTTGGCTAAAACCATTTGGTGGCTTTTCTCGCGAAGAAGAACAAACGAGTCAAATTAACAAAAACGGTGATACGACATTTGATAATTTTGGCTGGATTGTTGAAGCCAAGCTAAACCCAGGCCAATTAGATGCCTTTCGTGAAGTAATGAACTCACAAGTAGAACGTGCAAAAACAGAGTCTGGTACACTAAATTACCAATATTACATGTCTGACGATGGCGATATTATGGTTTATGAGCGCTTTAGAGATTTAGAAGCATCGCACATACACATCCAAAACTGGGATGATCATGCAGAGCGTTGGATTGCTGCAGCAACACCAACACGCATGGTTCATTTGGGTGATTTACCTAAAGAACTAACCGATAAACATGCTGCACTGTCACCACTTCTATTAAAGCCTCTAGGTGGTTTTGCAAAGTAAATATGGATAAATACTAAATTCGTAATATAGTTAAATGCCACTGACTAAACTCAGTGGCATTTTAGTATCTAACTAAATATCATGGAAAAACCTTGGAAAATTTTAAAACCGCGATACTAATAGCGGGCAGCGTTTTTATACTTTTTGGTTATTTACGCTTTATAACTGACGAGAATGGTAACGTGAACTTAAACAACTACCGTTTTACAGGTGGTTTACTGCTTGTGATTTCAGGCATGGTTGATGGCACACGCGACCTTGTTAAGCGCCTGCGCTCTAAAAACTCGTTATCGGCGATTGCAGTTTATTTAGGTATACTCTTATTTTATATTGGCTTTAGCATTTTATAAGTGAATACCCTTTGACCTTTAAGCAACTCTTCAACAGCGCCCTATTACTTTTAGCAACGGCTCCTCCACTGGTTCTACTTGCATGGGATGAACAAGCCGATCCCGCATTTATTCCCAACGGTATATATAACACCTTAACATTTACGTTATTTCCAATAACGGCGATAGTGTTGTCGATTGTTTTATTAAGGCACCTATATAAAAAATACAATAATAACTTTGAATTTAAACATACAGTTAAAAATTATATTGCTGAGCATGGGAAGTTCCGCAGCGCATTTATACCACTGTTTTTGCCTATTTTAATTTACTTATGGTTATGGACGTCAGTTTGTATTTCTGTGAAATTATGGGCCAATAAACACAGCAATAATATATGGCAGCAAGAGCATCAATTACTTGAAGCAGGTAGTTGCCCAACTGATTATGAGTACAGTTGTGCAACACTAACAGTGCTTAGTTTACAGAACTACAGAAAATACACTTTTAGATGGTATTTAGATAAGAATAAATTGGTGACTTTGCAAAATAACAATATAAATTTAGTGGGCGTTACAAGCCCACTTGGTAATATAGTACAAGAAATACAGTGGTAGTAGAATACCACTTAGCTGCAGATTATTTTTTTAAGCTAAGGGTACGCCCCGAGCTAGGTTTTGACTGTGACGACTTATTCTCTTTAATACTTTTTGGCTTACCAACATACGTGGTAGAACGCTTTTGATAAGGTGCTTTACTGCGCTCATTTTTGCGCTCGCCATTAGCATTACTGCGATCAGAGTTGCGACTTAAATTTCGCTCGCCACTTTGTTCGCCTTTATTAAAACGGCGAGGATTTTCACCCTGAAAATCACGCTTTTTAGGAGCTGACGGCGTATTATTTTCTGATTGTTTATTAGCATCAAGCGAATGTTCTTGAGTTTTACCTGAGTCAGAAATCGAGTCGTTTATTTGCGCCATTTCAGTATCAGACAAATGACGCCACTGCCCTACCTTTAAACCTTTTAGTGTTACGTTCATTATGCGCGTACGCTTTAACGTCACCACTTCGTAACCTAAATATTCACACATACGGCGTATTTGACGGTTTAAACCTTGTGTAAGTACTATTTTAAATTCTTTAGGGGCAGTTTGTGTCACTTTACACTTTTTAGTTACGGTATCTAAAATAGGCACGCCATTAGCCATTTTTGTAACAAACTGACGATTAAGCGGTTTATCAACCGTAACAACATATTCTTTTTCGTGGTTATTACCCGCACGCAAAATTTTATTAACGATATCGCCTTCGTTAGTTAAAAATATAAGCCCTTCAGACGGTCTATCTAAACGCCCTATTGGAAATATACGCGTAGGATAATTTACCGCGCGAATAATATTACTTTGAATTTTACTTTCGGTAGTACACGTAATACCAACGGGTTTATTGTAAGCGATATAAACGCGCTTTGGTGTGGCTTTGAGTGGCTTGCCATCAACCAATACAACATCGGTAGCAGCAACTTTTACGCCCATTTCAGGCGAGTAGCCATTAACGCTGACACGACCTTGCTCAATATATTTATCGGCTTCGCGGCGTGAACAAAATCCTGTTTCACTAATAAATTTATTTAAACGTTTTAATTCGGTCATGGCACTTATAGCGTAGTAATTTTTAAGGCGAGTAGTGTAAACCACCCACACTATTTTTTCGCCCCTAATTTAGAATTTATAGGTGTTTAAGCATTAATTTTTGCTTTCGTTAATTTACGCCATACAAATTCAAGCGGGCCTTGGTTAAAATAGCGGCTGTATATAAAGGTAAATATAAGCTGCAGTGCAACTAATACCGTTGCAACTAACCAGTAGTCAATACGATCAAAATTGAGCACCCAGTGCGTAAATAGCACTTTATATAACAACAGTTGTATGAGTGTTTGGCTAATATATAAAGTAAATGCTAAGCGCCCCGCTTGTTGAATAAGCGTGCCAACGTGTGCGCTGTTATTGCAAAATTTAACAATTAAATGAATATACAGCGTAGCCATACCTAGCGCCGCAAAAATATTTACAAATTCTTGCACCCCATATCCTAAGCTGCCATTAAGCTGTGATGCATAAAGCCTGATCCCACAAAAAACAAGGGTCATTGCACCGCAAACTATTAATTGCTGAGTCGTTAAGCCTTTACTAAAAACGTTTTGTTTATATAAATAAATGCCAATGAGCATAAGGCCCACGCACATCCACATTGTCATTATTGGCACCATAACAAGCATTAACGTGTTCATAGCAAGGTTACTAATAAAGTAATCAATATAGTGTGGGTTATATAATTCAATAAACTGTGCTGTATCGCGGTAAATTATTTCATCGGGTACGCTAGATATAACAAGTAAGGTAACTACACCCGACAACAAGGTAAATGCAAACCCTCTTTTTAAAAGTACGTTGCTATCACTTTCTAAATATTTAATAACAAACCAGCCAGATACACCGTAAACAAATAAAATATCACCGGCCCAAAGTAAAAAACCATGCGCTAAACCAAAGAGGATTAACCAATAGAGCCTGCTTTTTATCTGCACTTCAGACTTGTAACGTTGCCACTGAATATAAAGCCCAGCACCAAAAAGCAAACTAAACAGCGTTCTAAAACGCCCGTCTACAAACACGCTGCTAAGGGTGTGAATAATTGAGTCGCTAACAGGAGGATTAGTTAAGGAGGAATACCCATATTCAAAAATGCCGAAGGCGTAAGCATTCATGTAAACGAGGCCAAGCACGGCAACGCCGCGAATAAAGTCCATATTATAATTGCGCATTAAAGCTATTATCCGTTAAATATTATTCTTATAACTGTCAGCCCAATCGACTGACTGCTGGTAAAGTGGAGGTAGTATAGCACTGTCTATATTTAGCAAAAGTACAGCTTGTTCAAGTGCCCACCAGCTTCCTGTTTCATATGCTTTAACAACGTTTAAAATATAATAGTGTGTGTTTTTGTCCCCTAATAATGCCGTTTTTATTTCATCAGGGAAAGGTAGCTTTTCAACAAGCAAGCTCATTGGTTGATCAAGGATTGCATCCAGTAACGAGAATAATCCTGTTAAAAATGCTTCGCCTGACTGACTCTTATTAACCTTTTTTGCCACCAGCTCACAAAAGCGAGCGCGTACAACACACACTTGCATTAGCTCTGCAGGTTTTTTACCCGCTGTATGAGCAGTAACAATAAGGCTCACAAACTTTTTAAGGCGTTCGTGCCCTAAATACACGAGCGCTTGCTTTAATGACGATATTTGGCTTTGTATAGGAAACACACCGCTGTTTATTAATCTTAGTAATTTATATGCGAGTGCAGCATCTAGCTCAAACAGGCTTGCGATGGTTTTAATATCAGGGCTTTGCTTCATGATTTCTGCGTATATGGCAACAACTAGACCGTAATTGTAATCAACGTCGTTTTGCTTGATCATGGTAGGCTTTGCAAAAAAATAGCCTTGAAAATAATCAAACCCCATATCAAAGGCAAGCTCATAGTCTTCTTGTGTTTCTATTTTTTCGGCTAGTATTTTTATTTGTTTATGCGCTTGTAACTTAGTAACTATGGGCTGTATTTCGCTAAGAGGTGTAATTGCAATATCAAATTTAATGAGCTTCACAAGCTTTAAAAAACGATCCCATTGTGGTTTATATACAAAATCATCGAGTGCGAGTTTGTAGTTACTATGAAATAAACCTCGGCATAGCTCATAGTTATCGTCGGTTGGTTCTATGGTTTCGAGCAATTCAATCACAACGTCTTGGCATGGTAAGAAAGCACATAAATCGAGTTTTAGTGATTCTGGTCCTATATTAATAAGCGCTTTTTTGCCTGATGTAATATGGCGTGTACCTAAATTTAATTGATTTTCCATAATAAGCCTTGCTGTTGCTTGGCCTTCTGCAATATCTGGAAAATAATTTTTTGGACTATCACGAAAAAGTAGCTCATAGGCTACTACTTTTTTACTTCGATTGAATATTGCTTGCCTTGCAACAAATACAGACACATTACCTACTTCTTAGCTTTTATATAATACTAAGTAATTAAACCCTAAGCAGGTAGATTTGTCACTAAACTTTAAAGTACAGAAACGTTTTACCGGTATAAGGTTGTTATATAATCAGTTGCCACTTGTGGCCACGAAAAACGCATTTGCTCTGCGCTGTGCTTAATTTTATGCCATCTTTTAGGATTTTGCTTTTTAATTAAGAGAGTTTCGTCTAAACAGCTAATTAAATTACGCGTTTGCGTTGCCAACGTGTCTCCATTAAAGCTAAAACCATTTTCGTGGTGTTTAACAGTATCTTTTAATCCGCCAACACTGTGTACTAAACACGGTTGCCCCGCTCGCATTGCTAGCATTTGGCTAATACCACACGGTTCAAACGAGCTTGGCATTAAAAATAAGTCACCTAATTGATACATTAAATCGCCAACACCTTGCCCATACCCCTTCAAAAATAAAAGATTGGAATTACGCGCCATTGCTTTGGTAAATATGCTTTCGAGCTCTTTGTCACCCGAACCGAGAATAATAAGTCTGCCATTATGTTCATTAATTAATTGGCACACTTTATCAATAGCTAAAACCCCATTAACCTGCTGGCACAATAACAACACTTTTTGTTCGGTAAGTCGGCCAACGCTTGTAACTAATGGACCATTATTAACCGTTGCTTTAAATTGCTGTAATCGTTGGTGGGCAATATAGTAGCCACTTTGTAACTGCTCGTAATTGGCCATCCAACCAAACAAAGTACTCTCTGCTTGGCTATAAAAATCAGCGAGAGTTGCTCCTTCAAGTGCATTGCTTGGATATTCGCAGCCATTTAAAATACCAACAAGCTTGCCTTGGCTTGCTGCATTTTGCAGATCTTGCTCAAGCCCTTCGCCACCAAAAAAACCATGTTCGTAATTACTAGGTTCAAGAACCTCTTGGCTGTAAGTTGGCGATACAACATGTATTTTATCGCATAGATTTATTGCACTGCGCATAGGATTAAAACAATGAGGGTAACGCGGGTCGCATAATTGCTGGCCATTATAACTAAGTGATGGAAACCACGCCTCTAAGCTTGAATCATCATGTTTGAAAGGCCTTATCCCTTGCAGTGCAATATTATGCACAGTGAAGGCAATAGGTAAGGTATTAAGTGAGCTATAACGTGGCTCAAACTTAAGTAAAACTGCAACGCAGGCACTGTGCCAATCATGTAAATGCAGCGCTGTAGGGCGCTTTAATACACCTTGTAATAACGCTTCGCAGACGGCTGCGTTAAATAGAGCAAATTTAGTCGCATCAGTTGCAAAAGGCCTCCCCGGTGCATCATTACAATATACACTGCCTGATTCACTAAATAACGGGTGGCTAATAACAATTTGGCTTACATTATTTTGGGCTTGTTGTACTTTAAAAATGGTTAATACATGGGGTTGAGCATTAAATGCAACGGTTACTTCACCTATATAAATACGCTCAAGCGGCTCAAACCCGTAATCAGGAATAACAACATCAACCGTTATACCTTGCTTTGCGAGAGCCTTAGGTGCATCGCGTACTACATCTGCCACACCGCCTACTTTTGCGCCTGGTAACGCGTCATTTTCTGCTGCAACCATTAATACATGCATTAATTTATTATTTCCTTTAAACCTGTGTGAGCTTGCTCACAAATGAGCAAGCTATGTTGTCGTGCTTATCTAACTTGTTGTTACGCTAGCTTTTTATTTTCTCGCGCTTGGCGTTCTAACTTTTTTGCAAGCTCAGTGAGCATATCACGTGTAACAAGAACGATACCTTTTTTAGATACCCTAAAGCCGTTTTCTTCATCTGTTTTTTTGTCAAAACCGATTTCAAGACCCGCCGGTATTTCACAGCTTCTATCTATTATTGCGCGTTTAATTTTACAACCTCGGTTTATAACCGCACCGGGTAAAATAACCGACTGCTCAATGGTACAAAATGAGCGAACGTGAACGTTAGAAAACAACAGGGATTTTCTAACCGCAGAGCCCGAAATAATACACCCACCCGAGACTGTTGAGTCTAAAGCCATACCACGTCTATCTTCATCATCAAAAATAAACTTAGCAGGTGGTAGTTGCTCTTGATAAGTCCATATTGGCCACGTTGGATCGTATAAATCAAGTTGTGGTTCTGGCATTACCAGTTCCATATTAGCTTCCCAGAACGAATCAAGCGTACCTACATCTCGCCAATAAGGTTGACCTTCTTGGTTTGGATCTCTAAATGGGAAGGCAAACACATTATGCTCTTCTATAATCGCTGGAATAATATCGTGACCAAAATCGCGTCCAGAGCCTTCATTTTCAGAATCTTTTTTAAGTTGCTCAAACAAAAATTCAGTATTAAATATGTAGTTCCCCATTGATGCTAAACATGTACCTGGCTTGCCGGGTACGGAGCTCGGCATTGCTGGTTTTTCATCAAAACGACACACTCTATTTTCTTCATCAACGGTCATTACACCAAACGTGTCTGCGGCTTCCTCTACTGGGACTTCAATACAACACACAGTCATATCTGCGCCTTTTTGCACATGTTCAGCCAATAAAGCACCATAGTCCATACGGTATACATGATCTCCAGACAAAATCATCACATATTTAGGAAGCTCGTGACGAATAATATCTATGTTTTGAAAAACAGCATCTGCGGTTCCACAATACCAATCATCACCTTGGCGCTGAGATGCAGGTAGTATTTCAACCGACTCTCCTAGCTCTTTTTTAAAGTGCCCCCATGCGCGGTTTACATGGCGTATTAATGAATGTGATTTATATTGTGTAGCAATACCAACACGTCTCACACCTGAGTTAATGCAGTTTGATAGTGGAAAATCGATAATTCGATGTTTACCACCAAAGTAAACTGCTGGCTTTGCTCGCCAATCGGTTAACTCATGCAGGCGAGAACCGCGACCGCCTGCCAGTATTAACGCGTAAGTTTCTCTGGTTAGGCTACTTATGTAGCGATTTGCATAATTAGGCATAATACTCTCTCCATTTAGTCTAGGCTGTTAGTGGCATGGCTTTTAGTTGTCGTTAAGTCTGTTTCACTAATATTGAGGGGTTCTAAATGCCAAATATCTTCACTGTATTGGCTTATGGTCCTGTCACTTGAAAACATACCACTGGCTGCTGTATTTAAAATACTCATTTGTGTCCAGTAGGTCTGATCTGCGTAAGCTTTATCAACTTCTTTTTGAGCTGCTACATAACTTTCAAAATCGTGAGCAACAAGCCATGGATCGTACGGGCTCTTAATTGCATTTGTTATGTCGTCAAATAAGCATGGCTCAAATAAATTAAAATGCCCGCTCTCGAGTAATTGCATTACATTCTTTAAATCGCTATTTTGCGATATTAAATGCTCTGGATTATAACGTGATTTAATATCGTCAATTTCGTGCGCTTGTGCGCCAAACAAAAAGAAGTTATCAGCACCAACAGCATCTCTAATTTCAATGTTTGCGCCATCCAGCGTGCCTATTGTCAATGCACCATTCATCATAAATTTCATGTTGCCAGTACCAGACGCTTCTTTGCCAGCGGTAGATACTTGCTCTGAGAGATCGGTTGCAGGACAAATAACTTCCATTGCGGTTACGTTGTAATTAGGCAAAAATGCGACGCGTAAATATGGTGCAGCTTGAGGGTCTTTATTTATAACCTCTGCCACGTTATTAATAAGCTTAATAATTTTTTTAGCCATGTAATAACCTGGCGCTGCTTTACCACCTAATAGAACACAACGAGGAACAAGTCCTTGGGTATCCTCACGGCGAATACGGTCATATAAATGAATCACATGAAGTATGTTTAATAGCTGACGTTTGTATTCGTGGATACGTTTTACTTGTACGTCAAACATCATTGATACATCAAAATCGATATCGCAGCGCGCCTTAACTAAATCAACTAAACGTTGTTTGTTTTCACGTTTAGCATTTTGCCACTGCTCATGAAATGTCTTGTCGTCATAAAAACGACGTAGGTCACTAATTTTTGAGAAGTTTTTAACCCAATCATGGCCAATTTTTTCACCAATTAATTCACTTAATACTGGATTACAATGCGCAAGCCATCGACGAGGCGTTACACCATTTGTTTTGTTATTAAACTTATCTGGCCACAGTGCATAAAATTCTTTAAATAATCCCGCTTTTAACAGTTCAGTATGAAGTGCTGCTACGCCATTTACAGAGTAACTACCTACAATAGCTAAATAAGCCATACGAATTTGCGGCTCATCACCCTCTTCAATCAGTGACAATGCACGTTGCTTTTCAACATCTCCCGGCCATTGCTGTGCCACTTGTGCTAAAAAGCGTGCATTTATCTCGTAAACTATTTCTAAAATGCGTGGCAATAATTTTGAAAACAACGAAACAGACCATTTTTCAAGCGCTTCAGGAAGTAGCGTATGATTTGTATAGGCCATGGTTTTAGTTGTGATTTGCCAAGCATCGTTCCAATCTAATTCGTAATCATCAATTAAAATACGCATTAGCTCTGCAACAGCAATACTTGGGTGCGTGTCGTTTAACTGAAAAACATGAAAATCAGCAAAGTCACTAAAGCTCTCGCCATGTTGGGAAACCCATTGGTCTACTACGTCTTGAATACTCGCCGATGATAAAAAGTATTGTTGGCGTAACCTAAGTTCCTTACCATTTTCGCTGCTGTCATTTGGATACAGCACCATGGTGATCTGTTCGGCTAGATTTTTTTGTGCGACGGCTTCTGAATAACTGCCCGCATTAAATTCGGTTAAATTAAATTCATCTGTTGCCTCTGATTTCCACAGACGTAGTGTATTTACGATATTGTTTTTATAACCAGGGACAGGTACATCGTACGGTACAGCTAATACATCTTGTGAGCCCATCCATTGACGGTGCTCTCTGCCAAATTTATCTGTGTAACTTTGCACATAGCCACCAAACTTCACACGTTTTGCATGCTCTGGTGCGCTTAGCTCCCATGGATGTCCTTCACGTAGCCAGTTATCTGGTTGCTCAATTTGGTTACCATCTTTAATCGATTGATTAAACATGCCGTATTCGTATCGTAGGCCATAGCCAATAACAGGCAACGCTAAACTAGCACAGCTATCTAAAAAGCAGGCTGCAAGGCGTCCTAGCCCGCCATTTCCTAAGCCAGCGTCGTGCTCGGCGTCTTCAATTGTTTCTATTGTTGTGCAGTACTCTTGTAGTGCTGAGCTTACTTGTTCATCTAAATCTAGATTTAAAACAGCATTACCTAGTGCACGCCCCATCAAAAACTCAAGAGAAAGGTAAGCCGTTTTGCGGCGTTTCTCTTGCTTAATTTGTTGATTCGTTTCTCTGCAGCGAGCCACAAGTCTGTCGCGAATAGTAAGCGCTAATGCGTGATACAAATAATGCTGCGATTCCCCCACCTTATCTCGGCCGAGGGTATAATAAAAATGCCGTGTTAAGTCATCTTTAAGCGTACTTTCATCAATAACGGGACCTTCTTGCCAGCCCTTTACTACACACACTTGATCACTTTGTTTAACCATGACTAACATCCTCTAAATTGGCACTAAAAACCCAACTACTTTGTGCTGAAATTTCAACCACCGCATCTTCATTACTGCTCACAGATGCATTATGTACACTTGATAGAATCATTTGCCACGGCGCATTAATTGGCGATGGGGGCATTTGACAAAAAATTGTTTTTTCACTGGCATTAAATACAATCAGCAATGCATGATTGTTTTGCTTATCAAGTAAGCTATACATTAAAAACTGCCTGGTATCTTCATGCCAGTGAGTATCAGTCATGGTTTTACCTTGTTCGGTAAACCACTTAACGGTAAAACGCTCGTCTATATCATCTAAAAATACACTGTGTTTAAACGCACTGTGCGCACGTCTAATTTTTAATGCATCATCAATAAATCGTGTTAACGAATGATTAAGTTGAGAATCTTTCCAGGCAAGCCAACTAGTGCGATTATTTTGGCAATAAGCATTGTTATTCCCCCCTTGCGAGTGCGCCATTTCGCTGCCAGCAGCAATCATGGGAACACCTTTTGAGAGAATTAAAGTAAGTAAAAAGTTCTTTTGTTGCTGTAAGCGCAGTGCGTTTATTTTAGAGTCGCTGGTAAAACCTTCTACCCCACAGTTAAACGAATGATTTGCACTGTGCCCATCTCGATTTTGCTCGCCATTAGCTTCGTTATGTTTATGCTCATAACTCACTAAATCGGCAAGGGTAAAACCATCATGACTCGTTATAAAATTAATGCTATTGAGCGGCCCACGTTGGCTGTGCTCAAAAATATCAAACGATCCATGCAAACGTTTTGCAACGCTTGCAATAATGCCTGTTTCACTTTGCCAAAAACGTCTAATTACATCGCGATATTGATCGTTCCATTCTCGCCATGGCGGCGGAAATGCACCAAGCTGATAACCACCTGGGCCTATATCCCAAGGCTCACTTATTAACTTAACTTTGTTAAGCACAGGGTCTTGGGCAACTACTTGTAAAAAAGTATGTGCGGAGCTAAAGCCTGCTTTTGAGCGGCCTAAAATGGTCGCTAAATCAAACCTAAAACCATCAACTCCCATTACTTCAACCCAATAACGAAGGCTATCAAGTACAAGTTGCAGTGTTTTAGGGTGGTCAATATTTATGGTATTACCACAGCCGGTATCGTTTATATATACGTCAGGCTGGCCATCTACTGTGCGGTAATAGGCTAAGTTATCAAAGCCTCTAAGCGATAGTATAGGGCCATCCGCCCCTGCTTCAGCTGTATGGTTGTAAACAACATCTAATATGACTTCTATGTCTGCAGCATGGAACTCTTGCACCATTTGCTTAAACTCGTTTATATCGTCGTTTACCAAATAGTCTTTATGGGGCGTAAAAAAGTTAAGCGTGTTGTAACCCCAGTAGTTTTGCAAACCTTTCCCTGTTAAAAATTGCTCACTAATAAAAGAATGAACAGGCAAAAGCTCAACGGCTGTAACACCAAAGCTTTGTAAGTGTTCAATAAAGCTTGGGTGGCTTAACCCTAAAAACTTTCCTTGTAGAGATTTGGGAATTTTAGGATGACGACACGTTGTACCTTTCACATGACACTCATAAATAACCGTGTTTGACCAACGGTGATTAGGCTTTTTATGCGTATACAACGTAGGAGCCGCTACTTTTGATTTAGGTATATCAATTGCATTATTTACAGTGCTTTTAGTACCGATTGGCATTTGCCCGTAATGGCGTTCACTCCAAGTAAACTCACCAAACAAGTCTTTTGCATATGGGTCTATCAGCAGCTTATTTTCGTTAAACAGTTGACCATTTTTAGGGTTATATTCACCCTCAACTCTAAAACCATAAAGCGCACCGGCGTTTAATGGCGAAATATGAATACTCCAAATACCCCCTTCGTTGATATTCATCGCCATTTTTAGTATTTCTGAATGGCCACTTTTATCAAACAGGCATACATAAGCTTGGCTTGCCCCAGGCGCATAAAGCGCGAAGTTAACCCCATTATCAATAACACTAGAGCCAAGTGGTTCTACATTACCGGGTGCTACATCAAATCGGTTACTCATCGTCAACCTTTTGTAAATAAATAGTAGTTAAGCCACCAATGGCAATTGAAATACTGTGTTTAAAACCATGATTTGATTCGTTTATTGCCTGAACTATCTGCGATGAATCTTTAGTTACCTCAACGCCAGAGCCAAAAAACTGAGTATCATCTGTATTTAAAATGACCTTGTAACGCCCTTTACTCGGTACGCCAATAACGTAGTTTTCATAGGACGCGGGGGTAAAATTAGCAATAACAACCACAAAGTTTTTTGCGTTTTTAGCATAGCGAACAAAGCTCAAAATGCTCTGCTGATTGTTATTGTTATCTATCCAGGTAAAACCAGCCGCGCTCGAATCTAGCTCATACAACGCAGGTTGGTTTTTATAAACCGTATTTAGTGTTTTTACCGTTTGCTTTATACCATTATGGCTTTGGTGCTCAAGTAAATGCCAATCGATAGAATGATCGTGCCCCCACTCTTTTCGCTGTGCAATTTCACCGCCCATAAATAAGAGTTTTTTACCCGGGTGTGCCCACATAAATGCGTAATAAGCGCGTAAATTTGCAAATTTTTGCCAATCATCGCCTGGCATTTTTTCAATTAACGAGCCTTTACCGTGTACTACCTCATCGTGGCTTAATGGCAATATATAGTTTTCACTAAACGCGTATACCATCGAAAAAGTCATTTCGTGATGATGATGCTGACGATAAAGCGGGTCGTGCTGCATGTAATGCAAACTATCGTTCATCCAACCCATGTTCCACTTATAACCAAAGCCTAAACCGTTGTGCTCAACACTTTGGGTTACACCCGGCCATGCTGTTGACTCCTCAGCCACCATCATAATGCCTGGGTTGTTTTTATAGCTGCGCATATTGACTTGCTTTAGGCACTCAATTGCACCTAAGTTTTCACGCCCACCGTAACAATTAGCAACCCACTCGCCTTCTTTTCGGCTGTAATCTAAATACAACATAGAGGCTACGGCATCTACACGCAGGCCATCTAAACCAAATTGATGTAGCCAATACATAGCATTTGATATTAAAAAGCTTTTAACTTCAGGACGGTCGTAGTTATAAATGTAGGTATTCCAATCAGGATGAAACCCTTGGCGCTTATCAGCATGCTCATATAAATGGGTGCCATCAAATCGATGTAAGCCATGCGGATCGCTGGGAAAATGCCCTGGTACCCAATCAAGTAAAATACCTAAATTAGCTTTGTGGCACTGCTCTACAAAGTATTTAAAGCTGTTGTAGTCGCCAAAGCGGCTGGTAGGTGCAAATAATCCAACAGGCTGATACCCCCACGAACCATCAAACGGGTATTCACTTATTGGCATAAGTTGCAGGTGAGTAAAATTCATTTCAAGAGCGTAGCTAACGAGTTTGTCGGCAAGCTCTGTGTAACTTAAATAACGGTTGTTTTCAGCGCGTTGCCATGAGCCTAAGTGCACTTCGTAAATACTAATTGGTGCATCAATATGGTTACGCTTTTGTCTGTTTTGAAGTGCCTGCTCGCCAAGCTTTATAGGTTCTGGTTTATACTGCAGTACACTTGCAGTGCCAGGTGCTTGTTGCATTTTAAATGCATAGGGGTCGGCTTTTTCGAGCACCTCTCCACTTTGCGCGGTAATTGCAAATTTGTAGCACATGTCAGCTTTAAGGCCTGGTACAAATAACTCCCATACACCACTTGCAGGATGAAAGCGCATAAAGTGGCGATTCGCTTGCCAAAAGTTAAACTCACCAATAATAGAGACACTTGCCGCATTAGGCGCCCATACACAAAAACGCACACCGTCTACGTTTTGTTGAGTACTAAAATGTGCACCAAAATGCGAGTAAGCATGTTCAAGGCTGCCTTCGTTAAATAAATACATTGCCTCTGCATCAAGTGTGCTTTCAAAGCTGTATTCATCATAAAAGGTAACGCTGCTATCTGTGTACTGAGCAATGCATTCATATGGCGCAGTGGGCAAAGCATCAACTTTGGCTATAAATAAGTCACTTTGCTGGTAGCGTTTCGCCTTAATACTTTTATTATTTACTGTAACACTTACGCTTATTGCACAAGGTAGATAAAAACGAATTTCAACCTCAGCATCCGTTTTATGTGCCCCTAAGAAGCTAAATGGGTCTTTAAATCGCCCTGTATTTAATGCGTGTACTTGTGCATCGTAACTATTTTCATTAGTTGTACTGCTCATTTAACCTTTCCTTATTGAATCGATAGCAGCTAAAAGTGAGGCATTTTTGGTAAAAATTTCTTCACTGGTATGCGTTAATACACGTCGCCAATTAGGATATTCTTTATCTGTTCCGGGGATATTGACCGGATACTTCTGCTCATCTAAGTCATCTATTTGTATTGCAAATAAACGCGATTGAGAGCCTGCTAAACACAATGCAAGTGCGCTATAAACAGTCACTACTTCACTATGTAATAAAAGCTCAGTTGTATTGCCATGGTGATTAATAAAACGTAGTAACCTTTGTTGCTCTTCTATTCGCTGTTGCTTTTGTTGCTCGTATTCATTGCAAGTTATAAGCTTATATTGTTGCTTAATATCTAAATCATCATGTTGCCACCAGCCTGTAAATGGAGGGACATCGTGATTGGCTATCATTAACAAACAATGTGTTGCTAGCTCATCTACCGATAAAAACTCTCCACTGTGTTGTTTCTCAAAATAAAATAAGCTGTTGGAAAAAATACCGCTAGATGCCAAAGCTTTCCTAACCTCTGGCGGTACGATGCCTAAATCTTCACCAATAACAATACTCTGATTAATATGCGATTCAATTTTTAAAATGGCAAGTAAATGCTCAAACGGATAATAAACATAACAGCCGTCTTGTTCGCCATTGCTTTCAAAGCACCACCATAGGCGCCTAATAGCCATTACGTGGTCAATTCGAAGTCCACCTACGTTTTGCATGTTTGCGCGAATGAGCGAGCGGTAAAATTGGTAGTGATTATTGCTAAGGCTTTGGGGATTGAGGGCTGGGAGGCCCCAATTTTGACCTGCTTCAGCCCATGGATCGGGTGGAGCGCCTACACTTGCACCTTGGCTAAACAACGATTGCTGATTTTTAAATTCAGCCCCATCGCCAGCACAACCAACAGCTAAGTCGTTTATTAAGCCAATAGCCATGCCTCTCTCTGCGCAACTTTTTTGACACAGTGCCAGTTGCATATGCGCTTGCCATTGCAGGTAATAAGCAAATGTTAGGTTATCTGATTCGAGGGTATTTAACGTAGTAGAATGAGTATTACAAAAATCAGTAAACGCTTGGCGACGCTCATCACTTGCCGTTAATTCAAACTGATTATAAAGCGCTTCAAATAACGTATACTTTATACGACTTACATTTTCATAATCTATAAACTGATCATTACTTTTAATAAGTGCAGCGACATCATCTTGCTGCATAATGGCGTCAAGGTTTTCGTTATTTATTGCGTCTTCGCTTAGTACGATGGAAATATAAAGAGGATTTAATAAAGCGCGACTATTAGGGCTATAAGGACTGGCTCGCTCTGGCATATCAGCGAATAGCAAATGCAGTGGATTAAGTAATATGTAATCCATGTTTTGGGAGCTGCATAGTTTTGTAAGCGCTAATAAATCGTCAAAGTCGCCAATACCCAAATTCGCTCTATTTTTTAATGTGTAAAGCTGAATAGATAATCCCGTGCGCTTTGTGTCTTCCACTTGATAGACTTGCTCAGGCACGCACCAAATTTGTGTAATAGCGTGTTGCTCACCTACCTGAACATTAGCGTCATGATAGCCAATTGGCATATTATCAATGGGTAGTGCCAGCTCAATATAGCGAACGCCATGCAAGTAATATTCACCAGTGACGGCCAAGTTATAAAGGTTGTCAAATGCTATGTGCATTCCAAGTGAAGGGACATCAATATTAGCGGCTAAATATTGCTGACGTTCATCTATACGAAGCTTTAACAAACATGTACTTTGCTCAACTAAACTCACACTAGGTACTAAATCCAGCCAAAGCGATGCATCTAAATCATAAGTTAGTTGAGCTATTCCTGCTTCATTATTTGTATCAACACCACAACATTGCAAAGCACGTTTACGCGTTTCTTCGCTAAAAAACACCTGTTCACCTGTATACTTAGTGAATTCAAAGCCAATACCATGCAGGTAAAACAACTGCGAAAGAGCATCCATTGAATCGCCTTAATTAGTGCGTTGAGTATTTACTATGCTGTTTTCTGTGCCAAAAGTATTGCCGATATAACCGTCAGCTTGATGGTCGTTATCCCAAATGTCTCCATTAATCAGATAACGAAAGTGAAATTGTTGATCGATAGGTAAGCGTTGCTTAAATTTAAACACACCTTGTTTTTTATAAAGCTTCATTGGCACTGGTTGCCAATCATTAAATTCACCTAATAAGCAAACTTCTTCTGCCTCTGGATGAGAAAATTCAAAAGTAACTTCAGCTTCATCTTTTGTTTTAAAAAAACGTTTATTCAACATAGCAGGCTCCAACTAAACCAAAAAGGGTACTTAATCTTTGCCACAGGCCATACAACTAAACAAAAAGGCGATGTGGTAACCATCTAAAAATTATTAAACGCGTTATTAGTTAAACAAAACTTTATTTACGCTTTATTACAGTGCAAATAATATTTCAATTACACCAAAAAGGTGCATTAACCTTATATACAATACGCTTTAAATGATACTTAACATACAGAGCAATATTCAAACCAACAAACTATTAAAAACCTCATTAGTTCAATATATAAATATTTATAGCTGCAAATATCCGAAGAAAATTTAAAATCCTAAATTACTTTTTTTATATTACTTCATCATGGATAATACACATCATTCTAATACTCTGAAATATCATTAATTTCATGTTGAAAAAAACCATTTTAATAACTACCACCATCATTTTTTTAGTTGTAGCTGCATTTATTGGTACCTCAATTTATACCCTATACAGTAAAAAAGAAATCTCAGTTGATCCTAAATTAAAAGAAATATCAGGAATAGAATTTGATAAACAGCAACGTTTATGGGCTATTAACGACGGAGGCAACGAACCAAAGCTATATAGACTCAATAAAGACGGTTCTATTGCTAAAGAAATTTTAGTTGAAAACGCTAAAAACATTGATTGGGAAGACATGACCCAAAACAAATTTGGGCACTTCTTTTTAGGCGATTTTGGTAATAACAAAAACGATCGTAGATGGCTCACTATTTATAAAATAGAAAACCCGATAGATATAAAAACAGATACGACTCAAGCAGAAATAATTAAGTTTACCTACCCCGAAATGGATGGCACTCCTATAAAGCCTAATAACCGTAATTTTGATTTAGAGGCATTTGTAGCTCTAGGACGTCACTTATATTTATTTACTAAAAACCGCACAGAACCATTTGATGGTATTACTAAGGTTTATAAAGTGGGCGATCATGCCGCTAATTTTAAAGCCGAGTTAATAGATTCATTTAAAACATGTACCACTTTAGAAAAGCTATGCTGGATAACATCGGCTGCTTTAAGCCCTGATCGTAAAAAGCTGATATTACTTGATTCAACCAGTATTTGGTTATTCGAAAATTTTGAGGGTGATAAGTTTTTTTCTGGCGATGTATCAAAAATTGACTTAGGAATAGTAACTCAAAAAGAGGCTGTCACTTTTTTTGATGACAATACTATTGTATTTACAGATGAAGAGTTTAAAGGTATTGGCGGTAATGCTTATTTTATAAAGCTTGATGAAGCCAAAAAAGAAATTATAAGAAAAAAACCGACCTCAGAAAAAGTACATCCATAATATAATGTTAGCTAAGCAAAAGTTCCAAAGCTTAGCTAACTTATGAAAGGTATCGAGTTAGTTACTCTTTTCGTTTGACGAATGGAGTGCTTTTTCTACATCAACACCTAAAATCAACACTCCAATATGACTATTATTATTATCTAAAACAGGAAAACTTAGCTGTACTTGAAAATGATGGGTTGATGCATCATATGTAACGCTATCAAAGTTATAGTCCTTTGACTGTTTAAATATTTTAGTAAACTTATTCTCATCCCCTTGCCAGTAATCACTGGTTAACTTACTTATTGCTATATTTTTTCCTTGGCTATCAGTCAATATAAGCTCAGTAACAACACCTTTAAACTGCGATTGCCATTTTTTAAATACCTTAGATAACGGTAAATCAAGCATAGTTAACCCATCAGCATGCCCAACGTGTTTACTCTCTTTTATCCATAGCTGGTCTCGTTTCTTAATTTCAGGCTCACTCAAAGGAGACTCATTACTTATTTGAACTTCTTCGACTAAACTAGGTAAGTTTAATAAGGTTTTAGCGCTACTGTAGAGCCTATCAAGTATTTGCTTTTCTTCACTTTTTGATAGTGAAAATGGAGCTTGCGCACAAGTATTTATATTTTCATCGAACTGCTGCATAAATTCAGGAAGGCGTTTGAGAAGTGAATGCGAAGCAAATAATCCCAAAGGTACATATCTAAAAAATTCTTTTTGGTACTCGTCTTTATTAATGCCTAGCTTAGAGGCTGCTAATTCAAAATCGTCTAAATCAAGTAGGATTCTATCAATCCGTTTATGGTGCATTACATTAACTATTTCTTCTAATGAATTTACTTCTACCTCAGCAATAATATTCTGAGTTTTAAACCAATTTGCTTGATAACTCCCTCTTACTGCACCATAACGCATTTTATTTTTTGGTTTATTAATGCTCTCAGGATGAGTAAACCAGTACCAGCTTTCTAAAAAAATAGGGGATGATATACGTCCATAAGCTTTCATTTCAGGCATTAAATGGGTTGTGAAATATCCATCTAAGCGCTCTAACTTTACTTCTCGACGTGCACGTAACCATGGCAAGGTTTGTAGCTGAAAAGGCGCTCCCATTTCAAATAAAATACACTCGACTTGGTTGACTGCATTATTAGGAGCTGTGGTGGGTAAGTTTGTCCCAAACTGGAGAGGCTCAGTTAAACCTAATAAAAGAGTAAAAAAATATGCGGGCATAATCTATTGCTAAATAATGTACAAATTAAAATAAGTGTAGCCAAACAGATTAAAATTGCATTATTTGCTGTAATTATTAGGTAACAGCTCTACTTTCCTCGCTATGCAGCGCTGACACAGTTAATAAACCGTTCTGTTAGCAGTGTTACTGTAGCTTTGTCTGTATAGTGCTGCTTAGCATTTTTCATAATATGCTTTGAGCAAACATTTTTAGATTCTTCAAATTGAGAATTGCAGCTAGCAACAGTATTACCTAAAGCTTCCTGATAAGCTTTATCTGCGCACATAGTTAAAGCAAAATCTGTAGCGCCAGCAATTATTTCATTGATATTTACTGAGGATGTTTCGAGTTTAAAATAGATATCACTATACGTATTAACTTCTGTATTCTTCTTTGAAGAAAAATGACTAGCTTTGGCAGTTAAATAATAGCCTATAAGTATGATTGATAATATCACTGTAAAAACCGTTTTCATAATTTCCCTTAAAATAATAATTAATATTATATTTTTTATAGAATAGTACGAATTTTTACATAAATACGAGGGAGTGAGACTCTCTACATCCATGTAAGTACTAAATAAATCCTTGTTATATAATTACTAAAAACGCAATTAAAAACTGTACCTGATTTTATCACTCAAGCGAAATAAAGCAAGAGTCTATAAACAATTTATTTAGAAATGTTTATAGTGACTCTAAATATGTAAACAGTATTTAACGACTTAAGTGTAAAAGGGAGATTAACGCTTAAATTTAGTTTCTAAAATAACAGAAGATGTTGTGCGCTCCACCCCATCAAGATTTCCTATATCGTCCAACAAATGACTAAGCTGTTCTAAATTTTGAGCCTGTACCACCGCAATTAAATCAAACTCACCACTTATGGCATATAGCTGTGAAATAGCATCAATTTGCTTAAGCTCAATGTTTGTTTTAGTCGTTAATTTTTGTCTTACTTTTATAGACACATGAGCTGATACCATTTTACTAAGGTAGTCGTCACCGTAATCAACGCTGTAACCTTTAATCACACCGGTTTCTTCTAATTTGAGCATACGGCTTTGTACAGTTGAACGAGATAAGTCAAGCATTCGCGCAAGATCAGAAATACTCGCTCTAGCGTTTGTTTTTAGTACAGAAAGTAGCTTTTCATCTTGTGGAGTTATCATAATGGTAATTTGCTTCGTTATTTTGCTTTTTATTTTAATCATTTTTCACAAAATAGCACTGCAATTTTTACTACTAACCTTCGATAATGGCACCTAACAGGAATAATAACGTGTTTGCTGAAGAATAAAGGCTATATTCTTCTTTGAGTTAGCAACTAATCTTTTATCTAAGCCCATTAAATTTAGGTGTAAAAATGCAAGTAACAAGAGACTTATTTAACGACGTAATGGTACCAAACTATAACCCATCAGCAATTATCCCAGTTCGTGGTGAAGGTTCACGCGTTTGGGATCAAAATAACAATGAGTTCATTGATTTTGCAGGTGGTATTGCCGTTAACTGTTTGGGTCACTGTCATCCTGCATTAGTTAAAGCATTAAAAGAGCAAGGCGAAAAAATTTGGCATTTATCAAATGTTATGACCAATGAGCCAGCACTTCGTTTAGCTCAAAAAATGGTTGAAGCAACATTTGCTGATAAAGTTTACTTTGCAAACTCAGGCGCAGAAGCAAACGAAGCCGCGCTTAAATTAGCTCGTCGTTATGCATTGGACGTATATGGCGCTGAAAAAACGCAAATTATTGCATTTAATAAAGGTTTTCATGGTCGCACATTCTTTACAGTAACTGTGGGCGGGCAAGCGGCTTATTCAGATGGCTTTGGTCCAAAACCTGCTGACATAGTACATTGTGATTTTAACGATATAACGGCATTTGAAGCGCTGTTCAGCGATAAAACATGTGCTGTTATGATGGAACCATTACAAGGTGAAGGCGGTATTATTTCACCAACAGATGAATTTGCTAAAAAAGTACGCGAACTTTGTACTAAACATAACGCGTTACTTATTTTTGATGAAGTACAAACGGGTGTTGGTCGCACAGGCGATTTATACGCTTATGAAGGTTTAGGGGTTGTTCCTGACATTTTAACAACGGCAAAAGCATTGGGTGGTGGTTTTCCTATTGGCGCTATGATCACTCGTACACCTATTGCTGAGCATTTAAAAATTGGTACTCACGGTTCTACTTATGGCGGAAACGCACTTGCTTGTGCTGTGGCCGAAGCGGCATTTGATACAGTCAATACACCAGACGTACTAAACGGTGTTAAAGAGCGCGAGCAATTATTCCGTGACGGATTAAACGCAATTAACGAAAAATACAACGTATTTAGCGAAGTACGTGGTAAAGGCTTATTAATTGGCGCAGTACTAAATGACAAATTTGAAGGCCGCGCACGCGACTTTTTAGTAGCAAGTGCTAATAATGGTTTAATGAACCTTGTAGCGGGCATGAATGTAATTCGTTTTACACCGTCTTTAGTTATCCCGTTTGAAGATATTAAAGAAGGCTTAGCGCGCTTTGAAAAAGCCGTTAGCGATGTAGTAAACGGTTAATATAGTTTAAATTAGCACGCCTACAGGCGTGCTATTGGAGCAAGCAATAAATGCAAGTATTACGTCCTATTACTGCCAATGATTTTGACGCGCTTAAACAAATAGCGATTGAATCCGGTCATGGGTTTACCTCTTTACCTGTGGACGATACACAGCTTAAAGAAAAAATTGAACGTGCTGAAAAAAGCTTTGCAAAAAACATTAACCAGCCACTTGATGAAAGCTATTTATTTGTTTTAGAAGACAGTGAAACAGGTGACGTTATTGGCACAACCGCTATAGAAGCCGCAGTAGGTTTATCGGTGCCTTTATATCATTATCATTTGGGTAAAACAGTACACCACTCGCCTACTTTAAATGTATATAACACCGTTGATATTTTAAGCATGTGTAACGACTACACTGGTTGCTCAGAAATATGTACATTATTTTTGCGCGAAAATAGCCGTAAAGGCCTAACGGGTCGATTTTTATCTCGTTCACGCTTTTTGTTTATGGCTCAGCACAGCGAGCGTTTTGCCGATACTGTTATCGCAGAAATGCGCGGTGTTAGCGACGAAGACGGTCATTCTCCTTTTTGGCAATGGCTACAAGAGCACTTTTTTAGTATCGAATTTCCACAAGCGGATCACTTAGTTGGCTTAGGCGATAAGGTGTTTATTAGCGAGTTAATGCCTAAATACCCTATTTATGTGAACTTGCTTAGTAAAAAAGCCCAAGCAGTGATTGGGCATGTGCATGAAAAAACAAAACCTGCGCTAAAACTATTAGAAAAGGAAGGTTTTGAGCACAGAGGCTACGTTGACTTATTTGATGCAGGCCCAACAGTTGAAGCAAAGCTTGGTAATATTCGCAGCATTCGTGACTCTCAAGTTTGCCCTGTTACGATTGGCGAGCTTGATCACATATCACAAAATAGCTCTGATACGCTGGCTGTATGTAATCAAGGCGTAAGTGGCTTTAGAGCAACATTTACCAAAGAAGCACATTACAATCATGCAAAACATACCCTCGTCATTAGCCAAGATGTGGCTAATGCGCTTAATTTAAGCCAAGGAGATGCAGCGCGATTTTTCCGCCTGTAAATAATTTATGAATACACACTTAATAAATAATCAGTGGCATGTGGGACTTGGTCCAGCATTTGAGTCAATCAATCCAAGTAATGGCGATGTAGTATGGCAAGGTAATGGCGCAAACGCTCAGCAAGTAGATTCAGCTATAAAAGCAGCCAGAGCTGCGCAATTACAATGGGCAGACAAACCACTTGAAGAGCGTATCGCCATTTTAGAAAACTTCGCAGCTCAATTAAAAGAACACAGCGAAGAATTTGCTACTATTATTGCACGCGAAACGGGTAAGCCATTATGGGAAACCCGCACCGAAGTGGGCGCAATGACAGGCAAAGTAGCTATATCTGTAAAAGCGTACCATGAGCGTACAGGTACAACCGAAAACCCAATGCCCGGTGCTAAAGCGTTTATTAGACACAAACCGCATGGCGTTGTGGCTATTTTTGGCCCGTATAACTTTCCGGGGCATTTACCAAACGGGCATATTGTTCCTGCAATTTTAGCCGGTAATACCGTTGTATTTAAGCCATCAGAATTGACTCCGCACGTTGCAGAATTTACCCTCTCACTTTGGTTAAAAGCAGGTTTGCCAGCGGGTGTTATTAACCTTGTCCAAGGTGAAATTGAAACAGGTAAAGCGCTTGCTTCTCATAAAGATATAGATGGCTTGTTTTTTACCGGTAGCTCAAACACAGGCCACTTATTACATAAACAGTTTGCAGGACACCCTGGCAAAATTTTAGCACTTGAAATGGGCGGCAATAATCCTCTTATTGTAAAAGATGTGAGTGATATAAGCGCCGCTGTACACGATATTATTCAATCAGGCTTTATTACCTCAGGTCAACGTTGTACGTGTGCACGTCGCTTATTTATTGAAAAATCAGCCAACGGCGATGCTATTTTAGAAAAGCTATTAAGCGCAACTAAAAACATTGTTGTAGACGACAGCTTTGCTACAGAGCAGCCTTTTATGGGTGCAATGATAAGCGAAAAAGCTGCACTGGGTATGGTTGCCGCGCAAAGTGAATTAGTCTCAAAAGGTGCACAAATCCTTGTTGAACTTAAGCAATTAAAACCAGGCACAGGTTTTGTAAGCCCTGGCATTATTGATGTAACAAGCATTACCGACATGCCAGATGAAGAGCATTTTGGACCGCTAATTAAAGTGTATCGTTACACCGACTTTGACAGCGCAATCATTGAAGCTAACAACACAAGCTTTGGCTTATCTGCTGGTTTATTGGCTGATAACGAAGATGATTACACTCACTTTTTAAAGCGCATTCGTGCAGGGATTGTTAACTGGAACCGCCCTATTACGGGTGCCTCAAGTGCAGCTCCATTTGGCGGTATTGGCGCCAGTGGTAATCACAGAGCAAGTGCCTATTACGCCGCTGATTATTGCGCATACCCTGTAGCATCTGTTGAGTCAGACAAAGTGAGCTTACCGCAAACCCTAGCGCCGGGCTTAGTAATTGAATAAGCAATAAAACCAAATTTTAGATTTAAGGACTTAACATGCATACTGATGTAAACACATTATTTGAGAACCTTTGGGAAAACTATTTAAACGTAACTCCATCGGCAGATAAAATTCATGACCTTTTAGGGTCAACGCAAAAAGATGACATCATTAACGATCATATTGCGCTGCGTACATTTAATATAGAAAAAGTGGGTCTTGAAAAGCTCGCCGCTCACTTTTTAGCAATTGGTTACAAAGAATGTGGTGAGTACCACTTTGAAGCTAAAAAACTTTACGCAAAACACTATGAGCATAGCGATCCTAATCAGCCAAAAGTATTTATCTCTGAACTATTAGTAGAAAAATGCTCGCCTGAGTTACAAGCCATCGTAACCGACATGGTTGACAAAATTGATGAAAGCGCAGTAACAGCTGATAACTTTTTGTATTCAGGCACGCATTGGCAAGTAAGCACTGATACTTATAAACAACTGCTAGCTGAAAGCGAATATGCAGCGTGGATGTCGGCGTGGGGTTACCGCGCCAATCACTTTACCGTAAATATTAATACGCTTGCTAAGTTTGATAATATTCATGATGTTAACCAAGCCCTAAAAGACGCCGGCTTTTCGCTTAATATGTCAGGCGGTGAAGTTAAAGGCTCACCAGAGGTGTTACTAGAGCAATCGTCAACACTTGCTGATGAATACTCTGTTACCTTTAGTGACGGTGATATGAGCATTCCTAGCTGTTTTTATGAGTTTGCTATTCGTTACCCTAAAGCCGACGGTGAGCTTTATACTGGTTTTGTTGCAGCCTCAGCTGACAAAATATTTGAAAGCACCAACGCTCGATAGCAAAACCTAAAGTACTTTATTTTAAAAGCCCGTTATGGGCTTTTTTTATGTCGATGTGTCGATAAGTTATATTGATGAATTATAAAAATAGCGGTTTATAATCGTTTTCTAACTTTTCAAACGACAAGTCGCCAATAAAACGGCCAAAGCTCAACCAAGTTGCCAAACCGCGTAAGTCTTTAAAGTGTGGTGGCACAAATTGTGGGCTCTCTATTACGCCTAAATCATGAAGCTGCGATATTAATCTAAAATCATCTATCGATATTTTACCTACCAGTAATAAAGGGAGTCTATCGATTCGTCCAAGCTGTATTGCAACGCGTATTAAGTTATAAACCAGTACAAAGCCTTTAATGTAGGCAATATCTTTTGTAAAAGGCAAGCCTGTTGGCGTACTGCCTCTAAATACACGCTGCGCAAGTGTGTAGCTGTCATCTTTTGATAAACCTTGCGCTACATAGTCACGGTAAATATCTACAAATTCAGCACCGTCAATTACCTTTGTAACCGCTTGAATACGGTTAACTAATTTAGATAAGCGCCTTGGGGTTGATTTTAAAGTAATAATTTCGGTTAGTACCGCTAAACCTTCTTGGGTAATAGTGGAGCTTGGCGTACCTTTACTCAAACACGTTAAATAAGGCTGAGCTAAACCATTTTGAGTGGTACCTACGTGTATCCACCCTTCGTGAACTTCTAAGATATCAAGTTCACGCTGCGAAAACTTAACATCTTGATTAAGCTTTATATTATTAGCACCTGCGGCTGCATCACTAACAATACCATCGCTAAGCATTACCTCTACGTTTATGCCTGCCATACTAGCGGTTACTTGCTCAGACAAAATACGCACTGCATCAACAGCATCAATATTTTTAGGGTCGTCAGGCAGTATGTCGGCTATAAGTAAATTTTGCAGCGGTTTATCTAGCATATTAGCTAGCTCAGAAAGTGAGGGCTCACCGGCATGAAATAAATCTTTAGGGTGACCAAATAACTCCACCGATAAGTCATGAAACTCTGGTGTGCCACGATACTCAAGCATACTTAATACTGTTTTATACTCTGTGCACATTTTTCCCATGTATTGAGCAATGGGATTTAACTGCCCCAATTGATTAATAATGTTACGGTGCAAAGTAGAAAACGCTTGGCGTAACTCGCTAGGTACAAAACCAAGATCGCGCTGTTGATAGTATGCACGATCGATCAGTGGATTTTTTTGACATTTTTGTCTAAAAAACTCCTCTTTAGTTTGTTTATCCCAATTAATAGCATCGAGTATCCTAATAGGCGTTTGCAATGCAATTAATTGATCCGATAACTCACGAGTTTTTAGTAGTAACGCCTTGTCTATCATGGTGTAAGCTCAACAATAAATGAATTTTGAGCATAATTTAAAAAGGCCAAATTACAAAGCAATATCACATTTTTTTAGCTATTGTTTTTAAGATGATCGACCCTCATATCTATATCGTATTAGCTTTTTAATAAAAGGTATAAAACATGAAAAACGAACTCGACAATAAACAGATTTTAGCCGTATATGAACGCATAATTCAAAAAGGTGAAATGACTGATGAAGGCAAACATTACCAGGGAGTTACTGCATATTCAGACGTAGACGGTTACACCGTATATCTACAAGGTAGCGGCGTAGAACTGCGCTTTGGTTTTCATAATACTTACCACCTTGACTACGAACATGAAAAGCATAAAGACGACTTTTTGAAAAAATTATATAACATTGCAAACGAGAGCTAATGCACCCACGAAAACTAAGACACCGCCCGACCAGTAAGCTCAATACTACTTTTATTAATCAAGTAGTAGAAGAGCTTAAAGCTAATCCAAGTAAAGTCTCTATTATTCAAGACAACCTAGAACAGTACCGTTCTCAAACTCATTTAAAGCGTGGTTTTTTACTGGCTATAGAGCGCTTTGATTGGGTATTTGAAGCAAGCAAAGATATTGATTTCATTTGCCAGCAAATTTTAGCTGATGACTACATTGGCAATAGACTAAGACGTTACCCCCTACTTTTTAAAGGCGTTATTAATAATGCCTGACCTTTCAATACCAAGCGCTTTAAAACGATAAAACCACAAAGTTTACTCTCCATATAAATTTATTAGAGCACTAAGCAATTGCAGGTTTAGTGCTCTTTTGTATCAAAATAATACTATTAGTACTCTAACTATTATTGTTCTAATGGTTTTTTGACATTTTATTCATTTATTGCTGTAAACAAATCATTACTATTATTGAATTTAAAAATTAAATTCTCAAGCCACTGTTTTAAATGAAATTAAACAAATAAAAACCACATCTTCTTTGTCCTATTAATTGCTCTTTTATTAATGATTAATCTACATTTTAGCATCTAGGTATTTACTTCAGCCTTGAATTGTTAGAGCTATTACCTTAAGCTTATGTTTATTGAACGTTCAATTAATAAAAATTATGCCTAAAGTCGGAATGGAACCTGTCAGACGTCAGCAGCTAATTGACGCAACTATAGAGTCAGTTGCTACTAAGGGACTACAAGGCACAACAATAAACAGCATTAGTAAAAATGCAGGTTTGTCGTCAGGTATCATTAGCCATTATTTTGGTGGTAAGCAGGGGTTAATTGAAGCCACGGTTAGATACTTACTAACAAGCTTAAAGCAAGGCTTAATAAGTAAAGTAAATCATCAAACCACTGCCATTGAGCGTTTAATGTTTATTATCGAAGCCAACTTTGCGCTTGTACAACAGCGTAATGATACAACCCGAACGTGGTTAAGTTTTTGGGCGCAATCGATGCATGATGAAGAATTACACAGACTACAAAACGTAAACAGTAAACGCTTGCAAAGTAATTTAGCATTTTCTTTTAAGCAATTAATGCCTATTGAGCAAGCAAATCAAGCTGCAGAACTTAGCGCCGCAATGATCGATGGCCTATGGTTAAGAGCAGTACTGAGTAAATCAGACAATAATCAGTTTAAACACAGTGAAAAGTTAGCAAAAAGCTATGTACTTTCACTTATCAAGCAATATGGAGCCTAGCGTGACTACACCTGTCTATCAAAATTTTATTAACGGCCATTTTCTTGCAAACCAGAGCGGCAAAACATTTGATGTAACAAACCCAGCAACGGGTGAGGTTATTTACGCAGTAGAAATTGCCGACGAATTTATTCAAAACGCGGCCATTGCCAGTGCAAAGCAAGGTTTTGCACAGTGGTCAGCAATGACACCTATTGAACGTAGTCGTATTTTATTAAAAGCAGTGGCTATTTTACGCGAGCGCAATGATGAGCTGGCACTTGTAGAAGTACTAGACACCGGCAAACCAATGCAAGAAGCAAATTGTGTTGATATTGAAACCGGCGCTGATGTAATTGAATACTTTGCAGGCCTTGCGCCAGCACAAGTAGGCCAACAACAAATGGTTGGTGATGACTTTTACTACACACGTAAAGAGCCATTAGGTATCTGTGCGGGTATAGGTGCGTGGAACTACCCACTACAAATTGCATGTTGGAAGTCGGGCCCTGCCCTTGCTGCTGGTAATGCATTTATATTTAAACCATCTGAAGAAACACCACTTGGCGCTATTAAACTTGCAGAAGTATTTGTTGAAGCTGGTGTACCTGCAGGTGTGTTTAATGTTGTTCAAGGCGCAGGCGATGTAGGCCAGTGGCTAACGCAGCATAGCGATATTGATAAAGTATCGTTTACGGGTGAAGTAGGCACAGGTAAAAAAGTAGTCGCGAGTGCTGCAGGTACGTTAAAAGATGTCACGATGGAACTTGGTGGTAAATCTCCACTATTAGTATTTGATGATGCCAACATAGAGCAAGCGGTTAGCGCTGCTATGTTAGGTAACTTTTATACGCAAGGCGAAATTTGTACTAACTGTACACGTATTTACGTTCATAAAAATGTATATCAACAGTTTATTGATGAGCTTAAAGCGCGCACTGAGAAAAACATTATTGCTGGCGACCCACAAGATTTAAATACAAACTTTGGCGCACTTATCTCTAAAAAGCACCAAGAACTAGTAATGAGCTACGTTAATAAAGGCATCGAAGAAGGTGCAACGCTATTAACTGGTGGTACAACGCTTTCACCTGAATCTGCACCTAATGGCTATTTTGTAGCACCGACTGTGTTCATTGATTGCAACGACGATATGACAATCGTTAAAGAAGAAATATTTGGCCCTGTAATGAGCGTGCTTGTTTTTGACGACGAAGACGATGTTATTGCACGCGCTAACGCAACCCACCTAGGCTTGGCCGCAGGCGTATTTACTAGCGATATTAAACGTGCGCACCGCGTTATTCATAAGTTACAAGCTGGTATTTGTTGGATTAATGCATACGGTAACTCACCTGCTGAAATGCCAGTTGGCGGTTATAAGCAATCGGGTATTGGCCGTGAAAATGGTATACAAACTCTTGATCAATACACGCAAACTAAGTCTATTTATGTTGGTATGGCCGACATAGAAAGCCCATTTTAAGGCGCCTTACTATGAGTAATCATTACGACTATATTATTGTTGGCGCGGGTTCGGCGGGTTGTGTTTTAGCAAACCGTTTATCTGAAGATTCAAGTAACCGCGTGTTACTACTTGAAACTGGCGGTAGTGATAAAAGTATTTTTATAAAAATGCCAACCGCGTTATCTATTCCTATGAATAGTGACAAATATGCATGGCAGTTTCATACGCAGCCTGAGCCTCATTTAGATAACCGTGAAATGCATTGTCCTCGAGGCAAAGTATTAGGCGGCTCGTCATCTATTAATGGCATGGTATACGTACGTGGCCACGCAAAAGATTTTGACGAATGGCAGCAACACGGTGCAAACGGCTGGGATTACCAATCGTGTTTACCGTATTTTCAAAAAGCAGAAAGCTTTTACCTTGGTGAAAATACTTACCGTGGTGGCAAAGGCCCGCTTGGCGTTAATAACGGCAACGAAATGAAAAACCCGCTTTACCGCACCTTTATCAAAGCAGGTGTACAAGCCGGTTACGCGTCTACAGATGATTATAATGCATCGCAGCAAGAGGGTTTTGGCCCAATGCACATGACCGTAAAAGACGGCGTGCGCAGCTCTGCTTCGCGTGAGTATTTAGACCCTGTTAAATCGCGTAGTAATTTAACAATTATTACAGGTGCACTAGCACAACGCGTGATTTTAGATGGTAAAAAAGCCACAGGCATTGAATACAAAGTAAATGGCGACGTTAAAACTGCACATGCTGCAAAAGACGTTATATTAAGTGCAGGCCCTATCGGCTCTCCACATATTTTACAACTCTCTGGTATTGGTGATACTCAAGCGCTTGAAAAAGCAGGCGTTGAAGTACAGCATCATCTACCAGGTGTAGGTCAAAACTTACAAGATCATCTTGAGTTTTACTTTCAATACAAGTGTAAGCAACCTATCACGCTTAACGGCAAACTAGGCATTGTTTCAAAAGGGTTGATTGGTGCGCGCTGGTTATTAACGCGTTCGGGTTTAGGTGCAACCAATCATTTTGAATCGTGTGCGTTTATTCGCTCAAAACCAGGTGTTGAATGGCCAGATATTCAATATCACTTTTTACCAGCGGCTATGCGTTACGATGGTAGAAGTGCATTTGCAGGTCATGGTTTTCAGGTACATGTTGGTCATAACAAACCAAAAAGTCGCGGTAGTGTCACTATTGCTTCTGCGAACCCTGAGCAACCACCAACCATTTTATTTAATTACCTTGAACACCAAGACGATATTGAAGGCTTTAGAGCGTGCGTTCGCTTAACACGCGATATAATCGAACAAAGTGCCTTTGATGAATACCGCGATGAAGAAATTCAACCAGGTAAACATATTCAAACAGATGAAGAAATAGATGCCTTTGTACGCCAAGCCGTAGAAAGTGCCTACCACCCTTCTTGCTCATGCAAAATGGGTGAAGATGATATGGCCGTTGTTAATTCAAATACGCAAGTACATGGTATTGAAGGACTACGTGTTGTTGACTCATCTATATTCCCAACAGTTCCTAACGGAAACTTGAATGCGCCTACTATTATGGTTGCTGAAAAAGCAGCTGACATAATTTTAGGTAAAGAACCATTACAGAAATCGGATGTGGATGTTGCCATAACAACAAATTGGCAAGAAACACAACGTAGTTCGGAGATCTAACTTTAGCCACATGCTAAGGTTTAGTCTCGTCGGGCTAAACCATTGCGTGCCTTGCAGTGGCACACGATGTAAATAGGTTATGTTGTGTTAATGCGAGAATAAAACAATAAAATACGGAGTGCTTATGAATTATTTTTATTCATTATTGGAGGGTAACAATGACTATTTGGCTTAATGCAGGCATCATTTTTACCTTACTTGCTATTATCACTATTTTAATTAAATGGGGTAATGTTCGCGTAGTAGGTGTAACACCAGTTCGAACCTTTACGTTTATAGCAATACTATTTACTTCTGGCCTTGATGTTGGCCTTATTATGTTTCCTTTAACTGAGTTTGCAGGTTATGCAGACATAAAAGCAAGCCCAGAATACGCGTTTGCAAATCCACTGGCTATTGAGTTTGGCTACTGGGGATTTTTGATCTGGGGATTTTACTTTCTTACGTGCTTTTATTTCTGTGTAATAGAACCTAAAGTGAAATTTTTCGAAATTCCTTGGGTTAAATTTATCAATAACGTTGTAATTATTGGTACATGTGCATTTACCGCTTATTTACTGCTTACAAACCTACCATGGTATTTACCCGAATTAGGCGATGGAACAAGTATAGTTTCTGAGTTCTATTTAATTGTATTCGCGGCTATCTGTTTTGCTGTGTACTCAAGTACTGATATTAAATATGTACGTATTTTAAGTATTTCTACTACGTGGTTATTCTTAGCTTTAATCGCCTTTATGTGGGCTGGCGCATTTGTGATAGGTGATAGTCAAATGTCAGCATTTACAGATAACTTAGGTTCTATTGGTACTTACTTTGCAAACATTAATGAATTTGTTTTACCGCTTAATGATTACCATGAGTTTTACTTATTCTGGTGGTTTGCGTGGAGTATAATGATTGGTCAATTTACATCACGCTTTGTTGGTGGACTTAAAACATACCAAGTATTAGGTGCAATGTTGATTTTCCCTTCTATTCCTATTGCGATTTGGTTTAGCGTACTTTATCACTACCATGAAGCGGGCATCCCAACTCAAGGTATTAAAAACTTCGCTATGGTATTTGTAGGTATTGTATTTGTAATTAACTCACTTGATTCGTTAGTGCGTTTATATACAGATAACCTAAACTTTACCGTAAAGCGTTTTGGCAAAATGAAATACATAATCGGAAATGTTGTTGCTCTATCATTACTTACACTATTGTTTAAATTAGAATTTTTACAAATTCAGTGGGTAGGCGCATTAGTTATTGGCTTGTTCTTTATCTGTGCAGCTTTTATTGGTTACAGTAAATTTAAAACAGTAACGAATATAGATAGCTCACCAAAAGCAAACGCAATTGATTACACAAAAATAGACACAGTACACTAGGGATTAATAATGAATAACAAACTAAAACAACTTGTCGTAGCACTACCATTTGCACTTTTATCAACAACTGCAGCAGCTGATTGGTCAACAACAATCACTGCAGCGTCTGACTACACTTTTAATGGTGTAACACAGACCGATAGCGACCCTGCAATTCAAGGCAGCTTAGATTATGCCTTTGATAATGGTGTTTACGCTGGTGTTTGGGCCTCAAACGTAGATTTTGGTGACGACACTGATTTTGAGCTAGATGCTTACTTAGGTAAATATGTACAACTTGATGAGCAATTTAGCGTTGATTACGGTATCGCTTATTACACTTATCAAGGTAATAACAGCGATGGTAACTACGCCGAAGCTTACACTAAGTTTGGTTATGCAAGTGAATACGGCCAAACTGAGCTTAACTTTTGGTATAGCTGGGATTACTTTGGAACAGGTGCGGGTCATGTAATTTCAATGGTTGCTCACACTTATGAATTAGCTCCAAATCACGCACTACGTGCAAGTTTTGATATTTCAAACTCACTTGATGGTGAAAAGTGGGCTTGGGATACAAACCAGAAAAAATCGTACAAGCACTACCGCCTAGCTTATCAAACAAGCTACGAAGGTTTTGGTATTGAAGTGGCTGCTGAAAACACTAGCTTAGATTACGATTATGCTGATGAGCGTATTGTACTTGCTGTTTCACGCACATTTGATCTTTAATACATTAATTACTGATTAAACAAAAAATGCCACTCTATTTAGAGTGGCATTTTTATTTGTAAAATAACTAACTAACTAACTAACTAACAATATCCCACGCACTTGTACCCGATGCAGAAAGATTGCTGGTGTTATTACGTAATACTTTATTGCCTACATTAACTGATGACTCAGGGCGGCTTACTAAATACCCCTGAACTGAACTCACACCCATTTTTTTAACAAGCTCAAACTGCCCTATTTCTTCAACGCCTTCAGCTACAATTTTAAGGCCCAGCTTTTGTCCAAGCTCACTAATTGTATTTAATATATCGTTATATTTTTGGCTTTTATTGGCTTGAGCTATGAACGAGCGATCAATTTTAATAACATCAATTGGTAAATCCGCTAATGTACTCAACGAGCTAAAACCTGTACCAAAGTCATCAATTGCAATAGTGATGCCTTCTTCTCTTAATCTACTTAGCTCTTTAATTATTCTAGGGCTGGCTTGAATAAATGTTGATTCGGTAATTTCAAGCATTAAAGACGTCGCCGGTAAGCCGGTTTTTTTGAGCTTATTCATTATCCAATCATAAATATCACGGTGCTTTAACTGAATGCCCGAAACGTTAACTGATATTTTTACTTTGCGCATACCTGCATTATGCCATGCGGCCATTTGCCGACAGGATTCAAGCATAATCCAATCGCCAAGCTCTAATATTAAATTCGACTCTTCTGCTATTGGAATAAATTCTGAAGGTGGGATCATACCTTCAACCGGGTGGTCCCAGCGTGTAAGCGCTTCAAAATAATCAATCATACAATCTTCAACATGCACAATTGGTTGAAAAGATAAGTAAAAATCTTTACACGCGAGCGCTAAACGCAATTCTTCGAGTAAATAATGATAGCGGCGCATTTTGTTACCCATTTCTGGCGAGTAAACTTTAAATATTCCTTTACCATCACTCTTAGCTCTGTACATAGCAACATCAGCTAATTGTAAAAGTGCTTGTGGGGTTGACGCACTTTCTGGGTAAGCTGCAATACCAATACTGGCACTAATTTTTACTATTTTATTGCCAAGCACAAAATCTTTTTCAAGCTCACTTAGCACGTGTTTTGCAATTTCAACAACTCTGTCGCTATCATCAAGTAATTCTATAAATATTGAGAATTCATCTCCACCTAATCTTGATAAGTTTTGCTCTAATTGGTTAGTGCTATTAATATTACTTAACTTATGGTGACGTAAAACATTTGCAAGTCGACTGGCCACTTGAACTAATATTTCATCACCAAAACTGTGGCCAAACGAGTCATTTACTTGTTTAAAGCCATCCAAGTCGATAAATAGAAGCGCACACTTGAGATCTTCCTGATTCGCATGATTTATTTGTCTGTCTATGTGTTCAATATATGCATGGCGGTCAATTAACAGCGTCAGTTTGTCTTGACAAATACTTGTTTGAGTTTGTTTTACATAATTAACTACGTGTGAATTTAAGCTATTTATAGATTGGCTTAAGCTGCTTACACCTAAAGGGTTCTCTGCCGGTTTAACTTGTAAATTAAATGCAGTAAGTAAGCTATTGGCTTGGCGGTTGAGTTCCGCGATTTGATTTTTATAATGACGTTTTCTACGTTCTCTACGTAAGTAGATACCTGAGCCAAATATCAATATACATAAAAATAAAAAGTTCATGGGTGATGCGAGCGTCATCATGATTAACTTATTAGAATCAGCGGCTACAAATTGGGTATCAGTGGTTTTAATAAGTAAAAAATCAGCTGTTGGCTGCTTAATTATATAATGGCCATTTAAAATGGGATTATACCAAGGAGCCATATCAAGGGAGGTATTCGTGATCTCGAAACTTCGTATATCAATATTAGTCTGAAATAGATTTATACGGTTAATCTGATTAGTTAACTCTATGTTTATGCAGAAACAAAATAGAACTATGATTGAGAAAATAAAACCGAGCGGCTTAAGTTTATTCATAAAAAAAATCCATCTATTTTGCTTCTCCTATCAAACCTATTACCAAAAGCGGATTATATAGCTTGCATTTAGTACTACGCAAGCATTGATATAATCCTAAGCCATTAGAATAACAAAAAATTGTAACGATAATGGATTAACTAACTATATCTACATATAGTATAGGTGGGATTAATAAAAATAAACAAAAACGTTTCAATTGTTTAAAATTTAATACATTAGGTATATAAGCTTTGTCGTTTTTTTGCCGCATTAATCTATGCCTCTCCACTACAGCTTTAAGTACTTATATTTACTCAACCTTTATCGCATTTGCTCCGCTGTCGTACATCATTTAAAAATTATTCTTGCGCATTATGCATTGCTACTCAAACTGGTAGGAATTATCGCCAATAAAGTTATTATTAATATTTAAAGCTGCCATGCATAGCTAACTTTTGTAAATAAGGTACGTTGATCCCGCTCAATATTTTTAAGTGAATCGTCTTGGTAACCTCTATCTGAGTAACCCAAATAAAACAGTGTTTGCGCATTAATTTTATATGAGTAAACAAGCTGACTACCATAGTCTTTGTTAATTTGACTCACTTGGTAAAAGTAGGCATTTTCGTCTCTATCAATATCTTCAAATTGTAAAATGAGCTTAAGAATTGAACGCATACTAAATTTATAATGAAGCCTAAAATCAACTAAGTTAGCTGTAAATACACGCTCTCCTTGTGGGTTATCTAATTGGCTATAGTTATGTTTTACATCGAGCTGCCAATGGTCGTTAATGTCCCACACCATTTGGGTTTGGGTGTCAAACGCATCGCCTAATTGCTCATTTGCATAATCAATGCGGCTAGCGTATTCAACATATAGTGATAACTTTAAATCTTTAGTGGGTTTAAAGCCTGTATAAATGTAACCAATATTTTGGTTATAAAAATTGTCATTATAATTTTCATAACGGTGTACTAAACCAATTTCAAAAATAGATTGTTTTTGGCCTTTAAAACTCAAAAAGCCTTCGTATTCTTCTTCAAGTAAGTCGCCATTTTGCGCCCACGTTTTATCCCAGTCAGCTTCGTATGACCATGAGGTAAGTAAATCAGACTCATCTCTGTACCATGTTTGTCCGCCACCAAAGCCTACTTTTTCATAATCGACTTTAGCTTGATAACCTAAATCAGTGCGGTAGTCCTGCCCAATATTTTCATAAGATGAAAATAATTTGTAATCACGTTTATCGCGGGTAAATTCTAGAGCATAAGCTTCATCTGATTGAGTTTCGGATAGATTATAATTTTGAATTAAAAATTCAGAGTTACGAGTATCAGCAGATGATACTTGATACAAAAGAGTATCCGATTGATTAAACCAGTAGCTACCATCCACTGATAATACAGTGTTGTGATAGTCATCACTTTCTCTGTGCGTGCTTGAAATACCAATAGTACCTTGCTGACCTAAGTCATATTGATAACGCCCTGCGGCTGCATTCGTTTTTTCGTTTAAGCTTGCAAAGCCAGAGCCCTGATTCGTTGGCAGTAAAATATTACTATTGTCGTCATCAGCTAGCATTAGCGCATAACTATGATCACCCGTTTTACCCGTCAGCTTTGCACCTAAAGTAGGCTCTGCAATTGTACGTGTATATAAAAGCTCAAATAAGCTACTTTTAAAGTAAGAAGCACCATCTAAAAAGAAAGGACGTTTTTCAGCGTAATAAATTGAAAAGGTTGTATTTACATCAAGCTCTAAAGAGTCAGTTTCTACTTGCGAAAAATCAGGATTAATTGTCGCGTTTAAAACAGCATCTTTTGTTAAACCCCAGCGTAAATCTAAACCCACTTCAGTATCTATATCACCCTTATCCCAATCACCTGGCAACGCAGATTTATTATCGTTACGCAGTGTGGTTAATGTAGGTGTTAATTGGATATTTTTACTTGATTCAATGTCACTAAAGCCAACTAACTTATCAAACTGGCAAAGGCTGCATTTCACATTTCTATCAAACCCCATATTTGATAGCTGATATAGCACATCACGTTGGTAGTTTCTCATTACAGAAAAACCCCACGTTAGCTCATTTTTATTTTCAGGAAAACGCAGTGCTTTAAAAGGAATACGCATTTCAACAACATAACCTTTGTCGTTAATTTGTCCTGCGCTATCCCAAATAGCATTCCATGAGGTATCAGAACTCCACCCATCGGTGTCGGTCATTCGTATATCGCCTTGCGCGCCCAGCGGGTTCACATGGAATTCATAACCACTGCGTTCATCATTAAATGTATCAATAACAAGAATAACTACGTCGTCTTCCCATAGCGTATCGCGGTCACGAAGTGATGCACGAATTTGCTCAGGGTTAGGATCCTCAGCAATAAAACCAACATATAAGTTAGTGCCATCTTCGTAAATAAAGGCATCAGTTTTTACAGGAGGAGTGCCTTTTTCGTTAGGCTCATCTTGGTAGAGTAAAGATACACGTGTTGCATTTTGCCAGTGCGCCTCATCCATAACACCATCAACGGTGATATTTGAATCAATACGGGATAAGGATACTTGCTGTTTTTTAGCCGCTACATCAAGGCTTGAAAGTAATAAAGCAAAACTTAAAAATAGGAAGGTAAACTTTTTTATTATAGTTATAAAGTACTGCATAAACATCCATTTAGACTGTAATTACTCATAAGGAGCAACTTAAGCTGAGGATTGTAATTTATCCAGGTACATTTGTTAATACTTTGAAATGAAAAATTAACTATTTAATGATAAAGGAGTAACTAATTGTTATACATTACGTTTCGAGTAGTTTAAGCTTATCGTCTATGCCATTCCATACATCAGCGTCCTCTGGAGCAGGTTTAACCTCTGTAATGCGCGGCCAGACCAGTGCAAGTTCAGCATTTAATTCAGTAAACTCTTTTTGAGACTCTGGTAGCTCATCTTCTTGGTATATCGCATCAGCTGAACACTCAGGGACACATAAACCACAATCGATACAATCAATCGGGCTAATTGCTAAAAAATTAGGGCCTTCAAAAAATGCATCTGCTGGGCACACTGATACGCAATCGGTGTACTTACATTTTATACAATTTTCGGTGACAACAAACGCCATACTATTTTAATACCTAAGATTTTGAACAACAGTTGTGGATCATACCCATCCACTCCAAAAATACAATAAATAAGTGCCATATCAGGCTATTTTAACGTAAAATGTGCGCCTAATGTTTGCACACTCGTTGTGCCCTGCATCCCCTTATTGTGAGCGGTAATAATACCCCGCTATGACACCTAAAAGAGATATAAATGATACGTTTAACCGAAATAAAGCTGCCACTTGATCATGACGAAGACGCAATTGGTCAAGCAATTGTAAATAAACTCAAAATCCAACCTGAACAATTGCACAGTTTTAATGTGTTTAAACGTGGTTATGATGCACGTAAAAAATCAGCTATTTTACTTATTTATACACTCGATATAGAAGTTGATAACGAAGCCGAGCTACTCGCAGCATTTGAAAAAGACCAACATGTAAAAGTAGCACCAGACACAAGTTATAAATTTGTAGCCCAAGCTAACAATAATATCAAAGAGCGCCCTGTCGTGATTGGTTTTGGTCCTTGTGGTTTATTTGCGGGCTTATTACTTGCTCAAATGGGCTTTAAACCCATTATATTAGAGCGCGGTAAAGAAGTACGTGAACGTACAAAAGACACGTTTGGCTTTTGGCGTAAACGCACACTTAATACAGAATCAAATGTACAATTTGGTGAAGGTGGCGCAGGTACATTCTCAGACGGTAAGTTATACAGCCAAGTAAAAGATCCAAAGCATTATGGCCGAAAAGTCATTACTGAATTTGTAGAAGCAGGCGCACCCGATGAAATTTTATACGTAAGTAAGCCACACATTGGTACGTTTAAACTTGTCACCATGATTGAAAAAATGCGCGCTCGTATAATAGAGCTTGGCGGCGAAATTCGCTTTAGCACACGTGTTGACGATATTCATTTAGACGACGGGCAAGTAACAGGTTTAACGCTTTCAAATGGCGAGCAACTAAACACTCGACATGTTGTATTAGCCGTTGGCCATAGCGCACGTGACACGTTTGATATGATCCACAAAAAAGGGATTTATGTTGAAGCAAAGCCATTCTCAGTCGGTTTTAGAATCGAACATAAACAATCAATGATCGATGAATGTCGTTTTGGCACAAATGCAGGAAACCCAATTTTGGGCTCTGCCGATTATAAACTTGTCCATCACTGTGACAATGGCCGTACAGTTTACAGCTTTTGTATGTGCCCAGGTGGCACAGTAGTCGCTGCAACCTCTGAAGAAGGTCGCGTTGTTACCAATGGTATGAGCCAATATTCACGAAGTGAGCGCAACGCTAACAGCGCTATTGTGGTAGGTATATCACCAGAGCAAGACTTCCCTGGTAATCCACTTGCTGGAATAGACTTACAACGCAAACTTGAAGAGCAAGCGTATGAGCTTGGTGGTAGCAACTACGATGCACCAGCACAGTTAATTGGAGATTTCTTAAAAGGTAAATCATCTGCAGATTTAGGAGAAGTACAACCCTCTTACACACCTGGTATTAAGTTAACTGACTTGAGTAAAGTGTTACCACAATTTGCAATTGATGCCCTTCGCGAAGCGATACCAGCGTTTAATAAACAAATTCGTGGTTTTTCAACTAACGACGGTTTATTAACCGGTGTGGAAACACGTACTTCGTCGCCTATTAGTATTAAGCGTGATAAAACATTCCAAAGTATTAACACCAAAGGGCTTTACCCTGCTGGTGAAGGCGCAGGTTACGCTGGCGGTATTTTATCAGCGGGTATTGATGGTATTAAAGCAGCTGAAGCAGTCGCACTGTCTATGTTAGAAAACGCTTAAACCTCTTTTTTAAGCTGTTTATCGAAAAGCCTCACTTTGTGAGGTTTTTTTGTGCTAAATGTATAGAAAATAATGACAACTCAAGCACCTCAACAATGATCAAAACATTTACCTTTTCGTTGCTTAGTGTATTAGCAATTTTTAATGCTAAAGCACAAGAGCTAAAAACCATCGATGAAATCCACACTGCATATAAAAATAATTCTATTAATGCACAGCAACTCACCCAAAATTATATAGACCGAATTAATAAACTTAATCCACACTATAATGCGGTTATTAGTTTAGAGCCTACAGCTATTGCTCAAGCTAAAACGTTAGATGAACTTGCCGCCAAAGGCTCTTGGGCAGGTCCATTACACGGCATACCTGTACTTCTTAAAGATAATATAGAAACGAAAGGCACACTTCCCACAACGGCTGGCTCTTTAGCACTTAAAAATAACGTTACTAATAATGATGCTTTTGTTGTTAAACAACTACGTAATGCGGGCGCTATAATTTTAGGCAAAGCTAATTTAAGTGAATGGGCAAATTTTCGTTCATCCTATTCATCGTCAGGCTGGAGTGCCGTAGGCGGACAAACACATAATGCGCACGATGTAACACGTAATCCATGTGGTTCTAGTGCAGGCTCTGCTGTGGCAGTCGCACTTAACTTTGCGCCCATAGCATTAGGGACTGAAACAGACGGTTCAATTACGTGCCCTGCCTCAGTAAATGGAGTTTATGCAATAAAACCGAGTATGGGCCAAGTATCACGCTCAGGTGTAGTGCCTCTTTCTAGCAGTCAAGATTCAGTAGGGCCGATGGCGCATTCACTTAAAGATGCACTGCTGGTTTTATCAGTTTTGCAAGGTGAGGACTCCCTTGATGCAACAACTACAGGGTTTGAATTAAAAGCAGGTAATCTAAAATCAAAATCGTCACTTATTATTGGTGCGCTACCTAGCGATAAGTTTACAATTGAAACGCAGCGCCTTTATGCCAAGCAGTTACAAGCATTAAAACAGGCTGGGCACACTGTTATTAATGTAGATATTACTGATAACTTAGATACGCTATTTGTTGATGAATACTATATTTTACTTTACGACTTTAAAGCCGAAATTAATCACTACCTCGCAAGCACTCCCGCACAAGTAGCTGTTAAAAGCCTAAAAGCACTTATTAATTTTAATATTCAAAATAAAAATACAGAAATGCCCCACTTTGAGCAAGATATCCTAGTTCAATCGCAGGCTATTGATTTAACAAACAAACAAAAATACCAAGAGACTAAAGAACGCTATCGCACTTTAGCAACGACAGCCATTGTTAATGTATATAAAAACAACAAGCTTGATATTGTTATAGCGCCTACAGTATCACCCGCCTGGAAAATAGACTTAGTTAATGGTGATAATTTTAATGGCAGTAGTAGTTCGTTATCTGCTATTGCAGGCACAACGCACATAACTCTGCCTGTCGGAAAAGTAAGTGGTTTACCGGTTGGTTTGTCCATAATAGCAAATAAAGAGGGCGAGCAAGCGGCTTATTTATACGCAAATATTATTGATGAGGTGTTATCACCAGCCACAAAAAAACCTGAGTAAACTCAGGTTTTTTAAACTAAACGGCGTTAACTATGACTTTTTAAGTGACAGTTTTTCGCCTTTTAAGCTTTTACGAACGCTTGAAATACGTGAGCGATTTACTGCTCTCGCTTCACCGGTTGCTTGTCCTGATAACTTGTTAGAACGTGTACGGCGTAAATGCGCTGGTTTTTTACCAATTTTATCAATGAGTACTTCACGGTTACTTACTTCGTAACCTTCTAAATATACACGTTTGATTTTTTGACCGATTAACGTTTCAATTTCAAACAAAGTGTTTTCTTCTTCGCGGCTAACAAATGAGATTGCTTGACCTTGGCGACCAGCACGACCTGTACGGCCAATACGGTGAACGTAATCTTCTGCAAGCCAAGGTAAATCAATATTAATTACACGAGGTAAACCATCAATATCAATACCGCGAGCAGCCACTTCTGTAGCTACTAATACACGTACTTTGCCTTCTTTAAATTCACGAAGTGCACGACGACGGTTACCTTGAGATTTGTCACCGTGGCAAACGCCTGCCGGAATACCATCAAGGTTAAGCTCTTTAACAAGCTCATCAGCTGTTTCTTTCATGTTTACGAAGACAAGCACTTGTTGCCAGTTTTTCTTACCAATCAATTCAGAAAGTAGTTCTTGCTTACGACGTTCTTCAACAGGGTAAACAACATGCTCAACAGTACTTGCTGTACTGTTAGTTTGATCAACACGCACTATTTCAGCTTGTTTTAATACTTTAGATGCAAATTGTTTAATTGCTGCAGGGAAAGTAGCTGAGAAAAGTAAAATCTGGCGCTCTTCTGCACAGCTTTTAATCACGTTTTGCATGTCTTCAATAAAGCCCATATCAAGCATACGGTCGGCTTCATCAAGAACAAGGTGCTTAACACTTGCAAGGCTTAAGTTACCTAAGCGAATATGATCAAATAAACGACCTGGTGTTGCAACAACAATATCTACACCTTCTTTTAAAGCATTTGCTTGGCCGGCGGTACTAACACCACCGAATAAACTAACGACTTTAAGTGATGTATGCTTTGCAAAATCTCTAAAATTATTTGCAATTTGTTCTGCAAGTTCACGCGTTGGAGCAAGTACTAACGCATGAGGTGCATTCGTTGTGCTGAGTTCAGACTCAACCAATTTTTGGATGATAGGTAAAGCAAACGCGGCAGTTTTGCCGGTACCAGTTTGTGCACTGGCTAAAACGTCTTTACCTTTACGAACAGCAGGGATTGCTGCGCGCTGAATGGGCGTAAGAGTGTGATAGTTAAGTTCGTCCAACGCCTGGATGATTTCAGGAGCGAAACTAAAAGATTTAAAATTCATGCTGTATAACCTACGGCCACATTATCAAGGGTCGCAAATTATACAGCAAAAACGAGTCAACAGTTAGCTTTAAACTGGATTAAAAGCTAAAAATTAGTTTGTTAAGTCATTAAAATATTGATTATCAACTCAAGAAAGCGTTAATACCTCATTTTGTTTTAATAACTGTGCTTTACCACCGACAACTTCACGTTCGTTAAGCTCATTTATTAATGGCAAACCTACTTTTTGTTGCTCATCACTAAGCGGTAAATACGGTAATCTAAATACTGGATTTACTGCACCTGTCATCATCATCGCAGTGTTAATAGCAATAGGGTTTGGCTCACAGAACAACCAGCTCATTAATGGTTGTAATGACGTATTTAACTCATCATTTTTAGTATCCATTAATTGGCGAAACAACCCAGGAATAAGGTTAGAAGTAACCGAAATAACACCGTGAGCTTTGTGTACATGACGAGCGTCGTGTGATTCATCGTCGTTACCAGACCAACACGCAATGCCTTGCTGCTCATAGCGTGCAATACGCTCATTGCCGCCACATTCTTTAATACCAATTAGGTTCGAGTGCTGTGCTAATGGTTCAATAATATCAGGTGTTAGGTCTTGACCTGTGCGACCGGCTACGTTGTAAATAAAGGCAGGTCCAATATCAAGTACGCGTTTAAAGTGCTCTTTAACACCCGCGATTGACGTACGTCCGTAATATGGGTTAATTTGCAGTGCTGCATCCATACCGCTGGCAAAGCCATATTTAGTTGCTTTAATCGCTTCACGGGTGTTGTTACTACCGGTATTACCAACAATAACCAGTTTGTCACCATATTTGTTTGCACTGTGCGCTATAAGCATTAAATGCTCTTCCCAGTTCATTAACTGGCCTTCGCCTGTTGTGCCACCAACTACAATGCCATCAACGCCCGCTGCAATTTGTATTTCAACGAGTTCATCGTACTTTGCGAGATCAATTTCACCGTTTGCTAAGTATGGCGTTTTAATAGCTGTAATAAGGCTTGCTTGTTTAATTTGGTCTAGGGTGCGCATAAAAATTCATTATTTATAAAACTTGCGCTATTTGTAACATACTTGCCAGTATTTTTGGAGGTATAAGCGCACATTTAATTATAAAATCGCTTGTGTTATTGAGTTTGGTAATACAAAATGAATAACTGTATATAAAAACAGTATTTTATTTTTAACGATACCAGAGGCTTTATGCGTTTATCTGACTACTTAGCAACTCATTTTTATAACACCGATGAACTGTGCCAAGCATTAAACATAGATGCAGATACACTTTTAGCTTGGCAAGAGCGAAGTGTGTTCCCCAAACCAAGTTACTGTATTAAAAGTCAACTTAGCTGCAGCTCATATTCGGGTTTGTATGAATGCGAAGAATATGACGACTATTATCCGCGCGGCTGTGTTAATTGGGGGCAAGGTCTTTTAAAACAAAAAATAGAATCATCAAGCCATGCTTTTAATTATTTTGCGCAGCAATATACTGCAAGCCTAACTAAACTCGCTCAGCAAGGATTTACGTTTAGCGAAGAGCTATTTGGCTGTGAAATAGACGAGCACTTACAGCAAGTTTGGCAACAGTTTTTATGCAGTAAATATGGCGTACTTACTCAAAATGGATTAATAGACGAAATAGTCTCGGTAGACATTGGCAGGCTGTTAGTTGACGACATTACAGAACTGCGCAGTAAAGCGAGTTTAAACCAAGAAGAAAGAGCGCTACTACACCCCGCCATAAAGCTTTTAAACAAAGCGTTAGGGCATGGCGCCGATCATGAAAAACAACATACATTACGCACCCGCTATATAGATGCACTTATTTTAAAATACGATTTATCTATTAAATAGTTTTGCATTAGTCTAATTATTTTAGGATTATTTGACGAAAAACAAGAGCTGTTAACTTAATTGTTACGCAAAAAATAATTTAAAGGCACTGACTCAATGACAATCAAAACACAAATAAGTGTAATTTCTGCTGTAATCACTATCCTATCTTTTAATACACTAGCTAAAGCTAACCACGAAATAGTAAATGACGACATAATAAAAATACAGCGTGCAGCGCTTGCTAAAAACACCGCTAATAAAGGTTTTGGGCCACAATCTCCACGCAATATTGATAATTATAAAGGCGAAAACACGGCAGTTTTCTCTCATGCCCCAACTTCATCAAATATGAACTTATGTAATATACACTTTCATAAAAATGCTGAACATGCCGGTGGCGAATTTAGCAAATATGCAGGAAATGGTAATGGAAAAGGTTTTCAAAGTGGCTACTTATATTCAGGCTCTTTAACTAAAAGTGAAAGTAAACCAGCAAAAATTGAAATTTGTCCAAGCGATCACGGCGCGCTATTAGTTGGCGATACCATTGAGGTTCATAACGTTCATACGTCAGCAATTGTAAAACCAGGCCCTACCTTGGGGAGTTGTTTAAGTGATTCGATTAAAAATCCGCAACTACGTGTTGAAGCTCAAGTATATGTATTAGTAAACGATGCTAACGCACTTGATTTTGCTCAAATAAGCGCCGTGTCATCTGTTAATGGTTACTATCAAGCTATTGCTACACCTACAAATACGGGTAAACCTGTTGTTTATAGCGGTTCAACTACTGGCCCGAGTTACAACGAAGCAGGCTCTCCTTTTCAAGTAACATGGTCAGTTAAACCAAAAGTAGCAAAGGTTGATATAAACAGTGTTGGTAAATGGTGTGAAAGTAACACCTTTGATGAAGATCATGCCCACGGCGTACGAAATCTCATAATAAACCCTGCATTACTCTCTAAAATCAAATAATTAAAATTTAGCCAAATAAAAACAACCCACTAATTAGTGGGTTGTTTTTATTATGACCGTTAAAATGAGTACTTCGCTTAATGGGATAAAAATGTCACATTAAATGTATTTAAATCTTCATATGTAATACATGTTTGCTCATTAGTATTAAGCTCAACAACACCACAGTAAGAACCAGTTATAAACACTTGCCCTGCTTTTAAATTAATTCCCTTTGCTGATAAGTAATTAACTGCCCAATAAAGAGGAAGCTGCGCAAGTTCTGCAGGGTGCACACCTGCCAAGTTTAACTCCAGCTCAGTTTGCTTAACGTTAATATTTACAGTACTTGCGTTATACGCTTTGGTTTTATCTATTTGCGGGCCTAAATACACGCCTTGATTGGATAGGCCATCGGCCAGTTTTTCAATGTGAGTGCTTGGAGTGTCTTCATCAAACCTTTTTTGGATAAGCTCAAGTGCCAAGTGGGCGCTGGCAAATGCAGTATCTACGTCTTCATTTGTATAGGTTTTATTACTTGGTAAATCGCTTTGTAAAATAAATGCAATTTCTGGTTCTATCAGCGCTTTATTGTTTGTTGTACACAGTGGGCAATTTTCAGCTTGTTTTATAGGTGCATGTAAAAGAGGCGCTAATATAATTGAGCCATCATCTAAAGGCAGCATACACTTCCAGCCATATACAGTTTGCTCATTTAAATAAATCATCAACTTTTGTACTTCTATTGCATCGTCAGTCGAGTCTAGTACTAACTCTTTAGGAAAGTTTGAACGCGCTGGGTTTTCTTCTCTTTGTGCTAATAAGTGAGTAGCAATTAGTTTTAGCTGTATTGAGTTGTTCACATAAATCTCTTTAAAATACGTTACTGGTTAAACAGTAAATAGGAAGGATTACATTATTAATGTATTAGCTTAGGCATTAGAACATCATGTTAAATGCCTATAATTAAAATTGTATTTAAAACAAAGCGTGGTAATTATTTAAGTATCAATAGATTTAAGCGAACGTAAAAATAGCCCTAAGCCGCCAAATGCTAAAATTATAATAACAATCAAATCAAACGACGTCATAGTTCGCATACTAAATCGAACACTCGATATAACACCAAATATTAGTGCGGTTAACGAGCCAAGAGATAGCACCCAGCCTAAAATATTTTTAGAATTATAAAAAATCAGACCCACACCAAAAATAAACGGGATCATAACCATGCCGCCTGTAACGCCAAAGCCACCTAAAGCATTAACACTATAAATGCGAGAACTTAGTCCAAAATTAGAGGTCACCGAAATTGCGTTTAGCAGCATATAAAAGCCACCGCACATCATAATTAAACCAATAAAAAAATGCCCAATACCACCAGAGCTTCCACCCGCACCTTTCATTATTAATTATTCCTTTTATATTTTTAACTTAATTGTTTTAGATGGTAATTGCTCGAGTATTAACATTGACCGCAATCTACATAATCAATCAGTGCACACGCGAAAACACTTATCGCGTGATTACATGCCAAATAACATAAAACCAAGACAAAAAACCGTGCAAAATTGCCCATAACACAGACTCATTAGCACTCCATGAAATAGCAATTGCTAGGGCCGTACCAAAAGAGACTCCATATTTTACTATCTCATTTCTTGAGTTTCTCATTAATTATATTCCTAGTTTTTAAATTATTAGCTGCTTGATTTGCTTACTAAAACTGACAGTTCTTTACCATCAATATTAATACTTGCTTCTTTACCTAGTTCAACAACTAAAGAGGGAGCCATATGTTTTCCACCTAGTTTTAGGTCAGTTGCTAAACTAACAGTAAAATCATCAATTGGCGTTACTGTAAGAGCAAAACTATACGAATTATCAACTGAAACTGACGCCTCTTCATTTGAATTGACTACTAAAACAGGTGAACCAATTAAGTTTTTATTATCATAAAATTTAGCATTAACTACAAAACTATCATTAGCTTGTGCAAATGAAACAAAGCCTAAAAACGCTACTATTGCGATTAATTTTTTCATTATTATCTCCATATAAATTATACAGTTTAAAGCTGTTAAGGCTTTATTGGCTGTGATTTTTTAGCTAGCAATTTACCAGCTAATGATTAAAAACTTATGTTTTAGCTCTGATGACATAACCAACGCCCAGCGAACTAATATAGAACAACACTCCAAATACACTAATATCAATGAGTAGCTTTAGAATGTCAAAAGTATCTGTAAACACAAGATACTCAAAAGAAAATAAATGAAATATAACTTTTGATCCAAAATACGCAGTTAATAAAGGAATTACAAAAATAAGAATAGATTGATTAGATTTATTAATTTCCATACCCATGTCTCCATTATTAGTTTAATTAACTCAGCTCTAAAAATATAACACAAAAAAATATATAAATAGTTTGCTATTTTGAGTCTCTTATTAAGTACCACTCGAACTATTTACGGCTGACTAAAATGCCATATTATATTTCTATATTTACACCAGAGAATTTTAATGTAAACAACAAATTAAATAGGCTATTTATTAGAGTGGATTGTGATACCAAAACGACTTTTAATAATGTTATGAACCTCTTTTGATTTCGACGCACTACGCATTAACAAAAAAGAGTCCTAATAGGTTTCATTGGTATATTGGGGAAGTAGAGTATTTAGGCAGGTTAGAGTGTAAGAATAAAAGGTGATGTAGGTTAACAGCACCTATTTGAGTATTTACTTGGTGATATGTAATTTAGCTAAGTATTTTAATACGTACCATAAAAGGCACTGTAAAAAGAATTTAACCAATTGATTTATATACATCAATACTACTATTGGTTAAAAGCCCAGTAACTTGCGTACCAAACGCTTTAAAGTGTGGCTCATTTTTATGCGCTTCAAAGTGCTCGTCAGACGCCCACTGTTCGCTAACAACGTAATCGGTATGTTCATTATCACTTTTTACCGATAGTTCATAACGTAAGCACCCTACTTCTTGGCGCGATGACTTTTGTAAGTTTTCAAGTGCTGTAAGCATCACATCTGCATCAATATTTTTGCACGACAGTGCAGCTATAACCGTTAACATGTGTATTCCTTTTTAAAAGTTAAGGTGTAGATAATCTACACCTTAAAATATTTAGTTTAACTTTGCGTTTGAGGTAAGTTTACTGATCCCACTGCGGCGCAAATTCTGGTGTTGCTTGGCGGTCGCCACAATCTAGGCCATCAATGCGGGCTATGTCTTCATCATCTAATTTAACGTGGTCGTTAAAGTTATCTTCTAAGTTTTTACGCTTGGTTGATGATGGAATTGTCGTCATACCGCTGGCGTTAACCCATGCTAAAACAACTTGTGCTGGACTTGCATCGTGCTTTTTAGCAATGTCGATAATGGTTTGATCTTTTAGTACTTTACCTACTACAAATGGCATGTATGCTGTTACATGAATGTCGTGCTGAGCACAAAATGCGCGTAATTTAGTATTAGTTAAATATGGGTGAACCTCAACCTGATTGGTAAATATTTCACGCGAGTCGAGTGTTTGCATTGCTTCATTTAAGTTTGCAATGGTGAAGTTTGATACACCAATGTGCTTAGTCAAACCAAGCTGCTTCGCTTTTAGTAATTCAGTGAGGTATTCACTCATTGGCTCGTCGTTAGCAGGCGATGGCCAATGAATTAGCAGTAAGTCGACCGAATCAACCTGTAGCTTTTCAAGTGACTTTTTAACGCTTGGGATAAAGTCGCTTTTATTTAATTTGTTATTCCACACTTTGGTAGTTAAGAATATTTCACTGCGCGGAATATTACTATCTTTTATGGCTTGGCCTACTTGCTCTTCGTTGCCATAAATTTGTGCAGTATCAATATGGCGAAACCCAACTTCGAGCGCCATTTTTACTGAGTTATAGGCAGTGTCGCCCTCCAAACGGAATGTTCCCATACCTAGTTCTGGCATTTCTATTACACGTTTTGTCATGGTTTATCCTTATAAAATAATCGGTTTGAAATACAAACTTCACTAGGGCGTGTTGTTCTTTGTGGATTGAAATTTGTTCAATCTAGGGGCGATTTAATCGCGGCGCGAGGTTTGTAACCTAGTGGGCTAAGTAAAAACCGAGCAACAAAGAGTTAATCGCTCCTAGAAAGAACCCAACGGGCAGTGTATGTTTGGTTTTTATGCTGCGTTATCGCCTATTTATGGGGAACAACCACACTACATAGGCTCTGCCTTGCCTAAAAACCAAACTTACTACTGCAAATTCAACAACCAAAGAGCAACACGCCCTATAGTTTTACGAAATACACCTTTTACTTCTTATTACTACTGTCACTTAAAATTCTATGACCTCATAACAGGTATGAGGTCATTAATTTTAGTTTCAAGGTTAACAGAAGATACTTTATGCTTGCTGAATTTCACGTTTATCAAGCATACCGCTGTAGCGTGTAACACCAAGTGCTAAAACAGAGATAACAGCGCCTATCCATGCTGTATCTTGCAGGGTCATGTTCTCTACTACGCTACCGCCAATAATTGAGCCAAGTGCAATACCAATATTAAATGCGGCTATGTTCAAACCTGATGCAACATCTACCGCATTTGGCGTGTGCTTTTGTGCTTGCTTTACTACATAAAGTTGCAAGCCTGGCACATTACCAAAAGCAAATGCGCCCCAGACTAAAATAGTAAGTACAGCAGCAATTTTTGATTCCATCGTAAAGGTAAATATCAGTAAAATAATACTCAAAGCGCTGAATATAATGCTCAGGGCACTAATTGGGCCGCGTTTGTCGGCCAACTTTCCACCCCAAATATTACCTATCGCTACCGATACGCCGTAAACAAGCATTATTAAGGCAATAGCCGAAGGCGCAAAACCTGTTTGTTGCTCTAAAATAGGTGCTAAATAAGTAAACGCTGTAAACGTGCCGCCGTAGCCCAGTATCGTCATTAAATATACGAGTAATAAACGCGGTTTTACGATTACTTGTAGTTGTTCTTTAAACGTGGCTGGTATTGATTGTTTTAAGTTTTTTGGCACTAAAATAGAGCTGCCGATTAATGCAATTAAACCTAATACCGACACAACTAAAAACGTTGCACGCCAACCAAAGTGTTGTCCAATCCATGTACCTAGTGGCACACCAGTTACGAGTGCTACAGTAAGCCCGGTAAACATAATGGCTATTGCACTGGCTTCTTTGTCTTTGCTTACTAGGCTAGTGGCAATCATCGATCCGATTGAAAAAAACACACCGTGGGCAAGCCCCGTTAAAATGCGCGCAAGTATTAATGTTTCGTAACTTGGCGCTTGCCATGCAAGTAAGTTACCTAAAACAAATAAGCCCATTAAGCTTATTAGTACCACTTTACGATTCCAGCGACCCGTTAAAGCCGTTAGCACCGGCGCACCGATGGCAACGCCAACCGCATATAAACTTACAAGCAAACCTGCTGAAGGTAGGCTTACGCCTAAGTCGTTTGCAATGGTGGGTACTAATCCCACTATTACAAACTCAGTTGTTCCTATTGCAAATGCGCTTAAGGTAAGCGCCCACAAAGCCAATGGCATAGTTATATCCTCATTAATATTTGAAGAATGTAGTTTGGCTAAAATATCGTTTGCAAAAAATAGCATTAGTGACAAAATACTTTTGTTAATAATGCAAAGATGGTGTTGGTATATTTATGGCTGTTCATTCAAAAACTGAAGATTTAGAAACGTTTATAACGGTAGTAGATTGCGGAAGCTTTTCGGGGGCGGCTAATTTGCTCGATCAACAGGTGGCTAAAGTGTCGCGAGCTGTATCACGCCTTGAAAATACACTGCAATGCACTTTGCTAAACAGAACAACACGCCGATTAGAGCTTACCGAAGAAGGCCATACTTTTATAAAATATGCGCGCGAAGGGTTAAATACGCTTTATACCGGTGAAGAAGCCATAAAGCTTTTAAAACAAGCGCCAAGTGGCAAGCTGCGAATAGATGCGGCAAGCCCTTTTGTATTGCACCAACTTACGCCTTTAATTGGCGAATTTGCCAAGCAATACCCCCACATAACGCTTGATATAACCTCACACGACAGCATTATTGATTTACTTGAACATAAAACCGATTTAGCCATACGTATTGGTGATTTAAAAGACTCAAATTTACATGTTCGTAAACTTGGCAGCAGCCAGTTACGTATTGTAGCCAGCCCAGAATATATAAAAAACAACGCAGCAATTACACAAATAGATGACTTACAAAATCACAAGATAATTGGTTTTAGTGACTTCCCTAAATTAAACAATTGGCCGTTAGTAAAGCCCGCTTTATTTACGTTTTCGCTTAGCGCAAGCAGCGGCGAAACAGTGCGCCAACTATGTATTGCAAACCAAGGTGTGGCGCTACTTTCTCACTTTATGATTGGCAATGACCTAAAAACAGGTAAATTAGTTGAAGTGTTACCCAGTGCAGTTAGCTCACCTAATAACCGAGAGGTTGTACAAGCCGTGTATTATAAAAATAGTGCTGTATCGTCTCGCATTACAGCATTTTTAGATTTTATAAAACCTAGGCTTAGTTTATAAATTTTAGGCATTGATGTGCTTATCAAATATTTCACATTATTTTTTGACGCTTTTTAATAATCAAAAAGTATAAATAATAAAAGTAGTAATTAAAGGTATTAATCAAAATGGATTCTTTAACGCAGATAGCATTAGGCAGTGCTGTAGGTTATGCGGTATTAGGCAATAAAATAGGTCGAAAAGCCGTTTTATGGGGAGCAATTTTAGGCACACTCCCTGATTTAGATGTATTTTTGCCATATGGTGGCTCTGTAGAAGCATTTACTTATCACCGTAGCTTTAGTCATTCGTTATTAATACATTTATTAATTAGCCCTCTCATTGTATGGCTAATATTAAAAATACACGCGGGAATGCAAATTTATAAAGTACGCTGGTTTTGGCTCGTATTTTTAAGTTTATCTACACATGCCCTATTAGACAGCCTAACGGTATACGGTACACAACTACTCTGGCCTTTTACTGAGTACCCCTTTGCGGTTTCTAGTGTGTTTATTATTGACCCCGCTTACACGCTTCCTTTATTAATTGGCGTAATATGTACGCTAATACCCAAAATAAAAGCAGCAACGGCTTATCGTATAAATGCAGCGACTTTAGTTTTAAGTAGTCTATATTTATTTTGCGCTTTAATTTTAAAAGTAAGTATTGATGACAAGGTAAAAACGGCTCTCAACAACAGACAAATACCAGTAAATGCGTATGTTAGTACGCCTGCTCCGCTAACCACTTTGCTGTGGCGTATTGTTGTGATGTCTGACGGACAATACTACGAAGGTTATGCATCAGTATTTGACGCGCCCAACGATGTTACATTAACGGCTTATCAAACAACGCCTTCACTGTTAAATAATATTAGCGATGAATGGGCTATAAAACGCTTGCAGTGGTTTACTAAAGGGTTGTATTCGGTGCGCCAACAGCAAAGCAATATTGTACTTTCTGATTTACGTATGGGCATGGAATGCAACTATGTGTTTAATTTTGTAGTGGGTCAAAAAAATGATTCAGAGGTGAGCATTGGTAACTTTGAAAAAATAAGTCAAAGACCAAACTTAAACAATTTTCATAAAATATGGGACAGGATTTGGCAACCAAATGTGTCTTTAGCATCACCCTCTGCAAAAAATGACTGCAATAGCGAATAACTGCCTATTATAAGATTCGTACTAGCATGAGGAAGTTAAGTGAAGTTCAAGCAGCAATTAAACTAAATAGCTCACTAAATTGATTGCTGCTTTTTTTGCTGATACATTGCAACATCAGCATCTTGAATCATATCCTCAACCGATTTACCTGTATCGTATTTAAAGTGTGTTACCCCTACACTGTAATCGATTTTATAAGGCTTATTTAAGGTATTATTGGCATGCGCAATTGCATCCGCAAACCTTTGTAAAACAAACTCAGCTTTTGTTTCATCTAAATCACTTAGCATTACTACAAACTCATCTCCGCCAAGTCGACCTATTACTTCACAATCACAAAATGAACTAAGCATAATTTGCGCAAATTTATTCAATACAAAATCGCCTTCGTGGTGTCCATAAACATCATTAATTTGTTTAAACTTATTAAGATCAAACAATATAAACGACATTGATACTTTGTTTCGCCTACATACATTTAGCGTATGCTCAGCAAGGTTCAAAAAGCCACGCCGGTTAGAGATTCTTGTTAACTCGTCAATTGTGGCTAGTTGAATTGATTGAATCTCTTGCTCAACCAACGTGCCTAAATCTCTTAGTAATTGTTTTTCTCCATCATTAAGGTATCTAGGTTTATTATCGGCAAGGCATAAAGTGCCTATAATAACCCCTTGCCTTAATTTTAAAGGAAAGCCAGCATAAAAGCGTACTTTAGGATCGCCTGTAACAAAAGGGTTATCAAAAAACCTTTTATCTTGGACTGTATCTGGGATTATTAAGAGCTCGTCTTGATTTATGGTATGGCCACAAAATGAGGTTTCGCGAGGAAGCTCAGGCGCATCAAGCCCCTGTCTTGATTTAAACCATTGGCGGTCTTCGTCAATCAAAGTAACCAATGAAATAGAAACATTAAACATACGCTTGGCAATACGAGTAACACGATCAAAGCGCTCTTCATGCGACGTATCTAGAATTTTTAATGTTTTTAACGCATGTAATCGCTCTGCTTCGTTACTTGGGATCTCAGGTTTAATCATTAAAGCTCAATTAATTTTAAGTGTTTTATGAATTACGAAATGGGAGCGAATATTTTCGAATATATAATCCGATAAACTTATCTAAACTATAAACAGCATACCAATTAAAACTAGAACATTACTTAAAAATAGCAATAAATGAATACTGATAAATATCAGTAACTAGTGCCTAAATAAAGATAATATTAAATCCGAACTTATGGTGTAAACACGTGGGGTTGTGATCAATAAAGCAGCGCTACTGTTTAATACAAAAAGCAGTAGTGGTTATTTAGTTTTATTTAAATAGCCACTGAACTTGGTATACGTACAAAAATACATACTCTAATTTTGGTGCTCATATTGTCCACGGTAAACTTCAAATACTTTTAAAACAGTATGTTGCTCTTTAGTTAGGTTATCAAACCAAGTATCAAACAATTCATCATCTTCTTGCTCACTTAGTGCCATATACCTTGCTAGTAACTCTACAATATCATTATGGTTGCAGGTTAACGGGTTTACTTGCTGCGCTAAGGTGCTGTGGTCGCGCTCTCTTAGGGTTTCCATCACCCCTTGGTCAATTTGTTCTTGTTGTTGTGTTGCGTCACTCATACATAACCTCTGTAATAACTTTATAACCGTATTTGTTAACGTTTTTAACTCTTAAATATAGTTATAACAGCCTAAACAGCAATAGCCAGCATTTTTAATTTAAGTGCTTATTTTTTGATTTATTTGCACAAATAGCCAGCAATTACGCCCCTTTTGGGGAGCATTTAAATAATTTGCAATGAGAGAATAAATACGTTAAATTAAAATGATACATTATCACATATCATTTATTAAGGCGTATTATGAAACCAAATATTCATCCTGATTACCAAGTGGTTGCTTTTCACGATACTGCTGCCGATTCTTACTTTATTATTGGCTCAACCATTAAAACAAACCGCACAGTAGAAATAGACGGTAATACTTATCCATATGTACCTATTGACGTATCAAGTGACTCACACCCATTTTATACAGGCAAGCAAAAAACAACCGCTACAGATGGCCGCGTTGCGCAGTTTAATCGTCGTTTTAAAAGTTTATCGACTGTTAAAAAGGAAAATCTATGAAAGTATTAAGCTCTCTAAAAAGTGCGAAGCGACGTCCGGGGTGTCAAATTGTAAAACGCAAAGGTCGTGTATTTGTAATTTGTAAAAACAACCCACGCTTTAAAGCAGTACAAGGAATGAAAAAGAAATAAGTTAAGCCGTGGGGCACTATATATAATTAGGTAGCTTGTTAAAGCTACCTAATTTAGGGAGGATTATTTTACCACTACTGAAAACTCTGGCACTGCCTGAATTACTTTTTTTACCGTACAGGTATTAACGGCTGCAATAAGCGCCTTTTTATATTTATCAGGAAAACCGTCTGGTAGGTTAATCTCAATTGAAAATAACTTTTTACCGTTATCATCTACATTTTCATTATTTTGAGTAAGCGTCATACCTTGCGTTGAAATATCACGCTGCTCACAAAATTTACGCGCATAAAAACCTGCACATAAAACCATACTTACTAAAAAGTAATCAAACGGTTCTGGATGCTCTGCGTTGCCACCAGCGTTTACACTTTGATCGCTGATTACTTCTAGGTCGCCAAATTTAGCGCTTTGCTTTTGGCCTTCTAACATTGAAACTGAAATTTCCATTGTGTTTCCTTATATTTATTGCTGCAGATACCTTTAACGCAATTAGCTTAAAAGTAGCGACTAAAGATACATATAGTTTAGGTTTATGAACCGAACAGTAATTCAAAGAACCCTGGAGGCTCATGTAGCTCATGATATTTTTTACGTAAATTATCTATATTTTTTAACGGTTCTTTTGCCGCACTTAGCCCCTGTTCGTTCGCTGCTTTTTTAGCAAGCTCAGCTTGGGCAATCACTTTATCAAGGCCCTGCAATGACTGCTCAGGCTTTTTGTAAAACTTACCTGTTTTACTTACTTTTACTAGTTTTATAAATTCATCAATCGCAGTATTAAATTCACTAAGTTGAGTTGCCTGCACTGCTTGTTTATACGCAAGGCCCGTATTTTTCATATTTATTTCAAGATCGACAGATTGCTGCGCAAAAGACATTGAACTAAACAACAAGGTAAAAATAATAACTAAATACTTCATGGTCAAACCTATTAATTAAAAACAGCTAAATTGTACCAAGTTTACGCGCTAAAGTAACTTAAGGAGCAATTGAGACCCCCAAAACTGTAAAGGGGGTTTACACGTTTAGAGCTTTTTAAAGATTAATAATGAAAAATATTCAAACTTCACTTTATTTGAAAATAAAGGCTTACATTAAAGTCATTTTAAAACGGGATTTACATACATAATACTTACAACTAAGTACATATAACACTCACCACCTGCTCTTTATATAAATTAGAATATTCCTAACTACTTTTAACTAAAAAATAATTGCTATAAAAACCATCTCTAAAATTATAAAAACTACAAACATGTAAACAGCATAAATACAAAACAAACCCACCATGTAAATTAACCATAAATAGCCACCTAATCTCCCCCCGCAAACTAGTGTAAAAAAGGCAATAATAGCCATTCAAATTATTTCAAGTTGCTTATTTAACAGTAAGTTACTTACTTTTAATAAGATTATCAGCATGCAATAATCGCCGCCCTCATAACAAAAGTTATAGGTTTTACCTAATACAAATTGTATTAGGTAAAAATAAATATTGTATTAAATTACTATAAAATGTCCTTTGGGAAACACATGAAACGTCATAATTTACTTTCTACTAGCATTAAATGTGCATTAATTACTGCTGCTGCAACAGCAAGTAATTCTGTGCTTGCACAAGATGAGCAAGCAACAAAAATTGAACGCGTTGAAGTAACGGGTTCACGTATCTTACGTGAAGGTGCTATTGCACCTGCACCAGTAACAGTTATAAGCGGCGAGCAGCTAATTAATACAGGCGCTGTAAACATTGGTGAAGCGCTAAACAATTTACCAGCACTTGGCAATACATATTCTATGGCTAACTCAGGCCGTTTTATTGGTACTGCGGGTTTAAATATTCTTGATTTACGTAACATGGGTACAGATCGTACTTTAGTACTTGTAAATGGCAAGCGTCATGTATCAAGCTCTGCAGGTTCTCAATCTGTAGATACCAACACTATTCCAAGTGTATGGGTTGAACGTGTAGAGATAATTACTGGTGGTGCATCTGCTGTATATGGTGCTGATGCGGTAACAGGTGTTGTTAACTTTATATTAAAAGACAACATTGAAGGCATGGACTTTAGCGTTACACGTGGTTTTGCCGATTTAAGCAGCTACAACAACGAAAAAGCGACGTTCTCATACGGCTCTAATTTTGATAACGATCGTGGTAATGCAGCTTTTGCTATTGAATACTCAGGCCAGGATTCATTAAACGCGCTTGATCACCCTTGGACTAGCACTTCGTTTAGTAGTTTACGTAATCAAGCCCAAACAGATGCAAACAAAGATAGCGCAGCTTTCCCTGATAAAATCTTAACACCTAATGCTGGTTATTACGCTATTAATAACGCCGGTGTTTATGCACTTGAAGATGGATATACTAATAGCTTTAACGCCGACAGCAGCGCTCGCGACTTATACATAGGTGATAATGTAGATGGCTTGTCGTGTGCAAACTGTGATTCGTTTAACCTTGGTCAATTTGAAGAGATTCAACCTGAGTTTGAGCGCTACAACGTAAACTTTAAAGTTAACTACGATGTTACCGACGACTTAAACGTTTACTTTGATGCAAAATACGTAAACAGCCAAGGCGAAAGCATAGGCCAACCTGCGTTTTTCTTTTTTGACAGCGACAATAGCATTAAAATCGACAACCCTTACCTGGACCCAGCCATCAAAGCACGTATGGAAGAGGAAGGTGTTGATTCGATCATGGTTAACCGCATGATGACCGACCTTGGCCGCCGCATTGAAAACAATACGCGTGAAACAACGAGCTTTGTTACCGGCTTAAAAGGTACTGTATTTGAAGATTGGGAATTAGATACATCAGTTGTTTATGGCCAAACTGATCTTGAGCGTGAAAACGGCGCTAACATGATTTTAGCCAACTACTTTAATGCACTTGATGCCTTTGAAGATACAAATGGTAACGTAGTATGTCGTAGTGCTGCTGCACAAGCTGACGGATGTGTGCCTGTAAACATTATGGGTTTTGGCGCACCATCTCAACAAGCTATTGATTACATAAATACAGTATCAGTTGGTACCTCAACAATTAAGCAAACGGTTGTTTCTGGCTCACTTGCTAATGGCGCTATTTTTGAATTACCAGCAGGCTATGTAGGTGTTGCATTTGGTGCCGAGTACCGTAAAGAAGAAAGCGAAACAAAAGAGCCAGATAACGCAGAAGGTACTTTCTTTAACGCACTGGGCGAAGATAAAGGTTCGTTCAACGTACGCGAAGTATTTTTTGAAGCGACGATGCCAATTTTAACTGATTTGCCGCTTATCCAAGATTTAGTATTTGACACTGCAGTACGTCATGCTGACTACAGTACGATTGGCGAAGCCACTAGCTGGAAACTTGGCCTTGATTGGACTGTAAATGATGAGCTACGTGTACGTGTAACACAATCTGCAGCACTTCGTGCGCCAAACATTAGTGAAGTATTTGGGGCAGCAAGTCAAACTTTCTACAATGTAGACGACCCGTGTCGCGCTGAAAACTTAGGTGACTTATCAAACGGTGCAACACGTACTGCAAACTGTGCCGCATTAGGCGTAGCGAGTGACTTTAATTCAGATTACGATTCAGCCTCTTTAGACGGTTTAAGCAGTGGTAACCGCGATGTTAAAGGCGAAGAGTCAACAAGTACAACTGTAGGCATTGTTTACCAACCAGAGTTTTTAGAAAACGCGCTACTTACTATTGATTACTGGGAAATTGAACTTGAAGATGCGATTGACACAATCGACGCGCAAGACATTCTTGATCGCTGTGTTGATAGCGCAACAGGTATAAACAATCAGTACTGTAACTTAATTACACGTAATGCTAATGGTGAAATTACTTTAATACAAAACTCTGTATTAAATGTTGCTGGCCAAAAAGCATCAGGGATAGATTTTGAACTAGGTTACGACTTTGACGCGCTTGAAGGTAGCTTTAAAACCCGCTTAATTGGTACTTACTTAATTGAACGTAAAGATTACCCGTTCCAAGACGACCCTAGTAACTACATTGAATACGCAGGTACTACAGGTGAAGCTAAGTGGCAAACTAACTTATCTGTAAGTTATGTTATGGATAACTTTTTCTCAACAGTTGAAACACGCTTTTTAAGTGAAGTAGATTTATATACAAATGTTGAGCTTGAAAATAACCCGAACCCAAGTAATCAAATGTCTTACGGTAAATACTTTATTACCGATATGACTGTTGGTTACAACTTCGATAGCGGTTTAGGCGTTAAAGTAGGTGTTGATAACGTATTTAACCGTAAACTTCCGTACGGTTCACGTGGTACAAGCGCGGGTAGCGCAAGTTACGATAACATTGGCCGCTTTGGCTACATTAACTTAAGCTACAGCTTATAATTAATAAAATAACTTATTAGGGCGTGTTGATCATTGGTGGGTGAATTTGCAGCAGTATGTTTGGTTTTTAGGCAAGGCAGAGCCTATGTAGTGTGGTTATTCCCCATAAATAGGCGATAACGCAGCATAAATACCAAACATGCGCTGCCCGAAGGGTTCTTTCTAGGGACGATTAACTCTTTGTTGCTCGGTTTTTACTTAGCCCACTAGGTTACAAACCTCGCGTCGCGATTTAATCGCCTCTAGATTGAACAAATTTCAATCCACAAAGTTCAACACGCCCTAGTTAAAACAAAGGCTCGCAGTGCGAGCCTTTTTTAATAGGTCTTATTTAATATTACTCAGCCACACGCTTTGGTATGATTCTAGCTCTATTGTTAATTGGCTTTCTTCAATCGTTTTATCTGCCACCAAATCAAACCACTTTTGGGTGTTAATTAAGTTCAAGTCGGCCAATGTGAGTGTTTGTGGTTTATCGCTAATGTTATAAACACAAAATATGCTTTGGCGCCTGTCAATGCTTTGTCTCCAAAAACCAAACAATCCACCTGCTAAATGCAGCGTAAACTGTGTAGCATTTGGGTGGAAGGCACTTTGCTTTTTGCGTACTGCCAATAAACTTTTTATGCCGTTAAACACTTTATGATGATGACTGTACTTTTCACCAATTGCCGCCAGTAGCTTTGACTCTTGCCAACGATGGCGGTTAATAGCACGGTTATGCTGTGAATTTTCAAATCGGTCGTAATCGTTAGTTGTACCCAACAAACTATGAATATAAAGCCCTGGGATACCTTCAAGCGCAAACATAATTGCGTGAGCACACATAAATCGCTCAAGGCCAAACTTATCGGGGCCATTGTGCGTCCCTTGGAGAGCATCAAATAAAGCAATATTTAGCTCGTACGGTGTATGCGTTCCATCGTTACTGGTTCGCATAGATACACGACCACCAAATTGCATAGTGGTACTTACAAGTGACGCCACTTCACTGGGTTGCAATAAACCTTCAATTGGTCTGAGCCCTATTCCATCGTGCGAGGCTATAAAATTAAAGTATGCCGTACCATTTTGCGCAGGTGGCATGCTCATCATCCAATGCTTAATTGCAGTGCTATCGCCACTAAGTAATGTATGAAGCAATAAAGGCGGCAGTGCAAAGTTATAAATACTGTGCGCTTCGTTGGCATTACCAAAATAAGACAGGTTTTCTTGGTTTGGAATATTGGTTTCGGTAATTATAACTACGCTGGGCTCTGCGTGCTCAATAAGTGTTCGCATTAGCCTTACGGCTTCATGTGTTTGCGGCAAGTTAATACAACTTGTATTAAGCTGTTTCCACAAAAATGCGACCGCATCGAGTCTAAATAAACGCACGCCATTGTCTAAATAATGGCGAATTATTCCCACAAACTCTTTAAGTACCTCGGGGTTTGCAAAATCAAAATCAACCTGATCGTGACTAAAGGTACACCACACGTGTTTTTCGCCGCTTGGCGTAGTTACAGTATTTAATAACGATGAGGTTCGCGGGCGTACAACTTGGCTTAAATCATCCGTTAAGCTCGCCGTTTTGAAATAATCTTTACCCGGGTGTAAATCATTTAAAAAGTTCTCAAACCATACACTTCTGCTTGAGCAATGGTTAATAACCAAATCCGCCATTAGCTTTACATCTTTAGCGATATTTTGAATATCTCCCCAATCACCCAAGGACTCGTTCACTTGCACGTAGTTCATTACGGCAAAGCCTTCGTCTGAGCTGTACGGGTAAAATGGCAATATGTGCAGCGCATTTAACTGCATATCACATTGCTCTTTTATAAACCTGTGTAGTGTTTTAAGCGGTGCCTCCATTGGGCTCGATACGGCAAATTCGCTATCATCGTGTTTAATAATAGAGTCGCCATAAGCAATCAATACAATATCTTGTTCATCCCATCGGTTTGTATGGGGTGTCGGGTCGCGCAGTGCATTGCTACCTAATATAATTTTAATGAGTTGCTGAGCAAGCTCAGTAACCGATAAAGGCAGCTCAACACCCTCATAAATAATATGAAGATGTTGCTCTACTCGTTGTAAAAATAATTCGCTAACTGTGCTCACATGCGCCCCTAATATTTATTGTTTAGACTTATAGGCTAGTTAACCTGCACGCAGGTTAACTATATTCTTCGTTATCTAGCTCTACGGCTTCTTTTAAGCGCTCAAGTACGTCTGGCATTGCTGATACAACACGGTTCCAACTTGGCACAAATGGCGCTTCCATTGGGTTTTCTAAAAAGTGTTGCCCTGCTTCCATAATATTTTGTGCAAACATTTCCACTGCTTTTTCTTCTTGGTGTACATCAAGCGTTAACCCGTTCATTAGCGCGTCGTTATGATACGTTTCTATAAAATCTAAACCGATACGGTAATAAGTCGCTTTTAATGAACGGATTGTTTCGCTGGTAAAAGTAACACCTTGAGTCGCCAGCTTTCTAAACAATGCCTTAGTAATATCAATCGACATTTTAGACAAGCCTGCACTTTGATCATCAAGTGAAAGTTCTTGGTGTTTATGATCGTAATTATCGGCAATATCTACTTGGCACAAGCGGTTATGCGAATAGTTACGATACATTTCACTCAGTACACCTATTTCAAGGCCCCAATCACTTGGGATGCGAATATCGTTTAATACATCGCGTCTAAACGAAAACTCACCTGCAAGTGGGTATCTAAAAGAGTCCATATATTCAAGGTAGTCGGTATTGCCTAAAATTGTTTTAAATGAGCGAAGCAGTGGCGTTACTAATAAGCGCGATACACGGCCATTAATTTTGCCATTAGCAGTACGCGGGTAAAACCCTTTACAAAATTCATAGTTAAAACGCGGATGCGCAACGGGGTAAATTAACCGAGCAAGTAGGCTTCTGTCGTAAGTTAAAATATCGCAATCATGTAGCGCGATAGACTCTACTTCTGCTGTTGCTAATTTATAACCCATGCAATACCACACATTACGCCCTTTACCCAGCTCACGTGGGGCAACACCTAGCTCTTGTAATTCTTTATCAAGTGCTTGTAAGCGTGGGCCGTCGTTCCATAATACTTTATGGTTTTGGTTTAGCTCTTTAAAAAAGCCAAGTGCATGGCGGTACTGTGCTTCGTCGGCTCTATCTAAGCCTATCGTAATTTGTGATAAATATGGTACTTCACGCAACTCGCTAACTATATTTTGCAGCGCAGGGCCTTCAAGTTCACTAAATAACGAAGGAAGTATTAACCCCATAGGGCGCTGCTTGCTAAAAGTAAGTAGCTCTTTTTCTAGGTCTTCTATTGGTCTATCGGCAATATTATGTAATGTTGTAATAATGCCATTTTGGTAAAAATCAGCCATGAGATGTTTGCTCCTCAGAAATACTTAAAATACTGCTAATACACGGCAACGACGTTATTTCTTCAATCCATCCCAGCGGTGCTGGTGATTGAGAGTATCGTGCTTTATTGTGCGACAATTTAACCGGCTTTTTACTCGCCGGATTGGCAATAATAATGGCGATATTTGCGTGCTCTAACATTTGCTTATCGTTATCGCTATCACCCAGTGCTATAACCGTGAGAGGCTTTCTGAAATGATGGGTAAACTGTTTAACTAACCACTGCTGTGCAGCGCTTTTATCGGTATTTTTGGCAATATGAATGAAGCGTCCGCCAATTTTTATATCGTAGCCGAGTGCTTCAACATCGTTAACAAAGGCTGTGAGTAATTCGTCATTGCCATACCAATAAAGAGGGTCTGAATAATCGCGAGTTTGTGCGCGCCTTGCTTGTGCATCGTTTAGCCCGGTAAGCTCTGATATTTGCTCACTCGATAAGTCACTAAACAATTTGTAATGCGCTTTATAATCCGCCTTTAAAGTATTTAAATCATTTAATAAACTCGATAACGGCTTTGCCATTGCGTAGCACCAATAAGCGCCTACTTTTTTACAACCAATGGGTTTTAATTCAAAATAGTCTTCTGGAATAAATACCGCTGCACCATTTTCGACAATAAAAGGCTGTTGAATATTTAAATCGTTTTTAAGCTCTATAACTTCGCAAAAAGTTTTACTGGTATTAAACACCACAGGAATATGCGCATTTTGCAGCTGCTGTAATAACTCACTGATATTATTGGTATTGTAATCGGCGTGATCGAGTAATGTACCGTCTAAATCTGTAAAAATAATAGGTTGAAGGGTGTCATCACTCGTTAGGTGCATACCGCTAATATCTCGGTTGCTATCAAGTTCAATTAAAGCATTTGCTTTAGCGCTCAGTGTGTTTAAGTTCTCACGCGTAATGCGCTCAAAATGAGAAATAAAATACACCAATTGCTCGTTAGTCATGGTGCCTGAGCCTTCACCTTTTTTGGCTATTAGCTTTTGTTCTTGCTCTTGTCGCCATGTAAAAACATCACTAAAACTCGGTGCTTTTAGCATAACTGTATAATCAATTAGGTTAAAAACGGCTTTATATTCATTTGCCAAACAGCTATTTACACAGCGGCGCCAAACGCCTTCTTTATCAAATTGTTGCTCTAACTCGTTAAGCGGCTCACTCAATGAAAACAGCGGTTGTGGCTCACTGCCTACACACCACCCTTCTAAAATAACAATATCAACTGGCTTTTCGTTTGTTAGCCAATCACTTGCTGGCACGCAGTCGTCTTCGTGTTTATTAAAACGTGGAAGCGGTACGTTTACCTCTCCTGCCAGTAAGTTAGTTATTGTGCTATTCATTAACGCTACATCGTGAGTACCCGGTACTCCGCGAGTAGTAAAAAGAGGATGTACGTCTTTGGCAAGCTCAGTACGTGCTTGTTTTGCTAAATAAAAGTCATCAATTGACAATGCTACACTGTTAAGTGGTGTGTTTTTAGAAAACCACGTAACTAAAAAATCTGCGAGTGTTGTTTTTCCTGAGCCCTGGCATCCATTTATGGCAACAAAAATAGGAGTATTTGTTTTTTTAGATTCGAGGATGTCATGCGCAAGTGGAACAAAATATTGCTCACTCAAATATTGATACTTTAAAGGCAGTTGGTGTTTTGCTAAAAACGGGGTTATATCCACAATATTGGCCTCTGACATAGTAACTCCTTTGCATACGATGCGTTCTGGAAATTAAATGCAGGTAATAGACCATTATTATTTTTGCATATTTATTAGTAGGTTAAAAAAATAGCGCATTAAAAATGCGCTATTTTGGTGCAATATTTTTAACTTACGTGCACTATTAACTCTCTTGAGGCTGCGCCTTAGGTAATACAAGGTTGAGTACAATGCCTAAAATAGCGCATAAACTTACGCCCTCTAAACTAAATTGGCTACCACCAATATGCATACCGCCAATACCGCACACCAAAATAAGTGCAACAATACTTAAGTTACGTGGTGCTGTTAAATCATCGCCCGACTTAACTAATGTATTTAAACCCACTACAGCAATAGAGCCAAAAAGTAGAATCATAATGCCGCCCATTACAGGTACAGGTATAGTCTGTAAGCCAGATCCCATTTTAGCAACAAAGGCTAAAATAATGGCGATAATGGCTGTCCACATCATTACTTTAGGATTGAAGTTTTTGGTAAGCATAACTGCTCCCGTTACCTCTGAGTAAGTTGTGTTAGGCGGGCCGCCAAATAATGATGCAGCAGACGTCGCAAGGCCATCACCAAACAAAGTACGGTGAAGCCCAGGTTTTTTCAAAAAGTCTTTATTGGTTACTTGGCTAATAGCCATCATATCGCCAATATGCTCAATTGCAGGTGCTATTGCTACAGGCACCATAAACAAAATAGCCTGCCATTTAAACTCCGGCCATGTGAAGTTTGGTACAGCAAACCACTGTGCGTTAGTTACTGCGTCAAATTGCACAACGCCCATTGCAAGCGATAAACAATAACCCGCAACAACCCCTGCCAGAATAGGTATAAGCTTAAATACGCCTTTACCCCACACTGCAAAAATAAGCGTAACCACTAACGAGAACAACGAAATATAAATAGCGCTGTTGTAATCAATAATTTGAATACTGCCGTCGCCACTTTTACCCATCGCCATATTTACAGCAACAGGTGCAAGCGCTAAACCAATAACCATAATTACAGGGCCTACAACCACAGGCGGTAAAATTTTATGAAGCGTTGCAACGCCCTTAAATTTTACTAATAAACTTAAAAGCATATAAGCAAAGCCCGCTACCATTAAGCCGCCCATAGTGGCTGGCACGCCCCACATTTGCACAGCGGCAATAATGGGTGCAATAAAAGCAAATGATGAAGCTAAAAATATAGGCACTTGGCCTTTAGTCACTACCTGAAACAGCAAAGTACCAATGCCAGCGGTAAAAAGCGCAACATTAGGATCCAAGCCCGTTAAAAGTGGCACTAATACCAGCGCACCAAATGCTACAAACAGCATTTGCGCGCCTGTTAAAATAGTTTTTATTGAAAAGGTGTCATTATTTTGCACTTAAAGACTCCTAAACAGTACCGAATATTTTGTCACCCGCATCGCCTAAACCAGGGATAATATAGCCCTTTTCGTTTAAGTGGCTATCTACAGAGGCTGTAAATATTTCTACGTCGGGATGTGCTGTAAGTGTTTTTTCCACACCTTCTGGTGCAGCTACTAATACAATTACTTTGATTTCTTTACAGCCTGCTTTTTTAAGCATATCGATTGTGGCAATCATTGAGCCACCCGTTGCAAGCATAGGGTCAATAACTAAGCTTAAGCGCTCATCAATATTACCTACGAGCTTTTCAAAATATGGTACTGGCTCTAGCGTTTCTTCGTTACGTTCAAGACCAACAACACTTACTTTAGCCGCTGGTAATAACTGCATAACACCGTCCATCATGCCAAGACCAGCGCGTAAAATAGGCACTACGGTAATTTTTTTACCTTTAATATGCTCTACTTTTAATTTATTGCCATCCCAGCCTGTAATTTCGTTATCTTCTAACTGTAGGTTTTTAGTTGCTTCGTAAGTTAATAAGGTTCCAACTTCAGAACATAATTCACGAAAGCTTTTAGTACTAATACCATGCGCTCGCATTAGGCCTAGTTTATGTTGAACAAGAGGGTGTGAAATAACGTGAATTGCCATGATATAAACCTACTGATACAAGAATTTGCAGTATTTTATATTAAAAAAGGTCATTTGACCTGTAGTTTTAAAGAGATTTTCATACATCGTGCCAAAATGTATTGTTTTGCTTGATATTTATGCAAGCAATCAACCCGTTGTGTTTATTAAATGTTACTCGCTAACCAGCTGTTTACTTGCTGTTGCATATAACTATTTATTTTTTGGTGCTCGGGGCTCCAGCCAGCTAAAAATCGATAAAAGTCAGCCCATGCAGAAGGCCATAAAGCGAGCCAATCGTCAGCTATTTTACTTGCTGGTGCTGTAGGATGATAAGTAGTAATAGCAGCCTTTAAATTGTCAAAATAATACGCAATGTACTCATCAGCGCACTCGTGTAATTGTGCATCACTTAAGCAACTGGTCATAAAATACATTACATCAATAATCCCGCAACCTGCACCTATATATTGAAAATCATAACCGAGTATTTCATCGCGCTCATTTGCTGCAAAGTTAGCAAGTTTTGCATCGCCATGAATCAGCGTTTTATACGCACAACTTTGTAGCTGCTCATCTATTTTATGTGCAGCATTTTTAATATCGGACTTTTTATCAAGGTTATCTTTTAGTTTATTAAACTCATCTGGGCGCGTGCTTAAATACCAGTAGTTGCCTTGCTGCCATAACCCTTCAGCGGGTTTACTTAAGTTAAACGCATGAAAGTGTGCAAGCCACTTTAATATAGCTTTAACATGTTGTGCCCCTGCTTGAGCAAACCCATGTTTGGTGAAATCCTTAAACACCAGCGCATATTCATCATCTTTATTAATTGCACCTATACATTCAATACTTTGCGCATGTACTGGTAAATGCTGGCTATAAAGCTTATAAAATGTGTATTCAACACTATATGAGTGCTGCTTTCTTTTAAGCGCAAATTCGCTTTGTTTAATTTTAGGATGGTGTATATAACTGGGTATTTTAATCGCTTTAATAACACATGGCTCATCATCAAGCTGGCACTGCACAATACTGCCACATCCACTCCAAAGTGATGTAAGCGTATCGCCAATTTCAATGTGCTTAAAGTGAGGTTGTAATAAAGGAATGTAAAATGCCATAGCTATATTAAGTAATTAAGTTTTTTGTAGTTTAACATTAGTGGACGTTTTTAATAAAACTAAGGCATAAAAAAGCCCCACTTGGTTTTATACAAGTTTGTATGTAAATAGTCGCCAAAATCACTATGCCACTACACCAGGTTATTTCTTTCTCTTATTTATTTCTTTGTTTATTTTCTACAACCCTGATTTAACCTTACCATGTGATTCAAGTTCTAAAAACTTAGAAATATTTCTTGGAGCTTTGGCTTTGAATAAATTGTAAAATCGTTCATCATGAGTTGAGATTATGATCTGTTTATTAAACATTACGGCTAAATTTCTGAACAAATCGATTACTGACAGAACGTTTATAGAGTCCATTGATTGCACTGGATCGTCTATTAAAATGCAGTCTACTGCATTCCCTTTGTACTCTTCGGAATTTAAAGCTCTAGCCATGAAAATACTTAAGCTTAGAACGCTAATCTGTGCTGAGCTGAGGTAGATATTAGGCGAAATAAGAGCTGAACTTTCGTCATTAGAAAGGTAAACGTTAAGCTTAGGTTTGTCGTTATCACTGAACGTACATTCAAATACAACTTTCTTAAACCCTGGGTGTGGATCGATCTTAGAATATATTTGATTTACTAACTCAGAATAGAAGTAAGAATCAATTTTTTTCTTCAGACGTGTATTTATCGACGATACATCATCATTTAAAATACTAACAACAGAAGAGATGCTACTTAATTCTTCTTCTTCATTTTTTATCTGTGCATCAATATTAATTACTTTTATATATTTGGAGTAAACTTCAAGAAGATTTAATAAACCTCTGAGACAAAAAGATATTTTACTACTGTTATCATATTCAAAAGATTTCTCATTAAACTGGTGATTTAGAATAGAACTCAAGTCATCCTCATTCATTTCAAAAACATCACTTTGAATGTTTATTGGTAGAATTGAGTAGAGACTATCGATGTTCTCTTTCTCTCTGTTGATTTTAATATTAATATCAGTGAAAATTTTGTTGAAAGATTCAATCGCATCATCTTCAGATAATCTTAGATAAGTTTCAATCGGTTGAGATAGTTTATCTTTCTCTAACTCCAAATTAGCAATATTTTGTTTCTTAGTGTCGCTGCTTTCGTTTAATATTGATAGAGTGTTGTAGAAAGTGGTCTTAACATCATCTTCAATTGTACTATTCAATTCAATAGAAAGCTTAGCAATCAAAAACTCTTCAAACTCTTTAACTAAACTTAGCTCTTTTAAATCCTCATTATTATTAGAAATTAGTGACTCAAGAGCAAATATTTCTTCTTTATTGTTTATTATTGTTAAGTTGTGAGTATCTATAACTTCATTTAATCTATTATGAGAGTTTTCATAAAGATAAATTTCATTGTTAATATCTGCTATATTTGTATCTTTATCTTTACCTTGTGTTATTGAATGTAGATTATTTATCCGTTTTTCAAAGTCATGTAGTTCATTTGAATCCTTAGATAAAATTCCTTTTATTTTTTCTTGTTCACTGAGTAAATCATTTAATTTTAACTGCTTATCAGAAAGGTGCTGTAGTACTAAAAGTTCGTAGCGTTGTGCGATCTCATTTGTCGATGAGTTTATAGCTTCCTTATTTTTTCTAAACTCCAAGTTTTTTTGATAAATAGGATCAATAAAGTCTTTTAAATATTCATTATTTTGTATGCTTTCACATAGTTTGTCATGATTTTCAAAGGGAGAATAACATAATGGGCAGTTTGAGATACTCGAATTTGAAACTTTACTTAAGTAAGTCAATCCATAACCTTGGAGTTTCTTTAATTCTTCTTCGTTTTCTTTAAGGTTGGATGCACTTTGCTTAAGTTTATTCTCTTCTTTTTGAATGTTATGTAGTTTTATCTTATTACTTAGTATAAGTTTATAATCATCAGAAGTTATAAGACCTAATTCTTGTAGACCATTTTCCCAACCATAGGATACAAAATCAATGTTTTTTGTTTTACTGATGATTTCATTAATTTCAGAAACTCTAGTTTCATTTACTGATAATTCTTCTTTGTCTTTATTTGATTTTTCAATTAAATGAATTTTTTTATTCGTTAACTCTTCTAATTGTAGATAATTACCATCTAACCCGTCTCTTTTCCTTTGAAGAACATTAATATAAGATAAACCGCTGTTTATTATTTCTTTCGAGTTCTCTATTGTTTTACTAAGTTTTAAGTTAGACGCTGAAAGTTCTTTAACCTTATGATATTTGTCTTCATTAGATTTCACTAGAGAGTTAACATTGAGTTTTGCTTTTATGTATGCAGGGATTTTTTCATAGTATTTGAAAGCTTCATTCTGTAATTTTATTTTAAAATCTAACTCTTTATTTTCATTAAAGATCTTCTTTATCAATAACTGGTGGTTTTCATAGTTATTTTTATTGGATAGTATTGCACCTTTTTCCAATGAAAGCCTTTTAATCTCCCTAAATGACTTTCTATACTCAGCATGATATTTAGATATCTCTTTTTTTATAATGTCTTTTTCTTCATTTAGTGATTTATTTTTTTCTTCTATGAGATAAAGTTTATTATTCAAAACCATCTCAATTTGTTCTTTTATTTTATTTTGTTCTACTCCATCAAAGCTAGGTAATTCGATACCAAGTTTAATAAGTTCGCTCACATATTTCGTGAATTTTTCTTTAACAATTGAATCTTTATGAGAATCTATAGATTCTTTCTTAAGTAAAGTCAGCTTATCTTCGATAATAGTTTTCATCGAGTTAATATCTGAAAGAGCCTGATAAAGTTCAATACGACTTGACTCTAATTCTTTTATATCATCTGATTGACACTCAATAAATTCGAGATACCTTTGCTCTGGTCTAGACTCTCTTATGTAACCATCTATAGCTTCTTGAGATAAAATGACTTTTTCAAAAAACTTCCTATCTTTAGGCGTTTTATTCGGATCGAATACATAATCTCTAGTCGCTTTATCTGCACTGATTGAAGCAGTAAAATTTTCGATAGTCGTATCAACGGTTACAGTCGTATTCAATTTATCTGGGTTGTTTATATTTCTTAAAATCAGCTTACTACCAAAATCATTACCAGAATCATGTATTTGGTCTGAAGACAATTTATTGTTGAGTGTTTTTATTGATGGAATTCTTATATATCTGTGAATATTATTTGTTATGGCATAATCAATAGCATCATAGAAGGATGTTTTTCCATATCCATTTGGAGCATGTATAGCAACTAGCTTTGCTGGTTCGTCATTAATCATAAAGTCGAATGTACTATCTTCTTTTTTTAGATATCCTTTAAAAGCTTGGATTTCAACTTTTTTAATTTTCATGTTTATTCTCGTTTATGATTAGTGAAATAAAATTTGCTTTATCATCCTTATTGAATTTGGAGTATCGACTAGATATTATTTTCTCTGAAATGTTACTTAATATTAAGCTATCATCAACATCCTTTTTTCTAGAAGTATCTATATCAAAGCCCAATAAAATCACATTTAGTTTTTCAACTACATGAATATTAAAGTTACCATCATCTGATATTATTTTTCTTACGAAAATTTTATTGTTTTCTATTTCACTACGAACATCCTGGGAGATTTTTTCTTTAGAAATGAAAACAAGGTATGTATTCCATCTAGAGAAGTCACTAGATTGTTCACAAATAAACTCTGTGCCGATTACTTGCGTTAGATCTAACCAACTAGACTCCAACTCATCATGAGTTGAGATAGTTTTAACAAATGAAAATATTTTGTTTTCTTCATCCAAATCAAAGCTATATAACTTTAGGTTTTCTTCTTCTTGAAGTAACTCAGGTAGTTGTTCTATTTCATAAAAACTATTATTAATCATAAGCCCTCTAAATAATCAAATATTTACTGTAGTTACTTTTTATTTTATCTTTTATGTGTTCACTTCCAGTAACTATGTTAAAGCTCTCTAATTCTTCTTGCTGATCATAAATGCACTTATTATTTAAAGCATCTAAGTCAATCAAGGTTTTCTTCAGATTTTTGTTATTTTGGACATTATCAATATTATAGTCATCACCAGAATTAGTTACTTGATTAATATACATATGTGAAATTGCCCCTGAATTATATTTTACTCTTTGTGAGGGGCTATTTGTCTTGACGATGAAAAAACCATTTTCATCGTGATTGATATATTCATTATCTAAAATACTTAAAAGGTGTTTCTGCCATGTCTTATTACTATTTATATATATAATTCTTCTTTTATTTAATATGTTACTAAGATAAGTTTTATCAAACGTTTCAGGTTCATCAACCATCACAGATATTACGATTAACTCGAAAAATGCAGCCCAATACTTCGGTTCATTTACTTCAAAATTCTCATAGAATTCACATTCTAATATATGTTCAAGCTCTTCTTTTACTGTTATGGGGGTAATACCTATCGCTGTAACTTTTGTCTGCCCTATGCAGATAAGTAACTTGCGAATACTATTTAGTAGTGCAGGTTGATCCCAGCCGTCAGAAAATTTAAATGCTAGGTTTTCAAGTGTTTGAAACGATTGCAGCTCTACTGGTAGAACTATTGATAATTTTTCGCTTCTCGATTCATTAATGTGATGAATTATGTCATCAAATTTGTTAATGTTTACAGCAACAACACATCCATCATATTCATTCTTAGAACCTGAATACTTTGTCTCAATCGCTCGCAAAACCACACCGTCGCCATCAGTAAAAACTCCACCTCCAGACATCCCAACTATCCAACTGAATTCGATGTTCATTGATGTTTTTAATTTAATGTGTTCAGTGTACTTAACATCAAATTCATAAGAATGATTTCTATATCTATTTAGTATTACTGGAGCATCTCTACTACGTCCAGGGTAACCACAAAATCTAACCTTTTCAGAAGATGATATTATTTTTCTCGAAATTACCACATCAGAATTTATTTGTTTTGATGTTCGTAATATTGCTATATCTAGGGAATTACTGCTATTAACTAAAATTTCTAAAATTTCAATAGGTTCGTTATTGTAATCGCGTACTATTAGGTCTCTGATTGGAAGTAAATCACTATGAATATCTTCATTATCAATACATATAACATGCTTAGCTGTGTATATATATGAATAGTCAGAAGTCAAAGAGTTCACTATAACTCCAGATCCCCCATTGATTGTAACTATATTCTCAAAATATTGGTCTTGGTTCATAATGGGATTGTATCAATTTCTTTGGCAACAAAATCAAAGTGTTCATAATCATCTTTCTGGAATATTTTATCTATTAATTCAGGGTGATTGAATAAAAATGACGGTTTATTTCCACTACACTCAATAATTCTTGCAAACACCTCTTTATCTGGATGCCCGTGACCAGTTCCATCGGTTGTTACAATATAAGATTCACAATCAATATAATTCAATAGCTTCTTACTTGTATTGTTCTTACTACCATGGTGAGATAGCTTCATATAGTCCACCTTAATTTTTTTAGTAGTAGTGTAACCAAAAGATTTCAGACCACGAATAACTTCTATTGCGTGAGCGTCACCTAACAACATTAGTGTTTTGCCACCAAATTTAAAATTGAAAGCGATTGATGCACCATTACTAGGGGAGCCATCTGAAGCGCCTGTTTTTCCATTCATCAAAGATCTCAGGTCTGCTTTCTTTCTGGCACTTGAAGTCAAATTACTAGGATATTTCTCTGCCCACTTTGCATTTCTTTTCTTCAGCTTTTTAATAGATGGAGAGAGTATTTCAAACTCACAGCCGTATTTTTCTATTCGGTTTCCATTTTTTAACCTTGAATGGATAATTTGATCATGTTTTATTTTTTTTTGATTTAGGAGCTCTTCTAGAGTAATACCATCATTGATGCTTGTCGCCGTTGAATTAGAAGTAGATACCTTTTGCTTATCACGCTCTTCAGTAATAGCTAGTTTTTCAGACAACAGCTTTCCTGAGTTAAACCAAACCTCTGTAGTAAGATCTGATAGGTAGCCCTCCTCTTCAAAAGCAGATATTAATCCACAAATATGATCTTGATCTTCATGGGTTATGATTAAAAGGTCTATCTTTTCATCGGCAGATTTAACTTGGTCAAGATAAGTTTTTAAACTACCAGGGCGTACTCCTTGCTGAAAAGTTTCCCCTGGCCCTCCATCAATAAGAATATTACGCTTCTTTCCATCAAAGTCCCCTGAAATCACAAGGGAGTCACCATATGACGCTTTCAATACTGTTAATTGTATAGACATAATTTTCTCAAGCTATTCTCTGCGGGTTAGGTGAAACATACACCACTCTCTTACCGACTAAGCTATTAATAGTTATATAATTAGTGTCCAATAATAGTGCCATTAGAATAGGAAGCTTACAACTAGTTTTAATCGTATAAGCTCATTTGAAGAAAGCTAGTACAGTTCACATTTGACATAATATGATTATCATTCAAATGATTTAAAAATTTTCTAATGTTTTTATGTATTCGAGGTGAGAACTCTAGCCAGCTAATTCAGCTGTAGATTTGAACTATAGCTACATGGTTAGCCAATATTGCGGAAATACTTCAAATTAGTTGAGTGCAGCAATTAGCTGTGGTGCGACGGACATCTAGGTAGTAATTTTGTCAAAAAGCATTGCTACCTCTTTCCGATAAGGTCGTTGGTTAACTTAATTGCCTAAACCATAAATAAACTAGACACATATGGACGCTCTGCCGCTATCAAGCCCTAATGATCCTTCAAGGTTGTTTTTTACGATCTTAATCTATTCTTTTTTAAACATCGCTCCAAATCAGCTGATAAACCGCAGTATTCAGTAACCAATAAAATGGGGCTGCTCTGGCATATATCCGGGCTTAACTGATTTTCAGCGTCCCTAATGAGTTTCGAACCTACCCCTACATAAATCGTAAACACCCATTCTGTATCTAATGCCGAGCCTTCGCCGGGTTTGAACTAGGTCGGCTTTGCCTATTGTTCATCTTTTTATGGAAAATAAACTAAACAGCCACTCTAGTTGAACAAGCAAAACGACCATATAATGAGCCATCATTACTCCAGTCTCGATATTGCAAACATAAAAAAGCCCCGCTTGTTTTTACACAAGCGGGGCTCCACACTAATACTTTTCAAAAATAAAAGCGCCGATACTGCGGGCGCTTTGCATCATTGAATTTAATTACTTTAACTTACTGATTAACTACGCTTTTAAGCGGGTTAATTGGCTGTGCGTTATCGTCTAGTATGTTCATATCAAAATCGAACTCATCTACACGAATCGCTTTTTCACGTTTGATGTTGTAATCAATTAACTGAACGTGTTCAGCTTGCGTGATTACGTTTGCCGCTAGTGCGTTATCAAGCGTGATGCTAAAACGTGCACCTGGCTTAATTACTTTAGCACGTAATGCTTTTTTAACTTTAGCCAGCTCGCCAAGTGATGCCATTTTAGCTTTGTAAGCTTGCTCATTAATATGATGGCCATCGCCCACTACTGGTTTAACTAAATGCGTGATTTGCGCTTTAAATGCGGTATCTAGCTGAGCTTGCTTAGCTAGTTCGCGGATTAAATCGTCGCTAATTTTTGGCATTTTAGTTGAGTAGTTCATTGTAATGAAACGAATAAACTTACGTGTACCACTTGCAGGGAAGTTATCTAAAAACTTATGCAATGCTTCTTCAGCACTTTGTAGTGCAAAACGAGTCGCGTAATGGAAATACGGCGCTGCTTGCTCACGGTCACTACTTGATACTTTTTGCTCGTAGTATTTAATTGATGCCATAGCTGCATATAAGAAGCTCATTACATCACCTAAACGTGCCGATAGCATTTCTGCTTGTTTTAACTTACCGCCAAGTACAAGTAACGAAAAGTCTGCGTACACTGCAAGTTTTGCAGATAATTTATGTACTGCTTTTTCGTAGTCGCGTACTTCTGGTAATTCAGAGTTTGCACTTGCTGTAAATGGTAAAACACCTAAGCGAAAAGCACGTAAGCTGTTTGCTGTGCTGTAGCCGATTGTTTTACGCAAAATGCCGTTAAATTCTTTATCTGCGCCTTTGTCTTCACTGTGAATTGACTCAACCATAGATTGTAAATATGGATGACAACGCATAACACCTTGACCAAAGATCATTAGGTTACGTGTAAGAATATTCGCGCCTTCTACCGTAATGGCAATCGGCTGAGCAACATAACCACTTGCTAATGTATTTTGTGGACCATTTTGAATCGCTTTACCTGCTTGAATATCCATTGCTGAATCAAGTACGTCGCGACCAAGCTCTGTCATATGGTATTTAGCGATTGCGGTTACTACTGATGGTTTTAAGCCCATGCCTAAGCCTTCAGTTGTAAGTACGCGCATTGCTTCTTGTAGGTATGTTTTACCTGCAATGTCGGCTAGTTTTTCTTGAATACCTTCAAACTGACCAATGGCTAAACCAAACTGTTCACGCACTGCTGCGTATTCAGATGCTGATTTAAATGCAACTTGTGCTGTACTAACACCTAGCGCAGGTAATGAAATACCACGGCCAGCACCTAAACAGCTAACCAGCATTTGCCAACCACGGCCGATGTTTTTCTGTCCACCAATAACAAAATCCATTGGTACAAATACTTTGTTACCACGTGTAGTACCGTTGTAAAAACGAATACCCATTGGGTCGTGGCGATTACCAAGCTCAACACCTGGGTGCTCTTTGGGAATAAGTGCACAGGTAATGCCTAGGTTTTCTTTACCACCTAGCAGACCATCAGGGTCAACTACTTTAAATGCTAAACCAAGTACGGTAGCAATAGGTGCAAGTGTAATGTAGCGCTTGTCCCAAGTAATTTCTAAACCAAGCACTTCTTCGCCGTTGTACATACCTTTAGTTACTTTACCAACATCAGGAATACCACCTGCATCAGAACCCGCTTCTGGGCTTGTTAATGCAAAACATGGAATGTCTGTACCATTTGCTAGGCGTGGTAAGTAATGTGCTTGTTGTTCTTGCGTACCAAAGTGAAGTAATAACTCACCTGGGCCTAACGAGTTAGGAACCATTACGGTTACCGCAACTGCTGAGCTTTTAGTCGCAATTGTGCCAACAATGGTAGAGTTTGCATAAGGGCTAAACTCTAAACCACCAAACGACTTAGGAATGATAAGCGAGAAAAAACGCTCTTTTTTCAAAAATTCTAAGATGTCATTTGGTAAATGAATGCCGTTTTGAATCACTGAATCGTCAATCATGCCCAGTAGTTCTTTTACTGGACCGTCTAAGAATGCTTGCTCGTCTGCGCTTAATGTAGCAGCAGGTACGTCGCGAAGTGCACTGAAATCAGGTTTACCTTGGTAGATAGAACCTTCAAGCCATACATCACCCGCGTCTAGCGCTTCTTGTTCTGTGATAGAAATACTTGGTAATACTTTTTTTAGTTTTGTACGTAAACTCATGATTGAACTCATCCGACCAGCTAAATAATACCTACATTACGTCATAAAAAATCGTTTAGATCAATTACTCTATTCAATTAATTAACAGTTTTTTCAATTTATTTTCTTTACCTGAACGTAAACTGTTGAAACACAAAGGCTTACAGTTGTACGCTGAAAAAAAGTATTTTAGCTAAAATGATGAATAAAACAGCAAAAGCTCTAGGGTCTGTTGATCTTTGCGGATTAAAATTTGTTCAAACTAGGGGCTATTTAATCGCGGCGCGAGGTTTGTAACCTAGTGGGCTAAGTAAAAACCGAGCAACAAAGAGTAAATAGCCCCTAGGAAGAACCCCTTGGGCAGCGCCTGTTTGGCATTAATGCTACGTTATCGCCCATTTATGGGGAATAACCACACTACATAGGCTCTGCCTTGCCTAAATACCAAACAGACTGCTGCAAATTCAACCTTGAAAGATCAACAGACCCTAGCGCTGTATCTATTTTTTGATGGGCATAAAAAAACGCAGCACAAATAGGCTACGTTTTTATTCAATTTGTAGAGGCTACATTATCAGTTAATCTAGCTAAAACTACTTAAATTTAAATCAAATTGTATAAGCGCTTCAGTTAGCAACTTTAACAATTTGCTTGCCGGTAAAACCACCAGCAAGTTGTTTATTAAGCGCTTGCGATACTGACTCTGCACTAAAATCTACGGGCGTTATTTCTGGGTGTTTAATGTCGCCACTAACAGCTCCTTCAAGTAACAGGTTGCCCATAAAGCTCAAGCGTTGTTGTGCACATAAACTATTAGCAAGCCATGCACCACCAATCGATACAACGCTAATATTCGGCGCTCGGTGATACATTAAGTCTTGATCAAAACAAGGGAGTGGATTTAAGCAGGCAATACGTCCGCAAAAACGCATTAACTCAATATTACGCTGAGTACACTCACCACCTATCGTATCAATAACCGCATCAAAGCCTTGCGGGCCAAGTTCTCTGCGGATTTTTTCGCATAGCTTTTTATCGCTATAGTCAAAAATCACATCAGCGCCTAGTTGCTTAACCAATTTATGGTTACGCTTTGATGCGGTGGTAAATACATCTGCACCACGCTGTTTTGCATATTGAATAGCAAACTGCCCTACCGCTCCGGCTCCGCCTTCAATAAAAATAGTATCGCCTTCACTAATGCCTATTTTATCTAAGCTGATAAGTGCTGCCATACCGGCGCATGGAAGTGTAGCTGCAATGGCCGGATTTAAACCGCTTGGCACAACCGACACTGCAAAGTTAGGCACTTTGGTGTATTCGCTCAAAGCACCTTGCTCACCAATGTTGGCATGCCACATAACCCGCTCGCCAACATTTGGAAACACACCTTTGTTAGCTTTAACCACAACACCTACAGCATCTAAGCCTAAAATGTGTGGATACTGCCACTTGCAAAAGCCTGTTTTAGCAAATTGACCATCAACTGGATTTAAACCAACGTACTCTACTTTTACAAGCAGCTCGTTATCTGCACAGTCTGGAACAGGCAGCTCAGCATCCGCTAAGTTAATTGCTTCATTTGGTTCTGGCAGTACAATAGCGCGCATTGTTTGCGGGATAATGTATTCATGTAAATTTTCAGTATTTGGCATCAATATAACTCTACTTATTAGTGTCGTTTAACGCATAACTCCATTGGCCATTAAATGACTGGTAAGCATTTACTTTGGCAAGCAGTGAAGAAATTGTTGTTTCAACAGCATTTTCTTGTGCTATTAAAACATCCTGACGCGCATCTAACAACTCAAGGTAAGGAATTTGGCCTTCTTCATACATGGCTTGTGCTTGTAAAAATGCTTTATTAGCAAAGTCATAGCGTTCATCGGCAAAGCGTTTTTGCTGTGCTTGATTGACCAACAATTGCAGTGAAAGTTCACTTTCACTTAATGCAGTTAATACCACTTGTTGATAATCGCTGTATGCGGCTTCACTTAAAAACTGCTGCGCGTCGCGCTGTGCTAATAATGCTGGGTAACTTAATAACGACCATTGTAACTGCGGCGCTACTTGCCACTGCTGATCGGTATTTTTTAAGCCTGTGCTGTCTATACTCACAACCCCTGCAAATGCAGATAAGCTAATATCGGGTAATAACGCTTTGCTAGCTGCAACACTTAAACTATTTGCTTGGCTAAAATCAAACAGCGCGCGGCTAATATCAGGGCGTAAGGCAATAGCGTTATTAGCATTTTTTAGTGCGACGCTAAAGTCACGTTCAAGCACGCTTTGCTCGTTTTCAATAGCAATATTTTGCGCTAGCTTACCGCTTAGTACTGCAAGCGCAGATAAATCGCTGTATTTTGCATATTCAATGGCAGGCATTAGTGCTTGTTGCTGCCTAAGCTGAGCCATCGTACGGTTTAAATCAAGCTCGTTTGCGACGCCTTCGTCAACACGGGCTTGAAGAACGTCAATACTTTGCTCAAGCGCTTCAATTTGAAGTGCTACAATGTGTTGTTTTTCAACATTACCTTGATAACTTACAAAGCCTTTAACAACTGACGAAACAACTTCAATTTGCAGTAAACGTACTTGCTCTGCTTGGCTCATGGCCGATGCATTTGCAGCATCAACCAACGCTGTTATGCGACCAAATAAATCTAGCTGCCAATCAAGTGCAACGTTTGCACTTGATTGACGGTCATAAACGCTTGGTGCATCGCTTCGAGCTGCGCCAACATTTACGCCACCTTGCGGAAGGTACTGGGCTTTTTGCTCTCCTAATCGCGCTAATGCACTTTTAAGTGTTAGCTGGCTTGTTTGCAAATTATAGTTATTTGCAAGCGCACCAGTAACAAGCTCATTTAGTTGATCAGAATTAAGCTTGTTCCACCAGTTTGTTTCATCAGCAACGCTAACGTTACTAGCAATATTAGCTTTGGCAACAAATTCGTTAACGGCTTTTTGCTCACTCATGGTGTCTATTTTACTCGCACACCCGGCTAAAAACGCAGCGACTAATACTGCACTGACAGTTAGACTTGTTTTAAGTCTTTTTTGCATTAATTTAGTCATGAGTATTCTCCTGCGCTTTCTCTTTTTTGTTAGTCACTAACATATAAAATACCGGCGTAAACAATAGGCCAAACACGGTTACACCTATCATGCCTGAGAATACGGCGTTACCCATTGCGTGTCGCATTTCGGCGCCCGCACCGGTGGCAAGTACTAACGGTACAACACCTGCTGTAAATGCAATTGACGTCATTAATATTGGGCGCAAGCGCATACGACATGCCTCAAGTATTGCCTCTAAGTGCGATAAGCCTGAGTCGTGTCTATCTTTTGCAAACTCAACCATCAATATCGCATTTTTAGAAGCCAACGCGACCAGAACTATGAGCGCTATTTGGGTGAATATGTTGTTGTCAGAGCCAACAAACCACACACCTAACAAGGCTGAGAAGATAGTCATTGGTACAATTAATATAATTGCCAGTGGTAAACGTAAGCTCTCGTACTGCGCTGCAAGTACCATAAATACAAGTAATACAACTAACGGGAATACATAAACCATGGTGTTACCGGCAAGTACTTGTTGGTACGTTACTTCAGTCCACTCATACTCAATACCTGTTGGTAGTGTGTCTGCGAGTACTTTTTCAATAGCAACTTGTGCTTGATCAGAACTATAACCTGGCGCTGGGCTACCATTTAGTTCTGCACTTGGGTAACCGTTATAATGCATAACACGGTCAGGACCAATTGTTGGTGTTACTGTTAATACAGAGCCTAATGGCACCATATTACCTGAGCGATTACGTACTTTTAAATTAAGTATTTGATCAGGGTCTAAGCGGTAGTCAGCATCAGCCTGTGCATTTACTTGGTACGTACGGCCAAACATATTAAAGTCATTTACGTACACAGAGCCTAAGTAAATTTGCAGTGCATTAAATACTTCATCAAGTGGAATACCTTGAATAAGCGCTTGTTCGCGGTCAATATCAATATCCATTTGTGGGACTTGGATACGGAAACTTGAGTACAGACCCATTAATGCAGGGTCTTGTTGCGCTTTACCAATAACGGCTTGCAGGCTATTAAATAATGCTTCAAACCCTTTATTAGCTCTGTCTTCTATTTGCAGTTTAAAACCACCGGTAGTGCCTAAACCTTGAATTGGCGGCGGTGGAAATACCGCTACAAATGCCTCATCAATGGCAGCAAAACGTTTATTCAACTGCGCCGCTATCGCCATCGCTGATTGGCTCGGATCGCTACGTTTGTCAAAGCTCTCAAGTGGTGTAAATACAATGCCGCTGTTAGGGCTATTCGTAAAACCGTTCACTGATAAGCCAGGAAAAGCAACAGTATGTGCAACGCCTGGGACTTCTAATGCAATTTGCTGCATTTGAGCAAGTACATCTTCAGTACGATCAAGGCTTGATGCGTCAGGTAACTGCGCAATAGCCACTAAATACTGTTTGTCTTGCTGTGGAATAAAGCCACCTGGTACGGTATCAAATAACTTAATTGTGCCGCCAACAAGTGCAATATAAGCCACCATTACAACAACGGTCATACGGATTAGTTTTTGTACCAGTTTTTCGTAACCTTTAGCACCACGATTAAATACGCGGTTAAATGGTTTAAACAACCAACGACCAAACAATTTATTAAGTAAACGCGTGAACGCATCTGGTTTTGCATCGTGCGATTTTAATAACAATGCAGCAAGCGCAGGCGATAACGTTAATGAGTTAAACGCTGAGATAATCGTCGAAATTGTAATTGTAAGTGCAAATTGCTTATAAAATTGACCTGATAAACCGGTAATAAACGCAGTAGGAATAAATACAGCACTTAGTACTAGCGCAATGGCAATAATAGGGCCTGTTACTTCGCTCATTGCAACGCGGGTTGCTTCAAGTGGCGATAAGCCTTTTTCAATATTACGCTCTACGTTTTCAACAACTACAATCGCATCATCTACAACTATACCTATGGCCAATACTAAGCCAAACAACGACAAGGTATTAATTGATACACCTAACCACTGCATTACGGCAAATGTACCAATAAGTGAAATAGGCACAGCAATTAGCGGAATAATAGATGCACGCCACGTTTGTAAAAATACAATAACAACAATAACTACCAGTACAATTGCTTCAAGCAAAGTGGCAATTACCGCGTCAATTGAGCCGCGAACAAATACCGTAGGGTCGTACACAATGTCGTATTCAACACCAGTAGGGAAATCTTTAGATAAGCGCGCCATTGTTTCGCGTACTTGATCAGAAAGCTCAATAGCGTTTGAACCTGGACGTTGGAATATTGGCATTGCAAGTGCTGGTTGATTATCAAGCTCTGCACGCAGTGCGTAAGTGTCTTGACCTAGATCAACACGGGCTATATCAGATAAACGCGTTAACTGGCCTTCGTCGCCTACTTTAATAATAACTTGTTCAAATTCTTCAATACTGTTTAAACGACCTTTAACGTTTAACAATATTTGAAATTGACTGTCGTTTGAAATTGGTTGCGCACCTAAGCTACCTGCAGCAACTTGCTGGTTTTGCGAGCGAAGTGCTGTTACTACATCTGTTGCTGTTAATTCGCGTGCAGCAAGTGCATCTGGGTTTAGCCATACTCGCATTGAGTATTTGCCAGCACCAAACATGCGAATATCACCTACGCCTGGTAAGCGCGCAATTTCATCTTTAATGTTTAAATCAGCATAGTTAGATAAGTAAGCTGTGTCGTGCGTTTTTTCAGGTGAATATAAATGCACTACCATGGTTAAATCGGGTGATGACTTTTCAGCCACAACACCTAAGCGTTGTACCTCTTCTGGCAAACGCGGAAGTGCACTGTTTACACGGTTTTGTACTTGTACTTGAGCACGGTCTAAATCGGTACCTAACGCAAATGTTACCGTTAGTGTCATACGGCCATCACTGGTACCTTGCGAAAACATATACAACATGTTTTCAGTGCCGTTAATTTCTTGCTCCAGCGGTGTTGCCACTGTTTGCGCAATAACGGTAGGGTTAGCACCTGGGTAGTTGGCGGTAACAACAACTGTTGGAGGAACTACTTCTGGGTATTCACTTACTGGTAATTGGAATAGTGATATGCCACCAGCAATTAAAATAACCAACGACAGCATAGCCGCAAATATTGGGCGCTGTATAAAGAAATGCGAAAATTTCATCAATAAACCTTATTGCTTAGCCACAAGTTGTGCGTTGTCATTTGACAATGTAAATGCCACACCGCTTGTATCAATTGTTACTGTTTGAGGAGAGATTGGCATACCAGGACCTACGCGAGCAGGACCATTTACAGCAATTACATCACCTTCGTTAAGGCCTGAAGTAACCGCACGTAATGCACCGTAACGCTCACCAATAGTAATTAGTTTGTATTCAAGTACGTTGTTTTCGCCAACGGTTAATACAAAGCGATTTTTTAAGTCAGTACCAATTGCACGTTCTGGGATAATAATAGCGTCGCTAATAGAATTGGCTGCAAGCTTGATACGTGCAAACGAGCCTGCGCGTAATTGGTTGTTGTCTTCATTAAATACCGCACGTACACGTAATGTGCCCGTTGATGAATTAATTTGGTTATCAATAAAGTTAATGTAGCCTTTGTATGCAAAATCACTTTGACCGACTTTTTGCATTACAACAGTTTGGTGGCTCGCAGCAGTAACGTCATTAAAAGAGCTATTCCATGTGCGCTCATCAACATCAAAATAAGCGTACATAGCTTGGTTTGAAACAATCGATGTTAATACGCTTTGACCCGCAAGTACGTTATTACCTTTAGTAATATTTGCGCGAGAAATAATGCCATCAATTGGTGATACTACTGACGTAAACTCTAAATCAAGTTCTGCTGAGGTAAGTTGTGCTTGCAGTGCAGAAAGCTGTGCTTCGCGTTGGCGCAGTGTTGAAGTGCGCGCTTGTGCTTGCTCTGTAGAGATTGCCTTACGGTCTAATAAGCGTACCGCACGTTTGTCTTCACTTTTAGCTTGTTCAAGTGCGGCTTCTGCACTTTTAATTTGCGCTTTTAAGCTTGCAACAACCGCTGCAAATGGGCGAGCATCTAATTGAAATAAAACATCGCCTTGCTTAACCACGTCGCCTTCTTTAAATTCAATGCTATCGATGATTCCTGATACACGCGGCATTAAAGCAACTTCTTGTGGAGACTCTAAACGAGTTGTATATGTGTGCCAGCTCTGTACCGGCTTAACAAGCACCTGTGCTACATCAATTGGTTGAAGTTGCTGTGCAGGTGCTGATTGAGCTGTGCTCTCATCAGCACAACCCGCAAGTGTTAAAGATGCCGCAGTAAGTGCAGCAGCAATTAGATGTTTGTTCATGAAGACGCTCCATTGTTGATTAGCCTCGCATAATACGGATTAAACCCGTGTGTAAAAACCATAGATTTTTAAATTCATTAATGCCAAAATGGCATCAATAGATTAGTTAAGGTGTAATAATGGATACAACAAGTCGACTTTTAATGTTACTTGAAGTAGTTGAGCAAGGCTCTTTTGCTAAAGCTGCAGAAATACGCAACATAGATCGCTCTGTTATATCTAAACAAATTAGCCGTTTAGAGGATGAGTTAGGCGTTAGGTTACTTAACCGTACTACCCGTTCATTTTCGCTCACTGCGGCAGGCGCCGAAATGATCAAAAAAGCCGCAGAGCTTAGAGAGCTGCTCGGCGAAACCGTGCGCATGGCTGAAAACTACCATTTAGAGCCGCGCGGCGTTTTAAAAATCACTTCATCAACACTTATTGGTCGTCGTTATTTACAACCTGTACTTAATGATTTTCAAAAACGCTTTCCGCAAGTAGAAGTTGAACTGCGTTTAGACGATAGATTAGTAGACATAGTCTCTGAAGGATTTGATTTGGCTTTTCGTGTAGGAGAGCCTAAAGACTCGTCACTTATTGCACGTAAAATAGCGCGTAATCGATTATTAATTTTAGCTGCGCCACAGTTTATTGAAACTTATGGTATGCCAAAAACAATGGAAGAGTTAGCGAAATTACCAGCAGCAAGCTATGCCAGTAACTCTATTCGAGTAGAAGCAATTGATTATTACGATAGTAAAGGTGAGCGCTGCGAGCAAAAAATAAAAAGTGTGTTTCGTGCTAATGATGCCGAGTCATTGTTAATGAAAACATTGTCGGGCACAACTTACTTTGTCGCCCCTGCATTTATTATTGGCGATGAAATAATACAAGGTAAGTTAGTGCCTTTATTGACCGATGTAAAACTGATGGAATTTAGCGCGATGTATGCCGTATATCCGCATCGAGATTTACCAGTAAGAACCCGATTATTTTTTGATGCTGTACGCGAGCATTTAGGAAAAGATAAACCGATTTGGGAAAACGGGATCCCTAACTTTGAACAAATGTACTAAGAAGCACGATTTACGCAACGACTGCCTGATAATCATTTTCTTTTTTAAACTTACAATACACTTTATTGCGACCAAATTGCTTTGCTTTGTATAACTGTTTATCAGCTTGGTTTACAAAGCTTTCCAATGAATTGGTACTTTTAAATTTTGCGACACCAATACTGGTTGTAACATTGATTGCAAGGCCGTCAATGTCAAATGTGGTACTTTCAAAACGTGCCCTTATTTGTTCGGCGGTTTTCAGCGCGGCCTCATCATTTTCAAAAGAGCTAAATAAAGCAAACTCCTCACCGCCGACTCTAAATACATACCCTCTAGCGAGTATAACTCTTAGTAAAGTTGCTACTTCAATAAGCACTTGGTCACCCACACCATGGCCATACTCATCATTTACTTGTTTAAAAAAATCTAAATCAAGTAAAAATAAATATAACTGTGATTTATCTTGTAGTTCTACTTCAAAGTAGTGGTTCATTGAAAGGCGATTGCCTGCACCCGTTAGTGGGTCAAGTAACGCTAAATTTTTAAGTCGCCTTGAAAAGTGTGAACGACTCCCTTCAAAAACGTGAGAAATCGCCCAAATACTTAAATAAGCACAGAGTAGATTAAGGGATAAGTTAAAAGTCTCAAAAGGGGCAAGAGTAGACTGACTACCTAAAATAAACACTTGGATCACTAATAAATTTGCAGAGAAAATTACACCATATTGTTTACCCAATAGTAGGTAGTACAAAATAGGTAATGCAAACGACCATACATACACACCGTTACGAGGCGACGCCAAAGATGTACCCAAAATAACGATGAATGTGATAAGTGCGCACATTACAACGGATTGCCAAAACTGTAATGGGCGGCGTATAAGTGTAATGTAAGTAAATATACAATAAATGGAAAAACAGATTTCGATATAGCCAAGCAATGGAAAGTTATTTACAGTTAAATTAAATCCCGCAAATCCAACCGATAAAACACCAAAACAAAGGCACATTCCTCTTAGAACGTCCTTTCTTAATGATTTAGTGCTATTAAGGGCTGCGATATCCATTCTAATCACTTAATAAAAATAAAAAGTAAGTTTAACGTGAAAATACAATTTAACAAGCTTTGTTGCTCTAAAACCATGTAAACACACCCTTTTATTGGTGATTTAGGGACACGTTTGGTGTTTTTGTTTACAAATTAGCTCTAAAAATTAACCACCTAACATAGATAAATTAGTGGTGATGCCCGTATTACCTTGATGCAAAAGATGAGTTGGCTTTTTAGTTTTAATATAACGAGATAACAATGCCATTAATTCACTATTCGAACTGTCGTTCATATATTCTCTTAGCGAAATACCCTCTTCAGAAAACAAACACAAGTGCAGATTTCCTTTTGCTGTAACCCTTAGTCGATTACAGGTACTACAAAAATCATTGCTGTAAGGCATTATTAAACCAATTCTGCCTTGATAATCAGGATGCGCAAACTCTTGAGCAGGACCTGCTGATGCACTTCGAGCAACTTGCTGCCAGCCCGTTTGTAGTAGCTGAGTTTTTAAAACTTGCCCAGAAACATGGTTCGCATCAAAAAAGGCTTTGTTGTCGTTTGTTTGCATCAATTCTATAAAGCGGATAGTAACGGGGCGGTGTTTAACCCAATTTAAAAATGTATCAAACTCTTTTGCGTTGTATTGCTTCATCAGCACGCTGTTTATTTTTACCGAATCAATACCCGTTTCAAGCGCAGTATCAATACCTTTCATTACTGAGGTAAATTTGTCATGCCCAGTAATGGTGTTAAACATGCGCGAATCTAAGCTATCAATGCTTACATTAATGGCGTTTAAGCCTGCATCTACCCAGTCATGAATATTCTTATGAAGAGAAAAACCATTGGTAGTCATTGCAATTTTTTTTATGCCCGCAACATCTTTTGCCGCGCGAACAACATCTATAAAGTCTTTTCTAAGGGTTGGCTCTCCGCCAGTGATCCTTACTTTTTCAATACCATGGTGTGCAAACGCTTTAAGCGTATTGCTAATTTCATCAATTGTGAGAAAGCCACGGTCATGACCGCCCTGATAACCATCTGGTAAACAATAAACACACTTAAAATTACATACATCAGTAATAGACAAACGTAAGTAACTAAACTCTCGCCCTGTTGGGTCGATTAGCATAAATAAACCTTAACTAATATCAACACGTAATAACAACCTAATACCAATTTGCACTAATACTTAATCGTTTAATTAAGCAAACTGGTATAAACAACGCTACCTATTGATACATAAATAATAATTACATAAATATATTTAATAACTTAAAGGGGCAGCCTAAAGCATACCCCTTTAATTATTTTGTTTTACGCTTCTAAGCCTTTTTTAAGTTCGCTTGGCTTCATTGGTAGGTCACGTAAACGCACGCCTACAGCATTAAACACTGCATTACCAATAGCAGGAGCAACTCCTATCACCCCAGGCTCACCTAAACCAACTGGAAACTCATCGCTTTGTAAAAACTCGATGTCCATATCTGGCACATCTTGCATTCTTAGCGGTAAATAAGTATTAAAGTTAGTCGCAGATACTTGCCCATCTTTATACGTATTTGATTCATGTAATGCAAGGCTGCTGCCCCATAGTAACGACCCTTCAATTTGCGCCAGTGCGCCATCTGGGTGAACTATTAAGCCCGCATCTACAACAACATAAAGCTTTTTAAGCGTTATTTTACCACTATCACGGTTAACGTGAACATGCGCTGCGGTTGCAAGCCATGCTGGCATAGTACGTTCTTGCCCTGAGCTTACAGAAAAACCAATGCCTTCGTCTTTCGCTAATTTTACAGAAGCTACTTTGTCAGACACCGTTTTAAGCACATTACGTAAGCGCAGTGCTCCGCCAACGCTCTCAGGTGCTTTACCCGCTTGCTTGCCTTTACCATCTAACATTTCAATTCTAAATTGAACTGGATCTTTACCTTGCTTATGGGCAATTTCATCAATAAACGACTCAAGACTCCATGCAATCCAACCTGGCCCTACTGAACGTAACCAACCTGGATTAAAGGTGCTTTGTGCAACTTCGTTATTAATAGCGCGAGCACGATGACTGCTCATGCTATACCAATGATCAGCGCCTGATGCTGAAAATGCATCAAATTTACCTTTGCCATCAACACCCGGTGATAAAAACCCTGGTGCCATAGCTTTAGTAGGCCAACCAGCGGCAAATGCATGTTCCATTCCTGTGAAGGTACCATTTTTATCAAACGACGCCGTCATTTTTGCAGCAGATGCAGAGCGAGACTGATCGAATAAACTATCATCTGCTCGTGTAAATACCAGTTTTACTGGTTTACCTACTGCTTTTGCAGTTAGAGCCGCAGGTACAGTCCAATCACCAAATAATCGACGACCAAAACCACCACCTAAATAATAAGGACGAATAATTACTTTGTTTTGTTCTATATCGAGTGCTTTAGCAAGCGCTGGTAACGTAAGTGACTGCCACTGGTTACCTGTATGAATAATCCAATTTCCATCTTTAAACTCTGCAACCGCATTTAATGGCTCTAGCTGATAATGACTCGCTGTCGCTGTGGTATACATTGATTCTAACGACTCACTAGCGTCTGCTTGGGTTTTCTTTATATCGCCTTCATCAACAAACAAAGTGCCCGAGTCGCGTTGCTCGCATAATCGCTTACCTTCTTTTTGAATATCAGCTTCAGATATATTTGCCGACTCACCCTTTTTGTAACTCACCTTTAAAGCATCTACTGCTTTAATGGCACTTGGGTAACTATCAGCTAATACAACAACCCAGCCTTGCACTGTGTTACTAGGGTCATTTAAAATTTCATAGCCTTTGTAACCTTTAATTGCTTTTGCTGCACTATCGTCAACGTTTGTTACTGTACTGCCATAACGAGTTGGTGGAATAACTGGGCGCGCGTACAGCATGCCTTCAACTTCTACATCTATCCCGTACACTGCTGTACCATTTGTTTTGGCTGGTATATCAAGCGCTTTAAAATCTTGTTTAAGCCCTGTTAAATGACGTTTATTAGCCGGTTTTAGTGGAAGGTTTGCAACTTCATCACTGGTAAATGTACGATTAAACTCGCCTTTTTTAACTATGTCTGCGTAACTAACCGATTTTTCGCCTGAAATAATATAGCCCTTTTCTGCACGACATTTATCTGCAGGCACGCCGAGCATTTTAGCTCCGGCTTCTATTAATGCAATTCGACCCGCAGCGCCGGCTTGAGATAATGGCTTGAAGCTTTGAAATACAGACCATGAACCACCCGTTACCATAAAGCCCCATTTTTCATGAGTATCTACGTAGGTAATTGATACTTTATCCCAATCACATTCAAGCTCATCAGCCACAATGCGCGCAAGAGCAGTACCAATATGTTGACCCATTTCAGCTTTAGCAATACTCACTTCTACGGCGCCGTCGGTGCTCATAGTCCACCAAATAGTGGGTGAAAAAGCTTGTTGCGCAATTGATTCTTTTGCACTGAGCGAACCCGAAAATAACGCAGGGGCAAACGCCATGACTAAGCCTGCGCTAGCAGTGCCAATCATAAACGAGCGACGATTTAAATTAACGGTTTCGCTATTTTTTTGAAATAATTTTTTCATTATCGGCTCCAGTTAAGCGTCTTGTGCATTTGGATCAAATATATTTACTACACTTTGTGACTCATCTGCAGCGCGTTGAATAGCAGTTTTAATACGTTTATAAGCCATACAGCGACAGTAGTTACCATTCATATGGCTTACTATTTCTTCATCTGAAGGACTTGGATTAGCTGCCAGTAATGTAGCAGCTTGCATTATTTGCCCCGACTGACAGTAACCGCACTGTGGTACTTGCTCTTCAACCCATGCTTTTTGAAGTGGGTGTTCGTTATTAAGCCCTTCAATTGTGGTAATGTTTTTTCCTGCAATTGCGCCAATTGGTAAAACACATGAGCGAGTTGCTTGCCCATCTAAATGCACCGTACACGCACCACACATTGCAATACCGCAACCAAACTTCGTACCTTTTAATCCAATTTCATCACGAATAACCCATAACAATGGTGTATCTTCACTTGCGTGTGATTCAACCACCTTGCCATTAATTGTAAACGTCACCATAGCTTGCCCCTTGATTAAGCTTTATAACCTGCGTTTAAATTGTTTAATTTAAACTCAGGTTATAACAGTTAAGATTGTTGTAACTACTAATCCATAACACATATAGTTACCGCATCAGCTACATTAACAGCTAAATACCATAACCACTGCACTAAAGCGTTAGCGCAGCTAAAACTTATTTTGCCCTACTAATACTTTTTCACTCATTTTTAGCTATAAAATTACTTAGCTGCTTTTGAGTATCTATATCTACACTCGCACTACTTAAACTAATTGTATTGACGACCTCACTGTTGGAACGCAGTAATTGCTGCGCACCTCTATCTGAAGTTAAGCTTGCAAGCTGAGATAAATCAACCGCTGGGAATATAGCGGGTACACCTAAACGCTCGCCATAGTTTGCGCACCAGCGCGATGGGTTACGTTTAAAACCAGTAACTAGCTCACTTAAGTGCGCTACTTTTAGCTCAACCTGATCCGCGAGCATAAATAAAATCCCATCAAAGGACTTATTTTTAAACACTGTTTGAGAAGCTATCGCGATTGAATTACCTAAGCCTTGGCTCCATTGCTTGTTCTCAATCAGCTCTATGTTTTTATAACCTGCCAGTGCTTGTACTACTTCTTTATGCCATGCCCCGGTAACTACATACACCGGCGTGTCATCAAGTTCTTGAAGTGTATTTACAGCATGCTCAATCATTGTTTTGCCAAAGCCAATATCAGCTGTTAATTTACAGCCGTTAAAGCGAGATGATTGCCCTGCGGCTAAAACAACTTTTGCAATTAGCACGGCTCTTGCCCCCAATGACTTAGTGATTGGGCATCTTTATCACACAGCACTGCATGTATTTCGCTGATCAGCGATAGTGCAATACTCTCTGGCGAGTCGCCCCCTAAATTTAAACCGACAGGCCCAAAAACAGGAGACTTAATTTGTGAAACATGCGTATTTGCGTGCTCTAAAACTTGTTTACGTCTGTGCTTAGGACCCAATAGCCCTATATATTTAAACGGAACATCTTTAAATTGAGCCAATGTACTGGCGTCAAGTTCAACGCTGTGAGCCATTAAAATAGCCGCATCAACTTTATGGGTTATGCAATATTCTTTTAACTCACTCGGTGTGATGCGCAAAATAGCATCTGCATTTTTAAAATACTGTCTTTTTGCATTGGCAGCGCGCGTATCCCATACAGTTACACTCCAACCAAGTTGTTTGGCAAATGTATAAACCGGAACTGCATCAGCGCCACCACCTACTATTAATAGATGGGGCGGTGGATAAATAGAGGTTTGCAAGCACGTAGCGCCTTGTAATTCTACCAACTGCGCTTTGCGGTTCATTGATAAACCATGCAACTCATCATTTTGCGTAAATACACCACTACCGGCTGGTAAAATGGGGCTTACTTGTTGAAGGTATCGCCCTGGTTTATTCTCATTAAGTGCTTTAGATACAAGCTCTAACTGTAAATAGTCATTAGCCTTATGAATAGGCTGCAGTAAAATATGTACTATGCCCCCACAACCAATGCCAAGTTGAAATGTTAAATCGTCTTCATCGGTGGCATCATAACTAATGGTTTTACTGCTTAAAGTACTCATTACTTGTTTAGCATGGCGCTGTATGTCAGCTTCTAAACAGCCACCCGAAAGCATCCCTAAGCGCTCGCCTAGGCTCGAAATAAGCATCATAGCACCTAGCTTTCTGTAGCTAGAGCCTTCAATTTTGTACAAAGTAGCTAAAACCCATTCTTGGTTGTCCCTGTTGGGATACCAAGTGTTTAAGATACTTTTCAAATCTGTAACCATATATTGCCCTTTAAAAAGCATTTTTGCGTTTAAAAACAAATCAGCCTAAACAGCTAATTTAAAACTTAATAATTCACGCACAATTTAGTTTTCTATTATATCGTTTAAGGTCTCAATTAACTCATCAAATTGATCATTAACGCTTTGGCGTTGTTTATCATTTAAGGTTGAGTTTAATTCGTAGAGTAAATTTATATATAAATCTAAGTTTGCTTCATTGGTTTTCAATAGTGCGTCGCTCATATATAGTTCGCGCTCTTTAATAACTGTACTCAACTGATTTATAAATTCTTTTTTTGTAATTTCAGCATTTGTAAATACCTGTTTGGCCGCATTCAAACGGGTTTGCTTGTACTCTAACCACAGCGCTCCTGAGTCTTGATGTTGCTCATTAGTTGATTTAATCAGCGCTTTTTGTTGTTTATTAAGTTTGCCTATCCACTGCTCGTAGTATTCAAATTGCTCTTCCAAACGCTCACTTTTTCGCTCAAGCGGGGTTTGTTCGTTAAACTCTTCACGTTCGTCGTTAATTTTTATTTGAATATTGTTTAAAAGTTCTTCTCTTTGCTCACTTGATAAGGTTGCCCCAAGCTCAGCTATAGGCATGTGCGCGTATTCAAGTAGGTTCTGCCAATGTTGTTTTGCAAGCACAACCTGTGTTTTTAGTTGTTTAGCCTCCAATGTTTGGTTAAACAATACTTTTATATTTTGTATGTCTTGTCTGTAGGCGGGTAACTGCGTACTTCTATGCCACGCTTGGGTCGAGTTAATAATCTGTTTGAGCTGCTTATTTTGTGTTTTATTTAAATCAATATAATCATCTACCCAAAATGACGAAAGCCAGCTCAAGTTGTTATAAGTGAATGAGGCTGAACAGCTACACAAAAATACCATGCTGATAGCAAAGCATGCATTTATCACTTTTTTAGCTTTAAGATTATTAAGCATCACTTTCCTTATTTTAAATTTTATAATCATGAAAATCTTATTTGATAATAATTATCATTTGAGCATTGACTTGCACGCTAATCTAACTAATAATCATTATCAGAAACAAAGTGTACCGACCTCAGTGCCTATGGAAGGATATTCAGCAAGGATGCTGACACATTAAAAGAAGAACGTGCCGCTTCGTGGTATTACTTACTCGACCCAAGTAATAACACCAAATATCACATTTACTTGCTACATTACTCATATTAGTGACGGTTAATATGACTCAAAAAAGCCCTAACGGGCTTTTTTTATATCTTTAAATTTTCTATAAAATCTGTATCTTACACTTCTTAAACTCATTTACTTACCTTGAAAGTCCACCGCGCCGTTATTTACATTTTATACGCACGATCTTATAAGGTACCGCCTTGCGTTTACACTAAAGCTGGCGTAAAACATAACAGTAGACACCCTTTTTTGCATCTATTTATAGTAACCGATTTAGTCTTTACATAAATGTATTGGGTATTAAACGTTTATAATGTGCAAATAGTGCAAAAATTTAATAAATTAGCATTTAACTATGGCCTGTTGACCTTTTAGGATTAAAATTTGTTCTATCTAGGCGTTATTTAATCGCCGCGCGAAGTTTGTAACTTAGTAAGCTCATTAAAAAACCGAGCAGCAAAGAGCAAACCGCCTCAAGCGCGAGCCTAAATAGCAGTGGGTGTTTAACCTAAAAAATGTACTGGCCCTAAAATCTATCGAAACTATTACTAATTGGAGACATTAATATGTCACAGTTTAATTTAAAAGCACTCATTCTTGCTGGCGTTTTACTTGCCAGCCCTTTCGCTCATGCAACATTAGAAGATGGCATAAGAGCAGCTAACGAAGGTGAATTTGCAGTCGCCCTAAAAGAATTCCAATACCTAGCAGACAAAGGTTTTGCGCCAGGAATTTACGAACTAGCCAAATTATACGAAGGTGGATACGGTGTAACACGCGATTACCGCAAAGCAGCTGCACTTTATCAACAAGGCGTTAAAAAGAACCATGCTGATTCGATGTTTGCTCTAGCTGTTTTATACGATGAAGGTAAAGGCGTTAAACTTGATCATCAAATGGCAGTTACCTTATTTGAAAAAGCAGCTAAGAAGAATTTACCTGCAGCTCAATTTAATTTGGGCGTAATGTACGCTAATGGCGTGGGTGTTACACGAGACTATGAAGCGGCACGTAACTGGTACGAAAAAGCAGCTGCAAACAATTACTCTTTAGCGCAATTTAATTTAGCCCTCATGTATTTTGAAGGACTAGGTATGCCAAAAGATTTAGAAAAGTCATATATTTGGAATACTATCGCTGAGTACAACGGTAATATGCAAGCGAGTCATAGCCGTAAACTTGATGAGCGTAAAATGCTGCCTAAAGAAATTGAAGAAGCTAAAGAAAAAGCCGATGCCATTTATGCAAAAATACAAGTGGGTACCTATGCTGGCGAAGGTCGCTTATTTTAAAGTCTTATTTTAGAGTTTAAGACCGTAGCTTTAAACTAATCTAAAAAAGGCTGAATTACATAATGTAATTCAGCCTTTTTAATATATCTTGATTAGCAAGTTAACACTTATTCAACTTTACCAAATCAGCACCCTATTATTTTATGTAAAGCCACTTTAGAAGCTTAATAATAAGTTTGCTTTGTTTTAGTAGCATAACAATGCGAGGATTGAACGAGCCCGATACTAACGTATTTTTAGCATGGCTAAACGTTAAAAACCCTTCTATACCATGATAATGCCCCATTCCTGAATGCCCTACACCACCAAAGGGAGCATCATCAGCAGTTACTTGCACTAAGGTGTCGTTTATTGCCACAGTGCCACTGATTGTTTGCTTCATAATGTATTCTTGAGCGTGCTTATCTTGGCCTAAAATATAAAGCGCTAATGGGTGGTGATGAGCTTTAATATAGTCAATTGCGCTGTCGAGCTTTTCATAACTCATTATTGGTAGTATTGGACCAAATAACTCATCTTGCATAAGCTGCATTTCGTCAGTTACTTGAGTTACTAAATGCAGCCCCATACGGTGCTTTTCTTCGTCTTGCTGGTTTTGCTCAAGTGGCTTAATAATGTTTGCACCCAGTTCTTGGGCTTGCTCTAAGTAGGTTGCCAAACGTTTATAATGCGCATCGCTAATGATAGAAGTTAAGTTTTTACCTTCAACACCGTCTTTAAAATGCTTTTTATACAACTCGCATAATTGCTGAATAAGCTGATGCTCAAGCTCTTTGGGTACAAATACGTAGTCGGGTGCAACGCATATTTGCCCTGCGTTGGCCATTTTGCCAAACAGTAAGGCTTGTGCCGCTTTTTTAATATCGGCATTTTGCGTAATAATAACTGGCGATTTACCACCGAGTTCAAGCGTTACCGGCGTTAAGTTACGACTCGCTGACGCCATTACTAATTTACCTACGTTCGTAGAACCCGTAAATAATAAATGAGCAAATGGCAGTGATGAAAACTGTGCTGCAACATCACTCGCCCCTAGTATTATTTTACAATGAGCTTGCAGATCATCTTTAAAGATTTTTTCGATAACGGCGTTTGTATGAGGTGTGAATTCGCTTAATTTAAGCATCACTCTATTACCGGCAGCTATGGCGGTAAGCACAGGTACTAACGCTAACTGAATGGGGTAATTCCACGGTGCAATAATACCAACCACACCTTTGGGCTGATAATTAACACTTACTTTTGAAGGCCACAAGCTTAAACCCACAGAGCGATTACTTGGCTTTGCCCATTTTGGCAGTTTTTTAATAATGTGCGCGAGTGTTTGCACTGTAGGTAATATATCGCCTAGTAATGTATCGAAAGCGGTTCTGTAACCAAAGTCTTTTGAAGCTGCATCTACTAGCTCTTGCTCAAGTTCAACAATACGTACACGGAGTTTTTTCAATAAAACGAGACGTTTATCAATTGGCAAGTAAGGCGTTTCGAGAAAGCTTTTTTGCAATTCATCAAACTGGGGAATTAAAGGCATTGCCTGTGATGTCTCAGTGCTCAAAATAGGTTACTCAATTTTTAAAGTTATTGACGACTATAACCTTGTTCTGTTTTTCGAGCAATAACACTAATTATCTAAAAAAGAGCTTCTTAAGCAATATATATAAGCATAAAGAGTAGCTTTGTTTAAAATTGTAAGTATAAACAAAACTACTCTGACATAGGTTGGTTGGAACTAATTTAGTACAGCTTTAAAAACCAAATACTTGGGCTGCAATCGTCATTGTAACCAGCGTAATTAATACAATAGCCACAATGTTTAGCACAAAGCCGGCTCTTATCATGTCGCGCATTTGAATTTGCCCTGAGCCAAACACAATAGCGTTTGGTGGTGTCGCTACCGGCATCATAAACGCACAACTACACGCTATAGCTGCAGGAATAACCCAAACCAATGGTGAGCCTGTTATAGACTCTGCAACGGGCCCTAACAAAGGAAGAAAGCCAGCTGCAGTTGCTGTATTGCTTGTGATCTCAGTTAAAAACGTAATTAATGCCACAACAACAAGTACACTCATAACAAGTGGAATAGTGCTAGCGCCTTCAATTAGGTGAGCAATAAATTCAGCAAGCCCTGATGACTTAATTTGAGATGCAAGTGTAAGCCCGCCACCAAATAATAATAAAACGCCCCACGGCACTTTAGCTGCGCTTTCCCAATCAAGGATACGCTCACCTTTGCCTTTATTCGCTGGCATTACAAACAACAGCAATGCCGCTGCAATTGCAATAGTAGTATCTGAAATATTAAGACCTGTTATGTCACCTAATAAAGGTCTAAATATCCAACACAGTGCTGCTAAAACAAACACAAATAACACGCCTTTTTCGGCGCGCTGCATTATACCTAGGCTTTTTAACTGCGTTGAAAACACCGCTTTTGTATCAATTTTTTGATCGTTTTTAATATTAGCATCTACTTTATACGCAAATTTAGTAAGCCAAACCCAGCTAATAATTAGCATACCTAAAGACAGAGGTACGCCTACAATCATCCATTGCGCAAAGCCAATTTCTATTTGGTAACTATCTGACAAGTAAGCAGCCATTAAAGCATTAGGCGGAGTACCGATTAAGGTAGCAATACCACCAATACTTGCACCATAAGCGATTGATAACAGTAAAGCCTTACCAAAACCTTCATTACTCGGGTCTGACTGCTTAACTAAATTAGTAATTGAAAGCGCAATAGGCAGCATCATTACAGCTGTTGCGGTATTAGACATCCACATCGACAAAAATGCGGTTACCAGCATCATTGCTAAAATTTGCAAGCTTGGCTTTTTACCCGCATATAACATGGTGCTTAGCGCAATACGTTTATGTAACCCCCAACGCTCCATAGCAATAGAAATTAAAAAACCACCTAAAAATAAAAATATTAGCGGGTGCGCATACGGGGCAGCCACGCTTTTAATTGCTGCTATATCAGCCAGGGGGGAAATTACCAGAGGGAGCAAAGCAGTTGCTGGAATTGGTACTACTTCGCTCACCCACCACGATGCCATCCAAAATGCTAAACCTGCGGTTTTAAATGCCGCTACAGACATACCCGTTGGTGGATCGAGTAAACATGTCATTAGCATTACTACAGGGCCTAGTATCAAAAAAAGCCATTGGAAATTTCTTTTCTTATCTGGTTTTTGCGTGAGTATATTATCTGTCATGGCAGGCCTCTAAAATTTGTATTTAAGACCAAGCGCAACACTGCTGTCGTCTTGTTCTTCTAAATTAAGGTCGGTGTATAAAAGGTAAGCAGTTGTTTGCTTATCAAATACATAGTCAAGGCCCGTAGTCCATTGTGTTGCCTCAGAAGTTTGACGAAGTAAAGAGTCATCTTTAGCAAACTGTAATTTAGGTACCCATTTATCAAGCGTATAGCTTGCACTTAACACATAACCGTTACCTGATTTTATACCATCTGTTGATTCAGAATGCTGATACAGTGCACCAAGCTGTAATTGTTCAAATTTATAGGCTGCTGCTATTCGGCTCGCATTAATGTTATTAAGAGAATCAACATGGCTTAATGATAAGTAATATGAGGTGTTTTTTAAGCTACGATCACCATAAATAAAGGTTGCTGCAAATCCAGCTTCGTTATCTTTGTTGTCGTCTTTTGGAGCATAAGTAAACGAAAATTGCGTATTATGCCAATAATTAGAAGTGTATGTTAGCGTATCACCAAGTCTATCTTGTCCTGCAATAACTTGAGCTATGTCACCTTGGGTTTCATTAAAGTTATCAACTTTGCCTTCAGAGTATTTAAAGCGAGTATCATTTCTTCCCACTACAAGCTCGCCAAATTGACCTTTTAAACCAAGGTATGTATTCCTTGCACTAAATGGCTCTTCGGTGTCATCTTGCTCAAAACCTTTTACTTGCACTTCGTATTTAAAAACAACGTTTAAATATTCATTTAATTTGTGTTGCCCTTGAATGCCTATACGCGAAAATGGCGCTTCAATCTGCGTGCCTTCTTCTGCGTAACGCATAATACCCGTATCTGTATTAGCAATTTGCACTTCGGCTTTACCATAAACATCATATTCAGTAGCGCAAGCCGTGTACGAGTAAAAAGCAAAGCTACTTATTGAGGTGAGTAAAATAGTAGAGTGTGTAAACTTTATCATTATGTGTCCTAATTATTAGAATCTACTTGTTGTCAGACCTAATAAGGCAACTTTACTGCCAATGGTAAAATACTTCTATATTTCAGATAGTTAATGGGTATTGCGTATAAAAAAGAGAATAAATGTGCGGTTTCCCACACACCATAAAAACGAAGTTGTCACATAAACCACACAATTTAGTCAATAAACATATCGCGGTTTAAATTGTATTTACTCATTTTATCGTAAAGGGTTTTACGAGCGATTTGCAGTGTATCCATCGTATTTTTAATACTGCCATGGTTACGCTCTAGGGCTTCTTCTATTAACGACTGCTCATAAAAAGCAACTTTTTCAGATAAGCTTAAATCGGGAGAAAGCTCACCTTTAGCCTGCGTTTTGCTAACACTAAAAGCAAGTTCTACTCCTAATAAAACCGCGCGCTCAGCTTGGTTTCTAAGCTCCCTTACATTACCAGGCCAGTCGTACGCTAAGAGTCGCTGTTGTATTTCGCTATTAAGAGGTGCTGGCGGCTTGTGATAGCGTGTTGCTGCAATAGAGCTAAAGTGCTTAAACAGTAATACTATATCTGCTTTGCGAGCTCTAAGAGGCGGTATATCTACTTTTACCAAGCTTAGTCGATAATATAAATCTGCTCTAAATTCACCTTTTTCAACTAATAAAAGCAAATCTACTTTAGTGGCTGCAACAATTCTTATATCTAATTCAATTGCTTTATTATCACCTACTGGAGTTACTTTTCGCTCCTCTAATACGCGTAATAATTTAACCTGCAACGACATTGGGGTACTTTCTATTTCATCTAAAAAAACTGTACCACCTTGTGCAAATTCAAACTTTCCCTTACGAGTGTGAGTTGCTCCGGTATAGGCACCACTTGCAGCACCAAATAACTCACTTTCTATCAACTGCTCAGGCACCGCGCCACAATTTATAGCCACAAAGTTACTTGCTGAGCGAATACTTTGATCGTGTAAGTAACGCGCTACAAGCTCTTTACCCGTGCCAGTTTCACCTTCAATCATTACATCAGCAGGGGTATCAATAACCGTATTGAGTAAATGCATCATATCTTGCATTTTAGGAGTATCACCCAGGATTCTTACACCCGGCGCTGAGGTTTTTTGTACAGCAAGTTTTAGTGCACGATTTTGAATCACTAAGCTACGCTTGTCGCATGCTCTTGCTATGCAATCAAGCAATGTTTCGTTTACTGGTTTTTCAAATAAGTCATACGCGCCTAATTGCATAGCTTTAACAGCAATAGTTACATCGGCGTACCCTGTTAAAAATATAACCGGCAGTTCACTATCAAATGCCGTGACTTGCTCAAGCAAAGTAAGCCCATCCATTGCAGGCATATTTATGTCACTCAGTACAACGCCCATAAAACGTCGATTAAGCTTTGTTAGAGCCGTACTTGCATCATTAAAGCACTCAACTGTATAGCCTTCGAGAGTAAGTAATTGCTTTAAAGAATCTCTGATCATCGCTTCATCATCAACTACAATGATGTGCTTACACGGTGAGTTTTCAATCATCTGTTTTATCCTGCGTGCTTGATAGACTGATTATAAACTCAGCCCCGCCTTGCAGTCGATTGTGCGCACTTAAAGAGCCATTAAACGAATCAATGATTTGTTTTGAAATAGATAGTCCAAGGCCTAAGCCGTTACTTTCTTTAGTACTATAAAAAGGTTCGAAAATATTACCAAAAGCATGTTGCTCTATTCCAGGCCCTGTATCTAAAATTGAAAGTTTTACTCGGTTATCAAAACACTCAACATTAAAACTTAATTTACGTATTATTGCGCCATTCATAGCTTGGCTCGCGTTAGTTATTAAGTTAACCAACACTTGCTCAAATTTAAGTGAATCAACCCACACTATTAACCCACTATCTAAATTAGGCTGCTCTACGTGTACGTTATCTTGCTTTAGTTGTGAGCTGGCAATCATCAAGGCGTTATTTAATAAACCAGCTAACGGATAAGGCCTTAATTGAGTTTGTGATGGTTTGCTAAAATGTTTTAGCTGCCCCACTATTTTGTGTACGCGACCTACAAGCCCCTCAATCACCGTTATGCTTTCGCCAAGTGCGGTGTAATTTTGCTTAGCGAGTAAACGTTTGGCGCTTGCTAGGTATGTATTCATAGCGCTAAGGGGCTGGTTTATTTCGTGATTAATACCTGCGCTTAACTGCCCAATTGTTGCAAGTTTTGCTGATTGAACTAATGCAACTTGCGTTTTCTCAAGCTCTTGTGTGCGCTCAATCACTTTTTGCTCAAGACTATGCCTAGAGTAAACGAGCTTTTTATAACCCGCAAAACGAGCAAGTAAGCTATAACCAACAATCATAACTAAAGCATAAATACTAAATGCCCAAAACAAGCGTATTAATTGAGCTGAATTTACTTTTGTAATATCAACAAGTACGTTCATATGTGCACTAAAGTAACGCAGTGGTTTTGTCGCACTCACATAAAGGTTTTTATTAATTTTGAAATGCGAAATACCCTGGCTCTTATATTGAAATTGCTTAATATATACAGGTTGATGATCTAAATAAGCGCGGCGTAACTTTATATTACGTCGCTTTGTTATATCAAACTCGCTGAAGCTATTTAAACGCCATGTTTGCATATCAGACATCGCAATTACATTATCACTAAGCTCTAAATAAAAATGGCTACCTTTAGATGTATTTAAAAGCTCTCTGTCGTTTTCAAATTTGCTTACATTCACTTTTAATACAACAACACCAACCGCTTTGTTGTCGTGATAAACAGCCTGCGAAAAATAAATACCACGCTCTTTTGAGCGCATACCTAGTGCAAAGTAGGCCACTTTTTCACCTGCAAATGCACGCTTAAAGTAAGGTCTAAAGGCAAAGTTACTGCCTAAAAATGTGTAATCGGCTTGCCAGTTACTACTTGCCGTAACTGCGCCCTGGGCATTAAGTACAAATATATCTGATGCACCACTGGCTTGTTGTATATCAGCTAAGTAGTTATTTATAGCGTTGTAATGGGCTTGGTCGCCGTTTGCAAATTCAATCATTAACTGATTATAAGTAAGTAGCTGGGGAATAGCCGAAAAACGAGCGAGTTCAGTATCAATGTAATTATTTAATTGAGTAACCTGACGCTGCGCTTGAGCAGTTGCTTTTTCAATATCGTGAGCGCGGCCTACCCAAAATGTAACAACCAAAATTAATACTAATAATATACATACTGTAATTATTTTTTTAGAAAACGTAAACATGGCCTACCCGAGAAATAGCCTAAAAATTTAAGGTCGCTAGTGTAACGACTTATATGAGGCAGGGATATAAACTTTTTGTTAACAAATGAATTTAATTATACTTGTTAATTAAATCTAGTCCTAAAAACAAAAAACACCGCAAACAGGTGTGCTTGCAGTGTTTAAGGTTTAGAACAAAATTAATACGTTATTAATTTGTAGCTAAAGCTGATCTGTTTTTTAGGTATTTGTATAAACCAATTAATGAAGCAGCTATCCAAAATATTTCTATCACAAAGCTCGCTAAATTAAAGTTATAGCAAAGGCTAATTAACAACAAAATCGCCCCTGTTAAATTCATCATATTATACGTTAGGCTAGATGGAGACGTTTTTCCTAGCTGCAGTAAGAAAAATGAACCAACTACTAAAAAAGTACCTGTCATACCTATGATGTCAAATAAGAGTGCTATCACGAAACTATCCTTTATCCATTTTTAAATAACCCAATAAACTGGCCCGATCCGTGGGGAGGGTATTTTTTCATTCATTGAAACAGCAAACCGAGCGATTCTATCAATATGGTAAATTCTAACAAGGCCATATGTCCGTATGAAGAAATTTTACTGTATCTGAATTATTTAAACGTTACTTTGCCACCAATTATTTTATAGGCAGGCGCACCACGAATAATCGCTTCTCGGGCAAAAGGCCGACTACAGTTAGGGCAAATACAGGGCTCTTGTGTAAAGTCTTGACTAATACGCTCTTTAAAACACTTAACTAATGCTCCTTTGCCTCCTTTTCGATACTTAAATAAGGAAGCTTTACAAGCAGAGCAAAAAATATCGACCGTTTTAGTGGGGCCTTTTTTATTAGGTTTTGCCATTAAGTCCTTCAGTACTATATAAAAAATTATTCTTTATGATACCAGTTTATAGCAATTCGTTTAATTAAGTGATCTATTTGAGGATAGAAAAACGTGTTGATAGCAAGGCAAAAAATTCGCTATTTTATTGTTCTAAATGAGAATTTTTTTTCGCAGGGAGCGATACATTTAGCCTCGCAAAATGATTAGGTATTATTGCTCATTGGTATTAGGTAGATAAAGCTGACCACTGGGTTTTAGAGTTTTTACGCGGTATGGATATTAAAGTGAGCTCATAATAATTTAATGAGGATGAAAAATATAACTTAATCTTTGAAAAAGAAGCGGTTTAATTGAGATGATAATACATTCATATTAAAAGGTTTGATTATAAATCCCGATACTTTAGCTGCAATAACTTGCTTAACTTTATCTGTACTATCCTCACAGGTAACCATCAACACAGGAATATCGGCAAGGGCTCTGTCTTTTCGAATGTTTGTGAGTAAATCAACGCCATCCATTTTTGGCATATGAAGATCTGTTATAACCAAATCGAAATGCTGATCACGTAATAAAGCCAAAGCTTGTAATCCATCAGTAGCTTCAACGATATTGCAATACTCCAACTTTCTTAGCATATTAATTAAAACATGACGCATGAGCGGCATATCATCAACAACTAATATTTTCATTAATACTGCTACCAAATCATGTAAATGCGATTATATAAACCTACTCTACTCTCAGGTAAGAATCAAACCGGGCATTAACGGCTACTCAACCCTTACGGCCAAATACCTAAAATAAGCCCCATTAACGAAAACTGTAAAATACAGTAACTCCCGTTAATTAAAAATAGCTTTAAAGGGCGTTGCTCAAATATATAACTTAACCCTAGTGAACTACTGATCCAAAAAAAGCCAATCACAAAGCCTGTTCCTACACACTCAGCTAAACTTGCGTCTTTACCTAAAAATAGAGACAACATTAAAGCCGCTATAAATACTAAAAAGAAGCTGCCGCCAAATATCAACTTGGGATTGGCTGATTGCAAATCAAGGTCAGTTAAGCCAATACTTTCTAGCCAAGCGTTTTTAAAGAGTGCTTTTGAGTACCATATGCCGCCAAGCATAAAAGAAGACAGTGCAGCCACCAGTATTGCAAAATAATCTACATCTAAAAGGTTCATACAAACAGCCGTATACAAAATGTGTAATACCGTTTGGTATTAAATATTAACGGTATAAAGATACTCTCAATGTAGTTACAAATAAGGTATTGAGCAAATTGCTTAACTTGAGTTAATTGCCTTTATGGAGAGTAATTTTAAAAATAAAGGCTATAAATCGCCAAATTTAGCGCTAGTTAACGCCGCTAAATTAGTTGGGGAGAGTGCGATTTCTAAACCTCGCTTTCCGGCGCTCACATAAATAGTATCAAAAAGTGAAGCACTACTATGAATAAACGTAGCTAAGCGTTTTTTTTGCCCAAGTGGACTTACTCCACCTAAAATATAACCAGTGCTAGCTTGAACTTTTTGCGGGGCAGCCATGGCTACTTTTTTGGCACCACATAATTTTGCTAACTGTTTTAAGTTAACTTGTTGCGACACAGGAGTAACAGCAACAATTAGCTGCCTTTCATGTGTTTCAAGAACGAGGGTTTTATATACTTGGGCGCTATCTAAATTTAACTTTTCAACAGCTTCAAGCCCATATTGACTATTACCTGCATCGTGTTCGTAACTGAGTACTTCAAAGGGGATTTTTTGTTTTTTAAGTAATTCGATTGCTGGGGTCATACTATTTAATCGTGTTTTTTTTAACAGTAACAAAAATAAAATTTAAAGCAAAAAAAACGACGCTAAAAAGCGCCGTTTCATTATTAATAATAATTTAAATTTACTTGGTTAAATCATCAAAAAACTTTTTAACACCGTCAAAAAAGCCTTGCTCTTTTGGACGATTTTTCGAGCTGTCTGTACCCATACTTTCATCTAACTCTTGCAGTAGTTCACGTTGACGCTCGTTAAGATTAACTGGCGTTTCGATTACTACCTTACAAATTAGATCGCCTTGGGCACCACTTCGAACAGACTTAACGCCTTTGCCACGCATACGGAACATTTTGCCCGTTTGCGTTTCAGAAGGTATTTTAAGTTTTGCACGACCATCAAGTGTTGGCACCTGAATTTCGCCACCAAGACCTGCTGTTGTAAAGCTAATTGGTACTTCACAGTATAAATTATTTGCTTCACGTACAAATATTTCATGTTCGCGAACAGATACTTGCACGTACAAGTCGCCAGATGGCGCGCCGTGCATTCCGGCTTCACCTTCACCAGTTAAGCGGATACGGTCTCCTGTATCAACGCCAGCTGGAATTTTAACTGAAAGCGTTTTAGTTTTTTCTACGCGGCCCTGGCCATGACATTTGTTACAAGGGTCTGAAATAATCTGACCTTGTCCCTGACACGTTGGACACGTTTGCTGAACAGCAAAGAAACCTTGGCGCATTTGTACTTGGCCAGCACCATGACACGTAGTACATGTTTTAGGCTTAGAACCTGCTTTAGCACCACTGCCATCACACGGCTCACAACCCACCCATGTTGGTACTTTAATTTCAACTTCTTTACCACGAACCGCTTCTTCTAAGCTCAAGTCCATGTTGTAACGTAAGTCAGAACCACGTTGTTGACGAGATTGACGTCGACCACCGCCGCCACCAAAAATATCGCCAAATACGTCACCAAATACATCACCAAAATCGCCATGACCGCCACCAAAGCCGCCATGACCACCGCCACCGCCTTGCTCAAATGCCGCGTGACCATGTTGGTCATACATTTGGCGTTTTTGAGGATCGGTTAAAATCTCGTAAGCTTCTTTAACTTCTTTAAATTTAGTTTCAAGCTCTTTATCGCCTGCGGTACGATCTGGATGATATTTCATCGCTAAGCGTTTATACGCTTTTTTTATGTCTCGCTCACTCGCATCTTTGCTTACGCCGAGGGCTTCGTAATAATCGCGTTTTGACATATCTATCACACTACTCTTTTCTGTTTGCAGCGTGAGCTGCTGGATAAACCGATAAATCGCATCGATTTATCATTGAATTTTTAAACCTTAAATACATGCAAAAGGCGCGACAAGCTATTGCTCGCGCGCCTCAATTGTTCATCCTAACCTAAACACTCGATTGAGTTAAGTGTTTTTGGCTAGCGAGAAGCGTTAGCAACAATTACTTGTCGTCTTTCACTTCTTCGAACTCTGCATCAACAACGTCGTCGTCTTGCTTAGCTGATTGCTGTTGCTCGCCTGCATCTGCTGAACCTTGCTGTGCTTTCGCTTGTGCAATTTCCATTAGTTTTTGAGACTTTTCAGCAAGAGCTTGAGTTTTAGCTTCAATCTCTTCTTTGTTGTCGCTCTTAATAGCAGCTTCTAAATCTACAACAGCCGCTTCAATCGCTTCTTTGTCTTCGCTTGGTAATGCATCGCCAGCTTCTTCAATTTGCTTACGAGTACCGTGTACTAGAGCATCAGCTTGGTTACGAGCAGCTACAAGTTCTTCAAACTTTTTATCGTCTTCAGCATGTGCTTCTGCATCACGAACCATTTTTTCAACTTCTTCATCGCTTAAGCCTGAAGATGCTTGAATTGTGATTTTTTGCTCTTTACCTGTATCTTTATCTTTCGCAGATACATGTAAGATACCATCGGCATCAACATCGAATGTTACTTCGATTTGCGGTGTACCACGTTGTGCTGGACGAATACCTTCTAGGTTAAATTGACCTAGAGATTTATTGTCGCTTGAACGTTTACGCTCACCTTGTAACACGTGAATTGTTACAGCAGATTGGTTATCTTCAGCTGTTGAGAATGTTTGCGATTTCTTAGTAGGAATCGTCGTGTTTTTCTCAATTAATGCAGTCATTACTGAGCCCATTGTCTCAATACCTAGAGATAATGGAGAAACGTCTAGTAATAGTACATCTTTAACGTCACCAGCAAGTACACCACCTTGAATCGCTGCGCCTACTGCAACTGCTTCATCAGGGTTTACGTCTTTACGTGGTTCTTTACCGAAGAAATCAGCAACTGTTTTTTGTACTAAAGGCATACGTGTTTGGCCACCAACAAGAATAATATCGTTGATGTCGCTTACTGATAAATCAGCATCAGCAAGTGCACGTTTAAGTGGCTCTAGAGATTTAGTTACTAAATCTTCAACTAGTGATTCAAGCTTAGCACGTGTTAGTTTCACGTTCATGTGCTTAGGACCAGATGCATCAGCAGTTACATACGGAAGGTTTACTTCAGTTGATTGTGCAGATGACAGTTCAATTTTTGCTTTTTCAGCAGCTTCTTTAACACGTTGCATTGCAAGAGGATCAGTTTTTAAATCTAAACCTTGATCTTTCTTGAATTCAGCTACCAGGTAGTTGATTACACGGTTATCGAAATCTTCACCACCTAAGTGAGTATCACCGTTTGTAGCAAGTACTTCAAAAGTGTGCTCGCCTTCAACTTCATCAATTTCAATGATTGATAAATCAAAAGTACCGCCACCTAAGTCATATACTGCAACGATGTTTTCGCCACGGTTTTTATCCATACCGTAAGCAAGTGCCGCAGCAGTTGGCTCATTGATAATACGTTTAACTTCAAGACCCGCAATACGACCAGCATCTTTTGTTGCTTGACGTTGTGAATCGTTAAAGTATGCAGGTACTGTGATTACAGCTTCAGTTACTTCTTCACCTAAGAAGTCCTCTGCCGTTTTCTTCATTTTTTTCAGTACTTCAGCAGAAATTTGTGGTGCAGCGCGTTTTTCGCCACCCGCTTCTACCCATGCATCGCCGTTATCAGCTTTGATGATTTTAAACGGCATGATGCCGATATCGCGTTGTACTTCTTCGTCTTCAAAACGACGACCAATTAAACGCTTGATTGCAAATAATGTGTTTGTCGGGTTAGTAACCGCTTGACGCTTAGCAGATTGACCTACTAATGTTTCGCCGTCTTGCGTGTAAGCAATAATAGACGGGGTTGTGCGATCGCCTTCCGCGTTTTCAATAACACGTGCTTTGCCACCATCAAGTACTGCAACACAAGAGTTTGTAGTACCTAAATCGATTCCAATAATTTTACCCATGAAACTTCTCCAACTTCAATATTCGTTAATACGTTCGATGACATAGTAAATAGGGATGCGCCAAACTTATTTCAACTGTAAAAATGAAAAAAAATCCATTTTTTGTGATTTATTTACAAAATAACCCTAATAATTGTAAGGAATGGTGATTTTTGCACCGCCAGAGACGTTTTTAATTACTGGTCTGACTAGTTTGGTTGTGTTATAAATTTATTAAATCGCACTATAAAAGGACATCTTCATGCATTTTGAACAATTACTTCTCCAAGCTGCAAAAATTGGAAGTTCAGACAATACCGAACAATTAACTAGCACAATGCAATTTCCAGAAAACTGGTGCCAAGGCAGAACTGCTTTTGGTGGGCTCTCAGCCGCACTGTTGTATCAAGCTATCAGAGGAAAAGTATCTAATGATCGTCGCCTACTCTCACTCAGTACAAATTTTGTAGGGCCATTACTAGCTGATACTCCTTTTTCGTTATCGGTAGAAATATTACGACAAGGTAAAAGCAGCACACAGGTACTCGCCAAAGCGATTCAAAATGAACAAGTGTGTGTAATTGTACAAGCGTGTTTTGCTAAAAGTAGAGAGTCGGGTGTAAATGTGCCTGTTTCAAAGTCTTTAGGGTTAAAACCGGTAGACGAGCGCCAAACTCTACCTTTTATTAAAGGCCAGATGCCTGAATTTTTTCAACATGTTGATTTATGCCCTCAACAAGGTGCCATGCCATTTAGCAGCGCAGAAACGTCTCATCTAGGTGGCTGGATGCGCTTTAAACATACGCCCGAACAAATAACTGAAGCCCATGTGATTGCACTTACCGATGCATGGCCGCCAACACTTTTACAAATGTTTAAACAACCCGCTCCTGCAAGTAGCATGTCGTGGTATTTAGAATTTGTACAAGAGCCAAACTTATCACCTGGCGAATGGCTTGGCTTTGAAGCAATCACTCATCATTCAAAAGATGGCTATGGTTTAGAAGATGGCTGTATATGGACACAATCCGGTGAGCTAATAGCGCTTACACGTCAAACAGTGGCGTTATTTGATTGATGAATGGGTTTGGCCTTCATCAACAATTCTTTTATAAGTACCGTTTTGCTTGATGAGCGCCAAACCAATATCAAACTCAGTAGCTAAAGAGAAGTTATTAAAATAAGCAGGTCGCTCTGCTTTTGGAAATAAAGTGTAAATTTGCACAGCTTCGGGTGATTTATGTTGATTGTAGTAATAGTAAAAAATGCGCTTATCTAACACAATTACATCCACCCAACCTTTTAACAGCTTATCTACTTGCGCTTTTTGATTAATAACCTCTTGATATGAGCTAAAGTGTTTAACATTACTTTTAAATATAGAAGGCAGATATGCAGTTGCATTTTGAAAAGCAAGGACGTTTTTATTAAACATGCCTTCTATTTCATCAATATTATATTTATTTCGCTTGAGTGTAATGGCTACATTTTCATAACTAAGTACCGGTTCACTTGGGTAAACACCAGGACTACTTCCTCCTGCATAATTTAAAAGTATATCTACTCCTTTATTGTGCAATTGATGCTCAGCGCGTTTATTCGACATATATTGCACATTAATATTGGCAAATCCATTAGCCTTTAACGCGGCTTTGATTAAACCTAGGTGTATACCCGAGTCTGTTTTTGCAAAAACATAGGGCGGAATTGATGCGCTCGCGGCGATAATTACTTCTCGCTCTTTATTAATAGCCACAGCATTTTGCGAGCAAATAAAGAGCCACATTAATATGCAGTACAAATAATATTTCACACGCTTCCTTTATATAACGAGCAGCTTGATGACAGAACGCGTTGTATTAATGTATTAAATATAGCAAAATTGAAGAAATATTCTTCTTGCTTGGTATTAAATTGCAAACTGTCTGCCCCTGTTGTGATCTGATCATAGATATACCTCGCATAATCGCAAAACAAATGGCGATATGCCCACATTGTCACCATAAACTTTGCGAAGCCGATGTTAATCACGACAGTCGCATAGTTGCACTAAGCTTTAGCGCACTATTAATGCTGCTCAGCAGTATGTTTTACCCTTTTATTTCATTTAGTAGTAGCGGTATAACTCAAACTATTACACTGCCCGACGCGGCTCGAATTTTGTTTAATTATGATAGTGAGCTACTTGGCTTATTTATTGATTTGAGCATTATTGCCCTGCCCATGGGTTTGCTTGTTATTTTAATTCCTTTGCATCTTGGGCTTTTAAAAGCATTACCAGAGAGCATTGCAAGGCGACTACTAAAGTTCACTTTGGCGTTAGAGCCTTGGATTATGTCGGAAATATTTTTAATTGGCGTACTTGTTAGTATGGTTAAAATCATGTCGCTGGCTGATATTAGCTTCGGCACGAGTTTTTGGGCTTATGTGGGGTTTGTTATTTTATACATAGCTGCGCTTGTTCACTTAAATCGCCCACGCTTATGGGCTCAAATAAAGCCTGTAAAAGTACTCGAAGGCGCAGAGCATGCTAAACGTGCAATAGATGAAAATATTAAAGCCTGCCATGTGTGCCATCAACTATGTACCGGTAATATTTGCCAGCGTTGCCATACTAAAACACACGTCAGAAACCCTTATAGCGTGCAAAAAGCAGCAGCTTGGCTAATTACTTCTGTTGTTTGTTATATTCCAGCTAATGTTTTACCTATTATGCACACCACTAGCCTTGGGGATGAATCCCCTTCAACTTTAATTGGTGGTGTTATTACTCTTTGGAACAGTGGCTCCTACCCTATTGCCGCTATTATATTTTTAGCCAGTGTGGTTGTACCGCTTGCTAAGGCATTTGTATTGAGCTTTTTATGCTTTATGGTTACAAGGCCTGCCAATAAACATACAAAAAGTTACACCCGAATTTATCAACTGACTGAGTTTATTGGTAAATGGTCGATGATAGATGTATTCGTGGTTGCTATTTTAGTGGCCTTAGTTCAACTGGGTAATTTAATGTCAGTAACGCCAGGATTAGGCATTGTATTTTTTACAGTTATGGTAATATGCCAAATGATGGCTGCCCATGCCTTTGACCCACGCTTATTGTGGGATTCCCCTAAAAACAAAAAATCAGAGAACAAAGCATGACCGAAACCGCCGAAATAACAAAAGAACCGAAAATTTCCGCTATCTGGATCATTCCGGCAATTGCGCTGTTAGTGGGCATGTGGATGTTATACCAATACCAAGCTAATAAAGGCCCTACTATTTTTATCGAAATGCCACAAGCAGAAGGTATTATTGCAGGTAAGACTGAAATAAAAGTGCGCAGCGTAAAAATAGGCCAAATTGATCATGTTAGGCTATCCGACACACAAGACAGCGTAATTGCTCGTGCGCAAATAGATAAAAATTACAACGAGCTACTGACTGACGATGCCAAAATTTGGGTCGTGAAACCACGCATTGATGAAACAGGTATTAGCGGGATGAGTACGTTATTGTCTGGTGTATATTTAGAGTTTTCACCAGGTGAAAGTAAAGAACTAAAAGAGCGTTTTAAGTTACAAGACGAACCCGCCCTCATTGGTAAAGATGTGAAAGGTGGTCGTTTTAAATTAATGAGTTACAACGCTGAAGTACTTGATGTAAGCACCGGTATATTCTTCAAAAATTATAAAATAGGGCAAATAGAAACCGCCACTTTTGATTGGGAAAACCAAGCAATGAAGTACGGCGTATTTATTAAAGCCCCTTATCAAAATCTGATCACCATGAACTCTATTTTTTGGGTGAACGCAGGAATTGAAATTGACCTATCTGCCGATGGCATCAATATTAATACGGGCTCTTTGAGTAAACTATTAAAAGGCGGTATTTCGGTTGGTTTACCTGAACAACAGGCCCCGGGTGAAATAGCACAAGATGGGCATAGCTTTTCATTAAGCCAAAGCTATAAAGAGGCGTTAGAAGAGCGCTTTTATGATTTTGATTACTACCTAATTGAATTTGAACAATCAGTTCGAGGACTACGCACAGGTGCACCTGTCGAATACAGAGGTATGCGTGTAGGTACTGTTGTTGAAACACCTGCCAATGTAATTATTGACGGTAAACCTGCCCACTTTAGAAACCATAATACGGCGGTTCCAGTGCTTATAAAAGTAGAATACGGACGCTTGTATCATGACAGTGCTTCAGCAAAAGAGTATTGGCAAGGCAGTTTAAAGGGCTGGATTGAAAGTGGTATGCGCGCCTCGTTAAAGCCTGGTAATTTATTAACGGGTGCTGTGTATGTAGATTTTGATATATACCCCGACGCGCCAGAAGCACACCTAGGTAAACTTGTGCAGTATGATGTTTTTCCGAGTATTTCTAGCGGTATAACTGTGTTAGCAGATCAAGTTTCTGACGTACTTAATAAGGTAAATAACTTAAAAGTTGAAGATAGCTTGGCACAAATGCAAGCTACATTTACCGATTACCGAGCGCTTGCTAATGAAATGCGAGAGCTGCTAAGCCAAAAAGATACACAAAACTTACCTGGCGACTTTAACCGTAATTTCGAAAAGATGACAAAAAGCATGGAGCAGTTTGAAGTCACTATGCGCCAATTTGATAAAACCATGGCCAGTTACCAAGCCGGTTCTGAACTTCATCATCAAATACAGCAAACATTAAAAGAGTTTAAACGTTTAAGTGAGGGCCTACAGCCTCTAACTCGCGGATTAAACGAGCAACCTAATATGCTAATTTTTGATAAATCATTACCAGCAGATCCAAAACCAAGGAAGCAATAATGAAATCGTTATTTTTAACCGCAAGTTTATTATTACTATTGGCAGGTTGTAGTTCAGCAATACAAACTGCGACACAGTATTACCAGTTTGAGCAGCCTATAGGTGCATCGTCTCGAAACGTTGCAGATACAGATGCGCAACTAAGAATACAAACTGTTGTACTTAGAGGCGCTTTAAATAATTTGGGCATTGCTATGAAAATAGATAGCAACCAAATTCATGCTGCAAATTATAACCTGTGGGGCGAATCGCCGGATGTAATGCTTACTGCAACAGCCCAGCAAACACTTTTTAATGCTATGCCCAACTGGATGGTAATAAAAGGCTTACCGGTCATTACTGAACTTGATCAACAAACGTTTTATGAGCTTGAATACGAAATTCACCACTTTAATGGCGATATGCAAGGTAACGCTGATATTTCTGGGCTTTGGCGTTTATATTACACACACCCTGAAACAGGCCGACGCCTTATAAGTATTAATAATTTTTCGCAATTGGTCCCTATTGATGATGATGGCTATGACGGTTTAGTTTCAACACTTGAAGCAACATGGCTAAATATAAACCTAAATGTTGCAAAACAAATAGAACAAGCAAGACTTTAATCGTTAAGTGACAATATAATCACGGCGGTTTTATCATCATTGATAACCGCCTTGCCCTCTATTTTAAAACCCAATTTTAACAACACATTCTGCGATGCCCTATTATCTGGTGATGTTATTGCACACAGTTTTGTAATTCCAAATTCATGCTTATGTTGCAAAAGTGCGCTGGCCGCTTCAAAAACATAACCCTTTTTTTCAAAACCGCTTACAAGTGCAAAACCTAAATCAGGTTGCAGTAACGCGGCGCGTTTATAAAACCCAACAACGCCAACCACTACAGCATTATGCAAAGTAATAATGTAAGGCCCAAAGCCTTGGCGTACATGAGAAGCAATAAATGACTGATTGATGTACGACTTGGCATCATCAAGGGTATAAATTGCTTTATCACCAATATGCTCTATGAAGCTCGCTTGATTAACTAGCTTAAGTAAAATAGCTGCATCAAGCTCATTTGCATGGCGCAACAACAATCGATTTGTTTTAAATACAGCGTTCAATGTAAGCTCCTCTAAAAAACTTTGTTTTGCATGTAACTTTTTGTTGACTGAAATTAAAAAGCAGATTATTTTTGCGCCGATGTTTTTACAGGCACAACAATAGCGGTTTGCACTCCTTGCACCGTCTGGCGCCAAAGCCAACGCGTTTCACTTAAGCCGCTATTTAACATAACTGTTTATGTGTCCCTCCCTCGCGTACAAAAGCAGTGACTTGGAAGATGATTTTACAACAAACTTATCATCTTCTTTGTTTTTGTATAAGCAGTTTAAAAATTAATACTATTTTAATTTTTATACATGCTTTTAATTTTGTGAATACTTAAATGCTTGAACCTTCTGCGTTAAGTTTACTGCCACCGTTGGTGGTGGTTGTATTGGCTGTTGTATTACGCCGCCCTATTTTATCTTTACTTATTGGTGCTTTAGTTGGTTTAGTTATCGCCGATCCTGCACAAGTACTTACTAACTTTGCGAGTACATCGCTAAAAGTGATGACAGACGAAACCATCGGCTGGCTAATACTTGTATGTGGTGGCTTCGGCGCTTTAATCGCGCTATTAGTGCGCACAGGTGGCGCATCGGCTTTTGGCAAGTTAGCCCTTAAATACACTAAAGGTAAGCGTTCATCTTTGTTTATGACATTTTGTTTGGGTGTAGTTATTTTTATTGATGACTACTTAAATGCGCTTACCGTGGGTGAAACCATGAAACGCATTACCGATAAATTTAAAGTGAGCCGTGAGATGCTTGCCTATGTTGTAGACTCTACTGCTGCACCAATTTGTGTACTTGTCCCTTTATCTACCTGGGCGGTTTTTTTTGGTGGCTTACTCGTAGATAACGGTATTGCTGAAGAAGGCAAAGGGATTGCAGTTTATATCCAAGCCATACCGTATATGTTTTATGCGTGGTTTGCAGTGCTTGTTGTTTTACTTGTTGTGCTGGGTATTATTCCTGCGATTGGTCCAATGAAAAAAGCAGAGCAAATGGCACAAATTGAGCAAGCTCAAGTCGACCCTGCCCAATACAATGATGTTCAAACAGCGGATGAATATGCAGTAAAAGCCGTAGAAGAGAACTTTGAAGATGCTGATCCTAAAGGTAAATTACGTAACTTTTTGGTGCCGATTATTTTACTGGTTGCATTTACTGTTTACTTTGAAATAGACGTATACAAAGGCTTATTAGCAACAATGGCGGTCACTCTCCCGTTTTATGCTCTACAAAAATTAATGAGCGTAAGTGAAATGATTGAACGCATGCTTGATGGCTTTAAAAGTATGATCCCCGCGATTGGTACTGTTATAGCGGCGTTTATATTTAAAGATGTATGCGACTTAATTGGTTTGCCTCAGTTTGTTATTGGCAGCTTAAGCCCTTATATGACCGCTGCATATTTACCAGCCGTGGTATTTATTTCAATGGCTATTTTAGCGTTTGCAACAGGGTCGAGTTGGGGTATTTTTGCGGTATCAATTCCGATTGTTATGCCACTGGCAAATGCGGTTGATGCAAACATACCATTGGTCATTGGTGCGCTATTATCGGCTTCTTCTTTTGGTAGCCAAGCGTGTTTTTACTCAGATTCAACCGTACTCGCAGCGCAAGGTTCTGGTTGTAATTTAATGAGCCATGCCGTTACACAATTGCCTTACACGCTAATTGCTGCGACATTAGCTGTTATAGGCTTTTTGATAATGGCTTAAATATTATACCAATCCGCAATAATACTTAATCATTTTGCGGGGCTAAACGAGTCGCTACCTGCGTTAAAAAATTTTCATTTAGAACAACTAAATAGCGAATTTTTTGTCTAGCTATCAACACGTTTTTCCATCCTCAAAATAGATCACTTAATTAAGCGAATTGGTATTATTAGTAAATATAGTGAGATAAATAATAAACCCCAATGTAGCAATACATTGGGGTTTATTTTTAGCTACATAAATAAAGCTTATTTTTGTAGTTTAATACCATTGTAATAGGCATCAAGCGTTGTAATTTTAGTTTGATTAGGTAAATCGGCAAAGTCACTTTCTATAAACTTAGTCCCGCGTAATTGCACATTTAAACGTGCAGCATTAGGGTTAAGCATTGTTTGCTTATAGTAGTCTTTTATATCTGCAAGCGTTACTTTTTCAACTTCATCAATCAGCTTTTGCTTAGAATCAAAGGTAAAGTTTTCACGGTACCAATCGTTTATAAGTGGGCTCATTTCGTCACTTAAGTTTTTAGGCTGCTCTTTAAGTGATACAAGGGTAGAGTTTTTAAGCTGCTCAAAAGTCTCATCGCTCATGTTATCGAGTTCAACTGCGTATTCTTTTTTAAACTTATCAAAACGAGCTTGTATTTCTTTTGGTCCTTTAACCGGTGTTTGGATATACAAACCAATTGCTGAGTAATCTTCAATTGGGCGAGCTAACGCACCTACTGCGTATGCAAGTTGCTCCTCAGTACGCATTTTATCAAACGCAACTGTTCTAAAATGGCTTTGTAATACAGCTGCTTCTGCTTTTTGTTTGTAACCCGCAACAGGATGAACGGTCATATCAACCACCGCTACATCGGCTACATCAATATCTTTTTGCAATACCAACGTTTCGCCAGGTTGTGGCAACCACGCTTTGCTTCGCGCAAATTCACTGCGCTTATGATTACTTGGTAATGTTGCACTTAACTCTTGTGCTATCGCGTCAATATCTTGCTGATCGTAGTTACCGTAACTAAATACACGTAAATCGTTTTGTGCAAACGTAGCTGTTTTTAATTGTGCTAAGTCGGCAACACTCAGTGAGTCAGCGGCTTTAATAAGGGCATCTGTATCAAACCCACCAGTACGCGTTAGTTTTGAATACTCGCCAAATGCTTGTGCATACGGAAACTGCTTTTGTTGGTTTAGTAAATTACGTTTAAAACGATCTACAGCTTGGCTAAATGCTTGTGCTGTTTCATCGGCTTTTAATCCGGTTAAAGCTTGTTTAAGCAATACATCTTGCTTATCTGTAAAACCACTCATAGATAAAACAAGGCCATTACTCGGTGCTAAGCTTACGCTCATACCGGCGATTGCTGCTTCGGTACTTAACTGACTTTGTTGAATATTGTATAAATCAGCCCAAACAGAATAAAGTACTTCTGCCTTAATATCGTTCAAACCGGGTTGAGTATTTATATAAACTTCAACAAGCCCTTTTGGCTGCTCTGCAAATTTTTGACTTGCTTGGCGCCATACTTTTACACCATTTTTATCGTAAGCAAGTTCTGGGTGTTTTTGCTCTTTAAATGCTTGAGTTTTTATTGCAAAATTTTCAGGCAATAAATTGTTTACAGTCGGTAGTGCTAACTTAAATTCGCTTGGTTTTTTCCAGCTGGCGATTTCATCATCGCTAATGTCACTGATGCGGTATTTACCGTCGTAAAAGTGTAGTTGTGAGTCTGTCTCTTCTTGCTGCGATACATACCAAATACGAAGGGTGTCGGCATTTAACTGCTCAAGTACATTGTTTACAGCGTCAGCGTCAAACTTTGCATAATAATAAGGTGCATTAATAGCGTGATTTAACGGATAGTCTTGCATGCTTTGCGTAAGCGAGCTTACATAATTAAACTCATCACCTTTTTCTAAAAACTTAAACTGGTTATTAAGGGAAGTACGAATTTCGTTGAAGTACTTGCTATCAACGCCTTCTTTTTTAATTAAATCGATGTACTGCATAATAGTCGCAACTATTTCGTCACGATTTTTCATGCCTTCATCGGTAAGCTCTACATTTACATTTAACGAACCATAGTTGCCATATTGATTTGGTGCAGCTGAAGCTGAAAGCTGAGACACCCATCCTTTATCACGAAGAAGTTGCGCTGGGCTGCCCTGCATTTCATTACTTAGTAAATACGCTACAAATCGGTTTGGTTTAAGTGCAAATTCGCTATTATTATTAGCAATGGTGAAATCAAGTTGCAGCTGTTTTACATCTTCATTTGGTGCATAAAAAACGCGTTTTCCGCCAGCGTTATCAAAATCAAGTTTTGCAGTCACTGTTGGTTTTTCGATATTTTTATTTTTTATGTCAGCAAAGTATTTTTGCGCTTTTTGCTCCATTTCAGCAATAGGCAAATTAGAAATAAGCGCAACCTTCATAATATTTGAAGAGTAGTATTTATTATAAAAATCAACCGTTTCTTTATGAAGTGAACTGTTTTCTTTATCGCCAAGGGTTTCTAGGTTACCAATTAAAAAGCGATTAGCTGGGTGATCGCCCATCATTTTACGCGCGAGTTTAAATTGTCCAAAAAAGTCCATTTCGCGGCGCATTGACCACTCTGCATTCACTGCATTTTTTTCTTTATCTGTGTATTCTGGGTATAACTTAGGCGCTTTGAAAAAGTCAGCAAAACGGTCTAGCCCTTCATCAAACGCGTCGTTATTAATTTTAAACATGTAATTAGTAATATCGAGCCACGTGTAAGCATTGTGCGCGCCACCATTTTTGGTCATAAAATCAGAATACCCTTTTGTGTCTGGGTAGCGATCTGTGCCTAAAAACAGCATGTGCTCTAAATAATGCGCCATACCTTGTTGCGACATTGGGTCGTGCAGTAAACCAACACCAACGCTTAGTGCCGCTGCAGATTTTTCAGCACCTGGATCTGACACTAAAATTACTTCAATGTCGTTTGCCAGCTTAAGTGTTTTATATTCGCGGTTATCGTTAGGACTAACGACTAACGTATCTGATAGTAAAGAGGCCGGAGGCGCCACTGAAACCGAAGCCGTATTTGAACAACCACTTAAAACTGCAAGTGCGATTGCACTAAAACCAATAATCTTTTTCATTTTTGTTTTCCATTAAAAAGTATTGCGCAAAATAGCGTGCGCCAATTCAAAGCAATATAGTTAAGCTAAACTAACATTTTCAATTAATAACTTTCTACAAAATAACGCTATTTTGTGTAACACATTGTGAAAAATGTCTTCATAATTGGATATTAGTTGGGAGTCTGCCAACCTTGCGAGACTAAAAATCATTCAATATCAAAAAATACGCAAATTCTAAATAATAATAAGGAAAAACAATGGAAAAAATCATCATACTTGCCATGTTTGCACAAGTTACGCTTTCACTGGTTGTCATGCTCATTATGGGTAAAAGGCGCTTTGCCGCAGCTAAAAACAAACAACTAGATTTAAGCGATTTTAAAACAATGCAGTTAGATAAGGCTGGCGACACTATTAGGGTTGCAGATAGAAACTTTTCGAATCAGTTTGAAATACCTGTGCTTTTTTACGCGGGATGTTTACTTGCACTGCAACTAAATAGCGCCAGTACACTTGTGGCAATACTGGCCTGTTTATTTGTAGCAACACGTATTGTGCACAGTGTTATTCATTTAGGTGAAAATAACGTACGCGCACGTTTTAAAATATTTTTACTGGGTTGTATTTGTGTGTTTTCAATTTGGCTAGCAATGGTTTGGCGAGTACTATTTTAAACAGCAAAGTTTAATAATAGTAATGTGGACGGCTGGTTTAGGCCATCCACATTACCGTTAATTTTAATTATTTAGCACGTTTTAAACGAGGTACCGCAAGTAAAAAAGCACCTAAAAGCCAAATTAACCCGCCGCCAGAACTGCTGCTAGAACCTGTTGATGTGTCAGAATCAATTAACGTATTTTCAGTGACAGTAAGGCCTGCTGCTGAATTAGGATCATCATCCATTACCGCCACATTTTGAATAGTCACTAAGTTAGCACTACTAATTGTTACATCAGTACTTGCACATTGCTCAGCAGTAATATCAACCACGGGTGTTTCACCACAGTGTACTAACGCTGCAATTTTATCTAACGTTGATTGGCTTGCTGCAGTAATTTGTCCAAACACAGTAAAACCACCGTTTTGCGTATCAAGTGCTGCACTATTGTCTGTAATATTAAAAAACCACTGACTTGTTGCGCTATTAGCATCACCCGATAATTTAGCCATCGCAATGGTGCCCTTAACATTAGAAAAAACGGGCTCATTTTCTACAGCAGGCTTTGTAGTAATCGCATCTAGCGAATCAGAAAATGTAAATCCACCACCTTGAATAACAAAGTTACTAACAGAGCGGTGAATTACTGTTTCGTTGTATGAATCGTCTTGAACGTAACTTAAAAAATTTGCGACTGTTTTGGGGGTTTGTTGATCAAATAGGTTAATCTCTATGACACCTTGGCTCGTGTTCATTTCAACTATAGTAGCGGTGCTTGTAAAACTTGCTGCAGCAAGTGCTGAGCCAAGTAAAAGTTTTTTCATGTTTTATTCCTGTTGTTATATTTTTTAAATAATTAGTTAATGCGTTAACACATTAATGCCATCGGCGACTAAAATCGATTCTAAAGTGTGAGTTGATACAATTAAGACCGTGTTGATAACAAATTAATTACATATGCCATTATTTATATTCTTTTTTGCTATATAAATCTAACTATTTAAAATTAAATCATCTTAAAAGTGTGGTCACTTATTTGTTACCTTAAAAAAACACAAACAACAGGAATTAACAATGCCACACACTAAACAAACAATTTGCGACTTTGGTTTACACAAAGGTGAACCATACACAAAACTACCGGCGAGCTTTTTAACGTGGATGGTAGGTATAAACCATACTAAGCGGGAATATGCGGATGCAGAGTTAAAGCGTCGCGAAAGTGCCGCCACAAATCGATTAACTGTACCTTCTAAATAAAATGTCAATAAGTACGTTTTTTTAGCATAAAACTAGTTTAAACTACCCGCTTGATAAATTAAGTAGACCTTAATCCATAGGTATTTTATGCGTATAATTATTTTATTTTCGATTATTTTTAGTGTACTTGGATGTACATCTCCTGCTCCTGAATCAACCTCTAACAGTACTCCTACTGAATATTTAACTGTTCTTCATACTAATGATAATCACGGCCGTTTTTGGCAAAACGAAAAAGGCGAATACGGTATGGCCGCTCGCAAAACGTTAATTGACTCTTTACGTAATGACGCCCAAAAGCAAGGTCATGCCGTTTTACTTCTCTCTGGTGGTGACATTAATACCGGTATTCCTGAGTCAGATTTACAAAAAGCAGAACCTGACTTTAAAGGTATGTCGCTGATTGGTTATGATGCAATGGCATTAGGTAATCACGAATTCGATAACCCTATTGATGTTTTGAAGCAACAGCAAAAATGGGTGAACTTTCCTTTTCTATCAGCCAATATATTTGAAAAAGAATCAGGCGAACATGCGTTTGATAGCTATAAAATATTCAAAAAAAATGGCTTAACTATTGCTGTTATTGGATTAACAACAACAGACACAGCTAAAATTGGTAATCCTCAGTATATTGGGCACTTAGAGTTTAAAGACCCTGTTGACGTTACCGCAAAACTAGCTAAAGAAATAAAAGCTAAGTACAACCCTGACATTACCATTGCGCTGACTCATATGGGTCATTATGTTGATGCTAGCTTTGGCATTAATGCACCAGGTGATGTAACACTTGCTCGCTCACTTCCTGCAAACACACTTGATATGATCATTGGCGGTCACTCACAAGAACCTGTGTGTATGAGTGATACAAATGTAAATGACGATAACTTTAAACCTGGCCTTGCCTGTAAGCCAGACCAGCAAAACGGTACTTACATTATGCAAGCCCATGAATGGGGTAAGTATGTTGGTAAAGCTGAGTTTAAGCTTGAAAACGGAAAATTAACGTTACTAGACTATAAACTCATGCCTGTTAATTTGTATGTAGATAAAGTTCAAGCTGATGGCTCTACTAAAGCAGTATTAGCAAACGAGTACATTAAACCAGACCCTAAACTTGAATCTTATTTAGCGGTATACCAAGCTAAAGGCGCTAAACAAATTGAAGGTACCATTGGTGAAGTAGATGCTCGCTTAGAAGGTGACAGAAACAAAGTTCGTTACCAACAAACAAACCTTGCACGTGTAATTATTCAAGCTCAAATGGATGTAGTAAATGCAGACTTTGGATTAATAAGTGGCGGTGGTATTCGCAGCTCAATAGAGGCTGGTAAAGTAAGCTATAAAGATATTTTAAAAGTACATCCTTTTAAAAACCGCATTACTTACATGGATTGGCAAGGCAGTGATTTATGGGATTACTTAAATACAGTAACGAGCTTCCCGCCGGATGCTGGTGCTTATTTGCAATACCATAAAATATCGTTTGAGCGTAAAAATAATCAGTTGGTTAATGTTTTGATCAATGGCGAACCGCTTAATAAAAATAAAACATACAGAATGAGTCTAAATAGCTATAACGCATCAGGCGGTGATGGTTATCCTGCACTTACAAATAAAAAAGGCTTTGTAAGTACAGACGAAACAGATGCTAAAGCACTTCAAGACTTTATTTCAAAAAATAGCCCTCTTAAAGCGGCTGAATTTACCCCTAAATAACCTCTAAGAATAAGAGGAAAGTAATCTAGTTACTTTCCTCTTATTTCAATATTACCTTTTTTAATATTTGCCAGCCCATAACTATGCAAACGAGAACGAGAGCCTTCTCCATAGGCTTTAGGTGGGTAATATAACTCTTTTTCTTCAGGACACTCACTAAGTACTTCATCTAACGCCGCACGTATCTCACTCAAGGTTTTTTCTAGGCTATTATTAAAATTAGGTCTTTTTCTAACCGTATGACCAAGTTCGACCAACCTATAAAAATACTTGTTAGCGAGCTCTAGAAGCTCCTCTGGTACATCTTTATTATGACTAAGCGCTACATCATCGTTATTTGTACAATACTCTACAAGTGCTAAATAAAAGCATAATGGCTTATTGGCTAAACCCACTTTTTGCTCTGCATTACAACTACTTGATAGTGTTTTATCGTTAAGATCAACTATAAGCATCAGCGGCGTAGGCTCTGTAATTGACTGATGCTGTGCATTATTAAACTGCTTATTACTTTGTTTAATAAACGCAAACTTTACCCAAAAACTAATCAACACACTTAATACTAAAAATATAAAATAGTAAATAAAATGGCTTAATGTAAAGTGGGTTTGCTGAACGTTAAATACAACTAATACAGGTCCGTTATTAGTGCTCAAACTACGTGTTATTTGGTGTAAGTTTACAGGTGCTAGCATTTCGCCTTTTGGTGCAATAGCAACAACTTTAAGCCCACTCATATTAATGTAGCTATTTAAGGTTTTAATGTAGCGATTAACTGCATCTTTATTCCCCGAATGCTTTAGCAGTTCATTTGATAAATCAAGTAATGGTAAGTCGAGTGCAATTTGCCTTTCTATCTGCGTTATTTTTTGTTTAGTTACTTGCTGGCTTTTTTGAATTACAGAAATGTAAAACACAGAAGATAAAGTTAAAAATAAGCATAGTAAAACAAGTAGTTGTTTATATTTACTCATCACTAACTTCCTCTTTTAAGTTTACTGAGCTAGTACCGCAACTCCAAAACGATTGTGCATTTTGATAATAATGCAAACTTTGATCTTTAGACATATCAAGCAAATTTGCCTGTACTGCACATAATAAATCAGTATTGTTTTGCTGCATTTTTAAATACCATCTTGTTCCAGTAATATTATTACTCAAAGGCGTAATATAGTTTTTTGAAAAACGTTTTTCGTCACTCTCTTTCCAAAACGAAGCAATAATATCTACTTTTCCGTCGGCGAGTAAATCGCGTAATTCGTTATGAGAACTAGCATAAGTGATTTTCAAATTAGCTAAATTTATATCCAGTTCTTTAAACATTTGCTTTGGTAAAATATGCCCTGATCGGCTGGTAGGATAATCAAGCAAACCTATGCGTTTATCTAAAAAATATTGTTTAGTAATTCGAGGTTTTTCTTTAGAAGATATAAAAAAAGCCGTGTAGTTAGAAAAACCAACTACGGGTTGGTAGTTATAGGTCGACTCCGCTTTAAATGCAGCCATAATATTGCTTTTAGCCAAAATTAGGTCAGCAATTCCTTTACCAACAAACTCAAAGCTATCTGCCGTTCTATATCCCCAATACCCTTTTACCGAGCCATATTGCTTAGCTACTACGTTATCAGAGCATAACTTTTGTGTTAATAACTTGGCTATTTTTTTTGATTGTGTAAAAACAATTAATTGGCCTTTATTACTTGTAGCAGTTGTTTGACACTCTGTTGAAGTTTCGATCATAACCGGAAAATGTAAATCATCATTGTATACACTAACTTGACCGCAAACCCACGTAACGACCAACAATAGAAACAAAAATGTAACAATTAACATTTTGTGCAACACAATATTTTTATAATTCAAAGCAATGCCACCCAAAAATAGACGATATAGTGTATTTGAACAATTTCGCTTACCTATTACAACAAGTAATTTTACCCATTAAATTTAAGACATTGATTTTAAAAGCAATCGAATAAGAAAATATGAATTTTAATAAGTCCTTTCTATCAACATTAAAAATGAGGACAATTGACCGCATTAGCTTATAGCAACCCCATGAAATATTCATTTAGGAAGTTTTAATGCATAACAATATAAAGTACTCGATATCTTCTGCGCTTTTGATTAGTGCGATATTCACAAGCACTAACTCACACGCTTGGGGTCAAAATGGCCACCGTATTGTAGGGCAGATTGCACAATCTCATATAAGCGAAACAACTAAAGCAGCAATTAAACCTTATTTAGATGGTGAGTCACTTGCGCAAATATCAACGTGGCCTGATGAAATGCGCTCTGCTCCTGGCGACTTTTGGCAAAAGAAATCATCTCGTTGGCATTACATTAACGCAGCCCCAGGAAAATCTTTCAGCTTCAATCACGATCATACTAAAAACAAAGAATCTGTAAGTAATATCCTCGAGGGCATTCACTATTCAATGCAAACGCTCACTGATAAAAATAGCACCTTAGATGCTAAACAGTTCAGTTTGCGTTTTTTAGTGCATTTAGTAGGTGACAGTCATCAACCTTTTCATGCCGGTCGAGGTGAAGACAGAGGTGGTAACCGTATTAAGGTTTCTTTTTTTAACGAAGAAACAAATCTTCACAGCCTTTGGGATACAAAGTTAGTTGAGAACGAGAACTTGTCGTTTACTGAATACGCTCAATTTATTGATACAAATAACAGCGAATTAATTGCTGAGTATTTACAAAGCTCACCTAAAACTTGGGTTGAAGAATCACACAATTTAGCAACAAAAATTTATAAGTACACCAACGACGAAGTTGGGTACAGCTACATTTATAACAACACTCCAATTGTAAAAACACGCCTACAACAAGCGGGTATTCGACTAGCTGGACTATTAAACGCCTTATTTGACCCTTCTGCAAAAGAGTTAGAAACAGCTTTAGCTTTTGAAAAGAAGCAAACTAACTAGATGTATTTCATATTAATGTAATACTAGAAAAGTAAAATCAAAGAAATATGATTAAAAAGCAATACATAATTTAAATACTGCAAAACTTAATAAGGCCCATTAGCTTGGTTCTTATAAGTATATTTAAAACTATAAATTTGACATTAATAACACGGGAAATCAACATTATGACTAAGCTTCGCCTTTCGAAATTAACTGGAGCGGTAATTTTAGCTCTAGGTGTTTCTACAAGCGCAATGGCTGCTGATACTTCATCTGCAATGCGTGGTAAAATTACGACGCCTTCAGGTGGCAGTGCTGCAAACGTTAAAATTAAAGTAGTTCACCAACCAACGGGAACTATTAGCGAGCTAACTACAAACGAAAGTGGTACGTTTATCGCTAATGGCTTACGTGTAGGTGGTCCTTACATGGTTATCATCGATTCTGATACATTTAACGATACAACTGTTGAAAATATCTATCTAAATCTGGGTGAAACTTACCGTTTAAGCTCGCAGCTTGCTCCGCTAAATATCGAAAAGATTGAAGTGTCTGGTTATAAAATCGTTCAACAATCAGGTGGCTCTAGCAGTACATTTGGCTCTGACACTATTGAAAATATGCCAAGCTTTAACCGCGACATTAAAGATATTGCGCGTTTAAATCCACTCGCCAGCATTAATGGTAGTGGTGAGCTAACGTTTGCAGGTAGTAACCCGCGTACCAACGGCTTAACTGTTGACGGTATTGGCCAAAATGATGACTTTGGTTTAAGTTACGGTGGCTACCCTACTTCGCAACCACCTGTAGCACTTGATGCAATTGAGCAAATTTCTGTTGATGTATCTCCGTTCTCAGCCTCTAAAGGTAACTTTGGTGGCGGTACCATTAATGCAGTAACAAAATCAGGTACTAATGAGTTTAAATTTTCTGGCTTTTATGAAATATCTACGCCAGATATTGCAGGTGATGTAGATAGTATTTCTCAAGTATATGCTGATGGTAGCCCGGTTTTAGATGAAGATGGACACCGTACATACGTTATTGATCAGGTAGAACCAATTCAAACTGAGAAACGTTATGGCTTTAATGTTGGCGGCCCATTAATCGACGATACTTTGTTTTACTTTGTTAACTACAACAAATGGACAAGTGAACTTGATTTAGATTACGGTTTTGAAGGCTCTGGTGCAACGAATGAATATGATGTAACAGAAGAAAGCTACAACCAATTTATTAATATTTTAAATAATGAATACGGCTTAACCGATTCTCTCGGTGGTGACCCTAAAGATACAAACGAATCATTGCTTGTTAAATTAAGTTGGAATATTAATGATGATCATCGTTTAGATTTCACTTACCAATGGCAAGACGATAAAGACGAAACAAATGTCGGCACAGGCGGTAGTACAGTAAGCTTAGCGTCAAGCCGTTATACTTACGCTACTAAATTCAATAATTTTGCGACAAAATTATATTCAGACTGGAATGAAAACTTCTCAACTGAAATTGGTATCGCTTACAAAGATGTATCATCAAGAAGCTTGACTAACTCTGATATTGGCTTTGTGAAAGTTGAAGAATACTTCCGTGGTCCAGCTTATGAGTTTGGTACAGATGAATTCCGCCATGCAAATAGCTCATCGACTGAAAACTTAACGCTTACTTTCGATGCCACTTACTTAATGGATGAGCACGAAATTAACTTTGGTATGCAGTATGAATCGCTAAATTTATATAACTTATTTGCATCTAACTCATTAGGTTCTTGGGAATTTGATGACTTCGAAGGTTTTGCAAACCGTGAAGTGGGTAACTTTAGAGGTACATACGACTTTTCTTACAGTAATGCGTACACAAATAACCCAAATGACACTGCATACGATGCGACACGTAACCAGTTAGCACTTTATATCGAAGATACTTTTTATGTTGGTGATGATTTAGAAGTAACAGCAGGCGTTCGTTATGAGCGTTTATCATCAGACGATAAACCAACTTTAAACGAAAACTTTTTAAATACTTACGGCTTTAGCAATCAAGAGAATCTTGATGGTTTAGATATAATTTTACCGCGTATTGGCTTTAAATATTATGCAACTGAAGCATTAACCATTAATGGTGGTATAGGTCGATTCCAAGGTGGTATTCCAAACGTTTGGTACAATAACTCTTTCCAAAATGACGGTATTACATTTGTTGAAGCACCTCAAAGCGCTATTAATGATTATTACGCCAATAACCAAGCCGATATTACGCAAGTACCTGACGCTATTAAAAACACGTTAGTCCAAGGTGCCGGTAGCACAAACTATGTTGACCCTGATTTTGAGCTTCCATCGAGCATAAGAGCTCAAGTTGGTTTTGAATACGAGTTTGACTCAGAACTACTTGGCGAAGGCTTCAAATGGCAAGCAGAAATTGCTTACCATAAAAAAGAAAACGAAGCTGTATGGCATAACACTGCTTTAAACCCAATTGGTGTTGCTGCTGATGGTGAGCGTGTAATTAACGAAAGTATTTATACTGGCGACCTTGCTGATAACTTTGATATTGCAATGACTAATTCATCTGACGATGGACGTTCAATCATTATCTCTACCGGCATTGCAAAAGAATTTGAAAATGGCCTGTATGTTTCTGCAAGTTATGCACACCAAGACGTAACTGAGGCCTCATCGGGTTCATCTTCTCGTGCTCAAAGTAACTACCAATACAACATTACACGTAACCGCAATGAAGACTTTGCAGATCGTGGTTCATACGAAGTAGAGCACAGCTTTAAAATAAACCTAGCGTATAACACTGAATTTTTCAGTGGCTATGCAACTAAGTTTAACGTGTATTTTGAGCGCCGCTCTGGCCGTCCATTTAGCTACACTATGGGCATGTATCAAGATAGTGACTTAGGTGACACACGCGACTTTTACTCAAGCTCAGCTTACCTAGCTTACATTCCAACTGGCGCTGATGATCCAAATGTAAATTGGGATGAGTCTGGCTTATCTTGGAATGAATTAGAAACGCTTCTAAATCGTGCTGGTATCTCAGAACGTGGTGAAATTTTAGGCCGTAACTCAGGTACTCAACCTTGGGTTACTACGATGGATGTAAGTATCAAACAAGAAATCCCAGGTTTTGCTGAAGGTCACAGCGGTGAGGTTTACTTCATGGTTGATAACTTCGCAAACTTACTAAACAGTGATTGGGGTGTTGAAAAACGCTTAGGTTTCTCTGACCAAGCTGTTTATGATTTTGGTGGGTTAGATGATGAAGGTCGTTATATAATTGATGGCAAATTTAATGGTGCTGACGTTCGTAACTACAGTCAATACCAAACTAGCTCATCAGCTTGGCAGGCTAAAGTTGGTATTAGCTACAAGTTTTAAGTCTTAATAGGTAAGTAATAACACATTAAGTTATTTGTTAACAAAACCCATTGCAAAATTGTAATGGGTTTTTTTTTACACCCCAATTTCACATGTTTGTCATAAAGCCCACGTAATATATACCCCGATATAGAGTTATTGCTCAAAAAAAACACTCAAATAGACAAAAATAGTACTATTCATTAAAAATATATTGCAGTTGTATTTTATTTGTAACGAATAAATAAGGTACACTAGTAACGGATTTTGAATAAATGAACTTCAACTGTTTATTTTGAAAAATTTTAAAATAAAAATATAAAAATTTAATTAATAACTACACGGGAAAATTAAATGAAAACTCAATTACGCAAAACAGCTCTTTCACTTGCTATTGCAGCATGTGTTGGTGTGAGTGGCGCTGCAATGGCTAACGAAACGTCATCATCTGTAAAAGGTCAAATTACAGGGCCAAATGGTAGTCCTGCAGCTGGCACTAAAATTACAGTCATACACGTCCCATCAGGTTCAACAAAAACGACAACAGTGAATGAAGCTGGTAGCTTTTCAACTAAAGGGTTACGTGTTGGTGGTCCATACAAAATAATTGTAGACTCAGATAAATTTCAAGATACTGAGCTTGAAAATATTTATTTAACACTAGGTCAAACCTATCCAGTTACTGTTGCTTTGAGTTCAGAACAAATGGAGCAAATTGTTGTAACAGGTGCACCTATTAGTTCTCAATCTGGTGGTACAGGCCCTGCGTCAACATTTTCATTAAGTGATTTAGAAAACAAACCAGCCATCAATCGCGATTTAAAAGATATAATCCGAGCAGACCCTCGTATTTACATTGACGAAACAAATGCTGGCGCGATTAATTGTGGTGGTGGTAACCCTCGATTTAACAGCCTAACCCTTGATGGCGTTCGCATGAACGATAACTTTGGTTTAAATTCAAGTGGTTACCCTACAGAAAGAATCCCTTTTTCTTTTGATTCTATCGCTCAAGTTGCAGTAGAGCTTGCTCCATTTGATGTTCAGTACGGTGGCTTTACATCATGTAACATCAATGCAGTAACTAAATCTGGTACAAATGAAATTACTGGTGGCTTCTTCTATGATTACACTAATGACTCTCTGTCTGGAGATTCGATTAAAGGTAATAAGCAGGACCTAGGCGATTACTCAGAAAAACGTTATGGCTTTAATGTAGGTCTTCCTCTTATAGAAGATAAGTTATTCCTATTTACATCATACGAAAAATTAGAAGGCGCAGAGATTTTTGAGTACTCACCTTTTGTAAATGGTCGCATAGATCAAGCGACTATTGATCGTGTAACACAAATAGCGATTGATAACTATGCATACGATCCAGGTTCTTTAATACCAAGTATGCCTGTTGAAGATGAAAAAATCTTAGTGAAGTTAGATTGGAATATTAATGATTCTCATCGAGCAAGCTTTTTATACAATTACAATGATGGCTTTGCAATTTCACAATCAGACACTGGTTCAGAACGTTTAGCTCTGTCTAACCATTTTTATGAACGTGGTGCAAAGTTAGAGTCTTATGTAACTTCATTCTACTCTGATTGGACTGATAACTTTTCTACTGAAATCCGTGTAGGATACTCAAAGCTTGATAATCGTCAAAACTCTATTGATGCAGCATCAGGATTTGGTGAATTTCAAATCAACACAGGTGATGTAACTGTTTACCTTGGCCCAGATGATTCACGTCAATCAAACAAACTTAATTACGATAACTTATCGCTTAAACTTGCCGGTACTTATTACTTAGAAGAGCATGAAATCTCGTTTGGCTACGAACGTGAGGAACTAGATGTTTTCAATTTATTTGTACAGCATAGCCAAGGTGAGTACCGTTTCAACTCTATAACAGACTTTGAAAGTGGTTTAGCTGATCGTATATATTACGGTAATGCGGCAAGTCAAAATCCAGATGATGCTGCTGGCGAGTTTAAATATGCTTTAAATACTTTATATGCTCAAGATAAATTTGATTTAATTGACTACGATGTAACGTTTACTGTTGGTCTTCGTTATGACTGGTATACGAGTGATGATACTCCTACATTCAACCAAAATTTTGAAGACCGCTATGGTTATTCAAATAGTCAAAATCTTGATGGTGTTGATTTATTGCAGCCTCGTTTAGGTGTTAACTGGATTTATAATGACCAATTAGAGTTACGTGGTGGTATTGGCTTATACTCAGGTGGTAATCCAAATGTGTGGATTTCTAACAGTTATTCGAACGATGGAGTGCGTAATGTCCAAGTTCGCGGTGACGATTTACAAATTTTAGGTGCTGACGCGATAGCATTTAATGGCAATGGTCAACCTGGTTACGATATTCCTCAAAGTTTATATGATACAGTAGGGCTAGGTGGTGCAGATGCGGATGTAAATGTTACTGACCCTGACTTTGAAATTCCATCAGAATGGAAATTTTCATTAGGTGGTACCTATATCACTGAAGATAACTATGTATTTAACGTAGATTATTTATACACTGATAAGAGAAACTCAGCGATTGTTCAAAATTTAGCATATGAACAAACTGGAACGGCCCCTGATGGGCGCCCTATTTATAATGGTGGTTCAGACTTCCTGTTAACAAACGTTGATGGTGACGATGCATACTCTCATATATTATCATTTGGTATGAGTAAATCGTTTGATAATGGAATTGATCTATCTCTTTCATATGCTTATACAGAGTCTAAAGACGTACATCCAATGACTAGCTCTGTGGCATTCTCTAATTACCATGGGATTGCTGTTTCTGACTCAGAAAACCCAGGTGTTGCAACATCAAATTATGAGATTCCACATCGCTTCACTATGTCATTAGCTTATAGCTATGAGCTGTTTGACGGTTATGACACTAAATTTAACTTATTTGGCCAAGCATCGAAAACATCGCCATATTCTTACTCATTCGAAAATGAAAATAATTTCACTTTTGGATATAATGATAATGCTCGTCAGTTACTGTACATTCCAAACGTCGATGATAGCCTAGTTGCTTACGGACCAGATTTTGACCTAGATGGATTTAATGAATGGATCGGTAATGAAGGCCTTAGCCGTGGTGAGATACTTGACCGAAATAGCATTGATGGCGCATGGTGGGTTACTTTTGACTTAAAAGTAGAACAAGAGTTTGCTGGTTTTAAAGATGGCCACAAGGGCGCAGCTTACTTCACTATTGCTAACATTGGAAACATGCTCAATGATGATTGGGGCGTTCTTGAAAGTGGTTCTTCACTTCAAAGTGCTGTGACAGCAGATATTGTTGATGGAAAATATGTCTACAATAACTTTAATAAACCTGCTGGAGATAGCATAGAAGTTAATCCTTCACTTTGGGAACTTCGTGTAGGTATTAAATACGATTTCTAATTTAGAATTGTAAACTAATACATTTTTTAAAAGCCCACTATGTGGGCTTTTTTATGCCTTTAATTTGTTATTTAACTTTTCAAAAATACTCACTAACACTTCGTATTCTTCATTAGTCAAAGTGCTTAGTAATTGTTTTTCCCAATTTAGTGCATCGGGTGCTATTTGCTCATATAAGCTCTGCCCTGCTTCACTCAGTACAAGTAAGGCCGCGCGTTTGTCTTGTGCATTTAACTCACTTTTCACTAAACCTTTATCTATTAAAACTTTTACCGCACGCGACACTGTCGACTTGTCCATATTTGATTGCGTGCATAAATCCTTTGCGTTGCTCTGGCCATACTGCGCTAAATTAGCAAGTATTCGCCACTGAGGAATATTTAAACCGTACTTAGTTTGATAAACCTCGGCAAAGTCGTTACTTACACGTGTTGCTACATTCGTTAATTGATAAGGTAAGAACGTTGCTAAATCAATTTTCATTTTTGGTTATCCCAGCTTTATTAGGCTTACTTTGGTGTTCATTAATATTTACACAGGTGCATAGTTGCACATTTGATATTAGTCTCACTTGAGAGTACCTTAACTGAAATAAAAATAATATTAAACCAACCCCCTCTCACAGGAGTCAGTAATGGCGACACAATTAAGTTATATGACAGGTTTTGGTAATGAATTTGAAACACAAGCGCTACCCGGTGCATTGCCAATAGGACAATTTAGCCCACAAAAAGTTAAATACGATTTATACACCGAGCAATTTAGTTCGACTGCATTTACGGCTCCTCGCGCTTCAAATCGTCGCACTTGGTTTTACCGCCTTCGTCCGTCTGTAGTGCAAGGTGATTACCAAGCAATTGATAATGGCCTAATAAGAACAGCCCCAATCACTGAAGCCGTAACACCACCAACAATGCTACGTTGGAATCCTATTGATATGCCTTCACAGCCTACTGATTTTATTGATGGGTTAGTAACTATGGCTGCTAATGGCAGTGCTAATGGGCAATCTGGTATTGGCATTCATGTATATGTCGCTAACCAGTCAATGCAAGGGCGTTACTTTTGCAATGCCGATGGCGAAATGTTGTTTGTCCCTCAGCATGGTGAGTTATTAATTCACACCGAGTGCGGTAAGTTAAGCATTAAACCAGGTGAAATTGCTGTAATTCCCAGAGGAATTAAGTTCTCAGTTGACTTAATTGATAATACAGCCCGTGGTTATATTTGTGAAAATTATGGCCATGCGTTAGAGCTTGCAGAGCGAGGACCTGTTGGTGCAAACGGTTATGCCAACGACAGAGACTTTCAATACCCTGTAGCTGCCTTTGAAGATAAAGAGGGTGACTTTGAGCTTGTTTCTAAATTTAACGGTAATTTATTTAGCTGTGAAATTAAGCACTCTCCTTTTGATGTGGTTGCATGGACGGGTAATAGTGCGCCCTATAAATACGACTTATCGCGTTTCAATGTAATGAATACAGTGAGCTTTGATCACCCCGATCCTTCTATATTCACTGTGCTAACCTCTCCTTCTGCTACTGAGGGTATGGCAAATGTCGATTTTGTGATATTTCCACCGCGTTGGATGGTAGCCGAAAATACATTTCGCCCGCCGTATTATCACCGCAATATTATGAGTGAATTTATGGGTTTGATTGAAGGTGTGTATGATGCAAAAGAGCATGGTTTTGTACCTGGTGGCGCAAGTTTACACAATTGTATGTCGCCACATGGACCTGAAGCCGACGTATTTGAAAAAGCCTCAAACGCTGAGCTTACACCACAAAAATATGAAAACACATTGGCCTTTATGTTTGAGTCGCGCTATATAATTTCACCGACAAAATATGCATTAGAAGGTAAAGAACGCCAACCAAACTACACCGATTGCTGGCGTACTATTAAAAAACAATTTACAGGTTCACAGGATTAATTATGAAATTATACAGCTACTTTCGCTCATCAGCGGCCTATAGGGTGCGTATAGCGCTTAACTTAAAAGCAATCGATCATGAACTTGCTATTGTTAACCTTTTAAAATCGGAGCAACTTGGGGAGGAATACTTAGCTACGAATCCGCAAGGCTTACTACCTGCACTTGAAACCGATGATGGTGTTTTAGCACAATCACTTGCAATACTGGAATGGCTTGATGAAACTTATCCGCAATCGCCATTAATTACAGGGAGTGCGTGGCAAAAGGCGCAAATAAGAAACTTAAGCTTTGCCATTGCTTGCGATATTCATCCTGTTAATAATTTACGCGTGCTGAAGTATTTATCAAACGAATTAGGTGTTGATGACGAGGCTAAAAATAAATGGTATCGACATTGGATAGAAGTTGGTTTTGAAAAAATAGAACTGATGCTAAACGAAAATGATGGCTGCTGTTTTGGTAACCAACCAACACTTGCTGACATTTGTTTAGTGCCGCAAGTATTTAATGCAATTCGTTTTAACGTAGATATGAGCGCTTATCCAAAAATTGCAGCCATTTACGAACATTGTAATAAATTAGCTGCATTTAATGACGCTGCACCGCAAAATCAACCCGATGCAAATTAAGCTAATTTAGATTAACTTTGTAGCGCGCTATGAATAACCGTAACGTGCTCAATTAAATCTAAGCCCAGATCAGTTAAATATCCGCCATCTGGGCTATCTATAATCCCTTTTTCAAATAAACGTTGCGCTGCGCTAAGTAAGCTTGGCTCTGCGTCTGAATGTAATTTAATACCCTGCATTTTACTGTCGCGAGGAAACTTTGCTAATAGTGTGAATTCTTCGATCATTGTTTGATTAAATTGCATTGTGTGCACCTTTTTATTGTTCTGTGAATAACTAAGTTTATACTTAAAATCACTTTGTGTACTTTACACTAGCACGTTTTTTAGCTTAATGTATTATTTTTAACCCTCCCTATTTAAAGGCCCCTAATGCGTAACTTTTTAATTCTATGTTTTTGTTTTAGCAGCTTATCGTATTCAATACTTAGTGAAGCAACAACGCTAAAAACCCATTCAATTATTGATGCAAACCAGTTTGTAAATGAAGAAGCTAACTGTTGGTACGACAACAAACGCTATAGCGAAGGGGCATTAATACAAGTTCATTCTTTTACACTTTTGTGTGGTGCTAAAACACCCCAACACAGTAACAGCCAACTCATTTGGCTTAAAATAGATAAGCAAGGTAATGCTATTTACCCAACAGCTCCTAAAACAATCACTGTGAATTAGCGCTAAAAGCTGATTTAAGCTACAATGCATGCAGTTTAAATAAGTAGTATGGCTATGAATAATCAACCTAAAAACCCTTTACATGGGGTAACATTAGAACAAATACTTGTTGAGTTAGAGCAACGACTTGGCTGGAGAACACTTGGCGAGCAAGTAAAAATTAAATGTTTTACTGATCAACCCAGCATTAAATCTAGTTTAAAGTTTTTGCGTAAAACGCCTTGGGCTCGCGATAAAGTGGAAGCACTTTATATTCACACTATAAATAACAAACCTATTCGTAGACCAAAAAGTGCACCAAGAGAAACATCTTCTCAAGCGCCGGATACAACAGGGTTTGTTTGGCCATCAATTAAAAAATGATGTAAAAAAGGAGCTAATTTAGCTCCTTTTTTGATTATAACTAACGCGATTTATTGCTCTTTGCAAATCACATTTAATGAAGCCGGCTCAATAGTAATAACTAGTTTTTGAGCGGTTTTAACTTCACCATCTAGTACGTACTTAAGCTCTCCTTCGCCTGTAACCTCTACTCTTTTGGCATTTGTATGATGAGAGTTTATAGCTAAATGTGTTTGCGTTAAGCTACTAAACATCAGCTCTGCAATACTTAGTACTGTGGTTGAATCTTCATTATTTGGTGTTAACCAATTTATATCGAGTAGCCCGTCACTATGATCAGGTTGCCCGCCACCTTGAGCCAATAACGTTGTAAAAGGCGCAGCATTGGCCACAATAAAACTATTAGTACATATTTCTTTTGGCTCATTATCATCGAGTTTTACTTTAAGTGGCTGCGATTTTTGCTCGCCAAACGCTTCAAAAAAACCATTTAAATAGGCAAGTTGCCCCGATTTATTTTTCGACTCTCTATCTGCTTTTTCTATCATTGATTGCTCAAAACCAATACCCGCGAGCAGTAGTACTAATTCATTATTACAATAAGCAGTATCTATTATGCTTGTTTGACCATCTATAATTAAGTCACAAGCCTGTTCAACAGGAATAAATTTAGAGGTAATACCCATCAATACATGCGCAAGGGCGTTTGCAGTCCCCATAGGGATGATGCCTAGTTTACATTGTGTATTTACAAGTACGCTTGCAACTTCGGCCACCGTACCATCTCCCCCGCATGCGATAATAATATCCGGCTTTTGCGCAATTTCCTGTTTAGCCAGCTCAATACCGTTAACTTCTTTTGTAGTAGTGAGTACTTTCAGATCGTAATAGTCCGATAGCCGCGCAACAATTAAGTGCTCTTTTTCTTCCCATAATCGTGTACCAGATACAGGGTTTGCAATTAAAACGGCTTTGTTTTTAATCAGTAATTCGCCTTTTTTATGTCGCTTAGCTAAATGGCGAAGTTGATGCTTATTTAAATTTGCGGTTTCGCGGGTTTCTTTTATTTGTGCAAGTACTTCATGCACATCAGCATTTTTGTTTTGGCTCAGTAAATAAGCCGCCATGACAAAAACAGAGCGCCCACGCCCTAAAGCACAATGAACGACTACGCGATGGTTTTCTTTAATATGGTGATGAATCCAATTAATAGCCTGATTTAACTGAGAATGGGTAGGAATACTATGATCGAGCACCGGAATGTTTAAATAATTAATATTCTCTTGTGTTGAACTCCACTCGAGTCCGTCGAATTCACACGTAACATCTAAAATCGCCGTAATCCCGTTATCTTTTAATGTGTCTATATCTGAGGGAAATAATCGGCAAGCTAAAAATAGGTTTTCGTTTATTTGTTGAATGGGCGGCACTTTATCGCGCTTACGTGACCAGGCATTATAAATTTGCACACCGAATAAAAATGGCACAAACGCCCACCGTATGTAAAATGGGATCACCCCATTTTCACGCTTTCTAAATATTTTTGCTGTATTAAAAATATACGCGGTACTCACTAATAAAAGTGACAGCGCAGTCCAATAAAAAACAATAGCAAAATAGACAGAGTTCACTTCCCAACCAATAAAAATAAGCAGTAGTGCTAATAGTAAATAACTAATTGCAGCCCACATAGTCTCTCCTTCGTGAAAATAATGCCGATTTATAATCTTAATTTAAACGGCTTTAAGTAGTCTTTTGCAAATATCACGCCATATAAATGCCATTTAAAATTCAAACGCGAACAATAGGCCAATGATATATATAGTAATTAATAAACTAAAATCTACTACAGACCGCTCTTTGTGCATTTTTTACAAACATGTGAATAAATTATACTTACACGTCTAAATCTTAAACACTGATCGGTTATTACTTGTACTAACGTATAAAGCAGCTAATCTAAAAGGCAATTAAATTTTTTGCATCCAAATCACACCCTCAACCGTTTACTCAATGATAATAAGAAAAACAGGACCCCTATGGATAACGATGATTTACTCCCTCTTTTGTGCGCAACAGCACAAGGAGACAAAAATGCTTTCTCAAGTTTATATCAACAAACTAGCGGCAAACTTTTTGCTATTAGCTTAAATATGCTCACTAACAGAGCTTATGCGGAAGAGGCACTACAAGACGCTTTTATAAAAATTTGGCATAACGCATCTGAATATAACGCCTCTAAAGGCACCGTTATTAGTTGGATGATAAGTATAGTCAGATATAGAAGTCTTGACTCACTGCGCTATCACAAAGTACGAAAAGAGCAGTCGTTAGGCGATGACGAATATGAAAATGAAAATGAAAGTGTTGAAGTTAATTACGATGAAGAAACGAAACTGGTTAATTGTATCGAACAGCTTGAGCCGCAACAAAAACAAGCTATTCACTTAGCTTATTATAAGGGGCTGAGTCATAGCGAGTTAGTGGATCATATAGAAACGCCATTAGGTACAGTTAAAAGCTGGATCAGGCGTGGGCTTATGCAGCTACAAAGGTGTTTAACATTATGAATTATAATAAACCCGAACTATTAGACGCGCTTGCTGGGCAGTACGTGCTTGGCACACTTAGAGGGCTTGCCCGTAAGCGTTTTCAGCGTCTGTTACTTAACTCAAATCAAGCACGTGAAGCAACAAATATGTGGGAGCAAAACCTAAACAACTTAGCGAGTGCTATTACACCGCAAACGCCACGTGACGATGTATGGGTAAATATACTACAGCGTATTGAAAACAGACCACAAACAAGTAAAAAAGTCATACATACCAAGCCTTCAATTTGGCGTACATGGTCTTTTGTGGCAACTGCCGCATGCATTGTTTTAGCCTTTTTGGTTATTCAGCCTAGTACCAATGTTATGCAAACTCAGCAAATTGCTTTGGTTCAAAATCAAGATAAACAATCATTGTGGTTTATTGATGTAAGCGAGCAAGGGCTCTCAATTAAAGCTAGTAGCCAATTGGTTGCTCAAACTAATAAAGATTATGAGCTGTGGATGATTTTAAAAGGTCAAGATGCACCTATTTCATTGGGTTTACTGCCCAAGCAAGGCAGTAAAATATTATTTAAAGATAACCGTTTCAACGCAAGTGATATCGCATTGTTAGCAGTGAGTTTAGAGCCTATTGGTGGCTCACCAAATGGCTCTCCCACTGAAGTGCTTTACACCACAGAGCTGGTACTTTTATAACACGACTATTATGACCAAAGTTGGCTGCTTACACAAAGCAGCCAACCTACCTTTAAACTTTTTAACAAAAAATAAAATAATTTAACTTTTTTGCATCCAATTTAAATCCCGCCCCGTTATTAGCTATGACTTCAATCAAAACTAAAGGACAAAGTCATGAAAGCTTTAACTCCATCAATACTCGCAGTAGTAATATGTAGTACGTTTGTAAGTGCACCAAGTGAAGCATCTAGCCACAGAGAAGCGCCAAATATAAGCCGTTTCCCGACTTTAGATTCAACCGATTTTTATGTATTTAATAGTTACGAGCAAGGTCGTGATGATTACGTCACATTAATAGCTAATTACATCCCGCTGCAAGATGCATACGGCGGTCCTAATTACTTTGCAATGGACCCAGATGCTACCTACAGCATTCATATAGATAACGACGGCGATGCTGTTGAAGATATTACATTTGCGTTTAACTTTAAAAGCATGCTTCCTAATGATAACCAAGGTGTGCAATTAACTGTTGGACCTGAAGGTAATCAACGCACCGTGTCTGTACCGCTTAAAAATGTAGGCGGTGTATCTGCCGGAGATAACAGCGCTGTAAATTTTAGCGAATCATACACAGTAAGCATGATAAGCGGCGCGCAGCGTACTGGCGAAACAACGGTATTAAATAACACTGCATCAAACTCCAGCACATTTTCTAAACCGCTTGATTATGTGGGCAATAAAACATTTGGTTCAATGAGCGATTATCAAACTTACGCTGACCAATTTGTGTATCAGGTTTCAATTCCTAACTGTGAAAGCATGGCACAAGTTTTTGTAGGGCAACGTAAAGACCCATTTGTAGTTAACCTAGGTAAAACATTTGATTTAGTTAACTATGTACCTGTAGAGGGTGATAGCGCCCCTGGTGCTGGTGACGGCGGTGGTTTTCCTGGTGGCATAACACAATCAGCTGATAACGACGACCTTGCAGATAAAAACGTAACATCAATTGCTATCGAAATACCTAAAAGCTGTATTGTTGGTGAAGGTAACGGCGTAATAGGTTCATGGACAACAGCAAGCCTACCTCAAGCTCGCGTATTAAATCCTAATGCTAAATTTGCTAATAATGGCGTTAATGGTGGTGCTTTAACACAAGTTTCACGCTTGGGTAGCCCGCTTGTAAACGAGCTTGTAATTGGCATTAAAGACAAAGACACATTCTCCACTGCTCACCCTAAAGATGATGCACAATTTTTAGATTATGTATCTCACCCAGCACTGCCAGAGTTATTAAACATTTTGTTTAAAGATGCTGTTAATACGACCCTTGGCGCAAACTTAGAAACACTGGCACCCACAAACTTCCCGCGTACTGATTTAATCACTGCATTTTTAACGGGTTTTGCAGGCGTTAATCAGCAAGCAACTGTAACACCTTCAGAAATGCTACGTTTAAATACAGGCATTGCAGCAACAGCGCAAGCTGATCAATCTGCATTTGGTGTAGCGGGTAATGATTTAGCCGGCTTCCCAAATGGTCGTCGCCCGGGTGATGATGTGGTTGATATTGCACTTCGTGTTGTGATGGGTCGTTTATGTCATCCTATCCCAGTAAATGGTGAAGACACTGATTTAGGACTTTGTGCACCAGAGGATGCTAATACAGGCACAGTGCCATTTACAGACGGCGCACCTATTGATGCAACAATGATGGACTCAACATTCCCATACCTTGCAACACCGCTTGCTGGCTCTAAATAAGGAGTAAAATAATGCGTAATTTAAAAACTACCCATATTTGTGTTCTCCTCAGTGCATTAACATTGGGAGCATGTAGTAGCGATGACGATAAAAAACAGCCTACACCGGTTGTAAACACAGCGCCTACCGCAAGTGATGCAATGCTAACTACACAAACTGAGGTAAGCATTACCGATATGCTTAGCGCAACCGACAATGATGGCGATTCGCTTACTTATTCGTTAACAAGTGAGCCAACTCTTGGAACTGTTACCGTTAATAGCGACGGTAACTTTACCTATACACCAAATAAAGAAGTGACAGGTTCAGATAGTTTTATGTTTGGTGTAAGTGATGGCGTTAATTCGCAAGTAACTGCAATAGTAAACATTACAATTGACGCACTACAAGTCGACTTTGCTCAATTTGCAACCGATGCATTTAATCAAGCGCCAAATGCAGAGCCGTTAACTGTTAACGGTCGGGTGTTTACAAACACCGATACCGATGTTGATGGATTAATTTCAACAAACGGTAACTAACCAAGTAATTAAGCTGACAGGCCATGGATGGCTTTTTTCAAAGGATATTTATAATGCATTTATCAATTTTTAAGTCCGTCGCATTTATTACTTTATGCCTAACGACCTTTGCATTAAGCGCTGCGCCTTTTACTCCAAAAAATGATGCAGTTATTGCTAACAGTAATTCAACGCTTAGTGCTTCTCTGTCTGTTGAGGAAATAAATACATTAGTCACTAACAGCCAATATGTAGGCCAAACAGAGCGTTTACAGGGGCTACTTAAAACCCGTTTAGCCCAGCTATATAAACACACACCCTCATCTCAAATTGGTTACTTATATGCTCGCGTTTTACAAAAAGAGCACCTTTTCAACGAAGCTATTGATATTGCTAACATCGTTTTGATTAAAGAGCCACAGCATAGTAATAGCCATTTATTGCTAGCCAATATATTTATGACTCAAGGTAAGTTTGCACAAGCAAAAAAACACTGTGTCGCCTTAATTGGGCACGTAAGCACTATTACTGCTAGCACCTGTGTACTTGATGTACAAAGCCAACATGAAAGCGTTTTAGACAGCTACCAAGCATTAATAAAAATTATAAATAATAATCAAACTAGCCTAGCTACAAACCATGTTTTAAGTGAAATGAGCTATCGTTTAAATAACTACAAACAAGCATTGTCTCACTTACAAAGTGTAGATTTAGTTCAAGCCCCTGTGAGCCTGATTGTTTTATGGGCCGATATTCAAATTGCTCTAAACCAACCACAACAAGTATTAAATACATTAAGCGTACTGCTTCCTGATAAAGGTAATTTAGAAGATGCTATTTTGCTAAGACTTTCAATCGCAGAAAAAAAACTGAATAAACGCGATAAAAAATGGCAAAATACAATGGCGCAAAGAGTTACGCTACGAGAGCTTCGTAAAGATTCTTTTCATGCAAGTGACTTAGCTAAATATTACCTTGATGTACAACCAAATCGCGAAAAAGCACTTTACTGGGCTCATATTAATTGGCAGCAGGCTAAAATGAGCACCGATGAGCAATTACTTATTCAAGCAAAAGCGATGCAACGAGATACACTATGAAAACGCCTTATCTATTTATACTCACTTTAATGCTGTGCATTTTTTCAACTTACAGCTTTGCCCATCAACTAAGTACAAGTTATATAACCTTAAATAGCGAGAACAATAACGACACCAGCAAAAATCTATACACGGGTACCTGGCAAATAAATATTGCCGACTTAGAGCACGCAGTGCCTCTGGATTTAGATAAAAACGGCCAAATTTCGTGGACAGAAATAAAAGCAAAACGCAGCTCAATAAATAACTTCATTAAAGAGAACTTAAATATCACGCAAAGCGCGCAAATATGCCCTTTAAAAAGTGAAGGTATCTATCAGCTAGATAACCATTTTAACCAACCTTATTTGGTAATTCCGCTGCAGTTTAGCTGTGATGATAATGAAGCAATCACCTTTTCCTGTTCCGCTTTTTTCAAAACTGATGCTAACCATAAATCCATCGTAAATATTAACGGTGTATCTCGTGTATTTAATATCATTGAGGCACAACAGACGTTCAGCTTTGAGCAAACAAGTTATTTAAGTACCTTTAATCAATACGTGTACCAGGGTGTTTTACATATTTGGATTGGTGTTGATCATATTTTATTTTTAATCGCTTTGTTACTTACCTGTGTTTTAAAACGCAGTGATAAAGCATGGCAAGGTGTTAGCTCTAAAAAACACATTATTAAACACACAGCATGGATAGTAACCGCGTTTACGCTTGCGCACTCTATTACGCTTACCGCCACCGCTATGAACTTAGTCTCACCAAATAGTCGCTGGGTAGAGCTTGGAATTGCTATATCGGTTTTATTTGCAGCATTAAATAATGTGTGGCCGCTGATACTTCGTTTAGGTTGGCTTACTTTTGCTTTTGGTTTACTACATGGGATGGGATTTGCGAGCGTACTTGGCGAGCTTGGCCTGTCGAGCGACTATCAACTGCTCAGTATTTTGGCGTTTAATTTAGGCGTCGAAATCGGTCAACTTAGTATATTACTGATAGCCTTACCAATACTCATTTATGTACGACACTACACTTGGTATAAAAAGTGGGTAATGCCAATGGGCTCCGTTGCTATCGCAATTGTTGCACTTCAGTGGTCAATCGAGCGTTTTTAAATAGTATAAATAAAAAAGCTAGCCAAAATATTGGCTAGCTTACTTTTGGTTATTTATTTTGAGCGTTACTGCGCTTTATCAAATGGCATCAGTAATGTTTTCATCGCAGGGCGAAGTGCTATGAGTACCGTTTCTTCGGTTAGCTCAGGGTAGAGTAACTTTCTAAGTAATAACCCTGCCATCATCGAAAAAATAACATTAATTCGGCTTTCAAGTTCACGCTCATCAATGTCTTTGAGCGCACTTCGCTCGCTTGTTAAAAGCTGCCTCATGCGCCCTCTTGCTTGAATATCGGTTTCACGCAAAAGAGTAGCGACTTTAATATTACGACCCGCTTCTGCCATCATATCTAAATCAATAACACATGATCCGGTATCCATGTGTCTTTGCACGCCAATATTTAAGCCATCTAAAAGAGCCGCCAAAACATCACCAGGGTGATCTTCAAACTTTTGAAAGATAGAGAACATTTCTTCCATATCTTTTTCAATAATGCTTTCTATAATCGCTTCTTTGCTCTCAAAGTAATTATAAATATGGCCTGCACTCATCCCTGCCGTTTTAGATATTTCTGCCATACCTGCACCGTGATAACCTTTTCGGCGAAAACACTCTGCAGCAGCTGTTAAAATTTGCTCACGCCTAGCAAGTGCTATCGCGGGATCTGTTTGCCTTTTTGCTTTAGGCTTCATGTTCAACTCCACTACCAAGTCATAAACTCAGTAAAGCAAGAGCTATAAATAGTCTCGCCATATAAATATGTAATGCGGCTTTAAAAGCCGCAAATATTATTTCTCTTCCTGAGTTGTTTCACTGGCTACATTCCATCCGCCACCAAGCGCTTTGTACAAGTTAATTTGACTCGCAAGATACGCTTGCTGACCCGCAATTAACTGCTGTTGCGCGCCGTACCACGTACGCTGAGCATCAAGTACTTGCAAGTAGCTATCTGCGCCTTTTTCGTAACGCATTTTTGATAAATCAAACGTGATTTGTCGACTACTTATAAGCATATCAAGGGCACTTAATTGCTCTTGGTAACCTTCTCTATCAGCAAGTGCATCGGCAACTTCGCGAAACGCATTTTGAATTTTTTGCTGATACGTTGCCACTGCAATTTCTTGATCTGCTTTTGCTACATCAAGATTTGCTTGGTTACGTCCCATATTAAAAATAGGTAAGCTAATTGTCGGCACAAAACTCCATGTACCTGAGCCTGAATCAAACAAGCCACTTAAGTCACTTGAAGCTGACCCCGCATTGGCTGTTAAGCTTATGCTTGGATAAAACGCCGCACGAGCAATACCAATATTGGCATTAGCAGCAAGCATTAAATGCTCAGCGGCTTTAATATCAGGGCGCTGCGATAACAAGTCAGACGGTAAACCAACGGGTACTTCTGGCATACTGATCAAGTTAGTCAGGTCTTTATTAGGCAGTAAATCAGCTGAAACAGATTTACCTACTAATAAATCTAAGGCACTTTTATCACGCTTTAACAAACGTTTGTACGTTGCTATGTCTACTTTTGCCGTAGCAACTGTGCTTTTAAGCTGCTCAAGGGTAATTGAAGACGTCGCACCTAAATCAAAGCTTTTTTGCGTAAGCGATAATGACTCTTGCTGAGAGGTAAGCGTTTCTTTTGCAAGCTCTAGCAGTTGCAAATCAGTTGCATAATTTAGCCACGCATTTGCCAACTCTGAAATTAAAGACACCTGCGTGCTGTATTGGCTAAGCTCTGTAGAGTATAAGTTTTGCAGTGCTTGCGCTGATTGATTGCGTACTTTGCCCCAAATATCTAACTCGTAAGAGGTAATACCCACTGTTGCACTGTATTGCGAGCTAATAGCTGCATCGCCAGTACCTGATAAGTCAGCCGGTAAACGTTGGCGCGTACCTGAGGCATTTAAATCAAGTGATGGATACAAAGCAGAGTCTTCAATTTGATATAAACCACGCACACGCTGCACATTAAGCACTGCAATTTGCATGTCTTTGTTATGCTCAAGGCTTTGACTAATTAACGTTTGTAGTTTTTCGTCATTAAAAAACTGCTGCCAATTTAATTGCTGCGCAGCGCTTTGCCCAGTACCTGATGCATAAGCATCAGATACTGGTAGAGCAAGGTCTTTTTGCTCTGGCGCTAATTGGCAACCACTTAGCACCAATAAAGCAATTGCACTTAGGCTGAATGTTTTAATGCTCATTCTGCGCTCTCCTTCGTTGTCTCTTTAGCTTTGCCAGGAAATACACGGCGCACTAACACAAAGAATAACGGTACAAAAACAACAACTAATATTGATGATGCAAGTGTGCCGCCAATAATCGAAATACCTAAGGCATTTTGCGCACCAGAACCCGCACTTGAGGCAATAGCAAGCGGTAAAACACCACAAATAAAGGCCATCGAAGTCATAAGTATTGGACGCAAACGAAGGCGAACAGCAGCAATAGCCGCATCAACTAAGCCAAGCCCTTCTTCCATTTTATGAATCGCAAACTCTACAATTAGTATCGCATTTTTAGATGCCAAACCAATGGTAGTCAACAAGCCTACCTGCAAGTAAATATCGTTAGATAAGCCACCGCCAAGCGCTGCCATAATTGCACCAAATATACCCAGTGGCACAATCATCATTACCGCAAACGGTACCGACCAACTTTCATAAAGCGCGGCTAAACATAAAAATACAAACAGCAGCGATAGGCCATATAGTAGAGGTGCTTGACCGCTACTAGAGCGCTCTTGGAATGAAATACCGGTCCACTCAGACGAAATACCATTTGGTAATTGTTTAACTAAACGCTCCATTTCATCCATTGCTTGGCCTGTACTGTAACCCGGCGCTGCACTACCTTGAATTTCCATTGCTGAAAAACCATTGTAACGCTCTAAACGCGGCGAACCATACGTCCAGTAGGCACTAGCAAACGCTGAAAACGGCACCATATCGCCATTATCATTGCGCACATACCACTTATTTAGATCCTCAGGCACCATGCGAGATTGTGCATCACCTTGCATATACACTTTTTTCACTCGACCACGGTCAATAAAGTCATTCACATAACTACTACCCCACGCTGTCGAAAGTGTACTGTTAATATCGTTTTGCGACACGCCAAGCGCTTCGGCTTTTGCAAGGTCTGTATCAAGTTGTAGCTCTGGCATATCTTCTTGTCCATTTGGACGCACGCCCGCTAAAATTGGACTTTGGCTTGCTAAACCTAATAACTGATTTCGTGCAGCTAAAAGTGCGTCATGGCCAAGGCCTACACGGTCTTGTAAGAAAATATTGAAGCCATTAGCAGTTCCCAGTTCAACAATTGCAGGTGGCGGAAAGGCAAAAACAAAGGCTTCTTTTATCGTTGAAAAGTAGCCCATCGCTTTACCTGCAACACCTTGAACAGATAACTCGTCACGCTGACGCTCATCCCAATGTTTAAGATTTACAAAGGCAATTGCTGAGTTTTGGCCAGAACCTGCAAAACTAAAACCAGTCACGGTAAAAATACCGTTTACTGCTTCAGATTGATCGTTTAAAAAGTGGTTTTCTACCTTTTTAACAACCTCAAGTGTTTGTTGTGTTGTAGAACCCGCTGGTAATGACACTTGGTTAAACAAAATACCTTGGTCTTCGTCAGGCAAAAATGCCGTTGGCAAGCTTGAAAATACATAAACCATACCGCCCACAATCACGCCATAAATAAGTAAGTAACGTTTAGAGTGAGTAAGCATGCGACCTACAAAGCTTTGTGCACCTGAATTTGTTTTATCAAAACCACGGTTAAAGCCTGTAAAAAATCGGCCAAACAACGTGTCATTGGTATGTACATGGCTTGGTTTTAAAAGCGTTGCACACAATGCTGGCGTTAAAATAAGAGCCACCAAAACAGATAACCCCATCGCCGATACCAGTGTTATAGAAAACTGACGATAAATTATACCGGTAGAGCCACTAAAGAATGCCATTGGAATAAATACCGCAGAAAGCACCATAGCAATACCTACCAGCGCGCCTTTAATTTCATCCATAGATTTACGTGTAGCTTCAAGTGCCGAGAGTTTTTCCTCGGTCATTAAACGCTCAACATTTTCTACAACAACAATTGCATCATCTACCAATAAGCCTATGGCAAGTACCATCGCAAACATTGTCAGCGTATTTATTGAATAACCAAAGGTGTATAAAATACCAAATGTACCTAGTAAAACCACAGGTACGGCAATAGTTGGAATAAGTGTTGCCCTAAAGTTTTGTAGGAACAAATACATAACTACAAAAACAAGTACAACAGCTTCAATTAATGTATGAATAACTTTTTCGATAGATAACGATACGAACGGTGTTGTATCGTAAGGTATTACGGCATCTAACCCTTCAGGGAAAAACGGTTTTAGCTCTTCAATTGCTTTTTTAACGCCCTCTGCGGTATCAAGTGCGTTAGCGCCACTGGCTAATTTAATACCTAAACCTGATGCAGGCTGCCCATCGTAACGAGCAACAACGCGGTAGCTTTCACCGCCAAGCTCTACTTTAGCAACGTCCTCTAGACGTACAAAAGAGCCATCTGGGTTGGTTTTAACTAATATTTGTTTAAATTGCTCTGGCGTTTGTAATCGGCTTTGCGCGGTTACTGTTGCATTAAGTTGTTGACCATCAACGGCAGGCATACCGCCAAGTTGACCGGCAGATACTTGTGCATTTTGCGCACTAATTGATGCACTAATATCAGCAGGTGTAAGCTTATAATTTTGCAACTTTGCAGGGTCTAACCAAATACGCATCGCGTACTGAGAACCAAACAGCTGTACTTCACCTACGCCTTCAACACGCGAGACAATGTCTTGCACGTTTGATGAAACATAATCGCCAATATCAATATTAGTCATGCTGCCATCTTTAGACACAAAAGCATAAACCATTAAAAAGTTACGCGCTGATTTTGCAACTACCACACCTTGCCTTTGTACGGCTTCTGGTAATAGTGGAGTCGCTGTAGCTAGTTTATTTTGCACTTGAACTTGTGCAATATCAGGGTCAGTTTCAGCACTAAACGAAAGTGTAAGTGTAGCAGAACCACTCGACTCAGACGTAGATGACATATAAAGCAAGCCATCAAGCCCTTTCATTTTTTGCTCAATAACTTGCGTAACCGTATCTTCAAGTGTTCGTGCAGATGCACCAGGGTACGTTGCAGTAATACTCACTGCAGGTGGTGCAATTGAAGGATACTGCGAAATAGGTAAACTCCTAATCGCCAAAATACCTGCAAGCATCACTACAATAGCGAGTACCCAAGCAAATATCGGTCTATCGATAAAAAATCGTGACATTAAAACTCTCCGTTATTGCGCTTGATCGGCTTTAGCAGACGATTGAATTTCAGATGGGTTCACAGGTGCACCAGGGCGGATTTTTTGTAAACCTTCTACTATTAACTTATCGCCATCACTCAGGCCATCAGTAACAAGCCAATCAGAACCAATAGTTCTATCTACTTTCAATACGCGGCTTTCTACTGTGTTGTCTTTACTGACAACCATTGCTGTTGGTTCGCCTTTTGAATTACGGCTAACGCCACGTTGCGGAGCTAAAATAGCACCCGCCTTAACACCTTCCACAATAGAAGCTCGAGCATACATGCCAGGCAGTAATAATTTTTCTGGGTTTGAAAATTTAGCACGCAGTGTTACTGAGCCAGTACTTGGATCAACGGTCACTTCAGAAAACTGCAATGTGCCTTTATGAGGATAAATAGAGCCATCTTCCATAATAAGTTCAACGTCAGTTTGGCTAGCCGAATCGACAGTTAGAGCACCTGATGATATTGCTTTTTTAAGTTGGGTTAGCTCATTACTTGATTGTGTTAAATCGATATAAATTGGATCAAGCTGAGTTACTGTAGCAAGTGCTGTACTTTGATTGGCACTTACGAGTGCACCCACTGTTACGCTTGATTTACTAATTTGACCACTAATAGGAGAAGAGACGTGGCTGTAATCGAGATTAATTTGCGCTGATTTTAACTGCGCTTTAGCTGTTAATAATTCAGCATTAGCTTGCTTGTATGCGGCATCTGCTTCATCAAAATCTTGTTGGCTCACGGCTTTAATTTTTAAAAGCTCTTTATAACGCGATGCTTTTGATTTAGAGCTGGCAATGCTTGCCTCTGCGCGCGCTACGCTTGCTTCACTTGCTGCTAAGTCTGCTTCAAATGTAGCAGGGTCTATTTGATACAGTGCTTGGCCTTGTTTAACCTCATTACCTTCAACAAATAAACGAGATTGCACAATACCACTTACTTGTGGACGAATTTCAGCAATTTGAAATGCACTAATGCGACCAGGAAGTTCTTTTTTGAGAGTAAGCGCTTGGCTTTTTACTGTAATTACACCCACTGGGACAGCTTTAGGAGCTGAAGCTTGTGACTGCTCAGCAGCCTGATCACAACCAGTTAAAGCAACAGAACCGACGAGGGCTGACAATACAAATAAAGCGATGCGGGAACGCTGCATGTTAAATACCTTTTAGTTTAGAGTGAACGATCATTCTAAATTAAAATGCGCTGATAATGAATCTTAATAAGGAGAAATTTACACAAACTTACACTATTGAGTACAATATACGCCTTAGGTAGCATTTAATGTTAATTTGATGAAAATAGAATCAGAGCTGTTTGAAAATAAAGCAATTAAACAGGTTGAAATAATCACTCATTTTAGGAACGAAGCTTTTAAATAGGCATAAAAAAGCCAAGCAAAAACAGCTTGGCTATTTATATAAACGACTATCTTACTTTTTAAAGGGGGTTGTCGTTCTGTGGATTAATAACTCTTGAAACTAACAACTGCTCTACCCTAATTCCCTCTACATCAACAACTTCAAACTTAAAGCCTGAAAAAGTTAAATGCTCTGCACGTTTAGGGATTCGCTTCATACTGTAAATTAAAAATCCAGCGACAGTTTCATAGTGCATCTGATCAGGAAATTCTTCTATATCAAGTACCTTTGCTAAATCGGTAATTGGAGTTAACCCATCTACAAGCCATGAATTTTTATCGCGCTCTATAATTAATTCATCACCTTGATGAGTAATTAAATCACCCATAAACCCTTTCATTAAGTCTTTTACCGTTACAATACCTACCGAAAGCGCATATTCGTTTACGACAACAGCAAATGGCTTTGCTGCGCTTTTAAACGCATTTAAAGCTTCTGATAGGCTTAATGTTTCCGGTAAGTAAAAAACATCTTTATCAATCAGCTCATCGTTTATATTGGCGGCTTCGCCTTTTAGTACTTGTCGTAAAATATCTTTAGATTCAACAGAGCCATGCAATTTATCTAAATTTCCTGACACTACTAAAAAGTGATTATGAGGGTGATCAATAATTTTGGTCGCAATATCATGGCTAGATTCGTTTAAATCAAAATAGACAATTTGGTCGCGTGGCGTCATTACGCTTGATAAAAACCGCGCTTCTAGGTCAAACACATTACCAATGAGTTCATATTCTTGCTTTTGCAAACTACCATATGCAGCACCCGCTTCCATCATGGCAACAATGTCCTCAGTTGTAACGTTGTCTTCTCGCTCAGCGGGCACTTTAAATAAGCGCAGCACAAAGTTCGTTACCCCATTAAAAAACATCACTAGCGGAGTTAAGGCAAAGGTTACCCAGCGCATTATTGTAACGACTCTAACAGCGACAGCTTCTGGCATGATCATCGCTAAACGCTTTGGCATTAAATCGGCGAACAAGATAAACAGAGATGTAATAGTAAAAAATGAGAATAAAAAGCTAATTTTTTCTAAGTGTGCACCTTGATAAAAAAGCACTAAAACACTTTCAACATAAGGCGATAAAGCCTGCTCGCCCACAATACCACCCAATATCGCAATCGCGTTGAGTGCTATTTGGATCATGGCAAAAAAAGCCCCTGGATTTTCTTGTAGCTTTAATACCGCTGCTGCTTTTATATTTCCTTCATCTGCCATTACTCGCAGTTTTATTTTACGCGACGCTGCAATTGCTATTTCTGACATAGCAAACAACGCACTGATCAAGATCAATAAGCTAATCCCGATTAAATCACCCATTTAACGCTCCAATAAGTTAGCGCTTTTTTAAACAAAAAGCAGCTGGATTATAATCGGTTTTTTAAACGCAGCAATTTATATTTACGAAATATATTTAAGCTATTAATTTTCAATTATTTAAGGGGTAAAACAGTGAGTTTAAAGTGCTTAAATTTTATGAAAGGCAACTTTTAATTGAGAAACTAAAGCCGGATCCATATTTATATTACAGGCAAAAAATAACGGAGACTGAGTTGTATTTAAATCAAGTAATGGTTCTAGTAACTCAAGCTTAGGCTCTGTTTTAACTCGATAGTTAAATTGCTTTTTGTTGAGGATAACAAAATCAAGTATATGGTGACGAGTGCTTATGAGTTTATCTATTTTATCTAGGCTATCGATGAGTAATAAATGCTTGCTTTCACTAAAGCCCCTTTCAAGCAAATAATGATGACTAAAGTTATCACGCAGTACTGCTATTTTGTATTTTTTAGCATCATTGAGAGTGTTTAACTTTATACCTCTGGATTTTAGACCATAAATGGCAGAGTCAAAGCTTTCCAGTTCGCCTACCCAGTTAAACTTACTTTCTCTATTAGGTAATCGAACAATCGAAAATATACAGGTGTTTTTATCGCGTAGCGCTGCATTGTAGGATATGGCCCAACTATGCGCCAACATAGTGTAGTTTATACCTGTACCTTCTAGCGCTTTATGAACTTTTTCGACAGAGCGGCCAACGAGTTTGTTATCTTCATTAATATACTGAAAGTCCGGAAATACTTCCGTTACTATTGTAATTTCAGCTGCATCAACTTTAATACAGCTAATGAACAATAAAAAGATCAACAATTTCATCTAGCGAGGCCTCAACTAACTCATTATATGTATTTAATAAATATAGCTGAGGCTTTATGAACTGCTAGTTTTTAGTCATGTGATGCACACTTATACGCTGATAGTGCTAGCCTTTATAGCTTCTACAGCTTACTTGTTCATTGCACTAATTAAAAAGGCTGAAATTTTAGCGCCTTCTCTAAGTGTCGTCTCAGAGCTTGATTGACCAACTAAAGAGCTGTCGGTAAATGGCGCTATCTCCATCATATCTGCACCCGTAATAGGAAACTCATCCGCAATGGCTGATAAAATATCAAGCGCATGCTGAGGCGTTAAACCGTGATGCTCTGGCGTACCTGTGGCGGATGCAAATTCAGCATCAAGTGCATCAATATCAAAGCTTACGTATATTTCATCAACGTTATCGGCTTTTAACTGTGCAATAGCGTCGGCAGCAACCGCTGCTGCGCCGCGTTCAATGATTTCATGTGCCCAGTGCTGTTTAACACCAAAAGTATTTTCCCAATGCGCTTTAGGCTTGCCACTTGAGCGTATACCAAATTGTATTAAATGATGCGGCGCCGGTAAAAACTCTAATATATGTGTACACCACGAGCCAAAACATAAATCAATACCTAAGCGCTCCACAAGTAAATCAGTATGCGCGTCAAAGTGAATAATAGCCGTGCGCTTACCTTGTTCACGTTTTGCTTTTAAGTACGCTTTAGTAAGTGGGTAACTAATTGAGTGATCGCCACCAATACCAAATAATCCTTTATCTTTAAACGTTGCGTAAAAACTGTCGCACACATCTTCAGTGATTGATAACGGGCTTACGTAATAGTCGTTATCTTCATCACCATATAAGGCTTTTTGGCAATTAGAAATGGTTGCATCATTTAGGTATTTGTCATGAAGTAAATGTGGGATCACACGTACATCTCCTAAGTCAAACGAATGACACTGCGGTTGCTGGTCAATTAATGCTGAGCGCACAAACAACGGTCCCCAGTTTGCGCCGCGTAATATCCCACCGCCACAGTCGGAGCTAATACCTAACATAACGGCTTTATGTGGTGAGTTTGGTAATTCGTTTAAAGACTCGCGCCACAAATTATCAACGTTTTCAGTTTGTCCGTAAAGTTTATTACGCAGCGCGGCTTTGCGCTCTTTTGCAGTATTTACTGTGTATACGCCATCGCCCGGTGCGCACAAACAGTGCTCAACTTTGTTTTTAAATGCTTCAAATTGTGTGCTCATAATAAACTCCTTCGGTTTTTATTCTGTACGTAGCTAATTACTTTTGATTAGTTATGCAAAATCACTAAAAATGCCTAAACTTCAAATAAATGCCACTTTGCTAAATAAGTCAGTGCTTAATATAAGTAAACACGTTGGTTTTTACGTGTTCACTAAAAATTTAAGCCATTGAATTTATTTGATATTAATGAAACTTTGTAATCATCCATTTAATCGTAGTTACGCGCTTGAGTGATACTTATTATGTCTGCTTGAACATGTCAACAGCGTAACAAGGCTACGTATATAAGTACTTGAGTGAATATTCATAGTTGGTGAATAAATCAAATTAGCCCTTAAAATTATTAAGGCTTTATTGGAAGAGTTAAGATAAAACGGACAATCGTCCTGTACTTGGTAAACGTTTCTAGCAATCATGCTAGATTGACAACAAATTATTATAAAAGGCTTAGCTATGGAAAAGGTATTTCACTTAGGACTATGTATTGACGATCTTAAAGGTGCAAAACTTGCGATTGTACCGGGCGATCCAGATCGTGCAGCACGTATTTCACAATTCCTAGACAACCCAACCTGCCTTGCTCAAACTCGCGAGTTTCATGTTTATTTAGGTCAATTAAACGGCCACTCTGTGGTTATATGTTCTACAGGTATTGGTGGTCCATCTACGTCGATTGCAGTAGAAGAATTAGCACAACTTGGCGTGCGTAAATTTTTACGTATTGGTACAACCGGTGCAATTCAGCCACACATTAACGAAGGCGAAATTTTAATTAGCCAAGCGTCTGTACGTTTAGATGGAGCTAGCCAACATTTTGCACCACTTAGCTACCCTGCTGTATCTGACTTTTATGCAACACAAGCTATGGTACAAGCATGTAAAAACCTAAATATCGATTTTCATATTGGTATTACTGCATCAAGCGATACATTCTACCCAGGGCAAGAGCGTTACGATACGCACTCTGGTTACGTTCCTAAATCACTACAAGGTAGCTGCGAAGAGTGGCAAAAATTGGGCGTGATGAACTACGAAATGGAATCGGCAACATTATTTACTATGTGTGCAGCCCTTGGATTACAAGCAGCATGTGTAGCAGGCGTACTTGTTAACCGTACTCGCCAAGAAATACCAAATGTAGACCACGGTGAAATTGAGCGTAAATCTGTAGCAGTAGTATTAGAAGCAGCTAAAGTATTACTTGATTAATACAGGTTATAGTAGTCAGTGAGTGAGTTAATTCGATAGAATGGCTCGCTTTAACAAAGCACAGCGCCGGCTGTGCTTTATTGTATGCAAGCCACTATTTAAGTGGTGCGCTAATTACTTTAAGTGCTGGTAAATGCGTAAAACTGGCAAGTACAGCTTTTGCCACTTGCGACTGGTTTTCACGACCCGCTGTTTCGAGCAATGTTATTCCCTTCACCGTACTTTCGTTAAAGCTAAGCCCAGCTAAAAAGAACTGACTTAGTGCACTTTGTAGTGGCGATAAACTTGGACTGTAAGCTGCATTTTCGGCGTAACTTCCGTAAAAATCACCATCACTAAATGTACTTATTTTTACGGCGCTAAAGTTTTGGCTGTAAGGCACGTACGCATTAAGTGCAAAACGCGCAAGGGTTTCATCAAGGTCTTCAGCGCTAAAATTACCTTGCTGTGGTTTTGGGTTAAATAAGCTAAATTCGTTACCTAAATCGGTAGGTCCAAATGAATGCGGCAGTAATTCAGCAAGTTTAAATTGCTGATCAGGAAGTAAAATATCAAACTCTTTCGCATCAGCTAGTTCGTTCATAAACTGGCGACAATACCCACAAGGCGCATCGCTAATCGCAATTTTAACTATTTTTTTAGCGCCGTTTAACCATGCGTTATTTATAGCCGATTGCTCTGCATGAACCACTAAACTCAATGCTTGATGATCAAACTCTACATTTGCACCAAAGTAAAAGTTTACCTCACCCTTTTCATCAAGCGCTTTAACAATTGCGCCTACATGAAAATCTGACACTGGTGCAACGGCATACTCAGAAGCTAAAGGTATTAAACCTTGTAGTAATACATCATCAGACACATTGAGTTGCGTGCATAACGCTTTAATATTATTAGAATTTAATATGCCACTTTGTGATTTTAATTGACTACGTAATGACGCTGTTTGCGCTACGCTTAATGTGAAGTGCGAATTTGTAAGTGCTGTATCTTGCTGTACAGTAAAAGTTGCTGAAGCCATAATATTTTTTAATTATTCAATGGCTAAGTAGTTTAAAAGGTTAGGGTGTTAAATACCAGCCTATTTAACGCAAAAAAAGGGAGCACATCGCGTGCTCCCTTTAATTTTAACTGGTATACCTAACAAAATAATTAATTGGTATACCTAACAAATAGCACGTTAGCCGGTATTACGCATACCTGCAGCTATACCTGTCATCGTGATCATTAACGCATTATCAATGTCACCTTCGTTTCGTTTTTCCTCTGAGCGAGCACGGCGTAAAAGCTCAACTTGTAATAGGTTAAGTGGATCGGTGTACGGATTACGTAAACTAATCGACTCCTTAATCCAAGGTTGTTCGGCGAGTAGGCTTTTTTGTGGGCTAAGTGATTGCACCAAGCTAATCGCTTCTTGAAGCTCTTTACGAAGTGTTACACCCAATGGTTTGTACATATCTTCCACCAGCGCATTATCGTAATGCTCACTCAACCAGCAATCGGCTTTACTAAATACCATTTCTAGCATTTCTAGGCGCGATCTAAAGAATGGCCACTGTAGGCTCATTTCGTTGAGTGTTTCTGCGCCGTACTTATTAAGCGCAGCTTTTAAGCCAGTTAACGCACCTAACCATGCAGGAAGCATTAAACGGTTTTGGCTCCACGCAAAAATCCATGGAATAGCACGCAGGCTTTCAACGCCACCATTAGGATTACGTTTTGCAGGACGCGAGCCAAGCGGCAACTTAGACAGCTCAAGCTCAGGCGTTGCCATTCTGAAGTAAGGTACAAAGTTTTCATCGTGGCGAACTACATTACGGTAGTGTTCACACGACTCCTCACTTATTAGCTTCATTACTTCGCGCCACTGCGGTTTTGGTTCCGGCGGCGGTAATAAGTTACTTTGTAGTACTGCACCTGCGTAAATATTTAAGCTTTGCAGTGCTACATCGGGTAAACCAAATTTAAAGCGAATCATCTCGCCTTGCTCGGTTACACGCAAGCCACCTTTTAATGAGCCTGGCGGTTGTGAATGCAGCGCTTGTGCAGCAGGTGCGCCACCACGCCCTACTGTGCCACCACGTCCGTGGAATAAAATAAGTTCAATACCACGCTCATCAGCAAGCTGCACTAGTTTATCCATTGCTTCGTACTGCGCCCAACCAGCTGCCATCATACCGGCATCTTTAGCAGAATCAGAGTAACCAATCATTACATTTTGGGTGTTTTTAATGTGCCCGCGATACCAAACATTATCAAGTAATGTAGTAATTACATCACTGCCTGCGTTTAAATCGTCAAGTGTTTCAAACAAGGGTGCTACTGGTAAATCAAAGCTACAGCCGCTTTCTTTTAGCAATAATTGTACTGCTAAAATGTCTGATGCTGTTCGCGCCATCGAAATAATATACAAGCCAAATGTTTGTTCGTCTTGCTTAGCAATAACGTCAAAGGTATCTAGCACTTCTTGAACATCAGGGCTTGGTTGCCAATGTTTTGGAATAAGCGGTCTGCGAGAGTTAAGCTCAGTAAGTAAAAAAGCTTGTTTATCTTGCTCTTGCCATTGGTTGTAGTCGCCTAAACCTAAATAACGAGTCAGCTCAGAAAAAACATCGCTGTGACGAGACGAGTCTTGGCGCACATCGAGTTTAGCTAAACGCAAGCCAAAGCTATTAATACGGTAGAGTAAATCAAGCAATAAGCCATCAGCAACTACTTTCATATTACACTTTAATAACGAGCGGTAGCAGACCTCTACAGGGTGCTTAAGCTGATTAATATCGGTAATTAAATCTTGTGAATCGCTACGCTTATTTTTAATTTTAGCGCCAAGGTGAGCCACGGTCTCTGCAACTTGGTTTTTAAGCTTTTTGATCACCGCTCTGTATGGTTCAAAGTCTTGACCTGCCAACTCAATAAGCTCATCACTGGCGTCTGACATAGAGAGTTCAGCGCATAACGTTTTTAAATCTTGAATATATAAGTTAAGCGCCATCCAACGACCGTGGTCAAGCACCTCTGCTGTAACCTGCGATGTTACAAATGGATTTCCATCACGGTCTCCACCCATCCAAGATGTGAACTCAATCGGGCTGTAATCTTTTGGTAGCTCTAAACTTAATTGCTCTTTAACATTGGCTGAAAATTCACGTAAAAAGCGCGGAACAGCGTGCCAAAGACTGTTTTCGATTACCGCATAACCCCATTTAGCTTCATCAACTGGCGTTGGGCGAGAGCGACGAATGTCGTCGGTATGCCAAGCCTGGCTAATAAGCTGTTCAATACGATTTAAAATAGCATCTCGCTCTAGCGGTAAGTTATCTTTTCGCTCTAATGACGCTAAGCAATCACTTAGTTCAACATGTTTGTTAATAATAGTACGGCGCGTCACCTCGGTTGGGTGGGCGGTTAATACTAAGTTTATGTGGAGTTTTGAGAGTGTTTCGGCCAAATGATTACTATCTAGCTGGCCTTGTTCTGCTTTTGTAACTAACGTTTTTAATGTTTGAGTGAGAGGGTTTTGTTGACCAAGGCCAACGTCATTAAAACGCGAAACGGTATGAAATTGTTCTGCTACATTAGCAAGGTTTAAAAAATGATTAAATGAACGGGCAACCGGCAAAAGCTCTTCATCACTAAGCGCATGTAAAACGTCTATTAGCGCTTGTCTGTCGTCTTCATTACCACTGCGAGATGATTTAGATAAAGCCCGAATTTCTTCTACTTTATCTAAAATAGCTTGGCCTTGAGCATCCTTAATAGTTTGTCCTAGTAATTGCCCAAGTAAATTTACATTACCTCGCAAGGCGGCATATTGTTCACTCATTTCTCATTCTCCTTTGTTTCGTAGGACACTATTAATATCATCATGAAGAGATATTTAATAGATCCATTTGCAATGTCTTGTCGTAAAAAAGTATATATAAAATAATCACAAAGCAATTACATGATCATTTTTTACGATGGAAACTGCCCTCTTTGCAGCACCGAAATGCAGCAACTAAAACACGCAGACTCTAAAAATCTAATTACGCTTGAAGATCTTAACGCGAGCGACTTTAGTGAACGCTACTCGTATATTGATAAAGACAAAGCAATGAACTACCTGCAAGCCCAAAAGCAATCAGGTGAAATGATTTACGGGCTTGATGTAACGTACGAAGCATGGAAAATAGTGGGTAAACACAGCTGGTTGAAAATTTTTCGCTTGCCAATAATTCGCTTTTTCGCTGACTGCGGATACCTGTTATTTGCTAAGTATAGGCACCCCATCAGTCGCTTTTTAATGCCAAATACTCAGTGCAGTAACGGCCAATGTGGACTAAAAGCAAAAGGTGATAAATGAAAATCATTGTTTTATTCGGCGCAAGCAGTGCCATAGCAAATGCATATATAGAACATTTACAAATAAACACGCCTACTCATCAGATTGTTTGTATTAGTTCAAAAAGTATTGAATCTGACTCTAGTGTTGTCCACCTGCATACTGACTACACAAAACAAAGTTTAGCGCGCGTTACTAATTACCTAAAAGAGCAAAATGCCGATATACAACAAGTTATTATATTCAATGGTACACTGCACAACGAAACCCATATGCCCGAAAAAAAGCTGGAGGATTTAGACGCTGAGTATTTTAGCCAACTTCTCAATTCAAACACCCTAACTCCCCTACTTTGCTTGCAGAGTATTTTGCCGCTCTTAACACATAAAACGCACTGTACTATTACAGCACTCAGTGCGCGTGTAGGCAGCATTAACGACAATAAATTAGGCGGTTGGTATACGTATCGCGCCTCTAAGGCAGCTCTTAACATGCTATTTAAAACCGCAGCGATTGAGCTTTCACGCCGAGCTAAAAATACCAAGCTCGTTTTATTTCACCCAGGGACTACTGATACTGCGCTTTCAAAGCCATTTCAAAAAAACGTACCCGCTGGAAAACTCTTTACAGCTGAATTTGTAGCTAAGCAGCTTTTTACACTTACTTTTAATAACCTTCATTTAGAACTCAATGGTGAGCCTGCCTACTTAGATTGGCAAGGCAAAACCATACCGTGGTAAGGACCTTTAATGCATTTTACTAAAGAACGCATAAACGCACTTGAAAAACACACTCGTACTCATTTAATTAATTCGCTTTCGGGTTTTAAAAGCGCCAACTTAATTGGCACGCAAGACAAACAAGGCAATACTAATCTCGCCATTGTTAGCTCTGTTATTCATTTAGGGGCTCATCCGCCGCTAGTTGGCATGATAATGCGCCCAAATAGCGTGCCTCGACATACGTTCGAAAACATAATCGAAACCGGTAGTTACACCATTAACCAGGTTAATAAAGCTATTTATAAGCAAGCTCATCAAACATCAGCCCGCTACGACAAAGGCGAGTCGGAATTTGCGGCGACAGGTTTAACGCCCGAATATTTAAATGACTTTGCAGCGCCTTTTGTTAAAGAAAGCCGCTTAAAGTACTCGGTTAAATTTGTAGAAAACCAACATTTAGCCATCAATGGCACAGAGCTTGTAATCGGTGAAATCACTGATGTGTATTTAGATGAAGTAGCACTTCAAAGTGATGGCTTTTTAGATTTACAGGCTATTGAAACGGTGGCAGTAACCGGGCTTGATAGCTACCACACAAGTAATAAACTCACGCGTTTACCTTACGCTAAAAAATAATATGCCATTTTAAGAGGCTATAAACTAATAGCCTCTTATCGCATAACATTGAATTTTACCTTGGTATTAATCACACTAGCTAAAAATCCAAGGAGAAAAATATGACCACCATAGGTATTGGTACACAATCAAGCGAGCAAGCGCTGGCAAGCCTAAGTAACATGACGCAAACGCTGACCCCTATCGCAGCTGACGAACATTTAGAGCGCATAGCCAAGGCTCAAGCGTATATGCTAGCAAACAACATAGATGCAATTTATTTAAACGCTGGCACCAACCTTACCTACTTTACAGGCATGAAATGGTACGCGAGCGAACGTATGGTTGGCGCGATATTACCCGCCCTTGGTGAAGTACAATACATTGCGCCTTATTTCGAAATTGGTTCACTAAACGGGTTTAAAGTAATAGATGGGCCTATTCATGGGTGGCAAGAGCACGAAAATCCTTATGCACTTTTTGTCGAAGTATTAAAAAAGTTAAACATTAATGAAAACGCAACTATTGGCATTGATGAAAGCGCACAATTTTTTATATTCGACGGCATTAATAAAGCACAAATGGGTTTAACCCTCATAAATGCACAACCTGTAACGGCGCATTGCCGTATGCATAAATCAGTTCATGAACTTAGCTTAATGCAACGCGCGATGGACATGACCTTAGCCGTACATCAAGCCACAGCAAGCATGCTTTATGAGGGAATAACCACCACCGAAGTAGAAGCTTTTATTAAGCAAGCACACCAAAAAGTAGGTGCACCAGGTAACTATTTCTGTATTGTTTTATTTGGTGTTGCAACGTCTTTCCCGCACGGTGTTAAAGATGCCCAAATACTTAAAAAAGGCGATATGGTACTAATTGATACTGGCTGTAAAGTACACGATTACTTATCAGATATAACCCGTACCTATGTATTTGGCGAACCAACAATGCGCCAACGGATGTTTTGGGATCATGAAAAAGCAGCGCAAATGGCCGCGTTTAATGCAGCTAAAATTGGTGCTACGTGCGAAGACGTTGACGCGGGCGCACGTAACTATTTAGCAGCGCAAGGGCTAGGCCCGCAGTACCAAACACCGGGTTGCCCGCATCGAACGGGGCACGGCATTGGGCTAGATATTCACGAATGGCCATACTTAGTTGGCGGTGATAAAACCCTACTTGCCCCAGGCATGTGCTTTAGTAACGAGCCAATGTTAGTTATACCCGATGAATTTGGCGTGCGTTTAGAAGATCATTTTTACATGACCGACAACGGCCCTCATTGGTTTACACAACCAAGTTATAGTATTGACGACCCATTTGGCCTTAACGCTTAAAACTGAATACCTTCAAGAGCAGCTGCTTAGCTGCTCTTTTTAGTTTGGCATTGATAAAGTGCAGTTCATCCCAATATCCCCTGTTATACCAAAGCAATCCTCAAAAGGATAAATATGAAAAACTTTAAAATTGATATCGTTTCAGACGTAATGTGCCCTTGGTGTGTAGTGGGTTATAAAAACCTAGAAACTGCACTAGAGCAACTCAAAGACGAAATGAGCGCAGATATTACGTGGCATCCTTTTGAACTAAACCCAGATATGCCAATTGAAGGTCAAGACTTAAACGAACACTTAATGCAAAAGTACAACCTAAGTGAAGAGCAAGGCGACGAAAATCGTAAAAACATGTTCGAAGCCGGTCAGCGTGCTGGGTTTACCTTTAATTTTGATGGCAAACGTATCATGATCAACAGCTTTGATTTGCATCGTTTATTAATGTGGGCACGTGAAGAAGGTAAGCAAACGAAGCTAAAACTCGCCTTTTTTGAAGCGCACTTCACTGATTTAAAATACTTAAATCAAGAAGAAGCACTACTCGACGTTGTTGAAAAAGTAGGTCTTGATAAAGAAACTGCACGCGGTATTCTACATTCAGACAAATACGTACAAGACGTACGCCAAGAGCAAGACAACTTTAAACAGATGGGTATTACGTCAGTACCTACGTTTATCATAAACGATAAGTATGCACTTACTGGCGGACAACCAAGCGACTCATTCATTCAAGCACTAAAACAAATTAGTGAAGAAGAAGCTAAGCAAGACGCTTAATACACAAATAAAGTTTAAAATTAAGAAAGGCTGCACATTGCAGCCTTTCTTGTATATTCATCAGTTCAAAAAAGACAAATTTATTATTTACCTTGAATCTCTTTTGGTGTCATTATAGAAACGACCTCTAACAAATCGATAATAATACCTACAAAGGGATTTATAATGAAATATATAATTACAACATTGACGTCACTGTTTCTTTTAACCGCTTGTTCGACAACACATCTACCTGATAGCCCTAACTCTACACTGATAATGCCCAGTCCTGCGGAGTATCCAATTAAAAGTGTCCGTGAAAAAATTGAAGGTAGTGTGACAATGTCTTTTGATGTAGATACATCTGGTAAGCCAGTTAATATTAAAGTGATTAAAGCTGAGCCTGTGAAAATTTTTGATAAAGCAGCGATTCGCTCTCTTTCTAAATGGCGTTATGCACCTAAAGTAGTTAATGGTATTGCGGTAGTTGATGAAGACTTAGAAATGACTATAGATTTTAATTTAGCAAAATAATAACTAACTAAAACTAAAAAAAGCTGCACATTGCAGCCTTTTTCTATACAGCGAAGGTTACTTCTTTACTTAAAAGTAAACTAAGTACGATAAAGTACTTTAATTACATGCCAGCCAAATTTAGTTTTAACTAGGTGGGGCTCTAAAATTTCGCCTTTAAATGCAACCTTATCGAACTGTGGTAGATATTAAGCAAGACAGGCACCTATTTTTACGCAGACAGCCTAATAAATCACCGGCCAAGTGTCCTATCCATCCAGAAGGATTTGTAACAACTGTGGCTGAAGTTCCTAAGGCAATAAACTAAGATGACACCCATCCTAATTCTTAGTTCGTCAAAGTGTAAATTTAGGATAGGTGATGAAATAGACGCTTGCTAAGACGCGTTAATCGCTAAACAGTTTAAATAAACTAAGTACGATAAAGTACTTTAATTACATGCCAGCCAAATTTTGTTTTAACTAGGTGGGGTTCTAAAATTGCGCCTTTAAATGCAATTTTATCAAACTGAGGGACCATTTGTCCGCGTCTAAATTCACCTAAGTCACCGCCTTTTTTACCCGATGGGCATGATGAGTATTTTTTAGCTAAGGTCTGAAACTTTGCACCTTTACCTAATTGCTTAATAATATCTTCTGCAATCTCTTTGTGCTTTACCAAAATGTGAAGTGCATGTGCTGTGTTTGCCATGAAAAAAGCCTTTTATACCGTTAGCTAAAATTAAACGCGGCGATTTTAACACAACCCTATAAACCTAGCATCTACTTATACTGCAGTGTATTAACGCTACTGCATTGTATTAACGCCTAATTTATAAATAATGTTTAGCATCATCTGGGTTGGGTATTCTGCAGTACTGATATTTACCAAATAACGTATAGCGGTTTAAAGCAACCCTATCGTATAGCCAATTATTAAAACTATTTGGCAAAATACTAAATACGTTTGCTAGTTTGTATGGGTAACCTAGCTGCTTAACAACATTAAAAAAAGCATGGCTTTGTGTAAATGCTTTACCATTTTCAACAAGCACCATTGAAGCGTATTCACTGGTTGAAAAACCAAAGTGTGTTAACAACAGTTCTCCTTTTGGAGATTGCACGCTGCATAATTTAAAAATAGTATTTTTATCGTGAGCAATAATAAAGTTACACCACGCGCTGCACAGCTTACATTGCGCATCAAATAATATAATTTTTTGATTTTGCATTATTGTCACTGCATCATCGCTCATAACACTTTCCTTAAATTAAGTAATAAATTACTGCTGCACCGGCTTTTTTTGTAACTTGCGCTGCAAAGTACGTCTATGCATATTAAGTTGCCGCGCGGTAACCGACACATTGCCATTATTACTGTGTAATACTTGTTGAATATGCTCCCACTCTAAGCGCTCCGGCGACATAACCGCATCATCAATAACATTCGATGCCGATGCCACAGGATCGGTGTTAAGCGCTTTTAATAATGTTGCCATATCAACCGGCTTAGTAAGGTAATCGTTTGCGCCTAAACGCATTGCCTCTACTGCGGTTGCTATACTTGCAAACCCGGTTAGTAAAACAATATGAGCTTGGGGGAGCAAACTACGCAGCGGCTTTATTAGTGTCAGTCCGTTATCGTCTCCTAGTTTCATGTCTAATAAAACAAAGTCGGGCAATAATTTACGCGCAGCAAGTAACGCATCACTTTGGTTATGCGCCACCTCACAGGTAAAGCTTTGTTTAGTTAAGCGCCTTGCCAGTGTGCTGGCTAAATTTATGTCGTCTTCAATTATAAGTAACTTCATGAGGCGTTATTCTCAGTGTTTACAATAGCAAGTTTAACTTTGCCGACAGCGCCGCCATCTGCATGGTTAAACAAGGTAAGTGAGCCATTTAAACGCTCAAAAGTAACGTTTGATAAAAGCACAGCAAGCCCCATTCCTTGATCGCTTGGCATAAGTTGACCACCCAGCTCTGCTAATTGCGATGATGAAAAGCCACGGCCAAAATCGCGAATTAACAAGTAAACGCACTCACTATGTAAGTTATCTTGCTGCCAACTCAGCTCTAATTGAGTTTGGCCTTGTTTTTGATTAGCGAGCGCAGCATTTTGCAATAAATTTAAAATAGCAGGCAATAACATCGCATCACTCAATAGCGTTGCCGCAATAGGTGGCGTAATCCATTTAATGTGCTGATCAGGGTATTGCAGTAAAAGCGTATCTGTAATTTGCGTTTGCAGTTGCTTTACGGTGGTATGCTCTTGTGAATTTTTAAGACGTAATTGCTCTGAGAGTTTTCTAAAGTCGTTAAGTTGCGTACTACACTGAGTAAGCGGCGCTTGCATGTGCTTTACAATAGGGTTGTTTGGTTGGTCTTCTAATAACTCTTCAAACAATAGCTGTAAATTTGCAATTGGGGTCGCTAGTTGATGGGTGATTTGTGCAGCGGCCCCATCAAGGGTAACAAGCTGTTCATTACGCAATTGTTTTTCACGCACGTTTGCAATAATTCGCTCTCGCTCTTTAAGTGCCCTGCTCATTGCGCCAATAACAAGTGCAATTACGCTGGCACTTAAAACAAAATTAACCCACATGCCAATAAAATGACTACTCATATTCATTTGATGCATACTGTGATCGGGCATCTTTATAAGTAGCAAACTGTATGCGGCAATGGCTAATACCGCAATATAAGCTAATCCTTTTTCTCGCAGCGTAACAGCAGCGATCATTATCGGGAGCAATAACAGCGAAACAAATGCATTAGTTGCACCGCCGCTTAGCGATAGTAAAACCGTTAAAAATAATACGTCTGCAGTTAACTGCATCAACATACCCAAAGGTTTTGCGCGACTTACATTACGATAAGCAAATAGGCTAATAAGCTGAAACACAGCCTCAACGGCAATAACAATAAGTAAAGGCAGTAATGCAATTTGATGTTCTAGTAAAAAATAAACGCTAAGTACCGCAATTAATTGCACGGCAATAGCGCCGCTTCGCAGCATTAATAATCGACTAATGGTGGGGTCGGTACGCATTAACAACAGGTTATTGCCCAATCAAATGTTTAATAAGGTTATTTTAACGGTTATATGATTTTTAATCATCATCCATCGAAATTGAAAACGGCGCACAAGGCGTTCCTTGGTGAAACACCATTTTCCATTGTTCATTACTTTTACGCCAAAGCGACATACGCAATGAATAATTAAACTCAGCGCGAGCAGAGCGCCTAAAAGCAGCTTGGTAACTAAGTTGCACCACATCATCGCTCAGCATTCGGCCCTTAAAATGCTGATTATAAAACTGTGGCACAACCTCGGTAGGTAAGCGGGTAAGTACTTGGTATTTATTAAATGTAGTGCCATTGGCAGCAATTTCGATAAATTCATCATCGAGTAAAGCATCTAATGCGCGCTCAGATTGGCGAACTTCTGGGTCTAGTAACTGGCGCTCAGCTTCAATCAAATGATTAAACAACGACACTTTTATTTTGCTGCTCATAACCTTCCCTATTGTTTATAAACTTGCCCGGCTTTCATAACAAATTGTACGTTTTTAAGTACGTCGATATTTTTAAGCGGTGAGCCATTCACACTGATAATATCTGCTTGTTTACCAACACTCAAGTCGCCAATGAGTGCGCTTTGCCCCAGCAGTTTAGCTGCATGTATGGTTGCTGATTTAATAGCTTGGGCTTCGCTCATACCATTGTTTACCATTAGACTAAATTCGTTAGCATTAAGCCCATGACGCGACACCCCAGAGTCTGTTCCAAAGGCTATATTAACCTTATTTTTCAGTGCAAGTTTAAACGAAGCCTGCATTTTTGGAGTTACTTCACGCACTTTATCGGCTATTGCCGGTGGCATATTTGGATTTGTAAGCACCTCTTCACTGACCGTTGCACCCGCTAAAAGCGTCGGTACTAAATAAGCTCCCGTTTTTTTAAATAACTTTATTGCCTCTTTATCTAAGTAAGAGCCATGCTCAATGGAATCCACACCGGCTTTTAAGGCCGCTTTTATACCTTGTGTACCGTGTGCATGGGCTGTAACTTTACGCCCTAAGTGGTGAGCCGTATCAACAATTGCAATCAGTTCTGCATCTGTAAGTTGTTGGTTAACACCAGCAGCGGTATTACTTAGTACCCCACCCGTGGCAGTAATTTTAATTACATCAGCACCACTTTTAATTACCTCGCGTACCGCACGGCTACAATCATCCGCGCCATTACAAATACCAATCCCGCCTGTAACCGCATCTGTAATATCTTTTCGATAACCGTGCATATCTGCGTGTCCACCGGTAGGCGATATTGTATTACCCGCTGCAAAAATGCGAGGGCCGTTAATATCATTTCGCTCAATAGCACGTTTTAGCGGAAATATAACTTTGTGATCGCTACCTAAATCACGCACTGATGTAAAACCCGCATCGAGCGTACGTTGTAAATATTTAATTGAGCGCAAAGCATAATCGGCATCATATTCTGTAGCCCAGCGGTGAGGGTTTGCTTTTGAATCTCGCTCAAACGTAACGTGAACATGCATATCGATAAGACCAGGCATTACAAATTGATTTTTAAGATTGATAATATCGGCATCAGGTAGGTTAAGTTCTGCTTTTGTGAGGTAGCCGTTTTTAATGGCTGTTATTGTATTATCTGTGATGACTAACGTTTGCTCTGTTTTTACTTTTTGATCCTCGGATGCAAGTAAACTGCCAGCATAAATAATTTTATGCTGTTGAGCAAAAGCCCCATTTGTTATTAATGCCAGCGTTATTGAAGTGAATGTTGTTATTAGTGTTGTTTTCATACTTGCTCCTTTTTTATACTAGCATTACCTTAAATAACCTGTAATTGCGAATATTTACGATACAAAACATGCTATAAACTAGTCTTGAAAGCCGTTTTTTGGTATAACTCCCCCATTAGTAACACATGTCAGACCACCTTAAGAGAACATACTATGCCTTACGCACATATCACTGGTTGGGGTAAATGCATTCCACCAGCAAGCATTAGCAACGATGAAATTAGTGAAATAGTTGATACCACCGACGAGTGGATAACCACGCGTACTGGCATTAAATCTCGCCGAGTGAGTCATGTAAGTACCGCTGAGCTGGCAACCGTTGCTGCTAAGCATGCTATTGCGTGCGCAGGCATTGATCCTAAAGATATTGATTTAGTGATATTAGCGACCTGTACACCTTCTACTGTTGTGGCAAATACCGCCTCACAAGTGCAAAAAAACATTGGTGCAACAGGCGCTGCCGCAATGGATACAAACGCTGCATGCTCGGGCTTTTTATATGCGTTGCAAGCTGCAACAGCACAAATTCAAGCGGGTATGATTAAAAAAGCAGTCGTCATTGCCGCTGAGCGTATGACCTGGTACGTAAACTGGGCACGTCGCGACAGCGCTGTTTTATTTGGCGATGGCGCAGGTGCAGTAGTACTTGAAGCGGCAGATACCCCAGCTGGTCTACTTGGTACCAAAACCGGTTGTGACAGCGAAGACCGCGATATTTTACACATCACCAACTTTGGTAGCGATTTAAATAAGTATGAGCCAATTGGTCCATCTGATTTATTATTTGAAGGTCGTGAAATTTTTAAACGTGCTGTAAAAGGTATGAGTGAAGCGTGCGACGACGTACTGAAACAGGCCAACTTAAGCCTTGACGACATTAATGTACTCGTTCCACACCAAGCTAACTTACGTATTATTCAGGCTATTCAGCATCGCTTAAAAGTACCTGACGAAAAAGTAATGGTTAACATTGGTGAGTATGGTAATACCTCTGCTGCGACTATTGCTATTGCGTTATGTGAAGCCGTTGAGCAAGGGTTAATTAAACCGCATTCAAACATTATGTCTGCAGCATTTGGTGCAGGCCTTACATGGGCTGCAAGTTACATAAAATGGGGCGAACGTGTAACGCCTATTAGTGTAAGCGATGCTGCTTTACCGCCGTGTGATAAAACTGGTTTAGAGCTAGTAGCACCAGCAGTTAAAGCATGTAAAGAAGCCGAGCAAAGCTAACGCAGCATATAATAAGCCACATTTAAAACGCACTTATTTAAGTGCGTTTTTGCTTTTTAAGGAATTAAATTTGAAACTTTTAGGTATTCATCACGCTGCGATTATTTGCAGTGACTATACACGTTCTAAACACTTTTATAGCAATGTACTTAAACTTAACGTTATTAATGAGCACTTTAGAGCTGATCGTAATTCATATAAATTAGATTTAGCCATGCCCGATGGTAGCCAAATAGAGCTATTTTCGTTTGATGGATCGCCCGCAAGACCCAGCTATCCCGAAGCACAAGGCTTAAGACATTTAGCTTTTAAGGTCGCGGATGTACAGATTGCAAAAACGTATTTAGAGTCGTGCGATGTAAACGTTGAGGATATTAGAGTGGATGAAATAACCGGCAAAAAGTTTACCTTTTTTGCCGATCCAGATAACTTGCCACTTGAGCTTTATGAGGTTTAAAGCTCAAGTTATTTCTTACTATTGAATCAAAAACTTACTTATTAAAACGATTTTGTAGGTAATTAAACACCGCACGAATACCTAACGCTTCACCACCCGTTGGACGACCTGGTAATGCACGTAAGTTCCATGCCATTACATCAAAGTGTACCCACGGTGTTGTTGGTTCAACAAATTCTTTTAAGTAAAGCGCTGCGGTAATAGCACCACCAAACGGTGTGCTTGCGCAATTTGCCATATCGGCTACATCACTTTTTAGTAAGTTTTTGTATTGCTCAAACAACGGAAGTTGCCAAACAGGGTCGTGTACACTTAAACCTGCATCAATAATCCCATTTGCTACACCGCGCTCTGTTGAGAAAAAGCCTGGAAGCTCCGTGCCCAGTGCAACACGACATGCACCCGTGAGAGTAGCAAAATCAATAATTAGCTCAGGATTATCGTTTTGCGCTTCGCTTAATGCATCACATAATACTAAGCGACCTTCAGCGTCGGTATTATCAATTTCGACCATAATACCTTTGCGCGTTTTAATAACATCGCCTGGGCGAAATGCATTGCGCGATACTGCATTTTCAACCGCTGGTACAAGTACACGTAATCTAATTGGTAAGTTAGCTGCCATAATAAGCTGCGCTAGTGCAATTACGTGCGCCGCGCCGCCCATGTCTTTTTTCATGTTACGCATGCCAGAGCTCGGTTTTAAATCAAGTCCGCCTGAGTCAAAACATACGCCCTTACCGACTAGTGTAATTAATGGAGCATCTGATGCGCCCCATTTTAAATCAAGTAAACGCGGTTTATTTTCGCTTGCACGACCCACCATATGAATAGTCGGGTAGTTTTGCTCTAGTAACTCATCGCCAACCCACTGTGAAAATTCGCCATTGTAAGTTGCAGCTAAATCTTCCATAACTTGCGATAAATGTTGCGGCATCATATCTACCGCTGGAGTATTAACTAAATCACGTGCAAGTGTAATGGCATCAGCTTGTTGGCTAATGCGTTCATATAACGCTTTATCACTAATGGCTAATTGCGCCTTTGCCGTTGGCTTTTCTTTATATTCACTAAATTCGTAACCACCAAGTACAAACCCTAAAGCAACCTGCTCTACAAAAGCGCTGTCGCCTTGAATTTGATAAGTACCTGTAGGAAGTGTATTTGCTAAATTACCCGCAGCCCAAAAATCATCGCTGCTTTGCATTAGACAAAATACCTGGCTTAACTCGCCCGTTTTAGCATCAGGTATTAAAGCAACACCTTGCTTTTCAAAACCTGTATTAGTTAACCAATTTTGTATAAATGCAGGCTGCTGTGCTTGCCAGTCAGATAATTCGTTTTTAAGTATAAAAGATAAAGGAATACCAGAAGATGTATGACGTAGTAATGCACTCATTAAAAAGCTCATATAATATAAAAATGGTACTTAAGAGCATATCAATAAGCGCACCTAAAAGGTATCGCTAATTTGAAGGGATTTTAGCTACTTTTTTAAACTATTTTTAGATTCTTGCTTTTGATTTTCTTGATCTATTTTAGCATCTAGTTCTTTAATAGATTTGTTCATATTAAACGAACTTGGCAGTACATCAACTCCCACCAAACTCCCTAATTTAACAACTAAAGGAATTGTAAGCGGAGCAAAAGGTAATACAGCAAATACACCGAGCCCTAACCCTTTTAAAATATCAACAAATTGCTCATTTGCGCGTTTTAACTCTTCTTTACTTGTGTGGCCTTGAGTGTAACGCCTATAAATAGAGAGCATTTCTTTAGTTTCTTGTTTTTCTTGGGCGAGTGCGATTTTAAGCGCCACCATAGCACGGCGAAAACGCAGCTGTTGGCGTTTTTTACTAATTTTAACTACCCGCCAAGGTGCACGGTGAATAACTTTATATAATCGCATAACTTTTATTTTCACACAGCAGCACAGGTTCACAAAGAATAATTTACTTACAACACCCTTTAACTTACCCTTTGCACCAAATTAGTATTAAATACATACAACAATGCAGAATATAACAAATCAATTACCGCAAAAACCTGAAAAACCAAAATCTGATGAATGTTGCGGTGGTGGCAGTTGCTGTCCCTGCGTATGGGATGAATACAAAGAAGAATTAGCAGCTTGGCGGTACGCACAAAACATTGAAAACCCCACAAAAAAAGAAACAAATAAATAACATTTAAATGCGGCTAGCGCATTAATATTCCCCTCAACAGCCTTATTTGCACTTATTTAGTTCATTTTAGTTTTACTTTGCACCACTGTTGCATTTTTTCTTAAATTGAATCTTTTTGTTATCAAACGGTTAATTAGTAATTGCCCTTCCTGTTTTTTATCTATAGTCTGTAGATAGGACTTCACAGAAAGTAAGCTTAATTGATTAGGCTTTTGAGCTAAAACCTCAAACTTATGTGAAACAAAAAATTAAGTTAAAAACAAATGATGTGAAATTTACATCAAAAATAAGAATTATTCTAACTGGGGAAAATTAGAATGAAATTAAAAAGTAATGCGCTAAACCAAGCAATCAAATTTGCTTTAGCTACAACCACTGCAGGGTTATTTATTTCTGGATCTGCTATTGCGGCGGACGAGCAGGAACAAACTAAAGTAAATAAAAACGTTGAGAAAATTGCCGTAGTAGGTACGCGTTCAGCTCCTCGTTCAATAGGTGACTCACCGGTTCCAATCGACATTATTGGCGGCGAAGAGCTTGAAAAGTCAGGTAACACTGACATGCTTGAACTTTTAAAAGGTGCAGTACCATCGTTTAACGTACACCAAAACCCTATCAGTGATGCGGCTTCTCTTGTTCGTCCAGCTAACTTACGTGGTTTACCGTCAGACAGCACATTGGTTCTTTTAAACGGCAAACGTCGTCACCGTGCTTCTGTAATCGCATTTTTAGGCGGTGGTATTAACGATGGCGCGCAAGGCGCAGATATTTCAGTTATTCCAAGCATTGCGATTAAACAAGTAGAAGTACTTCGCGATGGCGCGGCTGCGCAGTATGGTTCTGATGCAATCGCCGGTGTAATGAATTTCCAACTAAAAGACGCTTCAGAAGGTGGTAAATTAGAAATCCGCCATGGTCAATTTTATGAAGGTGATGGCGATACAACACAAGTGTCGGGTAACGTAGGTTTACCGTTTACCGACAATGGTTTTGCTAATTTAAGCTTTCAATATAAAACAGCTGATGCAACAAGTCGTTCAGTTCAACGTGCCGATGCCGCAGCACTTTCAGCTGCAGGTGTGCCTGATGTATCTTCTCTTGCACAAGTATGGGGTGCACCAGAAGTAGATGACGATATTACTATTTTTGGTAATGTGGGTTTAGAGCTAACAAACGACTCTGAATTTTACATGTTTGGTAACTACTCTGAACGTGATGTACGTGGCGGTTTTTATTACCGTAACCCGCAAACACGTTCTGGTGTTTACTCAAATGATGGTGGCGAAACATTACTTGTTGCCGACACAACACCTGATATGAGCGCTAACTGTCCAACTATCACAATAACAGACGGCAATGTACTAGATGATCCGGCTTACATAAATGGTGTAGCAAACAACCCAGATTGTTTTGCCTTTAATGAGATGCTTCCAGGTGGTTTTACACCTAACTTTGGCGGCAACATTACTGATACTTCTTTAACTATTGGTACTAAAGGTCGATTCACTGGTGGCTTCTTAAAAGATACTTACTATGACTTAAGCGGTACTGTTGGCTTAAATGAATCACGTTACTTTATTTACGACACGGTTAATGCCTCTTTAGGTGCAGATACACCACGAGACTTCAGCCCGGGTAAATACGAACAGCTAGAGAAAAACTTTAACTTTGATTTATCAAAAGGTATCGACTTTGGTTTAGCTTATGATGTAAACATTGCCGGTGGTTTTGAGTGGCATGAAGAAACATTTACTATCGTCTCTGGTGATGAAGCATCTTACACAGCAGGCCCTTTAACAGAACAAGGCTTTGGTATTGGCTCTAACGGCTTTCCTGGTTTTAAACCATCACAAGCGGGTGAATTTTCTCGCCGTAACTATGCAGCATATGTTGATGTTGAAGCACCGTTTACTGAAGACTTTTTAATGGGCGTAGCACTTCGATTTGAAGACTACGACAGCTTTGGCACTACCACTAACTACAAAGTAATGGCTCAATACCATTTAACTGAAGACTTAAACGTACGTGGTTCTGTAAGCAGTGGTTTCCGTGCACCAACGGTTGGTCAAGCTAACGTAAGTAATGTACAAACAAGTTTAGATGGCGGTGTATTACAAGATTCAGCGCTTCTTCCACCAACAAACCCAATTGCAGTGCAATTAGGTGGTACAGAGCTTGAGCCGGAAGAATCACAAAGTTATACGCTTGGTGCTGTATACACAATTGGCGAATTATTTTTAACGCTTGATTACTACAACATCCAAGTAGATGACCGTATTAGTCAATCAGATAAAATCAACTTAAGCCAAGCAGACAAAGATACCCTTGCAGCAGCAGGAGTACCTAATGTACAAGGTCTTGCTCAAGTAAGCTTTTTTACAAACGACTTTGACACAACAACACAAGGTATCGATTTAGTTGCAAACTATACAGCTGAATTAATGGGCGGTAGCTCTACATTTAGCCTTGCATATAACTGGAATGATACTGAAGTAACTAAATTTAGTGAAATTACAGGTGCGTTTAAAGTTAAGCGTTTAGAAGAAGATTTACCTAATCATCGTGCAACGTTCACATTGTCTCAACAATGGGAATCAGTTTCTGCATTTGCTCGTGCAAACTACTACGGCGAATACCAAGGTGTTCACGTTGATTATGATGCAACAGCTAAAACAGCAGATGCTGCAGTCACTATTGATGCTGAAGTAACTTACTTCTTAAATGAATCAGTTAGCTTCTCAGTAGGTGCTCAAAACTTATTCGACCAAGATGCTGAAAAACTTGATTTTGCAGATGCAACGGGCATCCCTAATAACAACTGGGGTGGTCAGTTCTACGAAACATCTCCGTTTGGTATTAACGGTGGCTTTTACTACGCTAAAGCAACATATACTTTTTAAACTATTTTCATGAAGAACCAAAGGCGAAATGTTAAAGACATTTCGCCTTTTTAATTTTATAGTTAATAAAAATAATAATGAACAATACCAATTGCATTGAATAAGTGTTCTATTATAGCGCTCAGAAAATAGCGTAATAACAAGGCGAAAACTATGATATATAGTTGCTCTATATGAATAATTTTTAACGCAGTGAGTACGCTATTTAATGCGATAGAATGATTATTTTTTTAATAAAATTGGTATAACTATGCTACTTGAAAAAGCCAACCAACTACTGCAACAAAATAAACTCAAAGAAGCCGAGTTCCATTTTAAAGCAATTTTAAATAGTAACCCTGAAAATGGTGAGGCTTTATTTGGCTTAGGCAGAATTGCCTTACGACTAGAACGTTACGACGCTGCTGTATACCTACTCCAAAAAGCTTGTGAGCGCTTGCCTCATATGCTTGAACCATTACATGCCCTTGCTGATGCATTTAACGGTGTTCATTCGCCAAACGATGCACTAACGGTGCTTGAATACGCAAAAAAATTAGCAAGTCATAATCCAGAACCTCATTATTACTTAGCACAGCACTATTTAACACATGGCGAGTTAGATAAAGCTCATACAACTTTTGCTCATGCACTCAGCATTGGTGTATACCCTGTAACAGCCTATATTTTATTTGAACTTGTACAATTAGGTCGCTTTGATAAAGAACATAATTATGTAAGTAATTTGCACCACTTATTAACTCAAACGAGTAATTTACGTTTAAAAATGGTGTGTTACTACGCATTAGCAAACAGTTACGATGCACTTGAGGATACCGAGCAAGCATTTAATTATTTTATATTGGCGAATAAATTACAAAAAAAATTAAGTGAATTTAACACTAAAGATTTAACCCCTTTTTACGATGAAATAATAAAATACAACACCGAGGAGTTTATAGCCTCTGCCGATAAAAAGTTTACGGGTAATATCACGCCTGTATTTATTATTGGCATGCCTCGTAGTGGTTCTACCCTTGTGGAGCAAATGTTGGCAAGCCATAGTCAGTTTTCAAGCCTAGGAGAAAGTACGAGTATTAGTAATAACGCAGTTGCTTTTATCGAACAAAAAACGGGAGTGACTTACCCGCAATGTTTAGCACATTTAACGCCGGATTTAATCAAAAAAGCCCGCGAGCTGTATATCACAACATTAAAAACAGCATCGCCCATCAGGCCTTTTATAATAAATAAGCTGCCGAGTAATTATCAGTCGCTCGGACTTATATATATTCTATTTCCAAATGCTAAATTTATAAATTTAAGTCGTGATTTTAATGCAACCGCATTTTCTATCTTCACTAATTACTTTGCTGAAAACGAGCCTTACTTTTGCTCACTACCTGAGTTTAAGCTTTATCATAAGTTGTATGAAAAACTGATGAGCCATTGGCACTCTTTTAAAGAGATGCCAATTTATGATGTCAGTTACGAAGATTTAGTGAGTAACCCAAAAGAGCAGCTAACGCAGTTACTTGGCTTTTTAAACTGTAGTTTTGAAGAGCGCTGCTTAGCGTTTTATAAACAAAAAACACCGGTAACGACCTTGAGTAAACATGCTATTCGCCAACCTATTAATAATGCCGCAATCGCTAAGTGGGAGCGTTACAAAACACCTATTCTAAAGTTACTTGATGAGAATTAATTAATCGGATGTGCTTTAAACCAATTAAGTAAATCTTTAAATTGATCATCACGCGCACTTGGGTGGGTAAGCATATTAATATGATCGTAATCAAAATTATGGCCGTGTTTACGACCGTAAATTCGCATTTGCTGAATGCCTTGCCCCGATTCGTCCATAAATTTTTGAATATCGATTGGTTGCGCTAATGCTTTATCTTTTACCGCAGCAATATGAAGCGTTGGCGGTAAATGCAGGTTGTTTAGCGTTTTTGCATAATCAAAATTATCATCAGAATCTATCCATGGCTTCTTTTTAGCCCATTGCATACTTTGATAATGCGACTTTTGAGTTTCGTTATCGCTGCCCCACTTATAACCTTTAGCATTTAAATAGCCATGTTTTTTAGCAAGTAAAGGCGCCATAAAATACCAAATTAAATTGGCTTGTAATAATTTTTGAGGGTGACTATTAAATAAAGAACGCTTAGAGCCAAAATACACACATGCTTTAACATCGTTAATATATTCTGGAAAACGTGCAAACGCGCTGTTCATCAATACCCCGCCCCAAGAGTGAGCAACCCAGTAGTCTGGCTTTTTGCCTTCAATCAACTCTATTTGCTTAATAAAGGCAGGGATGTCTTCTAGGATAGACTCAGTTTGTCCATATTCGGACTCGCTCGAAATGATTGGCTTGCTATCACCTCGGCCACGTAAATCAGCCACATAACATCTATACCCATGCTCAGCTAAAAAAGGGGCAAGTCCTTTATTGGAGTGCGTGTAAAAAATCTTACCGTTTTCTATTGCTCCATGCATAAAAAATACGATGGGCCCTTGCTGATCTTCATCGCTAATACGGCGTAAATGAAGAGTTTGTTGGTCAGCTAAATTAATAATTATTGATTGCTGAGAAATTGCCACAGTTATTCCTTTTTATTATTTGCAACTCATCCTACCAGTAATATTAAATATACCAAAGGAAATGTCTGCACTTTACTCATCAGCATTTGTTACAATCACCACATTATATCTGTTGTTAAAATGAAGCCATGAAAGAAAATAAAGCACGTTCAAAATTACACCCTCGTAACCTACATAAAAATGGGTACGACTTCGATTTATTAACAACAGAGCACCCAGCTCTACTGCCCTTTGTTATAACCACACCTGCAGGGACTAAAAGCATTGATTTTAGTGACAACAAGGCTGTTAAAGCACTTAATCAAGCTCTTTTAAAAGCACATTATAATATTGATTTTTGGGATATTCCCGAGCACAACTTGTGCCCACCTATACCTGGGCGTGTTGACTACATTCACTACTTGGCCGACCTATTAAGTGATGATAATCAACAACAAATACCTTTAGGTAAGCAAATTAAAGTACTTGATATTGGTACTGGTGCTAATTTAGTTTATCCGCTTACTGGTACAAGTGAATATAAGTGGCATTTTACTGGGACTGATATTGATACAGCCTCAGTAAAAATAGCAAAGCAAATTGCTCAGTTTAATGATTTAAAAATAACCCTAAAACAACAAAAAAACGCATCACATATTTTTAAAGGCGTTATAAATCAAAAAGATCTATACCATTTAACGCTCTGTAACCCTCCGTTTCATGCAAGTGAAGAAGAGGCAAGTAAAGGTAGTGAACGTAAATGGAAAAATTTAGGAAAAACCCCCAGTAGCACGCTTAACTTTGGTGGCCATAATAATGAATTGTGGTGTCAAGGCGGTGAAGTACAGTTTATCTCTAATATGATTAAAGAAAGCCAAGACTTTGCAGAACAAGTACTGTGGTTTACGTCGTTAGTCTCTAAAAAAGATAATATTGCAGCGCTTGAAGAAGTGTTAAAAGCTCACCCAATAGCCGAGTATAAAATAGTTGATATGGCACAAGGTCAAAAAATTAGCCGCTTTATTGCATGGACCTACTTTGATAAAGACACTCGTGAGCAAATTTGTAGCGAGCTTGATTAATACCAATTTTATTAAAAATAATAAAAAGGATAAGGCAATCATGATAGATTTTCGCTCTGATACAGTTACAAAACCAACAAAAGAAATGCGCGATATTATGTACAACGCACCGGTTGGTGACGATGTATATGGTGATGATGAAAGCATTAACCAACTAGAAGCCTATGCGTGTAAGCGTTTTAATTTTGAAGCCGCACTTTATTGTAGCTCAGGCACACAAGCCAACTTACTTGCGTTAATGGCGCACTGTGAGCGAGGTGACGAATACATTTGTGGCCAAAATGCTCACAATTATAAGTTTGAGGGTGGCGGCGCAGCTGTATTAGGATCTGTTCAGCCACAGCCTATTGAAAACGAAGCTGATGGCAGCATCCCTTTTAGTAAAATAGCGGCGGCTATAAAACCAGACGATTGCCATTTTGCAAAAACGCGATTGCTCAGCTTAGAAAATACCATTGGCGGAAAAGTACTCCCGCTTGAGTACTTAGCCCAAGCACGTGACTTTGTTAATACGCATAGTTTAGCGCTGCACTTAGACGGCGCACGTGCTTTTAATGCCGCTGTTGAGCTAAAAGTTGATATCACAGAAATTACAAAACACTTTGACTCAGTTTCTATTTGTTTATCTAAAGGTTTAGGTGCGCCCGTAGGCTCTTTATTATTAGGCTCACCAGCACTTATTAATAAAGCAAGACGATGGAGAAAAGTACTTGGTGGTGGTATGCGCCAAGCCGGAATGCTTGCAGCCGCTGGACAATTTGCACTTGAGCACAATGTAGAGCGCTTAAAAGACGATCATGAAAATGCACGTTATTTGGCTCAACAATTAAGTGAGATCAGTGGCTTTACTGTCGATATGACTAACACCACTAATATGGTTTACGCAACATACAGTAGCAGTATAAATATTGAAGATATTGCTGAAGCGCTAAAACAACAAGGAATATTATTTAGCCCAAGCAAGCAGCTTAGGCTAGTTACGCATTTAGATATAACCCGCGAAGATATTGATACATTTTTAAATGCTTTGTCGGCCCATATTTAACGCGGCTTTATAATGTTTGCGGCATACCGAAACATATCGGTCATTGCCGCCAATTTCTACTTGGTTACCATCGGCTATTGCTTCGCCATTTTCATCGGTACGCAGTACATGGTTAGCTTTACGCCCACAGTGGCAAACAGTTTTAAGCTCAACTAACTTATCAGCCCACGCAAGCAAATATTGCGACCCTATAAATAGCTCGCCTCTAAAGTCGTTACGCAGGCCATAACACAGTACCGGTATACCGAGCTCGTCAACCACATCGGTTAATTGCATTACTTGTTCTTTTGATAAAAATTGGCACTCGTCAACTAACACACAATGGCGCTTTTTATCATTATTGAGTGATTGAATAAGATCAAAAACATCTTTACTAGCATCAAATACATGCGCATCAGCTTGCAAACCAATACGAGACGATACTTTACCCACGCCTTGTCTATCATCAATAGCAGCAGTCAGGATCACAGGTTCCATGCCACGTTCTTTATAATTAAATGCAGATTGTAATAACGTGGTTGATTTACCTGCATTCATTGCAGAGTAGTAAAAGTATAATTGAGCCATTGTGGTGCCATTTTATAAAAAGTGCGCTTATGCTACCTTAATATTAAATTAATACCAATTTACAAACGCGAATTTTATTTTGTCAGGGCCTGTTTATTTAAGTGTTTGTAAGTATTTAATATACACAGGTGCACTTTCAAATTTTGATAACCACTCCCACATTTCCCAACTTAGGGTGTTATTTTCTTCGTAGAATTTTTTTGAAAAAACAAGATAACCATGGCTGGTTTCGTAAGGGGGATAAATAGGTTTAACATTATTACCCTCATACGGATAACTCGACACTTTTAAGCCATCTACTTGGCATAGATCAACGCTCGCCTGCACTACTCCCTTATCTAGCAACTCAAAAGCTTTGCTTTTAGAAAACGTATTATGAATAAAAAATGGTTCTTCTTTTAACGCGCTATTTAGCCCATAACCATTAGGAATAGCTATCGTAAATGCTTTATTTTGAAATACTTCACGAGTCTCCCATTCCTTATGAAATTTATAACGCCCTATAAGGCAGCTGCCAAATTCACTTACTGCGTAGTTATCTTGTAACTTACCTTGCTCATCAACAGGGTAAACAGCAACGTTTTCTCGCCCTTTGCGGTAACTTGCAATAACAGCATTAACTCGATTAAATTCTAAATCGTTTAAGCATCTACGCCATGGCTTTCTAACAAATGATATTGCTACATTGGGCAATGCTAAATCAAGTTGTTGAAGTATTTCGATTGATGCACCAGGTTTATCTGTTGGTATATTTTGGCCATCACCTAAAAACATGGGTGCTATGTTTTTGTCTTCGTAACAAAACACGAGACTCTGCGGTTTGCTAAACGCAGTAGCGGTAAACATTAAACTGGCAATAAAAAAGTAAACTAAGCTATTAATACGCATAATAATTTTTATTAGTTGATTATTTAAATTATAGGTTGAGTTAAGCAGACTGACTATATTTTATCAATTAATTTACATTAATCCTTCGTGTTTCAGCAACCACAGTTTCCTTTCAAGCCCACCAGCATAGCCCGTTAACTTTGCATTTGCGCCAATAATGCGGTGGCACGGTACAATAATACTAATCGGATTTTTACCATTAGCAGCACCTACTGCCCTCACTGCTTTTGGGTTATTGAGTTGGTTAGCAATATAGCCGTATGTTTGCGATTGTCCAAAAGGCACCGTTAATAGTGCTTGCCATACACTTTGCTGAAATACCGTACCGGTTGTATCAAGTGGTACATCAAACGTAGTGCGTTTTTTTGCAAAGTACTCATTTAACTGCGCAGCGCAAATAAGCACCGCCTTGTTAGTAACTTGCTCAAATGGCGTATAAGAGTATTCAACTGGTGGATAAAAACCAACGTAACTCACGCCTTTCTCGGTCGCTTGAATAATTATGTCGTCTATAGGGCTCGAAATTGATGTTTGAATGATCATTATAATTGCTGCCAAAGTTGAAACGTTAAGTAAGAGCGAAAAGGAGCGCAATTAGCAGGCTCAAAAGGGTTTGCCGCCGCTTGAGCTTTTTTAACACCTAAGTCGCCATCAAGTAATATATCGGGTTGGCTTTGTCCTCGCAGCTTTGCATAATTTACTGTCCAAGGGCCAATTCCTTTTAAGCTAAGCCATTCGTCTAAATCGTCATTTTCAGGATTTAGTGCACAAAAATGGGCTAAATTATGCAGTGCATTTTTGCGTGCTTGTGGCATTTTAAAAAATGCAAAATCACTATTAGTAACAATTTTAGCCGTAGGAAAATAAACGGCATCGCCCTCTTTTTCGCCTAATTCATCAACTAACTTTGTTACTAAATTATGTGCCGCAGTAACACTCACTTGTTGCCCAAGTACAGCTCTTATACCGGCTTCAAAACTTGACCAAATCCCCGGAAGTCTGAGCCCTTCGCACACTGTAAACGTATTGTTTATATTGGCGCTTAAATGCGTTTCAATTAAATTAATATCGGCATCTAAATCAAGCACACGGCGTATATTATTTATAACAGGTTGTAAGTACGCCGTATTGTCTATATTGATAGATACACTAAAGTGGTTTTTATTAGCTATAAATTCAGCGGTAAAGCTTCCTTTATATTTATCACTTGCAAAAGTACGCCCGTAGCTCGTTTGCGTTATCCACTCCATTGGTTTTATCAAGCGCCTTTGTAAAAAGCCCTGCAAAGCAGGCCAATTATAAGGCGGCCTAAATGGCAGGGTTAAAATGAGTGTTGACGTTGGTTTTTTATCGCCACTGCGCAGCTTCGAGGGAGCTATATTTAACTGCTGTAAAAATGCATCATTAAAACGCCTAATGCTTTTAAAGCCTGCGGCAAACGCTATTTCGGTAAGGGGTAAATGTGTTTCTTGAATCAGTTTTTTAGCAAAGTGGCATTGGTTAAATAATCGATATTGCGTAATCGACATGCCAAAATACTGCTTAAACAACTGCCTTAAATAACGACTACTTATACCTAAACGAGCTGCTAATTTTTCGCAGTCGTGTTCATCATTTTGATCTATTAACTGTTTTGCTCTAAGTGCAGTCGTTTTTGTACCCTGCCATGCTGCGCTGCCAGGGGCACTATCGGGCCTGCAACGAATACAGGGCCTAAAACCATCTTGCGCCGCGTTATGGGCAAACTGATAATAAGCAACGTTTTTTTCGTGAGCCGTTGGTGCAGGGCAAATTGGTCTGCAATAAATACCGGTACTTTTTACCGCTACGTAAAAAAGCCCGTCAAAACGAGGATCGCGACTCTGACGTGCTTTTTGCCAATGTGAAGTGTCCATAAACGGCTCTATAAATTAATCTAATAGAGCCTAGCTTATAGAAAATAAACTGTATTACTAGCCATATTCGGCACTCAACTTACTGCGGCTAGGTAGCGTTTTTCAACTTCAGTCCAATTAATTACATTATAAAAAGCAGCAATATAGTCAGGACGCTTGTTTTGATACTTCAAATAATAGGCATGCTCCCATACATCAAGTCCCAAAATAGGGGTATTTCCCTGCATTAAAGGGCAATCTTGATTAGCACTATTTTCTACAATCAACTTTTTATCTGGGGTCACACATAGCCACGCCCAACCACTGCCAAATTGACTAATTGCAGCAGCAGTAAATTGGTCTTTAAACTTATCAAAACTGCCAAACTGTTCATTTATTGCCTGAGCTACACTACCTTCAGGTTCACCTCCTCCTTGAGGGCTCATTACTTGCCAAAATAAGCTGTGATTAAAATGCCCTCCTACATGCTCTTGTACTGCTTTTTGTAAATTACTAGGCAAGCTGTTTATTCCCTTAAGTAATTTTTCAGCATTTGCGGTTGCATAAACAGTATCTGCTAAAGCAGCATTGGCTTTATTAATATACGTTTGATGATGCAATGTGTGATGAATATGCATTGTTTTACCATCAATATGAGGTTCAAGCCCATCGTACTCATAGTTAAGTGCAGGCAAAGTAAAAGCCATAAATACTCCTTTTTCTTTTAAATTAGTGCAGTTGATTGTTTGTAGTGCTCTGTGAGCATAAGCAAAAATTCACTTGCTCTATTAGCTCAGGTAAAAAATGATAGCGTCTTGCAAATGATACAAGTTCAGAGGACGTTTTAGTGTAATGATGCTTACTCACTTTTTGTATATCGTAATGAGTATGCTTAATTAGCGAACAGAGTGTTAAGTGTACTTCGCATAGCCATTTGCATGCATTTTCAGGCTGTTGCATAGCTATATAGGTATCAGCTAAATTATGCGACGCAACAACAAGTGCGGGTATGCAATGCTCAATAGCATGGATGACATTGTTATTAATCTGAGCATATAAAAACTGCTGAAGAAGATGATCTGCAAGTGTTTTAGCTAATAAGTATTTATCGCGGGCTTCGAGAAGTGCACCTTGTTCAAATGCATAATTACCTTGCATTATATTCGACTGCCAAGGGCTTAATGCTTGATCAAGACAAAGTAAATCTGAGTGGGATTGTTTTTGATTTGAGATCATATAATCATCTGCACGTTTATTTATGGGCGTGTAGTTAACTTACACACCCACAAACCTAAATGCAAATGATTTTCATTAACTATTTAGCAAAGTCTAGTAATTCCTGCCCCGTTAAGCGATATATTATCCATTCGTTTTGCGGCTTTGCACCAATGCTATTGTAAAAATCGATAGCGGGTTTATTCCAATCAAGCACTACCCATTCAAAACGACCACAGTCATTACTAATCGCCTTATTAGCTAAGTGCTTCATAATGGCTTTACCTGCACCATTGCCACGGCTATCTGGGCTTACGTATAAATCTTCAAGGTATAGGCCATTTTTACCTAACCATGTAGAGTAATTATAAAAATAGACCGCAAAACCAATTGGCTCATCACCTTCTAAACAAATTATGCTGTGCGCAGTAGCACCATCGCTAAACAGCGTATCTAAAATAGCCTGCTCGTCTGTTTTTACTGCATCCGGTTCTTTTTCATATATGGCAAGTTCGGTAATAAAGTGCAAAATTGTTTTCGCATCACTTGGCTTTGCATCACGTATTATAACGGGTTGGCTCATTGTATTTTTACCTTAAATATACTGCTCTAATTTATCTTTTAAAATATCTAATTGAATCGGTTTGCTCAAGTAGTCATCCATTCCAGCGGTTATACAACGCTCTTTATCAGAGTCCATTGCGTTAGCCGTAATAGCAATGATCCTAATGTTTTTGTGTTGTATACCCGCCATACCTTTACGTATAGCTGCAGTTGTAGCAAAGCCATCCATAACTGGCATCTGGCAATCCATAAGAACGAGCTTAAAGAAACCAGAATCGTGAGACTCTAATATATCTATCGCTAATTGACCATTTTCGGCAATTGTAACGTCACAATTAAGCTTTTTGAGCATTAATGTAGCCACTTGCCGATTAATTGGATTATCTTCTACAAGTAATATTTGGGTAGGTTCCTGCACCTTTTCTTTTTTAAGAGAGGAAATATAGCCTGAAGTAACAAGTGGGAGTGTCTCATCTGCATCATTACTTGTTATGACTGACAGTGCAGAAATTAAATCGGCAGTGGTTACAGGTTTGGGGAAATATGCCTGAAAGCCTGAATTAGAATAGCGCTGCGCACCTTCCATACCAGCAATACTGGTCATCATTACAAGTGGCATTGATTTATAATCTTCATGTGCTTTTAGTGCTTTACACAGCTCTATGCCATCCATTCCTGGCATTTGCATGTCAAGGACTGCAATATCATACATGCAATTGTTACTTTTATACTGCTGCGCGCACATATCAAGAGCTTCGCGTGCGTCACATGCAAGCGCAACTTTAGCGCCCCAGTGCTCAAGCTGCTGTGAAATTACAATTCGATTTGTCTCGTTATCATCAACAACCAAAACGGTTAGCTCTTCCATATTAATATTAGGAATATAACGTTCTTTTTGATCTCCCGGAGTTAGCATTATAGTGGCAGTAAAAGTACTCCCTTTACCGGCTTCGCTAGTGAGAGAGATGGCTCCCCCCATTAGCTCACAAAGCTGCTTACAAATAGCCAGCCCTAAGCCACTGCCTCCATATTCACGCGTTGTTGATGCATCGACTTGAGAGAAAGGGGTAAATAATTGCTCTTGTTTTTCTAAACTTATTCCTATGCCTGAGTCCTTTATACTTACAACAAACTCTAAACCTTGAGCTACTTTATTAATTTTCGCGCTTACAACAACCTCGCCTTGACTCGTAAACTTAACGGCGTTGCTCAATAAATTAGTAATAACTTGGCGAATGCGCCCAGGATCGCCGCATAACTGCGAAGGCTCTAGCGCTACCAGATCCAAAATAATTTCAATACCTTTGTCTTGAGCTGTAAATGCTTGTGCGGCAGCAACTTCACCAATTAAATCACGTCCATTAAAGTTAATTTCTTCAAGCTCGATTTTACCTGCTTCAGCTTTAGAGAAATCTAAAATATCATTAATTACACCCAACAAAGAATGTGCACTTTTTTTGGCTATATCTACTTTTGTTTCTATTGGTTTAGATAACGACTCTAATTGAACAAGCTCTAGCATGCCGAGTACGCCATTCATCGGCGTTCTAATTTCATGGCTCATGGTTGCTAAAAATTGGCTCTTAGCAATGGCTGCATCTTCAGCTTTTACAAGTGCTACTTTTAGCTCCTCACTAATTACTTTTCGTTTTTGAGAAACTAAAGTGCTTCCCACTAAAGTAGCTAATGAGCGAAGATACGTTTCTTCACTTTGCGTCCAGTTATGATGCTCGCCTACTGTCTCAGCGCACAAAATACCTAAATTACCATCGCCTGTTGCAATTACAGCATCAAGCATCGATTTAATATTTAGTGGTGTTACATATGCTTCAATAAAATCAACAGTTGCTGAGTGAGTATAAACATCATCAATAGCCACTAAATTATGTTTATAAATAGCATTAAAATAAGCTGGGTAGTCTTTAGCAGTTAAAATAGCGTCGGTATCTACAAACCCTTGACCATTTATATATAAGCTATGACACTTCAACACATCTCGTTTTTCGTTAAAGATCCATATCGAAGCTCGTGTAACATTTAGCACTTCACACATAGATTTAACGGCTAGCTTTTTAACCTGTTCTACATCACTATTTTGCACTTCAGGTGCGACTGTAAGCGCGGCTAAATTTTTGTTATAACGATTTGCTTTTTCGCTCTCAAGTTCAAGTCGTTTATGTGCATCAATACTTTGAAATGAACCAAACACACGTACACATTTACCGTCTTTAAGCTCAGCTTGGCCCATTGATTTAACCCAACGCTCTTGCCCCGAATAGGTCAAAATAATAAGCTCTACGCTCCAGCTTTCACCTAAAGTCACAGCGCATTCAAATAAGGTACTTATAGTGTCTCGGTGTATTCCTGGTTTATAAAAATCAATAGCAGTATCTATCCTCGGCTCAAATCCCTCTGGTACTTCGTGGATAACTTTAACTTCATCAGACCAATAAAGAGTATGCGCATCTAGGTCCATCTCCCATGCACCAATCTGTCCTTGCTTACTCATTGATTCAAGCAGGCTTTGCTGACGGCTTATTTTTAATTGTGTATTGTAACGCTCTGTAATATCTAAAATAAATCCATCTAAATACAATATGCTGCCATCATCTGCGTAAATGGCTTGGCCTTTTTCATTTACCCAATGTAAGGAGCCATCGCGGGCTGTAATCCTATACTCAACAGACCATGACTGTTTTGCACTAACACAACGTAGAATTTCATCTTTTATTTTTTTAGAATCGTCTTCGCATATCAAATCAAAAAAGCTGGGGGGTTCATCATGTATCAACTCATCAGGTGAATAACCTGTTATTTCACTCGCTTGCTCGCTCATATAAAGCATGCTTAATTTTTCATCAAACTTACATCGATAAATAATGCCAGGGATATTTGATACTAAAGATGCAAACCTATCGCGGCTTCCTTGCAGCTCAAGCTCTGTAGATTTTCGTTCTGATATATCTAAATGCGTACCAATCATACGTTTTGGAGAGCCATCGGTATTCCACTCAACTACTTTTGCAGTATCGAGTACCCAAATCCAATGTCCATTTTTATGCTTCATGCGGGCTTCACTAACAAAATAGTCAGTCTCACCGGCAAAGTGCTCTTGAAGTTTTTTATTTGATATCACTAAGTCGTCTGGGTGAGCATAGGTATACCAAGTATTTATAGTACAAGGTTCAATCTCACTGAGTTTGTAACCTATTATCTCGGCCCAGCGGTTATTAAACGTCACTTTATTCGTATCAATATACCAATCCCAAATACCCACGGCTGTTGAGTCTATCACTAGCTGTAACTGTGTTTTGTGTTGCTCAAGCTCTAGCTCTTGTACTTTAAGGGCTGTAATGTCATTACGAATAGCAATATAGTTTTGTGGTATACCGTTTTCATCTAAAAATGGTGCAATTGTCGTATCTACCCAATATATTCCACCATGCTTAGCTTTATTGCATATTTGCCCGTTCCAGATATCACCACGTTTAAGCGTTTTATACATATTTTTAAAAAATTCTTTTTCGTGTTTCCCTGAATTTAAAAGGCGATGGTTTTGACCTATTAATTCGTGTTCATCGTAGCCACTAATCTCACAAAATTTCTTATTTACAAAAGTGATGGTGCCATGCAAATCAGTTACAGCAACAATAGCGTGTTCATCTAATGCACTTTTTTGCTCGGCTAATTGTTTTAATGCAATTTGAAGTGCAGAGCGTTGCTTTTGTAATATACTTTGTTGCTCTTCTTTTACGGCTACTAAATTACGTAAACCCAATGAAAGCTGGTTAAACTCAATACTGTCGTTTATTACAGGGACTTTTACCTTGTCTCCTTTTGTAATACTTTCAACAATTTTAGCTAAGTTAATTAAAGGTCTAGAAAGTCGACGCCCAAACCACCACGATGACGTTAATATAAGCAGCAATGCCCCCGCATTTGTTAATAAAGCAAGCTGTTTATAAAAATTAGCACCTTGTAGTGCAACTTCTTTTGGTTTTGTTACAAGTAACTGCCATCCAGATTCATTTAAAAACTCTAGAGAATCAATATACCCGTATAAAGTCTCTTCATTTTTATTACTGTAAGAAAAAACACGTTGCGTTGGGGAGCCGTTTTGAGAGAAAAATAATGGTTGAAAATCTTCTGAATTATTATTTTTTTGAATTTTATTATTATGCATAACATAAAATGTTATGTCTTTATTTGCAGCGTGTATTTTACTTAGATTATTTAATAAGCCATTTAAATTTATATCTGCAAGCAATATGGCTTGTAGCTTATTTTCGGTATTTACTAACGGTAAGCCAATAATATGATACTCACGCCTTGAGACTGTCATTGACTGAAATTGGATTTTACCTGTATTTTTAATACCAGAGAGTATGTTATTAAAACGTTGATCTTTAATAATATTAAAAAAGGGTGATGAAGGTAGTGATTTAACGAGGTTTACATCAATAAGTTCTACATTATTAACAAAGTCGTACTGCTCAACAAATTGCGCTATTAATTGTTGTTTTTTAGTCGGGCTAATATCAAACTGCGCCCTAAGCAAATATAGATCCTTAACATGCTCTGCAAACCAAATATCAGCAAATTGCTTACCTATATTATTAAGCTCGTTAAGTTCAGCGTCTGCATTTTGCTTAAGCGTGCTATTTACATGTCCAAGGCTAAACCAAGTAAGTATACAAAGTGGCCCTAAGGCTATAATTATAAAGGTTATAATTAACTTACTTCGAACAGACTGTCCTTTACCTGTTAATTCACCAAAGTTTAAACCTTTGTGCATGCTTAATATCCAGCAACTTATAATCATTTAATATTACTTACATTAATGCACTAAATATATAAAGACGCAAGTTTTGAGCGGTAAACTCCTTAAAAAATGGGTGTTTAGCGTTACAATATTAAATTCACACTTTTTAAAATATACGCCTTTATTACTAACTTATAATTAGATTTATTGACGCTACCACATCTGTAGCGGTTTTAAACCAGCCATGATATGAGCAATATTCAATTAATACATTTGAGGTCATTATGGCGCACGATCACTCACATAGTCATGTAGACGAAAACCAGAGCGATAAACAGCTAACAGTCGCTGTGGTTATTAATGTATTGCTAACCGTAGCCCAAGTTATTGGCGGGGTATTTTCGGGCAGTTTGTCACTTATAGCCGATGCACTTCATAATTTAAGTGATGCTGCCGCTATATTTATCGCGCTCGTTGCACGTAAAATTGGTAATAAACCTGCTGACACCACTCATCATTTTGGCTATAAACGCGCTGAAATACTTGCCACACTTTTTAATAGCAGTACATTGATATTAATTGGTGTGTATTTAATTTTTGAAGCCATTTCGAGCTATTTAAACCCTCAACCAATTAATGGTTGGATAGTTGTGTGGGTGGCAGCAATAGCGTTGGTAATTGATTTAGCAACCGCATTTTTAACCTACCGAGCTGGCGCAAATCACAGTATAAATATAAAAGCGGCCTTTATTCATAACGTATCAGATGCAATGGCATCTATTGTTGTTATTATTGCAGGCACCTTAATTATTTTATACCAGTGGTATATCTTTGATTTAATTGCCACTGTGCTTATTTCTCTTTATGTAATTTATCACGGCATTTTACTATTAAAGCAAAGCTGCAAAATTTTAATGCAAGCAGCGCCTAGCAACGTTGATACAGATGCAATATCACATGCTATTAGTAATGAATTTAATATCGAATCGGTAATGAGCATTAAGCTTTGGCAACTAGATGATAAAGAAAATTATTGCGAGCTTATTATTAGCACCCAGCACGTAATTGATTTAGCCGCAGTTAAAAGTTTTTTGCACGACAATTTTAAAATCGAAAATTGCATAATAGAAATCCAATCTATTACAAATAAAAGCCTAATTTAATGTTCTTAATAACAAGCTAAACCAAATACACAACTTATTTAATTGAAAACAGCTCGTATTATCATTTACAATATTGTCATTAACTCATAATGAGATACCGTTTTTGAAACTTTGGTTACGTAGAATTCATTTAGGCCTTGCCCTTATTAGCGGACTATTTTTATTAATAGTGAGCCTAACCGGTGCTGTTATGATTTATGCAAAAGACATACAGCACCTAATAGAGCCTGCAAAATGGCAAGTAACACCCCAAAAAAACTTAATGCATTACGATGAACTTATACAAAATGTACAAGCTCAAACTAAGCAAAAAATCACCTTTTTTATGCCCGAACAAGCGCCAAACGCAGCATGGCAATTTCGGTTAGCCAATAAACATTACGCCAGTGTTAACCCCTACTCTGGGAGTGTACTAAACGTCTATGAATCAACCGATACGATTTATGGGTTTGCTATGGGATTACATCGTTGGCTGTTGTTTGAAAACAGTAAAGGTGAAAAAACCTTTCGAAATTGGATGTCGGTATGTGCATTGCTACTTTTAATAAATGTATTACTGGGCTTTTATTTATGGGTAAAGCCCAAAAACAGAGTTAAACGTTTAGCTATAAAACCAAAAGCCAAATTTAGAGTGCTCATGTATCAATTACATACAGTGCTTGGTGTTTACTTTTTTATACCGCTTATGCTGATTGCCTTTACTGGTATGGCATTTAACTGGAAAACACAAACTCAATCGGTATTAGAATTTGTGACCTTAAACAAGGTAGAACAAAGACCTAAAGCACCAAAAGTAATAACCCCTTCTCAAGCTACTTTAAACTACAATGAAGCAATTAAAAATGCAGAGAACGTATTTCCAGACGGTAAATTATATAGAATTTACTTACCTAAAAAGGATGACGAAGCAATTGCACTGAGAATGCAAAACCCTGGCGAAAGTCACGCTTACAGCTGGGTTTGGACTAACCCATTTACGGGTAAAGTATTAAACTCATTTGACGCCAGTAAAACAAACTTTACGACGAAAGCATGGAACTTCAAATATAAGTTTCACATTGGTGATTTTGCAGGTCCTATCGTGCAGTTTTTATGGTTATTAATAGCCCTTTCACTCGCATTTTTTATTGTAAGCGGTGTATATTTTTGGTTAAAACGCCATAAATGGAAATAAATCTCATTAACACTTGTGCCGTTAGTTGATAATAATTACCATTACGTAATTATTATCAACTAAGACACCCATGTTAAAAACTTCGCTTTGCCTTATTGCTGTTGCAATAAGTACTAACACGTTAGCAAATGAAAATAATAAAAATGAATACAATTCTGATCAATTTGAGCATGTCATTGTTTCAGGCAGCCGCATATCAGAAAGCATTGACGAAGTACCAGCCTCGATCACCGTTATTAATCAGCAACAAATACAACAGCATTTAAAAGTAAGCTCAGAATTGGGGAGCTTACTCGCGCAAATGGTTCCAGGGCTAGCCCCAGATACAGGCAGTTCAAGTAATTCAGGACAAACACTACGCGGCCGCGCGCCATTAATAATGATTGATGGCGTACCGCAATCAACCCCTCTTCGTAATGGTTCTTTAGGCGTAAAAACACTTGATGCAAGTGCCATAGCGCGCATTGAAGTCATAAAAGGTGCAACGTCTATTTATGGTAATGGTGCCTCAGGTGGCATTATTAACTACATAACCAAACAGGCTCGCAGTGATGGTAAACCTGAAGGTGAAATAAGTATTTCAAGCCGCTTTAGCGCTGTTAAGTTAGCAGAAAGTGGCGGCGGTAGAGTATCAGCCGCAGTAAACGGTAAGCTCGGCCAACTAAGCTACCTGTTAACGGCAAGCTATGAAGAAAACGGTGTACAACGCGATGCACAGGGCGATATTTTAGGCTTACAATACGGTTTATCAGACTCTGAGACTCAAAACTATTTTACCAAACTAACTTATGATTTTGACGACGAAAAGCAACTGCAGTTTAGCTATAACTATTTCAGCTCACAGCAAAAAACTGACTTAGGTGATATTACTGGCGATGGCAATATAGGGGAAAAAACATACGCTATTCACGTACCCACAGAACTACAAAAGCAAGGTAAGCCGCAAGGACCCGATGGCAACGTTAATATTACTCTAAAATATGTTGACTACGCGTTGTTTGAAAACACACAAATGACCCTCGATCTTTATAAACAAGATATAGAAAACGTATTCTTTTTCTCCACTAACCTAGCTAATCTTGATGAAGGTTATAGCGGTGGTCAATCGGTTATTAAATCAGACAAGCAAGGCGCAAGAGCTACATTTAATAGTCAGTTTGATTTTGAAAACGTAACAGCCACCCTAATCTACGGTATTGATGCCTTAAACGATAAAACATCGCAACCTTTAGTAGATGGCCGTGTGTGGGTGCCAGAAATGGACATGGAAAGTGTGGCTGGCTTTTTACAAACCAAATGGGTAATAAACGACGATATTATTGTAAAAGCAGGTGTAAGAAACGAAAGTATTGATTTGAGCGTAAGTGATTACCAAACATTAAAACTGTGTAGAACCCCTTCGCAATGCTCAGTCCCATTAAATGTGCGTGGTGATACCATAAACTATGACGCTACAACGTATAATGCAGGCATAAAATACAATTTAACAGATGCATTCAGCCCATTTTTTAGTTATTCACAGGGCTCTGATATTTCTGATATTGGGCGCTTGCTTCGCGCTGCAACCGTTGACGATATTGCACTTATTCAAACACAAGCCTCAATAATCGACAACTACGAAGTTGGTTTTACTTCACAGTTTGAAAACGTTCGTTTTGAATTTGCACTGTACAGAAGTACTTCAGAGCTTGGCACCAGTAATGAATTTAACGAAGTAACGGGTGTTTACGAACCCGTACGCGCACCGCAAGAAATATGGGGTTACGAAAGTTTAGTTAATTATACTATTAATCAAGATCTTAAATTAAGCGCCACATATAGTTACGTAGAAGGTAAAAACACCGAAGCTGATGAATATTTAGGGGCAAAACAAATCAGCCCACCGAAAGCCACTGCTAATTTAACATGGAAAACTAACGAAAAGTTATCACTTGCAATGAGTTTTTTATATGTAGGTGACAGAAAGCGCTTTGATAAAAATGCACAGGGCCAATACTCTGGCGATCAGGGCCCTGTTAGTAGCTACAACACATTTAATTTAAGTGGTCAGTACAACGTTAACGCCAGGTGGAGTGGCTATTTTGGTATCGAAAACCTATTCAATAGTGATTACTACCCTGCCCGCGCACAATCTTACACTTACGGCGGCTATAACATCAAAGGATTAGGAACAACGGCTACCCTAGGTGCTAAATACCAGTTTTAATTAGTGATAGACTCAATAAATAGGCATCAGCATGCCTATTTATTTAAAAAGATAATATGAAAAGCAGTATCTCTACTTATTGTTTATAAATACCTCTAGTAATCTTTCTCAGATACTAATACAAATAAAAAACTGTCCACAAACCAAGCAGTAACGCAAACTTAAATAAGAATCAAAACCAATAGTAACGCAATGATTTTTATAGAGAAAACTTGCAATACAGGCTATTTGTACTACACTACATACAATTGAAATAGTTAAGGCGATTTATCATGAAAGGTAATCAACAAGTAATCGATGCGTTTAATACATTGTTAGCTAACGAATTAGCAGCAATCGATCAGTATTTTATACACTCGCGCATGTATGACGACTGGGGTTTAAACAAACTATACGAGCGCCTTAACCACGAAATGGAAGAAGAAAAAGATCACGCAGACTGGCTTATTAAGCGCATCTTGTTTTTAGAAGGTGTACCAAATATGACTAAGCGCCGTGATTTACTTATCGGTAACGATGTAAAAAGCATGATGCAAAACGATTTAACACTAGAGCTTGAAGTAGTTGCGTGTGTTAAAGACGTCATCGCAATATGTGAAGAACAACAAGATTATCAATCTCGTAGCATTTTAGAAAAGCTGTTATTTGATACCGAAGAAGACCATGTTTACTGGTTAGAGCAACAACTTGGCTTAATTGATAAGATTGGTTCTGAAAATTATCATCAAGCACAAATGGCTTAGTAGGAGCATATTATGAAAGGCGATAAAGACGTTATTGCAGCGCTTAATAAAGTACTCGCTAATGAGCTTGTTGGTATTAACCAATACTTTTTACATGCACGTATGTTTAAAGATTTTGGCTTTACACAGCTTGATAAAGCAGACTACAAAGTATCAATTCAAAAAATGAAAAACGCAGATCGTTTAATTGAACGTATTTTGTTTTTAGAAGGCTTACCAAATCTTCAAGACTTAGGCCGATTACGTATTGGTGAAAACAGCGAAGAAATGATTGCTGCTAACATGAGTTTTGAACTCGATACTATTGATGAGTTACGTAGCGCAGTTAAGCTGGCTGAAAGTAAAAAAGATTACATTACCCGCGAAGCCCTTGATCACATTTTAAATGAACAAGAAGAGCAAATTGATTGGTTAGAAACCCAACAATTACTTATTAAAAATACGGGTATCAAAAACTACTTACAGTCTCAACTGTAAATAGTAACAAGCATAAAAAAAGCAGCTAAAAAGCTGCTTTTTTTATATCTAAATTTTATATGTAATTAAGCAACTTGATCCGTTACATCCGCAATTTGAATAAGTCTGCGATTAAGGATCTTTTTGGTACAACCACAACACTTACCGCATTGGCTGCCTACTTTAAGCTCTTTAGTTAATTCACGCATGGTCGTTGCACCATCGTCAATTGTTTGCTCAATTTTTTTATCAGTCACACCGTGACAAAGACAAATATACATCAATACAAACCGTGTTAATTACAATCAATAGATGCATACTAATCTAAACGACAATTGTTATCAATAGCTTCTTCACTAATAAATATAAATTATTTATTAGAATATGGTATTTGTTCTCTTAACTATATTTACCTAAAAATAAAGTTATGGAATAATGGCCGCCTCTTAGGGGAGTAGCCCGCTCAGTAATGAGTAAACTTATCAACATAATTGCACCTCATGTGCATGGTAAGTTTGTAATGTTGTAGCAAGCGTTATCGGCGAGACCTAGGTAGACACTATCCTCATGGCGGGAGATAGTTGTTTGCCTTGGTTTAGTATTCCCGCCTGTAAGAATCAATAATGGAAGTTTTTTTAACCTCAACCGTCACTGTCACTCTTGCCGAAATTGGCGATAAAACCCAGCTTTTATCGCTCCTGTTAGCTGCCCGTTTTCGTAATAAAGGCGCACTTATTCTTGGTATTTTAGCCGCAACTTTACTCAATCATGGCCTATCAGCGTGGTTTGGGCAGTGGTTAAGTAATAGTTTTTCTTCTGAATATTTACCTTGGCTTGTAAACATCAGCTTTATTGTTGTTGGCCTTTGGCTATTAGTTCCAGATAAAGACGAAGATGTAAGTAGTAAATACGATAGCTACGGGGCTTTTTTAGTTGCTTTTGTATTATTTTTTATTGCAGAAATTGGTGATAAAACACAAATAGCGACAGTGTTGCTAGGCGCACAATATCAGTCTGTGTTTTGGGTAACGGTAGGAACCACGTTAGGTATGCTAATTGCTAACGTGCCTGTTATATATGCTGGTAATGCATTACTAAAAAGAATATCTCTAAACACCGTACGTGCTATTGCTGCTTGTGTGTTTGTGTCATTGGGTATTTATGGCTTAGTTACAATTTAATCAATGTTAAAGCTCGAACCTATTAATTTAAGTGCGAGCTTTAGTTTTTTCTGCACGTTATTTATGCATTATTTACACAATAACACCCCTTGGTTTGCGTAATTAAAAGGTTGGAATTAAAACCTGCAGCTAAATTAGTGACCGCAGTTTCAACAAAGCCACTTCCTTGGGCACACGCTAATCCTTCAGAGAGCGGACCGGCATAAACAAACTCACCGTTTTTATTAATAATAACGGCGGCAGGCGTTGCCGGAATAACGTGTTTAAGCTTTGGTGTTAATTCAACTTGTACAACCTTCATAGCTTTATTGGCAGCAAAGGAGCTTAACGATGAAATATGCGGCTTAGCCTGTATGGTGCACCCGCAATTTTTTTCAGTTATAAGCACTAACGACGCTTCATTAGTGTCAACCCAGCCCAATTGCTTTTTAAAGTTATTAAACCAGTGCTTTTGCAATAAAACTTTTGAGTTATCAAACGGTTTAAGTTGCTCTAACTGAAAATAAACTAATCCTGCAACAACACAAACAAGCCATATAGCTATAAGAGAAAATACAAAAGAGTTAGATTTATTTAAACTTGGCAATGCTTTGCTCTAATACATCAATACTTACATCGATTAACTGCACCTTAGCGGTTAACTGCTGCACTATTTGCGTATCTTGGTACTGATTTTGGCGCATAGTATCAGTACTGCTTGCTATTAACTCGGTATTACCTGCCTGCTCGGCTACCACTTGTGCAACTGAGTCAGAGCTTGAAGATACTGCGGCTATTTGCTCGCTCATTGCTGAAATATTCTCTTTCATTGCAGCACTAATACTTGTTAAATCAACTACAAAACTCACACACTGACTCATTGATTGCGTTGACGTTTTACTATTATTAACAAGATCTTTTAATGTAAGACTAATTTTATCTGTTGTTGCTTTACTGTGGTTGGCCAAAGATCTTACCTCATCAGCAACAACAGCAAAACCTCGACCGTGTTCGCCTGCGCGGGCTGCTTCAATAGCGGCATTTAAAGCAAGTAGGTTTGTTTGCTCAGCAATGCCTGATATTTCATTAAGAAGCCCTGAAATAACATCGCCCGCTGCCACTAAGTGATTTATTTTTTCTTCGGTATGGTTAAGCAGTGTTAACAACTCTCTACTTTTAGCGTCTGTTTGAAGCACTTCTTTTAATGCATCACCTGCAGATTGTGTAATATGGTCAACTTGGCGCTTAAGCACCTCACTTTCTTCTTCTACAAGTTTAAAGCCATTGGCAACTTGAGCGCCAGAATTAGCAATATCATCAGTTTGTTGCGTACGTTGAACCGCTCCACTCGCTAACTGATCGTGAACATCAATAAGCTCTTGTGAGTTTTTTTGCAATGATTCTGATTGAGTTTGTACCTGTTTAATAACATCAGATAAGTAATCTAGTAATGTGTTAAATCCTGCTACAGCTTCGCTTTTAGTGTCATCCGCGCGAAGAGAGAGTTTAATGTTTTCAGGATCTTTCATTATTTGTTCTGTCGCATAACTTAAAGATAAGCCCGCACGACGTTCCCGTTGCAGCGTTTTTGCAATATAGCCTGCAACTAATACTTCAACTATTGCGTATCCAGCATGAATAAGCACCGTAGTAAAAGCAAGCCTATCAGGGTCAAATACGTAAAAACCCGTATTTTGAGTTTGTAAATAATAAAAAGATAAATGATGAACCGCTACAAAAATAATAGCGGTAATAAACACTCGCCACTGTACAAACATTATAAGTACAGCCATTAAGATAAATATTTCAAAATGTACTTCGATTAACCCAAAAGCCTGCTGAATATGTAAAAAAGAAAACATCATTATTGCAGCTGCAACTACATGTGCAGTGATAGGGTTATCTGGCTGTGTTTTAAGTAACCAGATAGGGAGTAAACAAAGTGGTAGTCCAACAATAAATGCTTGAGTTAACGTCCCAAAATACAAACCAATCCCTATGGATTCAACAAATAAAAGACTAAAAATTATGGTAAATAACCGAGTGACACTAGACATAAAACCCTTTAATAAAATTTGTAGTGTATTAAACACGTTAGTATATGTACGTCGCAACATCTAAATTGGAGCACCTCCCCAAATAAATATCATGCACGTTATATAAAAATTTTCAAAGCCTTACTTAATTATAGGCAGTATTTTCTTAAACGTAGGCGTTGCAGCTTTTTTTGTCCATTGAAAAATAACTATTTCAGCGCATGAAATTACAGCACCAGCTTGGCGTAGCTGTTCAATCGCCAAATTTTTATGTTGCGGGTTTCTCGAACCAACTCCGTCGTAAACAATAATAACTTCAAAGTCATTTTCTATTAAATCTAAGCATGTTTGTAAAACACACACATGTGCTTCAGTTCCCACAACAACAACTTGCTTTTTACCATGGCTTTTTAACGTATCAACAAAACCAGGCTCTGCACACGCACTAAAGTACGTTTTATGAAAATACGTGGCATTAGATAACGTATTTTTAATTTGCTGATTAGTCTCGCCCAAACCTTTCACATATTGCTCCGTTACTAAACATGGAACGCCATGAATAATACCCGCTTGAGCTAACTGCAATGTGCTTTTTAAAATATTCGGAAAATCTTTAATTGCAGGAGCAAGCAACTCTTGTAAGTCTATAACTAATAACACGCTGTTTTTTGCATCAACATTAGAGAAAACCACTATACTCTCCTTCTAAGCATTTACTATTATCTGTATAGAGTAGCTCACTATTTAAAAATAGAACTTTTAGCGTTATGTATATTATTTGTAATTAAAAAATAAAAACTTATGCTATATTTACTATCTAGCTATGCATCATCCTATCTTCCACTGAGAGTGTTTATAAGTGCGTTTGAGCAAATTTTTTTTTCATATCACCATTACTTTTTTACTATGCATCCAAAGCACTTTTGCATCACAAAACTATGCTCAGCAATTACAACGAATTTCTACTGACGAAGGCCTATCGCAAAGTTACGTTTTGCAGACTCAAGAGGATGATATTGGTTATATTTGGATAGCAACCCAACAGGGTTTAAACCGTTTTGATGGTTATAATGTAAAAACTTTTAGTGGCGGCTTTGGCCTAGATAAACACTATATTTATGCATTATTTAAAGCCGAAGACGGAAAAATCATTGTCTCAACAGATCTTTCTGGTGCCTATATAATAGATCCCCTCACTTTAAAAACCGAAAAAATCTATTCTGGTCAAATAGATAAAGAACAAAAAATGTTCTCTCCAATCTCTGCAATGACTCAGCAACAAGGTACTTTTTACTTCGCCATAGATGCCCAAATATATACATTTGATGAGACGAGTAAACACTTTACATTTAAGCTAACCCTGCCAAATAAAGGTGACTACATTCGGTCATTAACAATATATAAAAACACTTTATATATTGGTACAAATGATGGTTTATACACTGCAAATATAGATAATTCAGAACTTGTAAAAATACCTCTTCATCCCCCTGAAAAAAATACGATAGATAATGTAAACGTCAAATTCTTAAGTGTTGATAATGAATTAGGACTACTTGTTGGTACTGTTGAAGGCATGTATCAATTAGCATTCGATAATACCAAAAATATATCTGCAGCAAATATTACAACTTTAATTCCTGATTATAATATATGGGATTATGCCAATACTGTTTACGGGGAGTTTGTAGCAACCGAAAGTGGATTGTTCAGTTATCACCGCGAAACCAAAGAACTAGAATTCGTATTAAATTATGAAAAAAGTAAGTTTAATATTAATGAAAACTCAATAAACGATCTAATGGTTGATAAGTCCGGCGTACTTTGGCTCGCATCTAGAACCCAGGGCGTGTTTACATGGCCAATTAAAACCCGACGGTTTAAACACATTACTTTACCCGGTAACAATACTATTCATGCCACCTACCAAGACAAAAATAATATTATTTGGTTAGGAACAGAAGATGGAATTGCACGGTACGACAAAGCAACAAATAAAAGTGATGTATATCTGAGCTCAACCGACTCAAAAGCAATATACGGGGCATCTGCCGTTTATGATATTTTTGCGTCTTCAATTGGTGATAATCAATTCCTTTGGCTTGTTACTTTCGATGGTTTTAAACTGTTTGATAAACAAGCGGGTAAAATTATTGAAAATAAAGACACAGAAAAAGATGTAATTAACCAATCCAACTTATTTGGCTTTGCCCAGTTATCTGCAGACACATATGCATTTATGTCGGATGATAATTTTTATGTTTTTAATGAAACAACAGGAAAAACAAGAATTATTAAGGGGCTCAAAGAGCAAGTCGATCCTTTATTTTCTTACGCTTTTTATAAACACCTCGACACACATCCTGAAGAGTTTGTACTTGGCACATCAAAAAGCTTCCTTAGGTACAACGAAAAAACGAAAACTTTAACGACTATATTTCAGTCTTTTAATCCTAAAGAAGATATTTTTTACACTGTAGAAAACTTTTACTTAGACTCAAAACGAAAAATTTTATGGTTAGCAACCACTCACGAAGGTTTGCTCGGCGTTGACCCCGTTACTTATGAAAGAAAGCACTATATAGGATTAAAAAATTCGTTTAATACTGATTCTATCTATTCACTACTTCCTGATGAAAACGGCTTTTTATGGGCAAGTACCGACAATGGTCTGTATCAAATAGACCTAGATACTCTCAATGTAGTGAGTTTTTCAGTAAAAGACGGTTTGAATATAAACCAATTTACACCAATAGCGGCAGCAACACTAAGCGATGGCAGGCTTATGTTCGGCAGCAATGCTGGAGCCTTACTTCTTGACCCGATAGACTTTAATGAAAAAGAACAACTACAAAAAAGTAATCTAGCCATTACTGATATTAGCCTCCTTACTAGGGAACTCAATTACAATCCTCATAAATACCTTAGCAAACCACTTGAATTAAATTATGAAGACATGGGATTGACGGTTAGCTTTTCTAAATTCTCTTACCCTAATATTGATAAAGCATATTATAAAGTAATCCTTTCAGGGCCTACGTCTCTTACATATGAAGATTTACAATCTAATCAAGTATTTTTCACAAAGCTTCAACCTGGTAATTACTCACTAAAAATATCAGCACATAATCGTGATGGTATTATTACAAGCGAGCCTACAACACTTAATATCAACGTGGCGTATGCTCCTTGGAAATCGCCCATTGCTATAGCCACCTACATTATTTTAATACTTGGGGTGTTATTTTTTATTTTTTGGCAGTATCGCAGCCGCCGAGTAGCAATTGAACAAGCCCATAGAGCGACTATTCATTCGCAAAAGCAAACAGAACTCGCGCTTAAAAATAATAAAAGCGGCGTATGGGATTATAATTTTAAAGACGCTTCCGTAAATACGCTCAGGGGAAGTGAATTAGGCTATACAGACTTACCTGAACGCGTGCATATAGATCAATTTTTAGCGCTTATACACCCAGACGATCGACGTCGTTTTGAAAACCAATGGGAAAACTACTTCAAATACAAAAAACAACAAAACTGGCAAGCAACTTACCGTTTACAGCATAAAAATGGCCATTGGCTTTGGTATCAAGATACAGGGCAAGTTATATACGACCCTCAAACAAATGAGCCTCTATATGTTTCTGGCATATATACCAATATCACCGAGCAACGAGCTAATGAGCAACAAGCAAAAATTTTAGGTGAAGCGTTTAGCCAAATAAACGATTGGTTACTTATACTCGATAAGCGTTTAATGCCATTTTCTGCGAACAATAGTTTTATTGAAACATTTTCAAACGAGCAAACGGCCACCAAAATTAGCCCTAAATTGTTTATTAAAGCAATTGGTAAAGATAAGTGCAGAGAGTTTGCTAGTATTTTAAAAAAATTAAAACCAACTGAAAACTGGCAAAGTGATGTTTATATAAGAACAGCAAGAAATAACGAACACCCAATACATATAAGTGCCACAGCTGTAACAAAAGACACTGCAAGTTACTATGTGATTGTTATTACAGATTTAACTGAACAAAAACGTGCTGAAAACGAACTGCGCTATTTGGCTAATTTTGACCCTCTAACGCACCTACCTAATCGTAGTTTAATGTATCAAAACATTGAAAAGGCGATTAAATATGCCGATAAAAACAATACCCAATGCGCATTATTATTTATTGATTTAGATAAGTTCAAACCTGTTAATGACTCTTTTGGTCATGCAGTGGGTGACAAGTTGTTATGTAATATTACCCAAAGAGTAAGCGGTATGCTTAGCGAAAACGCTATACTTGGCCGCCAAAGTGGTGATGAATTTTTAGTGCTGATTCAAAATATAAAATCACTCCAATCTCTTCGCGATACCGTAAGAAAAATTAGTAATGAATTAGCTAATAAAGTAATTATTGAAGACTTCTCTATTAATATTTCAGCCAGTATTGGCGTAGCTCTATACCCATTCGATGCTGTAACCACAGATATACTCATTCGTAATGCCGATGTTGCAATGATGCACGCTAAGCAAGGCGGGAGAAACGACTTTAAGTTTTTTAGCGATGAAATGAATGAGCTAATAAAACAAAAGTTACTGCTTGAAAATGATTTAAAAGATGCAGTAAAAGACAACCGATTTTTTAATCACTACCAGCCTATTATCGACATAGAAGAGAAAACAATAAATGGCGTGGAGTTACTCATGCGCTGGAAAAATGAAGGCCAGTTAATATCTCCAGCTCTTTTTATTCCTGTAGCTGAGGAAACCGGTTTAATAGAACTTCTTACTGAGCAAGCCTTGCACCGTTCACTAATTGAACTTGCGCCTATACTCAGCGAAAACCCGTTGTTTTATATATCTTTAAACTTATCGCCTAAACACATTTTAAAAACAAACATAACACAGCGGTTAATGGCTATATTAGCGGACTCTCAAGTTCATCCAAGACAATTAAGGCTCGAAATAACAGAGAGTATTTTATTAGAAGATAAGCTTAAAGCAGCCAAACAGCTGCAAAACCTAAAAGCTGCTGGGTTTAAATTACTACTTGACGATTTTGGTACAGGATACTCATCACTCACTTACTTAAGCCAATTCCCTATTAATGTTATTAAGATAGATCAGAGCTTTGTAAATAGTATTGGTATAGATAAGGGAGATGAATCAATTATTAAAACTATTTTTTCATTGGCAGAAAACTTAGATCTATACTGCATTGCAGAAGGAGTAGAAACGCGCGAACAGATGCTCTTTTTAGCCGAGGTTGGCTGCCATGTATTACAGGGTTATTACTTTGCAAAACCAATGAATGCTAAAGACTTACGTAAAAGCGATTGTTTTAGCAATATCATTGATTTGATTTGATTTGATTTGAAACATTAAAAGCGTGCTAATCATTATTACACGCTTTTATATTAATTAGATGCTATTAATGGATATGATGGCATTCATGGCTTTCAATTTGTAATACACTATTACGTACATTAAATTTTTCGGCTAATAATTGCTCTACCTTCATACGACACGCTTCATCATGTTTTTCAATCGTACAATGTTGTTTAAGGACAACGTGTGCGCCTACTACAATACCATTATATTTACGCGTTACAGTGACGTTATGGACATTATGAACATGTTCCATATCTGTAATTTTACTTTCAATATCAGTAACTTTAGGAAGTTTCGCTTTATTTAGGCGTAAACCTTTTATACAACTAATTATCACCTTAATACCGGTGAATAATACGAAAGAGGCGATTAACATACTCGATAAAATATCGATTACAACCCAGCCTGTGAAATATATAAGAATACCGGCAACAAATGTCGATACGGTAGAAATCAGATCAAAGAATGAATGTAAAAATACCGCGTACACATTAATACTCGCTTTGCGGCCTTTATATAAAACCCATGCTGCAGCCCCATGAAATAAAAAACCAATAGCAGCAATAACCGACATTAAATAACTATTGATAGCCAGCTCATTTCCTTCATGTTGGTGTATATAGCGCTCACCACCTTCATACAAAATAATTAAACTGATTGCTAGGTATAACAACCCGTTCACCAGACCGCCCAAAAGCTCGGCTCTTTGATGACCATCGTTATAGGTTTTGGCAAAATGAATAGCGAGACTTGATGCTATCAGTGCGATGAATAACGAACTATTGTGGACAAACAAATGCCCCGCATCAGCAAGAACCGCAAGCGAATTAGAATAATAAGCACCTATAACCTGAATTACCATAAACGAACACGTAATTGCTAGCGCAATGAGTAACCGACGACGAGAAGCTTGGTGTGTAGTGATTTCTGTCATGAAATGCTTGAATAACCTATACTTAAAATGCAAATAAGCCAAAGATGGCTTAGAGTAGAAATGGGTAATGATATACAGTATCAATTATAATACGTACTGCCCGCAAACGCACTAAAAACTTAGTAAATCAAAAAAAATGTGCTAATAGTTAGTAAAGAAAAAGAATTTAATTATGGCTTGAACACATGGAGAGTTGAGTGAGTAATAACCTATCAGAAGAAGCATGGCAAAACTTGGAGTTATTGCCGTTTTGTGTATTACTTTATAATGCCAATGAAGATATATTTAAAGTTAACAGCCAGGCACAGGACTTGTTTGACTTAAAGGACCAATCACATTTTTATAAAACTGATTTTTCACACATCACTTTAACCAATCATCACAATAAAAAAGATCTGTTGATCGAGGAGCTATTCTTTGATTATTTTACGGCAAATAACCAATGCCAGTTTATTTTATCGAAACAATCATCCAAATTGCTACTCAACGTAAAATTTGCAAATTTACCTAATTCAAACTCCATTATTATTATCGATATATTAAATAACAACGTGGATGAACAATATGATTTTGATAATATTATATCGAACATCTCAACTGACTTAATTGATATTCAAAATGACGATGTTGATAAGCATATCAACTATGCATTAAAAGCAGTCGGTACGGTTTGCAATGCCGATAGAAGTTATCTTTTTAAGTTTTCCGAAGATGGTAAAACTATTAATAACACTCACGAATGGGTCAATGATGGTATCAAAGCTTTTAAAGACGACTTACAAAACCTTTTAAAAAGCGACCTCCCTTATTTTTTTAGTTCGATGGCCCGTACCCACTTATTCAGAGTGAATGATGTATCGTTGCTCCCCATTCAAGCAATGAGCGAAAAAACGATTTTCCAGCGACAAGAAATAAAATCGGTACTTTGCATTGGTTTACGCTATGACAAAGAACTGGTTGGCTTTATTGGCTGTGATTGTGTTATTCAAAAGCGAGACTGGACAGATTTAGACCTTATTCGCCTAAGGTTAGTAGGTGAAATGCTTGCTAATGCTTTCAAAAATTTAAATTATAAGCAAGAGCTTCAACAAACTCAGCAGCAACTCATTAACGCCAACAAAAAACTCAATAAACAAGTCAATACTGATGGCCTTACAAACATTGCTAATAGGCGTTGTTTTGATCAGACTTTAAAATGCGAAATTAAGCGCTGTGCACGTAATAAGGAACCCATTAGTTTAATTATGTGTGATATTGATTTTTTTAAGCGTTATAACGATAACTATGGGCATCAGCTTGGCGATGAAGTGCTAAAGCGAGTGGCCAAAGCGCTACACAATATTTGTAAACGGGAAGGTGATCTAGCAGCTCGTTTCGGGGGTGAAGAATTTGCGATAGTTTTACCTGCAGTCGACACAGATCACTGTCAAAGGTTTGCTGTTCTTATTCAGGAAAAAATCGCAGAACTCGCAATTGAACATAACTTTTCAACTGTCAGTAAATACCTCACTTTAAGCATTGGGTTTTATAGTTTCATACCCAATCACAAAACAAAACCCAAAGAGGTTATAACTAACGCCGACATAGCCCTTTATAACGCAAAAGAAACAGGTAGAAATAAAATAGCTAGTTTTTAAAAACCGACTAAGGTGGCGCACTGCAGTGAGTTTTAGTGGTTTAAAGTTCTCTGTAGTGATAATCTATACACGCTGAAATTATAAACAATACAACTACTCAGCGTTTAATTATTATAAGGAATGTTTAAATGGATCCAGTCACACAAATTCTCAATATAGTTTTTACTGTTGAGGCTTTTTTACTTGTTTTTGTTATCGTGCTTTTAAAAAGTAGCGTTAAATTTGTACCACAAAACCGCGCCTGGTTAATCGAACGTTTTGGTAAATACCAATCAACTAAAGAAGCTGGCCTTAACTTTATTATTCCATTTATTGATAGAATCTCGGCTGATCGTAGCTTAAAAGAACAAGCTCAAGACGTACCATCGCAATCAGCTATTACTAAAGATAACATCTCACTCATAGTTGATGGCGTACTGTACTTTAGAGTATTAGACCCGTACAAAGCTACGTATGGCGTTGACGACTATACCTTTGCAGTTGTACAACTTTCGCAAACAACTATGCGTTCAGAATTAGGTAAAATGGAGCTTGATAAAACATTTGAAGAGCGTGATCTACTTAACACCAACATTGTTGCAGCTATAAACCAAGCATCTGAGCCTTGGGGTATCCAAGTACTTCGCTATGAGATTAAAGATATTGTGCCGCCTAACTCTATTATGGAAGCTATGGAAGCACAAATGAAAGCTGAGCGTGTTAAACGAGCTCAAATTTTAGAGTCAGAAGGTGATCGCCAAGCAAATATCAACGTTGCTGAAGGTAAAAAACAAGCACAAGTACTTGCTGCTGAAGCCGACAAAGCCGAGCAAATTTTACGTGCTGAAGGTGAAGCAACAGCTATTACGACGGTTGCAGAAGCACAGGCAAATGCGCTTATCAAAGTAGGTGAAGCCGCAGATACAGAACAAGGTCAAAAAGCAATACAGCTAGATCTGGCAACTAAAGCAATTGCAGCTAAAGAAGCGATTGCTCGTGAGTCATCAATTGTATTACTGCCAGATAACGCGACAGATGCAAGCTCAATGGTTGCCCAAGGTATGGCAATTATTAATAGCTTAAATAAAAAGCATCTGAGTTAATAACTAAATAAAGAGGTTTGTATGGATTTTATTACGCAAAATTTACCGCAAACACTTATGGTAATTGGTATTGTTGCTTTAATAATAGAAGTAGCAGTACTTGGCCTTTCTACATTTATTTTATTGTTTTTTGGATTATCGTTATTCCTCACAGGATTATTAATGAGTTTTGGTATTTTACCTGACTCATTAACCACTGCACTTTGGAGTAACACAGTGGTAACAGCAGGCTTGGCCGTTGCACTTTGGAAACCATTAAAACAAATGCAAAATCGCGTAGATAAGAAGCAAGTGAATAGTGATTTTGCTGAACTTACTTTTGTACTTACTAGCGATGTAACAGAGCAAGGTTTAACTACACATCAATACTCTGGTATCAGCTGGAAACTCAAAAGTGAGCAACCAATTATCGCCGGTACTGAGGTTTTAGTAACTAAAAAAGAAGTGGGTGTTATGTGGGTTACGCCTAAAAGCTAATCATCACTGAAAATTACAAGTTACAGTAAAACGGGCGGCTCAAACTGCCCGTTTTTTATACCGGAGATCTGAAATACAGCGCCTTGTTCACCAACAGTATTATTAATCGCTTCATCAAATGCCGATGTAACAAGTAGCAACTCAGCATTTTCACCACCGAAGGCGGTGCATGTCGGTTTTAATGCACAAAGCTTTATTGTTTTAATTAACTCACCGCTTGGGGATAAACACATAACACATCCCATTCCCCAAACAGCTAGCCACAAATTACCTAATTTATCGGTTACGCAGCCATCGGGGTCAACATCAGTATTATTAAATTGATAAAAAACACGTGGCTCAGCGCAAGGTTCGCCAGTTTTCTCATCCAAATCTAATACATAAATACAACTCGTTAAAGAGTCGCAGTAATAACCGCGTAAACGGGACTTATCAAAACACAATCCATTTGGGATACTCAAACCACTTACTACGGCTTTAAGCTGGTTTTTATAATAACGGTATATTTTACCATCCCCTTTTTTAGCATTTACATCCATTGTACTTAACCAAAAGCCACCCCATGGATCAGCACGGCCGTCGTTTGAACGTCGATCTAGCTGTGTATTTTCAATACTAAGGATAAGATGGCGAGTGCTTGAATTAATATGGTATTTGTATATACCAGTACTTGTCCCTAGCAATAAGTGCTGCTCATCAATCCACGCTATTGCACTGAGCGTATCGGGCATATTCACGGTTTTTAGTTGGCTTTTGCTGTGTATATTTTTGCTTAAAAGTAATTTTTTATTTATATCGACCCAAAAAAAAGTGTTCAGCATAGGGTGCCAAAGAGGACTTTCTGCAAGCTGATTCTGTGTGCTTTCAAAAATGGTTACGCTAGGGTAAAACATAAATACTTATTCTTTATTATTAACAAAGCCTTGTAACCCAAACCTTACCAGAAAACAGTTGATTTCGCGATGTGTACCTGGCTTTAATTTATCAACACATTTAGTAATCTCTATCGCATTTTTTAGACTGAGTTGATAACATCAAATTTAATAAAAAGGATTGACCATGAACAACAATAATAAAAACACACTCGTCGTTGAAGGCGGTGCAATGCGCGGTATATTTGCCGCAGGTGTGCTTGATGAGTTTTTAAAACAGCAATACCAGCCGTTTGAACGCTATTTTGGTGTTTCAGCCGGAGCAACTAATATAGCCGCATTTTTATGCAAACAACCAATGCGAAATTATAAAGTGATTACCGACTACTCATGCCGTCCTGAATTTATTAATTTAGCGCGCTTTTTTAAAGGTGGTCATTTATTTGATTTAGATTGGTTATGGCAAGAAACAATTCGCGAAATACGCCTTCATACAGAGGTATTCGAACAAACTCCACAAGAGTTTTATATTGTATCTACGGCAATCTAATCAGGCAAAGCACACTATTTAAAAGCCACCAGCGCCGATATGGTGCATCAATTAAAAGCATCATGCGCTATACCCATTGCATATCGTGACTACCCTATTATTAATGACATAGCGATGACCGATGGCGGTGTTGCGGATTCAATTCCGGTAATAAAAGCGTACGAAATGGGCGCTCGCGAAATAACTGTTATTTTGTCTCAATGTTTAGGCTATCGTAAAAAGCCAAGTAAGGCACCTTGGCTTACTAAAAAAATGTATAAAAACTATCCTGCATTAGTTCAAGCGACCTTAGATAGGGCTGATTTTTATAATAAGTCTATCGATTTTATTATGAATCCACCAAATGAATGCAAAATCAATATTATTGCTCCACCAGCTAATTTTAAAGTTGGCCGAACCACTAAAAAGTTTGAAATACTTAATAGTGGTTACAATATGGGAGTTGATACTGCTAAAGCCTTTTTAGCTAAATAAATGCATTATTTACCCTAATAATTGCGGCGCTTTACCCGCAATAACTGCAGTTAGTAAACCAGCTAACATAGCTCCTACAACGGTGCATATTGCACCGCCTAAAATACCATAAACACTCATAAAGCATATCAGCGCTAAACTAAATAGCAGTGTACTTAAAAAAGCTTTAGTGGGTATTGTGAGTGTGTTTTTGCGTATATTGAGCATCATTAATAATAGACTTACCATGGCAATTATAATTAGTAGTTCGTTCATGCGGGTTGTACCTCTGCTTGTAATTTTTGTGTGTTTTTTATTTTTAAGGCACCAAAAATACACGCGATACCCACCACCATAAAGCTTATATCTACTATCGCGACAAGCGAGCTATTAAGGTTAATAACATTGCTCACGCCAAATATAATATTGAGCGGCAGCACCAAAGCAAGCGAAGCGCCGCATAGCAAAAGAGTCAGCTTAAAATAGTTTTTATAACCTACAGGCAATACACTTGAGAGTAACCATGCCAACCACGTATAAAAAAACACGGGTCCAAAAAAGCTATTTTGCGCCACACCAATAACGGTATAATTAAGTACAACTTGCAAAGGAAATAACACAAAGCTTGCTAATACCAAGCCTCCACAACTGCCAATAATAAAACGATTCCAGCGTGCATATGCCTGCACACTCAGCGACGGGCTACTGCCACGTGTACGCTTTGCTAGCCACATCATCATGCCCGAAATAGGTAAAAGCGCAGTACTTAAGCCAAGCAATACCCAAAGTAATTTTACAAACACCCCTGCAAAGTTCCCAAAGTGCAGCGGAAACATCAACTCAATTACTTTTATCGAAACACCTGAAATATCACCAAAACTACTCATCGACTGCACAAACTCACCATTGCCTTTATAATGCAGTAATTGAGAAGCAACAGCCTCGCCACCTAACAAACGCAAATACACCTGCGCATTCGCATCGTTATGCGCCATTATTGTGACATCCCTAATTACAGCTTCAGGGTAACGACTATGCACATTGTCTAAAATAGTGTCTATTTTTGTAGGTTGCTTAATGTGGCTAACTACCGGCTCAGGAATTGCGGTAAACGTTTCTATTAACTTATCTTGATCGCCACCAAAGCTCACAAACGCAGCTGCTGGTAATAAAATAACGGTCGCAAGCCCTAAAAATGATCCTGTAAAACCAATTACAATATTAAATACACTGCCCCAAATACCTATGACCTTATGAGCATCGCTGACTGCAATATCTAATCCTTTATCTCGCCTAAACGTAAAGAGCTCTTTTATCAATTTACGATGAATAAACAAGCCTGTAACTGCACTTACTAAAAGTGTTAAACCTAAAAAACCAGTGAGTATTAACCCAATTGGTCGCCCTAAATGCAAATCTGCATGAAACTCACCTATGTAGGTTGGCGCATCTGTTTTTTTATTAGCGTAAAACTCTTTACTAGGCCCATAGTAAGTATTTTCCAGCGCCAAAGTATCCGGATGAAACTGGAATACTCTGGCCACCTCTTGGTCATAGTTTTCATCGCCATGGTGGGATTCAAATACCAACGTTAATAAATGAAAGTTATGTCCACTTGGTAAAAACACATGAATGTTTTCGCCAAATTCACTAGGTACTTGTTTATGGTATTCGTTTACTAATCGATTAATTTGCGCGCTGGCAACGTGTTGGCTAGATTGTAGCTCTGGATTTGCCCATATTTTTAACTCAGGTCGCGACAGCACTGCTAATGCCCCACTAAATGCAACAACAAATAGCAGTACCGCAGTAATAATTCCTACCCAGCTATGTAATAAAAATAGCTTTTTTAAAGTAATCGACTTCATCCCTGCCCCTGCGTTAACGCCCAAAAACTCAATAAACCATGTAATACACACAGTGCAATCATTACAACAAACGGTTGCCATACCTTTTGCGCCAAATACGCATAAATAAACAACGCAGTCCAAATAACAGGAAACAGTAAAATAGGCAGTAATATTTGTTCATTCATCTGAAACGGTAAATAAGTTGTCATACCCGGAATCATTATTACCGCAGTAATTAGCGCTAACACACATGCAATTAGGTGCCTTCGCCGTGTGGCTGTAAACGTTTTTTTATTATTCATTATTCGCTCATTAAATTTGCCCAAACATATACAAAACAGTATATGCAAATGATAACAATTGTTATTATATTGTGCATTTAACACTTAATGCAATTTATTAAACACATTAAGTCTAAAAATACTGTTGGTTTGCTTTAAGAGCTTTTATGCTACGCCTCGCAATTTAGGTACGCAGTAATGCGTCATTTCAGTTAAGCCGAGTTCGGGCTTTTTAATTTTTCAGGAAGCAGTAAACCGTGGATATAATTAACGCGATTATTTTAGGTATTATTGAAGGTATAACAGAATTTTTACCCATATCATCAACTGGGCACTTAATTGTAGCGTCAAAGTGGTTAGGCATTGAATCAACAGACACTAACCTCGCCTTCGAAGTCATTATCCAACTTGCCGCCATTTTGGCGGTACTAGCCAACTATAAAGACAAGTTTAGCCCTAAATATTTCAATTTATGGGTGAAAGTTGCCATTGCATTTATTCCTTTGGGTATTATTGGTTTTATATTTAGTGATGTAATAAAAACACTGTTTAGCGTACCTGTAGTGGGTGTTATGTTTATTGTAGGCGGTGTGATTTTTTTACTATTAGAGCGCAGTTATAAAGAGGCTCACTGCACAACTACCGATGTGACCCAAGTTACTTATAAACAAGCTCTTTGGATTGGCGTAGCACAAGTATTTGCGTTAATTCCAGGGACTAGTCGTGCTGGAAGTTCTATTGTTGGTGCCATGTTGTGTGGTTTAAACCGAAAAGCCAGCGCTGAATTTTCATTTTTACTTGGTTTACCTGTACTTGCAGCAGCCTCAGGGTACGACTTACTTAAACATTACCAACTGTTTAACTTAGATGACCTAACTGCCCTTGCTGTAGGTTTTTTAACGTCTTTTATAGTTGCTTATTTTACTATTAAACTATTCATACGCTTTCTAGAAAATTTCACTTTTGTTAGTTTTGGTCTTTACCGAATCGTATTTGGTGTTATTTTACTAACTAACCTAAATTCTGGTTAAGAGATTTAAAAACACTATAAATAATAACGATATTTAAGTCTGTTTCTCTCTAGCTAGAAATTTTTGGTGAAAACAAGGCGAATTTACGCGTCAATAGCTGGTCTATTGCAAGGAAATTCAACGCAGCAAGCGCTAAAAATTGATTTATTATTCAGAACTCAGGTTAGCTATAGCCTACACATAAGAGAATATTATGAGCGAAAAAATAAACGAAGAAGCACTCCACGCCCTAAAAATAGCTTTTACTTACATGCCAAAAGCGATTGAGGTGACAAAGTATGAATATGGCGAGCGCTACCAAAGCGTACTTGATCACATTGAAGCTGTACGTGAAACACTGCTTATTAACGATGTTGACCCAGAGGAAGTAGACGGCGATATCAACCCTGAGTACACACCAAACTCAACCTACTAATATACACAATAAGCTGCGAGCAACTTACTCGCAGTTTGTGTTTAAATCAGTTGTGCTTAATTAGAAAAAGTTTATATAAAGTAATAATTAACTAAATATATTTCACTTTTTTGTTAAACTAGTGCTTTATCAAGCTATAGACTTAGTTCTAAAACCAACAGGATGTTTACTATTGAATTTTCTTAGGCAATTTCACGACATAGTATCTAACCAAAACTTAGACTTTGATGGAAAAACCCATCAACTATTAGCATTTGGACTTGAAGTGTTTAACCTTGATTTAGCTATTATTAGTAAGGTCGAGAAAAGCTGCTATACCGTGTTATATGCCATTACACCAGATAATGCATTAGAAATAGGTACTCAATTTGATTTAGACGGTACCTATTGTGTACACACTCTTAGTGCGGGTTCTGCACTTGCATTTCATAACGTCTCGCAAAGCGCAATTGCTGACCATCCTTGCTATGCAAACTTTAAACTTGAGTCATATATTGGGGCACCTATTAAAATAGGTACCGATATATTTGGAACTGTAAATTTTTCTTCTGCCAATCAATCTCCAGTATTTACAGATGCCGCCTACGACTATATTGAGTTATTTGCGCAGTGGTTAGGGGCAGAACTAGCTCGCAGTATCACTAAAGAAAAATTAATAAAAAACAGCAATAGCTTATTAAAACTAGAAAGCATAGCAAATATAGGCACGTGGGAAGTTGACCTTACTAATAATAAAATTTATTGGAGTCAGCAAACTAAACTAATCCATCAAGTTGATGAAAACTATCAGCCTGAAATTGAATCTGCAGTTAACTTTTACAAAGAAGGTACAAGCAGAGACAAAATAAATAAAGCAGTTGAGCTTGCTATACAACACGGCGAAAAGTGGCATCTAGAACTTGAAATTATTACAGCCAAAAATCAAACCATTTGGGTATCTACATTTGGCGAAGCCGAATTTGACGGTGATACCTGTGTACGTTTGTTTGGTACCTTTCAAAATATTACCGAAGCAGTGACTCTAAGAGAAGAGCTTAAAAATAAACAAGCACAAGCCGAGCGATTACTCGAAGATAGAAGCATGCTTTTTGCAAAAATAAGCCACGAACTTAGAACACCGCTAAATGGCATTACGGGCATGCTTACTACGTTAATAGATGAACATAACGAACAAAAGAGAACCGAAAAAATAAAAGTCGCGCTGCGTAGCGCAGATATACTCCTGAGCATAATAAACGAAGTACTCGATTTTTCTAAAATTAACCACGGTGAGTTAAAGCTAGAACCGACGGATGTTTTATTAAATACAACATTTACTGATCTCATTTCTTTGTACACCCCGTTATTTAAAAACAGCAATGTAGAACTAGAAGTTAAAAATGAAATTTCTGATAGCTGCTGGGCATATTGCGATAACACACGCCTAAGTCAAATTACCTCCAACTTATTAAGTAATGCGTTAAAATTTACTGAGCATGGTTGTGTAAAACTGCACACGTCTGTGATTAATAACAATAATAAATTAACGCTAAACATTAAAGTCGCCGATACAGGAAGAGGCATGACTAGCCAATTTCTTGAATCTTTATTCTCCCCTTTTACTCAAGAAGTAGATGCTAAAAACAGTAAAGGAGGCACAGGACTTGGCCTCGCAATAGTTAAAGAACTTGTTGAGTATATGGGCGGAACAATCAAGGTAAGTAGTAAAGTAAATCAAGGAACTACTTTTTCGCTAAGTATCCCTATAGAGCTAGGTAAAGAGCAAAAAGTAGAGCTAAATCCACTATCAAAAATAAACATTAACGCTTCTAAGCTTTCTGTTTTAGTGGTGGATGACAACGACATAAACAGACTCGTTCTTGATGCGTCACTTAATAAACTCAATATAAAGCCAGACTTTGCAGTAGATGGGCAAGATGCCATATTTAAATGCGAGCAAAAGCATTACGACCTTATTTTTATGGATTGTATTATGCCTATACTCGATGGTTTTGAGGCTACAAAACAACTGCGTTCAAAAAGTATCTGTCCGCACGATTCAACCTATATTGTTGCCCTTACAGCCAATACTTCATCGCAAGATAAATTAGCATGCAAACAAGCCGGTATGGATATGTTTATTTCAAAACCGTTTAAAATGCATTCTTTAGAAGTCGCTATTGCGTCAGCGGCACAATTACTAAAGCTTTAAAAATATTAGCTTTGCACACTTAACTGCGTGCTAAATATAGTTAGATAAGGAATTAACAATGAAAAACATAATTAGAACTATATTACTAACTGTCCTTATTGTTGCAGTATTTAAAGGCGTTTCCACTGGGCAATGGAGCTCATCAATAACAATAGTTATCGTATCAGGCGTATTGCTGTTAGTTACATTTATCAGTGCTAAGTCATCACGTGGATCATCAGCTTATACTGGCAATGACTCAACAGCTTCCTCTAGCAGTAACTCATCACATTCTTATACAGATTGCGGCGGCGATTCTGGTGGTGGGTGCGATTAAATCGTGTGCTAATTCTTAAGCATTAAAAAAGCCGCCTTTGGAGAAGGGCGGCTTGGGTTAACAAACAGCTATGGGTGTAGCCTTGCTGTTATATCAAGAGAGTTTTTACTAATTACATTAAGCAGCGCTTTGATCAGCTTCTTCAGAGTGGCGGATTAAATAATCAAATGCGCCTAAGCTTGCTGTTGCACCACTGCCCATTGCAATAATAATTTGTTTAAACGGAGTATTGGTTGCATCCCCCGCGCCGTAAATTCCTGGTAATGAAGTTGCGCCTTTAGCATCAATTAGTATTTCACCAAATTTGCTTAATTCAAGGTCGCTGTCTTTTAACCACTCGGTATTTGGTATTAAGCCTATTTGTACAAATATACCGGCAAGTTCAAGCTCTTTACTCTCTCCCGACACTCTATCTGTGTACATTAAGCCAGTTACTTTTTTACCATCACCAAGTACTTCGGTGGTTTGTGCACTTTTGATAATAGTAATATTAGCCATGCTTTTAGCTTTACGAATAAGCACTTCATCGGCTCGTAGTGTGTCTGCAAATTCAAGTACCGTAACGCTTTTCACAATATTGGCTAAATCGATTGCCGCTTCTATACCTGAATTACCACCACCAATTACAGCAACAGGTTTGCCTTTAAATAAAGGGCCGTCGCAATGTGGGCAATATGCCACACCGTGGCCACGATATTCTTGCTCGCCTGGTACGTTCATTTCGCGCCAGCGTGCACCAGTGGCAAGTACGAGCGACTTAGCTTTAAGTACTGCGCCATTTTCTAGTGTAATTTCGTAACCATTGTTATAACCAAGTGCCGCTGCACGCTGATTATGCATCACATCTACATCGTATTCTTTAACGTGCTCTTCAAGCTGGGCAACCAATTTAGGCCCTTCGGTCGCTTTAATCGAAATAAAGTTCTCTATTGCTAATGTATCGGCAACTTGTCCACCAAATCTGTCGGCAACAATACCTGTATTTAACCCTTTTCGTGCTGAGTAAATCGCAGCTGACGCACCCGCTGGGCCGCCACCAACTACAAGTACATCAAACTCGTCTTTTTCGCTTAGTGCTGCTGCTTGTTTAGCAGCCCCTTTGCTATCTACTTTATTGAGTATGTCAGTAAGGCTTAGTGCACCTTGGCTAAATGGTTCGCCATTTAAATATACAGCCGGTACAGCTAAAATATTTCGCTCTTCTACTTCACCTTGAAATAATGCACCGTCAATCATGGTGGCTTTAATATTACTGTTTGTCGCTGCCATAGTGTTAAGTGCTTGCACTACTTGCGGGCACGTTTGGCAACTTAAACTTATATATACTTCAAAGTTCAGCTCTTGAGTAAGCGATTGTATTTGCTCAATGTCTTCGCTTTTAGCTTTACTTGCATGTCCGCCAGTATGCAAAAGTGCTAACACTAAACTTGTGAATTCATGACCCATAGGTACGCCTGCAAACGTAACATGAGTGTTTTTAATAGGCGAATGTACAACCATTGATGGGCGACGTGCGCTTGTATCAGGGTTGCTTATTACAGTAAATTTATCGCTTAGTGAGGCTAAATCGTTTGCTAAGCTTTCTACTTCTGCTGATTTTTTGCTGTCATCCAAGGCAATAAGCAGCTCAACAGGTTGAGTAAGCGATTCGAAATGGCTTTTTAATTGATTTTTTATGTTGTTATCTAACATGGCTTAACCCTTTTAGGAAAATTTAAACAGCAAGCCTCCCATGCCAAATAATGCATGTGCTTAAACAAGTATATTGATATTGGAGGCACCAACAAACGAATGTTCGTTGATTTAAGGGCAGTTACCTGCCCTTATAAAAGTGGGTAAACCTATATTTAGATTTTACCAACTAAATCTAGTGAAGGTGCAAGTGTGTCTTCACCTGGCTGCCAAGATGCAGGGCAAACTTCACCATCGTGAGTTGCAATGTATTGTGCAGCTTGTACTTTACGAACTAGTTCTTTAGCGCTTCGGCCAATTCCTAAATCGTGAGTTTCGATTACTTTAATTTCGCCTTCTGGGTTCATTACAAATGTACCGCGAAGTGCTAAACCTTCTTCTTCAATCATTACACCAAAGCTACGTGTAATACGCCCTGTTGGGTCGCCAATCATTGGGTAAGTAATTTTACCGATAGTGTCTGACGTGTCATGCCATGCTTTATGAGTAAAATGAGTGTCAGTAGATACTGAGTAAACTTCTACGCCCATTTCTTGAAGTTGTGCATAGTAATCTGCAAGGTCACCTAATTCGGTAGGACATACAAATGTAAAGTCTGCTGGGTAAAAGAAGAAGATAGACCATTTACCTAGAACATCTTTTTCAGACAATTCTACAAAGTCACCGTTGTGGTAAGCGGTTGCATTGAATGGTTGTAATTTTGTATTGATTAATGAAGTGCTCATGGTATTTCCTCATCTGTGTTTATGTATTTTAAAAGTAATCAACGCTTTCGTTTTAAACGACCTTCTGCGTTGGCTTGATTAATACAATAAGGCCAATGGGGAATTAAATAAAATTGATTGTTTAGATTAAAACAATCGATTTTTTGGGTTGAACTATATAATCATTGTTATCGTAAACATTAGTTGAATTGTAAACGCTGGCGAATTATTAAGACCGCTAATCGCAATACTGCTACAATAGCCCCGCTTCAAATAAGTCATTAAATATAAGGCACACCGTAATGGAAAAATTTGTTAACCATATACAGCTAGGTTACCTAGGCTTAATCCCGTTTTTAGGGTGTGTAGGTTGGCCACTCATGTTTGGCAGTAATAGCCTTAACTTGGAGTTTTTTACTTTTTACAGTATCGCCATTTTAGCATTTATGGCGGGTAACTTATGGCGCGCCGGAGAGCAAACTTATAGCAATGCTATAAAAGCTGTTGCGCCTGTAATACCTATACCATTTTTATCATTTTTACCTGTTGAGTGGGCACTCGCTTGGTTAGGTGCTAGTTTTTGGTTAGTACTTATATTTGAAAAAGCCACGCCGCAATGGCAAACCTATCATAAAGATTATCAAAAAATGCGCTTTGTACTTACCTCTGTTGTGTTTGTTTGTCACATTTTGACTATTGGTATGAGTATTTACCCTAAATAGCAGCTGTAAACTTAAATATTGCGTGGTAATAAGGTAATATCCGCGCACTGCTATTTGAGGACACACCATGATTGACCAACTACGCCAACAACTCGACGAACTTGGCGAAAACTACGTAGAAAAAAACGCTGCATTTAAAATCAAAGTGATCCCATTTTTTTGCGCTATTCGCATTAAAAAAGATCATAAGAGCGAAGGTCGTTTAAGCTTTTATTCAAGTCAATTACTCGAAATATTTTTAGTCGTCTTATTTTTGCTATTCGGTTTAACACTGTACGATACAGATGCAGGATTTACTCACGGCCCTATTCATATTGCCTTTGCTATTTTAATTACCTTTAATCTTATTATTAAACAAATCGCAATCGAAGGGTTAAAAACCAGACTTGCGTTTCATCGTTTACTAGCAAAAGACTCACAAACAAATAGCGATATAAATAATACTGCTACAAACATAAACGCTAAATAAAATATGTATTTAAATCCTCAATGGCGAATACTCACGGTAGGCGATGGCGATTTATCGTTTTCGAACTCTATTTACACCCATCTATCGCCAAAAGCATTGGTTGCATCCACTTACGATGACCAAACTACTATTGAGCAAAAATACCAGCACAATGCACTTAGCAACTTAAAAGCGCATAACGTTGAGGTACTTAATAGTTTTGATGTAACAAACCCTGCATGTTGGCAAGCTCTAAGTAAAAACCAGCACAGCTTTGATGTGGTTATTTTTCAGTTTCCGCTTATACCTGCATTTGTTGGCCGTGAAGCGTTTGAAAACAACACGCGCCAAACCAGCATGAACATATTAAACCGCGCTTTACTGCATCAATTTATTAAATACGCTAACGAATACGCGCTTGATAAAAATGGGCCAATGCTTTGTTACATCACCTCAAAGGATGTAAAACCTTATCGAGAATGGAATATAGAGGGGAGTTTAAATAACGGTTTAACCGCAGATTATTTAGGCCAAATCCCATTTGATATTAGCCATTTTGAAGGTTATAAAGTTCGTAATGTTGACCGCGACAAACACGTTAAAGACACAAGCGGCATAACTTACGTTTTCAGCCCAAAAAGTCTCGATAAACATACTAGCGAATTAAGCTCACGCCTTACAATGCCTGCATACTTAACATCTAACCATTGCCCCCTATGCCGCGTTGGGCCTTATGTGGCAAGCGAGGACGAAGCCAAGCATCTAAACGCTAAAAAGCATCAGCAAATGCTACATCTTGAAAGCGATTGGCAACAATGGCTAAATGAGTTTTATCGCTAATTAATAGCCCTACTACAGTTTATTTAATTATTCCTTTGCGTGTTTAATTAAATCAGCCGCTTTTTCAGCAATAGCAATTACCGGCGCATTTGTGTTGCCGGTAATAATAGTAGGCATAATCGACGCATCAACTACGCGTAAGTTACTCACCCCGTGTACTCGCAAATTAGTATCTACCACTGCCATTGAGTCTTGCCCCATTTTACATGTCCCTACTGGGTGATATTCGGTATCTGCAGTTTGGCGTATAAACTCAATTAGCTGCTCATCATTATTTATATCAAGCGGGTAGAGCATTTTACCGCGTATGTTATCAAAAGCGTTGCTTTGCATAATAGCGAGTGTTTTTTTAAGGCCTGCAAGCATTACAGTTAAATCATCTGGGTGGCTTAAGTAATTAGGGTCAATATGCGGTGCACTACGCGGGTTGTTATCGGCTAATGTAATAGTACCTCGGCTTTTGGGGCGCATAATACTGCTGTGTATACTGTAACCATGCCCAGTGTGTAATTTACGACTATGATCGTCCACCAGCCCAATAACAAATTCTAGCTGCACATCTGGCGCTGGCGAGCCTTCAAATAATTTAATAAACGCGTGCGACTCTGCAAAATTACTGGTTAATCGCCCTTCTCGTTTACTAAACCAATTAACGCACCCTTTAAAAATACTGGCAATGCCTAGCGGGCTTATACCAAATGTGCCTTTATTTGTTTTTGATTTATAAAGTGGCACTACCGTTAAGTGGTCCTGTAAGTTAGCGCCAACACCTTCAAGTACGTGCTGAACCTTAATGTTATGTGCACTTAACTGCTCTTTAGGGCCAATACCCGAAAGCATTAATATTTGCGGCGAATTAATAGCGCCAGCACTAAGTATTACCTCTTTTTTAGCACGTAAATTAATAACCTCTTTATTACGCTCTATTTGCACGCCTTGCGCTATCTTATTGGTTATATTTATTTTATTAACGTGGCTATGGGTTAATACCGTTAAATTTGGGCGGTTTAAATGCGGTGTTAAATATGCTTTTGCTGCACTACAACGCTCGCCATTGTGCTGAGTTACCTGTGATAAACGCGCGCCGCTTTGCTCTCTACCATTTATATCGTCGCTTAAATTAATACCCTGCTCAGCACAGGCATTTAAAAAGTATTGGTTTACATTGCTTGGGTTACTTAGCTCTTGTACATGTAGCGGGCCTTTTGTTCCGTGCAGCTCATTATTTATAAACGCTTTATTGTTCTCAGCTTTAATAAAGTACGGGAGTAAACTCTCAAAATCCCATCCCGTATTGCCATTAGCCGCCCATTGGTCGTAATCGTACTTATTACCTCTTATGTAAACCATTGCATTGGTAGAGCTTGACCCACCCAATACTTTGCCACGCGGCACAAAACCACAGCGGTTATTAAGCGCTTTTTGTGGCACCGTATTGTAATGCCAGCTATTTATGCCATAAGGCACACTCGCTGCTATGCCAGCTGGCATTTGCACAAATGCACTTTTATCGCTGCCGCCAGCTTCAATTAAACACACACTGACATTTTTATCCTCAGACAAGCGCGATGCCATAACGCAGCCGCCACTGCCTGCGCCAATCACAATGTAATCAAATGTTGTATTGTTCATGGTGTACCTTAATAAAAGTTTTAAACGACCTTAACAGTAATAGTGCATAGAAAAACCCAATAAAACTTGATATTTTTAGACATCACTTATTTGGGGTTAACCATGAGCAGCCTAATCAGAGCCACGTCATTACAAGGTATAGACACGCTAATTAGCGAATTTGGCGGCGATCCGCATGAAATAATGCAAAGCTGTAATATTAGTAACGTTGACTTTAAAAATCTCGACAACCAATATTTACCTTATCGAGATTACGCTGAGCTTTTAGAATACTGTGCTTGTAAGTTCAATTGCTCTAGTTTTGGCCTTAAGCTCGCAAGTAGACAAAATTTTGATATTTTAGGACATATTGCAATAGCTGCCAAAAGTAGTACTAATTTAGGTGATGCACTTAATTGGGTTATTAAATACCTTTACTTACACAGCCCTGCACTTAGCTTAAACTCGCATCCTTTAGAGAATGATAAAAGCTTGTTTTTATCATTCGAAATTAATTTAAAACCATTACCGCACATAAACCAAGTCATTGAGCTAACCATTGGTTTAGCATTAGCTGTTATTAAAAAGCTGAGTAATAACCGCTGCAAACCAATTAATATATTTTTGCCAAAAAAGTTAAGTACTAATACTCGTGCCTATAACACTTACTTTGGTTGTAACGTTATAGAGCATCGCAACAGCGCTGGCATTGTAATCTCAAAAAGTGATTTAACCCTTGAGCTTGATCACCCTAAACTAAATAAAGTACAAGCAGCGCTAAACTTCTTGGCAAAAAACAAAGAACACACACAACCGTTGCCCAACCAAGTTAGTGCGCTAATTAGGCCTATGCTTCCTATTTATCAATGTAGCAACCAAACTATTTCAGCTGCGCTGGGTATGCACCCGCGTACTCTGCATCGAGAACTTATCAAACATAATACGAGTTTTGTAAAACTAAAAGATGCCACTCGCCGCGCTTTAGCTGCACACTATTTAGCGCAAAACCAATTTACAATCTCAACCATATCTGAGCTTTTAGGGTATCAGGAACAAGCAACACTAAGTGTTAATGTTAAACGCTGGTTTGGGTGCTCTCCTCGAGCATATAGGACTAAAAAAATGTTAAACTAAACACTCTTATTATTTTTATTTAAGCTAAGGAGTGAGCATGAACTTTGTTATTGTTGGCACCAATTTTATTAGCGACACATTGTTAGCCGCTGCAAATACGTTAAACGATTTTAATTTATATGGGGTGTGCTCGCGCGCAGTATCTAGCGGCGAAGCGTTTTTAGCCAAACACCCACAAAATGCACAAACAAAAATTTTCACCTCAATCGAGCAAGTTTGCCAAGATAAACATGTTGATGCTGTCTACATAGCCGCCCCTAACAGCTTACACAAACAATATGCCGTTATGTGTCTAGAAGCGGGTAAACATGTCCTTGGCGAAAAACCATCAGCTGCCAATTCTAAAGAGCTTGCAAGCATTATAGCTACAGCAAAAAAGCATCAGCGCCTTTACATGGAAGCCATGATGACCACTCACTTGCCTAACTTTGAACGGCTGCAACAGGCAATGGTAAAAATTGGCACACCACGTAAATATATTGGCCAGTACAGTCAATACTCATCGCGTTACGATAAGTATAAAAATGGCGAACGCCCAAACACATTTTTACCCGAGTTTGCTAACGGCGCTTTAGTTGATTTAGGGATTTACCCACTGTATTTATTAATTGCACTTTGGGGGGCACCAAAAAGCGTGAGTGCCAGTGGCGTATTGCTTGATACTGGTGTAGATGGTGCGGGCGATGTATTACTAAACTACGCTGATAAACAAGCCGTTATTAGTTACTCCAAAATATCGCAAGGCGACAACATAACCGAAATACAAGGCGAGCTTGGGCGCATACGTATAGAAGCGGTATCGCAACTTAAAAAGGTGGAGTTTATTGCTAATAATGGTGATGTAGAGGTTATATCCCAGCCGTTTGATGAGCACTTTATGAAATACGAAGTTGAGCATTTTATGTCATTAGTGAAGCAAAATATCCTTGAGTCACCAATTAATACGCACATTTTAGCCAGTAACGTAATGAGCGTTCTTGATGAAGCGCGCAAACAGCTTGGGGTTGTGTACCCTAACGACTAATTAAATAAAATATGGGCGTTAACCAACGACAGTTAACGCCCAGAAGAAAGCTTAAATAGCTCTCGTACAACGACACATCTTACAAAACACTTTAAAATAGCGATCCCCATCCATGGGCAATCAAATACTTCTACAACAAACTTAACACTGACAACCCAACTCGGTTTATTACCAATATTTGTTACTCAATAACCTTAAATCTAACCTAACACATAAAAACATTACCAATCAAGCTGGCCAATTGCATTATTTTAAACTAAATTGGTAATACAAGAATGCAACCATTGGTGTATAGTGGTTTTTAACCCTAACATCGCGTTAGAATTTTGACATAATAGTGAATTTTAAGGTAACCTCTGATATTAACAGTTGGTTTTGACTTATAGGCCCCAGAGGCCATTATTCCTTAAGGTAATGAAGGTAAAGTATGGGTAATCGTCGCTTATTTTGGCGCATAGTTGATAAAATTGAGTCTTTAATAAATCAAGGCGAATTTTCTGCTGGGAGTCGTTTACCACCTGAACGTGAACTTGCAGAAATGTTTGATGTAAGTCGCCCTACCATTAGAGAAGCTATTATCGCATTAGAAGTACGTGGCCGAGTTGAAGTTAAAACCGGCTCTGGTGTTTACGTAGTAGAACAAAAAAATGCATCTATAAAATCAAAAGAAATCAGTGCATTTGAACTCACTCAAGCTCGCGCGTTAATTGAAGGCGAAATTGCCGCTTTAGCTGCGCAAAGTATTACAGAAGAAGAACTAGAGCAACTAAATAAAACATTAATTGCTATGGAAAAAGGCCTGTATGTTGAGCAAGCCGACCGTGAGTTTCACGAAATTATAGCTAGAGCAACGCGTAATAAAGCACTTGAATTTGCAGTGTCTAACTTGTGGGATTTACGTTTAACAAATCCACAAATTGTTGCTGACTATGGCAGTGTGTGTAAAAACAATAACGAATGCGTTATGGACGAACACACCGCTATTTATACAGCCCTAAAGTCGCATGATGCAAATGCAGCGCGCAGTGCAATGCACAAACATTTTAACCGCTTAATTAATGCTTTATTTGACGCTGTAGAATCGCGCGCACTTGAAGAAATTAAACGCAAAAATGATGAAAAACGAGGCCTCTACTCGCTTGATGGCTTAGTTAATAAAAGTGCCCACTAAGGCCTTTTAACCAACTGATTAAAGTTAGCAAACGCCTGTTTGCTAACTTTACCTCTTACTTTATTTACCTGCCCTATTTAATATACTTTTAATTGCGTTATTTTTGGTCGCAAACACTTACCTATAAATTTAAAAAAAGATACTATGCCGCCATTAATATCGGGCGGGTTTAGCTTTTATACTCCCTGCATTACATAACTAATTGATAGAGTTACTCAACTCAAGGATTAAAATGCAAGCATCTTCAAAAAGTTATTTACTGGCTATCGTGTGTGTATTGCTTGCCATGATGACCATTCAAACGGGCGCGTCGTTTGCAAAACAGCTTTTTCCTATTGTTGGCCCTGAAGGCACGACAGCCCTTAGGCTTGGTTTTTCTGCCTTTATACTTTGCTTAGTGTTTAAACCTTGGAAACACTTACCTACTACGGGTAATCGTATTCCTATAATTGTGTATGGTTTAAGCTTAGGCGGCATGAACATTTTGTTTTATTACGCCATTGAACGCATTCCACTAGGCATTGGTGTAGCACTTGAATTTACAGGCCCGCTTGCTGTTGCCTTGTTTTCATCACGCCGCAAACGTGATTTATTTTGGGTTGCCTGTGCTATTGCCGGTATTTTACTTCTGCTTCCTGATATGAGCGGCCAAGACAGCCTTGATCCATTGGGTGTAGCGCTTGCGCTTGGTGCCGGTGCATGTTGGGCAGGTTATATATTATTTGGTAAAAAAACGGGCACACAAAGCTCTGGTGGAGCCACTGTCGCATTGGGCATGACTGTTGCCGCTATAGTGCTAGTGCCTTACGGCGGCATTATGCAAAGCGCCGCGTTTACATGGGAAATTATCCCATTAGGGATTGGTATTGCTATTTTATCAAGTGCACTGCCTTATACACTTGAAATGGTTGCACTGCGTAACATGCCTTCACAAGGGTTTAGCGTAATGATGAGCTTAGAGCCTGCAATTGCCTCGCTCGCAGGGTTTATTATACTGGGTGAATTGCTTACTTTATGGCAGTGGCTCGCTATTTTGCTTGTAATTATTGCATCTGTTGGTAGCTCGTTTTCAAACGCAAAAAAACAGGCTACTTAATTAACTACCAAACTAACCTAAACAAGTTAAATAAAGTCACCACGCACATGGTGACTTTATTGTGTTGTATCTGGTAATTTTTTAACTCACAGCCTTACTTTGCTTTTTAGTTGTAACCAAATAACCAATCAACGAAATAAGCGGCATGCCGGTAGCGACCAGAGCAATAGCTGTCCACCCGCCCGCTTCATATAATGGGCTGGCAATAAGCGAGCCTACTGCGCCACCTACAAATATACTAGTCATGTAAATAGCGTTTAAACGCGCACGGCTTTGTGGCTCTAGTGCGTACACTGCACGTTGACCCAATACCATATTGGCCTGCACAGCAAAATCAATAAACACACCGGTTAATGCCAATACTATAATGCCGTAAGGTAACTCAAATAAGCTTGGTAAAAAGCACAGTGCTGCAATGAGTTTGGCCAGTAACGATACCTGATGTGTATAGCCCTTATCAGCCAAACGCCCAACAATGGGGGCAGCTACAGCACCTGCTGCGCCCACTAGTGCAAATAATGCTATTTCTGATTGGGATAAACCATACTCACGGGCAAGCACAACCGGTACGCTCGTCCAAAATAAGCTGAACGATGCAAACATTAACGCTTGAAAAAGTGAACGTTGCCGCAGCACTGGTTGGCTAATCATTAACTGTTTAAGCGATTTTAATAACTTAAAATACGTTGTTTTATGGGTTGGTTGCCTACTTGGAATAGCAAAATAAATTACGCCTGCAATAAACACCATACACCCTGCTGCAAAGTAAAATACAGCACGCCAACCAAAGTGATCGGCTATTAAACTCGATATAGGTCTTGCCAGCAAAATACCTAACAACAAACCCGCCATAATATTACCAAGAACCTGTCCGCGTTTTTCGTCAGACGATAAATGCGCAGCAAGCGGAATAAGCACCTGAACAGAAACCGAGCTCATACCTATCATTAAACATAAAATAAGCATTACATTAGGTGAATCAGCAAGTGCCGTACCCACTAAACTCAAAAACGACACACCAAGAGTGACCAACATAAGCTTTTTATTTTCAACTAAATCAGCTAGTGGTACTAAAAAAAACAACCCCAAAGCGTAGCCTATTTGTGTAAGCGATACGATAAGGCTAGCACTGCGTGAACTTAATCCAACTTCTGGGGCAAGTAACTCAATAATAGGTTGAGCGTAATAAATATTGGCAACAATAAGACCGCAACACAAAGCAATAATAGTAACGAGTGTATTGCTAAGAGGTTGCGCTGAAACGCCTGTTTGGGTCATGTGTGTCTCTACTTTATAAAAATAATAAAACCCAACCCGCAAACGCGGGTTGGGTTTCTACAAAAAAACTAAACTTTATTTTATTGGTGATGGCTGCCCATGTGGGCTTGAGCGTAAATACTGTTTAGGTGCAGTTACTGTAGCGCCAAGCTCTGCAGCTGCATGCCACGGCCAGTGCGGGTTATATAAAATGCCACGCGCTAGTGCTACGCCATCGGCTTGCTGCTCACTAATAATATCTTCGGCTTGTTGCGCCTGTGTAATTAAACCCACCGCTATAACAGGCATTTTAACCGCTTCTTTTATGGCTGTTGCAAACGGTACCTGAAAATTAGGTTTTACTGGTATTTGTTGCTCTGGGCTTAGGCCCGCCGTACTTACATGAATAAAATCACAACCTAGTTCATCAAGCGCTTTACTAAGCACTATCGATTGCTCTAAATCCCAGCCACCTTCAACCCAATCGGTTGCCGAAATACGCACACCCACTGCTTTATTACTGGGGAATACCGCTCTTACCGCTTTAAACACATCAAGTAATAAGCGCATTCTGTTTTCTAGGCTGCCACCGTAGTTGTCATCGCGCTTGTTTGAAAGTGGCGACAAAAATTGATGTAACAGGTAACCGTGCGCACCATGAAGCTCGATTAAATCAAGGCCGAGTTCATCAGCGCGTTTAGCTGCACTTACAAAATCTTTAATTAGTGAATCTATGTCAGATTGGCTCATTGCTTTTGGCACTGGGCTGTTAGCGTCGTACGCAATTGCAGAAGGTGCGAGCGTTTGCCAGCCATTTACATCATCAGGTGCAATCGCATCACCACCATCCCATGGTTTTTCAGTTGATGCTTTGCGCCCAGCATGCGCTAACTGAATACCAATAGGCATAGGGCTGTATTGCCTTACTGCTTTTAGGCTTTTGCCTAGTGCTTGCTGGGTTTCGTTATTCCAAAGCCCCAAATCGCCGTAGCTAATACGCCCTTCTGGGTTTACTGCTGTTGCTTCTAAAATAAGTAACCCTGCACCACTTAAACTCAATTGGCCTAAATGAATAGTATGCCAATCGCTAGCAGCGCCATTATTGGCTGAATACTGGCACATGGGTGCAATAATAATACGGTTATCTAGCGTTACTTGCCCTAGTGATAAAGGCGAAAATAGTTGGCTCATTGTTAATCCTTAAAAACACGCACAAAAAAGTGCGGACAAAATAAAAAAGAGAATACGAAGCGGCAATCAAACACGCTCACTCAATAACTTAAACTGTCACTAATAATGGCGACTTAACATTCTTAATGGGGATCAAAATACACTTTAATAGTGCTAATAAAAGTATAAGTAATGACATTATGAAATATTAATTTTAATGTAATAATTTGTTTAACGAGCACGTCATAACACCACCTTTAAAATATGAATGACTATTTACCTTTAAACAAGGGTTTAATTTTTAATCTAACTGTACCTAATTACACTAAGCCATTGCCTGTATTACCGATTAACCAAATAAAAACCCTACATATAAACCATATTTATTCTATAAAAGTGAATTAAAATTCAATTTAAATATTCCAAGCGACTTCACTCCCTGATAAACTGCTTAACTTAATTTACTAATGTAAAACATTTGAACTGGGGATCACTTTTTATGTTTAAACCAAGCTTGTTAACCTTGGCTATTTCGAGCGCTGTTTCTAGCGTATTTTTATTGCCTAATGCCGCACTTGCTCAAGAAGAAGTTGCAGCTAAAAACAAATCACTCGAAGTAATCGAAGTTACAGCAACAAGGCGCAGCGGCTCTGTGCAAAATGCACCGCTAAATATTACAGCCCTTGATGCTGATATAATGAAAGATCAAAATATCAGTGAGCTTGCGGATGTAGCGCGCTGGGTACCTGGTTTAACAATTACCGATCAAGGTGGCCGCTCAGGCTCGCCTATTATTGTTCGTGGTTTAAATACAAACTCGTCTGGTCCATCATCAGATGGCGGCACGGTATCTACTTATATAAACGAAATTCCTGTTTCGGTAGATATGCGCCTAGTAGATATTGAGCGTGTTGAAGTATTAATTGGGCCACAAGGCACCCTTTATGGTGCAGGCACATTAGGCGGTGCAATTCGTTACATGCTTAAACAGCCTGAGCTTGATTTTACATCGCTTGAAGTTTACGGCGACCTGTTTCAAACAAAAGAAAGTGACTCTTTAGGTGGCGAAGGCGGTTTTATATTTAACCTTCCTATTATCGAAGATAAATTAGCAGTGCGCGCCAGCTTAAACGTATATGAAGATCCGGGTTTTATCGATTACGGCTACGTAGTACGTGAGCCTGGCGTATCGTTGCCAGATCCAGATTGGAGCGATAGCTCAGCAGTTAGTAACAACCTTAAAAATGTAAAAGACGCCAACGGCGAAACCACCACTACAGGTCGTATTTCTGTTCGCTTTAAACCAAATGAATCGTTTGAAGGTACGCTTAACTACTTTTACCAAAACCAAGACAGCGAAGGCCGCTCGATTGTTCATTACAACAGCCTTAATTCAAACAACGGTTTAAGCGACGTAATAGGTAAATACGAATCGGCTTATCGCTTTGAAGAGCCGCGCGAGAAAAAAGATCAATTACTAAGCCTTGAGCTAAAAGCCGATTTAGGTTTTGCAGAGCTAGTATCGGCTACTGGTATTTCGAGCTTTGATGCCGACGGCCAACGCGATCAAACCGATTTACTTATTCGCCTTGATTATGGCTATGAAGAATTCCCAGCGTTTTCATCTTTCACGCGTGAGATTGAAGAAGAAGACACCTTCACCCAAGAGCTGCGTTTAGTATCGCAAGGCGATAGCGACTTAAACTGGATTGTTGGTGCGTTTTACAACAAAATAGAAACGGATGCTTCTAGTAAAGAGTTTACGCCTGGCTTTGGTGACTTTGCAGTAGAAAACTTTGGCGCTTCGCAGTCTCGCCCAGATCAACTTGAGTACTTCTCGGTAGATCGTACCGAGATAACAGAATCAGCTTTGTTTGGCGAAATAGGCTACCAAGTAACAGAAAAACTAGACGTAACTTTAGGTATGCGTTTATACCAATACGACGTTGAATCTGAGTCAGCTGTAGATTTTCCATTATTTAATACCTTATTTGATGACGCAGCACCTGATGCTATTTCATTAAACTTTGAAAAAAATGAAGCTGACGATAACGGCAGCCTCTTTAAGTTTAATGCTAAATACCAATTCACAAATTCAGTCATGGGCTATGTAACGGTAAGTGAAGGATTTAGAATCGGCGGTTCAAATGGTTTAGCACCGTGTCCTGATCCATTACCAGCTAACCAAGCAGGTTGTGGTAGTCCAGAAGAAATGCTTTACGATGCCGATACAACAACAAACTACGAGTTAGGCTTTAAAAGCACCTGGTTTAGAAGCCAACTTCATTTTAACGCCGCGCTATTTAACGTAGATTGGGATGATGCACAAATTGCGGGCGCTACTGATGTAGGCCAACTACCGTACTTATCTAACGCAGGTAGCGCTAACGCAAAAGGGATTGAAATATCTACCCGTGCCATTTTATCTGACTCGTTTTCAGTTTATGCAACCTATGCTTATACAAAAGCAGAGCTAACATCAGATGCGCCATTTTTGTTTAATGCTGATGGTACCGATGGCGCAGAAGACGGCGACCGTTTACCAGGCTCTCCAGAGCATCAGTTCTCAATGGGTGTAAACTATCAAACAGATGTATTTAACGACAAAACGCTTGATATTAACTACGGTCTAACCGCGCAAAGCGATGTAATTACAAGAGTTGGCTTGCATGACAATGGCGAAACACTACCAGGTTACAGCTTAAGTAATATATCAGCTAAATTAACAGCTGATGCATGGTCAACTACCCTATATGTTGATAACCTATTCAACAAATACGCAGTTACCTCAGTTCGTCGTTCAGATGCCGATATAACATCAGCAAATGGTGCCGATATACAACGTAACTACGGCCATTACATTAATCGCCCGCTTACGGTAGGTGTTAAATTTAACTACAAATTTGAAATATAATTTATAGTAATTTTTAAACAATGTTTTAAGGCTCAAATTTATTTGAGCCTTTTTATTTTCTTTCACAAAATAATTACCAAAAACCATGCAGCCAAATTTAAAGCAACTTCATCAAAGCGCAATACACTCCCTAAACCAAGGTAAAATAGAGCAAGCACACAAAGCCCTAGTGGAGTTAGTTACACTCAAACCAGACTTTGCTGATGGGTATTTTTTGCTAGCAATGGTTAATTTAACTGTTGGGCAAATACACAAAGCAATAAAGCTCATCGAAAAAGCCCTCACCCTTGGCCAAAGTATTGAATACACCGCGCAACTTGCTAAATGTTACGCACTTACTGGCGAATTACAAAAAGCAAAAAACACCGCACTATCGGTGCCATTAAAACAAATAACTAAAGCCCTTGATGCCGACACACTCGGCGTTGCACTTACTCAAGCAGGTATTCACGAGCAAGCACTTAACTACTTTGAGCGCGCTATTAAACTGGCTACAGCAGCTAACAAAGCTCAACCACCGTTTTATTATAACTACGGTGTAAGCGCTAAGTTTTTAGGACTATTTGATAAAGCCCAACACGCTTTTGAAAATGCCATAGCGCTTAACCCGCTGCACCATCAAAGTCATTTTGCATTAAGTGATTTAACTAAAGTAAGTAAGCAAAACAACCATATTGAGCGCTTAAAAAACGTATTTGAGCAAGTAACGCACCCCGATGCAAAACTGCATATTGGCCATGCTTTAGCAAAAGAGTATCAAGATATTGGTGAATTTTCAGAAGCTTTTAACGCGTTAGAGCAAGGTAAAGTAGCAAAACGTGCTGTGCAGCCGTTTGATCATAAAAGCTCAACTGAGTTGTTTGAACACATTAAACTCTTAAGTGAGCAGCACACACAAGCGCTAACACAAGGTAACCCAACGGCCGAACCTATTTTTGTATTAGGTATGCCCCGCTCTGGCACCACATTAGTTGAGCGTATTTTATCGAGCCACAGCGACGTACAATCAGCCGGTGAATTACAAGACTTTGGCCTAAGTGTTAAAAAGCTAAGCCAAACAAAAACACCTCATGTACTCGACACTCAAACGCTCAGTAAAGCCTACGAGCTTGATTTTAATCAGCTTGGGTCAACCTATTTAAATGCCACTCGCGTAATCACCGGTAGCCATAAGCACTTTATAGATAAACTCCCGTTTAACTTTTTTTATATCGATTTAATAACCAAAGCACTGCCAAACGCCAAAATAATTTGTATGCTGCGCGATCCAATGGACACCTGTATTGGCAACTATCGCCAATTATTTACCATTAATAACCCCTACTACGCGTACTCGCTCGATTTACTCGACACTGCAAAATTTTACAGCCGTTTTTACAAACTAATGCAGCACTTTAGTACCCTGCACAGCAATATAAAATTAGTAAAATACGAAGAATTAGTCGCACAGCCCGAGCAACAAATTAAAGAGTTAGTCAGCTTTTGTAACCTAGAGTGGCAGGAGCAATGTATAGATTTTCACTTAAACACCGCACCGGTCTCTACTGCCAGTAAAGTACAAGTACGCCAACCACTTAACAATAAAGCAATCGGCCGTTGGAAAGCATTTAAGCCACATACTGATAAAGTAGTGGAGTACCTTTTAAAACAAGGTATTAGTATTGAGTAAACGCTTTATTTTACCGGTGGGAAAATCCAAATAGGCGGCTTTGTGCCAATGTAGGTCGGATAAGCGAAGCGCCATCCGACACAGTAAAATACCTTGCCAATTATTATCAACATTTTATGTTGTGGAGTGGTTGGAGGGTGGCCATAAGCGGACCTTAATTATTCAGTCAATTCATGAGGAAAAGACCAGGTTATACATGCAGGTACTGCCCCAGTATGAAACGTTCACTTTCGGGCAATTAAACCGTGTATTGATGTTTACACAACTCACATTTTTACCCAACCTGCTGGCCACTTTGTCCCGTCTAAAACGCAGCGGGACAAGAGATACGCGCCAATTTTATTTGACTATTAACACTGGGCAATCAGCTTTATTGGCGATCGTTTCTGCAACGTTAACATTCAAAAAATGAGAAAGTCCGGTTCTCCCATGACTGGCAATTACCACCATGCCTATATCACCGCTATTAGTCTCATCTAAAATCTCATTAATGGCATCACCATGTCGAATAACCGTTTCAATCTTTAAATCAGTATTTAACTGACCTAATAACTCATGCATTTTACTCGCCGCAGCGTCTTCCATATTTTTAGCTAACTCTTGGGGAGTTATCGCAAGGATCATATAATTTTCATTATCTGAAGGCTGATCAACAATGTGTAAAATACGAATGCCTACTTGATATAAATTCGCCATTTCAATGGCATATTGCAAAGCATGTGATGCAGTATCAGAAAAATCCGTAGGCCATAAAATATTACCTGTTCGCATATTATTCTCCTTCACAATCTAAAATCATATTTTTCAATCATATTACCAACTCCATAAGAATAGACTCGGCTCCATCTCAGCAAGTTAAGTGTAGTGAGTATTAAAAGGTTATCTATTGATTACGATCAATAAATAACAATAAGGCACTAAAAGTAACAATACCTCATCAATTTATGCTTATTGATTAGGCTGTGATTGCGGGGTTTATTACTCTGGTTGTCGTTGTTGTTTCTTTTATAAGGTAATCAATATTTGGAATAATTAGGGTTGACAGTCAGTTTTTACTCACAGTTGAACTTCACAAAAGTGCCAATAACAGCCATTAGTTAGTCTGATAGTAAAAACTGCTATCTGAAACTTTTTGAACAATATCGAATTCCAAACCTATATGGCTATAATCACCAGAAGTTGGAATAGTTGATTTATGGTTAATAACGATTCCCCAGTGGTTATCGCTTATACCTCCAAAGATTATGTTGAGACTCTCTTCGTTTACTCTCGTGATTGCAGCAACATTATACTTAGTCATTACCTCTCTCAGAGCCTTAGTAACTTCAGATAATGCCAACATTTTGGAAGCTTCTTCAGGCTTGGATAGCTTATAGTCACCTGACGGGATGAATCCTGCTTGTTTGGATGGGTAGTAGGTAATAAGCTGCGTTGGACTATAAAACGTGTTATTTATGCGAAAAACATGTGGTGCCGTTTGCTGGACAATATAAATATTTGTATTTTGTCTCAACATTTCAACTTCACTCTTTGAATCCACTAAAAACTGCTTTATCAGCTTAATTCGTTCTTTTTTACATTTTTGCTCCTTGCATATTGAGATACTTGGCAAATTAGAAAGTTGCTTCTTATTAATATTCAGGAACCTACTTCCTAATACCCCAAAATTAAAATTTGCAAAGGCTTGCTTGTCATTATTATTGACGAAATTTGTTGGGCGAACATCCAACAGGCTAAATGGAAAGAATGAAGGAAGATATGCTAGCTGTTTATTTGTTTCAGGAAGCATCTTGTCTGCATGTTTAAGCAGCTCTCTATACTCGCTATCAATATCTTCGTTGAAATAGGATGGCATATTTCCATAAGCAGACGTCGCAATTATAAAAGTGCAACACAACAAAAAAGTTCTAATCATTTGTTATTTCAGATCCCTATAAAATAAAAAGTCATTATAATGCTACAGCATAATGCTTTCTAACAATGAAGATTAGCTCAATGTCAGTAGTTCGCTCTTAGCCGAAGTGCGGTTGAGTGCCATAAGCAGACGATCAGGAGTTATAATGTCTGAAGTCAAGACTTAACCTCTTTGGCTTCACCGACATGCGCTTGTTATAAATCTTGGTCTTCAAATATATAATCTTGTCGATAGATGCTATTAGGAAGATAAATAGCTCCATCTTTCTTTTCGTTTAATGCTTTATCACGAACTGCAAACACAAACGAAAATATTGCAGATCTTGTTAATTGCAATATACGTCGAAGATGTTCAATAAAATCATCTTCTTTGATAAATACTATGTTATCCATGAATTCGTAAGACTCGTAGATATCACTTGGAGTCTCACTCTTATGAACAACCACAAACTCATGTTCCAAATCATTTCTTAACTGTTTCAAAAACGACCACTCACCACCTTTTTTTTCATTCAAATCAGTAGCAATACTATACAAAGCTAGGAGCCCCGGGCTTTTAATACTACTAAAAAGTTCTCTTCTACTATCACGGTCGAGTTGCCAAAAACTTTGGAAATAGACCTTTCCATTGGGAGGATAAATGTTAAAAAGCTCGCAAATAGCTATACCTATTTTATCCAATATACCGAAGCATGATCGAAAAGCAGTTCTAAGCTTCTCAACATCTATACCTAGTAATTCATCATTAAAAAGCTCTGAAAAACATGAGTCGTGAAGTAATTCAGAATCACTCTCTGTTGTAAAGTATTCAAAATATAAATGTCGTGCGAACACAAACTCTGACTTTAACCGATTAAGAACCATTTCCATAGGAATAACAAAATCACCAACTACTCCTCCGGCAGTAGGTATAGTTAAGTTATCTCTGGAGCTTCCCGCGCACGGGCAGTACAAGCCATGTTCAGATAAACTTAACTTATTGTCTAAACAAAACCTTCTGTAGCTACTTAGTTTTTCATATTCATCTTTAGTTTTTTCTGAATCATGTAAATCAGGTTCAATACCAGCATCTTCACAAGCTTCGCTAATCTTATTTTCATGAAAAGCAACCTGTTCCTTATAATGCTCAAGCCACATTGGAGGAATCTGCTCTGATAAAAGTACATTTTCATACCCATTTTTAATCTGTTCTAGCATTTGTATAGAAAATGTATTCGAAACTTGGTTTAACATCATAAGAGTTGCAGATCTATTGATCCACGATTGCGGGATATCTTGATTTAATGAATTAACTAGATCGTAGCATTCCATAGCCTCAGCTATTCGAAACTGCTGCTTCAAGGAGTTCCCTAAATTGACGATAAAGATTGGCTTAAATTCTCCAGCATTATTATCGCTGAATGATTTGGTAGCCTTCCAAAGGTCTGTTTTTATCTCTACAAGTTGCTCGATTGTAGAAAAGGTGTGGTTAAATGGGTTCTTCTCACTGATTAAAGTTGATTTTGCATTACTTAAATTGTAAAAGTAGGCACCTTCTCCAATCTGTTCGGCTATCTCATCCTTATGTTCATTGAGAATATTCAAGCCCTTTTGAGCTGAGTCAGTACATGGTTTCATGTGCCCAATATCAATAAATATACTGGCAATGTTAGATATGATTGTAAAAAACTGAGCACTTCTCTTAGCATCTTCATTGACTTGTTGAAACAAAATATCGGCACCGTTCATAGCCTCATCAAACTGCCCAACACTTACTGCCTCTGACAATCTATTTAACTCCATTGCTATGACTTTTATTTCCATGAAAATTCCGATTGAGATTTATAGCGCCCACGTTAAGCGGACAAAATTAGTTGAGGAAAGAAACGTAACCAATTGTTTTGTTACGACTTAAGCTGCTTATATGGCCTTTATTTCGTTAGTTTCATATTTATTGTTGTAGACGAATACGGATGAAATTCAGGTAATGAACTTACTATTTGCCCGTCATCAAAGTGATGGTGGGCAATTGAAGGAAAAAGCTCTTCTGATACTGGAAATTTAGCATTTGGGTTGTGAAACATTGATAAGCCTTCTGCCCATGTTTCTTTTGATTCTGTAGTTACCTGATACATAAACATTTTTGGCAATGAAGCGTCAGGGTTATGGTCATGATACATGCCGATACGTTGCATGATTATGTTATCGCCTCCAAAACCTGCCTGTTTACCTATACGGTTAAATTTAGATATTGTGCCACTTGCAGAAAATATAATAGCGCTCACGTTTTCGGTATCAGGCTGAAAGAAATATCCAGAAGGTATCTCTTTACCATTCAGCTCATGTTTATCAATTTTTAATGCCGAAATTACTAACTTCCCATCTTTGTCATAATTAAATTCATGTTTAACGCCATAAAGGTAGTTAATCAATGCATTTGAACTCCACTGCATTGATTGATCATCATGAAAATCAGCTATGGCGAAAACTAGAGGGTTTCCTTTAACATGTTCGAGATTCCAATATTCTTTCTTTAATTTGGAATATAAAGGACTGCCAAATTTTATTGGCATTTCATTTTCATGTTTTTCTTTGATCTCAGATGGGTCTAAATATTTCGGTTCGACTTTAAAAGCAGAAACAGGATTGTCTGGCTTTCTCCCAACTATAACTGCTTCAATTGCTACCTTCTGTCCATATTTCTCAACAATAAAATCTGGCGCATTGTATTCTCTATCAAAGAACAGTTGCTCCTCATTAAGGTAAGTATTTAGGTAAAGCTCCCACAGTCTCGCATCAAAGCCTGTACTTTGAAATTGCTCTACAAAGTTACCATCAATATCAACAAAGTGTGACATTAGCTCATTAATAACAGTTTTAGCGGGTGCAAATGCTTCTTCTTGCGATAATTTTGAAAAATATAAATGTTGTTTGCGCGCAGGAACAACAGGAGTGAATAGATCTACATTTTTTTGGTTGTCTCCTTGAGGAAACTCTTTTTTACCTTGACCGACGTGCCATTTTATACCACCTTTCACCCAATTGGTTGCTTCCTCTTGGGTTTCAATTGACGCTTCAACATCGAAAGCCCTAAATCTATCTCCTTCATCTCTTCCGAATAAAACTCCAACAAAATCGTTATCGATTGTATCTCTTAGAACAAGTCCTAAAACAATTTCATTATCATCAGTATAGTATGCCAGCTCTTCACTTATATATGCAGCGGCTGGACTTCTTGATTGTGCAGCAAGTGCATTAAACCGTTTAGGATCTAAATCTAAAACTTTTATTTCATCCATAATTACACCAAATCTTTAAGAAAGCCTAACGCTTTGCTCACCGGAAAATTAGGAGCGCAACGACTAATTTTACCGTGTGCAGCAATTTGTTAGGTGCTTGCGTTACTTGATTTCGTCTTGGCTAGTTTCTTGGGATCTATTTCTATCGATGAATCTCCCGCTTTTAGTTTTACGGAAGATGCGCTGCCCATAAGCGCTGATGCCAGCTGATCTGCTGGATGATGCAGCGGGTCAATTTTTTCCTTTTCATTAGAGAAAAGATTATTAGATAAACTATCCAATAACTCTGGCGGTATGGCGGTTCCTTTTGCATCTTTCCATTCCAAGCTCGTTTCGACCAACCAACTTGCTCGTTCCATATCTAGCTCAAAGTGTTTAAGTTCAAACTCTGATTGAGAATGTAGCTCAAACCACCTATTCATCCATCGAATAAGGAATATAACCGAACCAATTGCACCAGCGGAATAAATAGCTTGCTTGATGCTAGCGATAATTATTTTGTTAATATCACTACCTTGAAGAACTTCATAAAACTCCTTAACAGATACTCCAGCCAAGACAATAAAAATTGCTATCAGCGCAAGCATCGCAATTGCTATTGGTTTACGGAGGCTATTTGTCCCGTCGGTTAAACTAAATTTAGTTTGCCTAGCTTTGATTTCTTTTAATATGTCCCTACGAATTTCTCGTCTAGCATGTGTGTTGCTGCTGTCGTCTAACTCTTTTCTCTTTCTATCAAGCTCGCCTAATTGTTCGGATAACGTTGACTCTTTATTAGCGAACTCTTCATCTAATGTTGCTTTTTTGTCATTAAGATCAGATTCAAGTTTGGTAATCCGCTCGCCATACTCTCTGTCTAGTTGCAATCGATACTCATGAGTGCTCTTTACTAGCTCCTCGTTCAAAGACTCCAGTCGTTCGATATTAGAATTATGAATAGCGTCAAATTGAGCTTGTTCCTCACTTGGGCCAGCCAAGCTTCTTTTGGCATCAAAAGCTTTAAGTTTTTTATTAATTGTGGCAATTGCCTCAATTATGATTTCGTTATCAACAGTACCTTGCTGGTGATTTCTTCGAAATACAATTTCATCAAAGATGCCTGACTTTTCTTGAGGTTGATAATTACCTCCTCGATGAAAAGAAATAGGCAGACCAGCTAGGTTTAATGAAATGGTGTCAATAATTGCCGAGTTTTTCTTTAAAATTAACTCTAAAGAGTCAGGAAAATCCGCATCTAGATCAACATCACCTATAGCCGCAAAACCCAAAGCATTAACGCTAATTTGCGAAACCCCAGTGATTTTTGCCAAGTCCTTGAAGCAGGAGATTAAAGCCTTATCTGAGGCTCTTGGTATTTTTATTCGTTGATCTGACACTTTTAATCCTTAAATTTATTTGGAGCCACCGTGGCACCTCACAACTTTATCAGAGGACACTTTCCCTATTTTAGCGCGAAACGTCCTTATTTTATGAGTTTCTATTAATAGCAAAAAGCATAAGTTATTGCTAGGCATATATATTATGCTTAGGATGGGTCATTTCGTCACGTGTAAAGGGGAAGATATACTATTAATTAGCCTTACTTAGCTAACCGCGCCCCCCCTGAATGACCGGTTATCGCTGTGAGCTCAAAGCTGAATTTCGGAAGTGTGCCAACAGCAGACATTGGTAACGCCTCGTTAAGAGTCAATAAAATAGGCGACGAAGGAGCAAAAACCAACTGTTTTTTGTCCTTTTAAATGACTATTTAAGTGCTTTTAATAAAGCTTCCCGTTATTTATATACATAGTTTCACATGTCCATTCAACATCTTGTTTGTTAGCCTTAACTTTACTATTAGCAAATTGTTTAGCCATTTCTATTTTACATGATTTCATAAAAGTAGATTTCTCATATGTAAAACCTAAATAAATAGATACTGAAATTGATATTACACCAATAATAAACATAGCTAATGTTTGTGGTTTCATTTGAAATCCTTATCTTTAGTAGTCAACTACAAAGCTGAGCTGTTTCTACTTTGATTGCCGCAGAGTAAGTTGCACGTTTTAATTTCGTCATTTTTTCACCCAAATTTGTATGCTTATTAGCATAACATTTCTTTCTTAATGGGTGGTCAAATTAACTATGCCACTACATAACGAGGGTTCAATGAATAGTGAAGAGTTTGCAGGTAAATACTTGCTCAAGAAATTTAGATTAAAAGGCTCAGACATAGAACGTTATGAGGAGGAAGTAAAAAGTGGAAGAAGCAGCCGTTACCTTTCTCTTCGAGAAATATCACAACTTAAGAGCTATCACACACCTGATTATGTAATCTCAGACGATGTAAATGTACTTCTTGAAGACATATTATTTGTCGACGTTAGTGGTCCGAAAGGTGGTTTGTTAACTAAGACAGAAATTGAACTCGATAAAGAAATAGCTCGCATAGAGTCTAAAATGTCAGTCGGGCAAACTCGCTCTGTAGAGTTAACTAAGCAAGTGAAACCGTTGATTCAGGGTGTCAAAAGCAAATTAATAAAAATCAACAAGAAGTATGGTTGTAATAGGGACTATAAAGGTTCTACCTCACCAAACAATGGAATCGTTTACTGCATGGAAGAGGAACGTGTGCCTGAACATCACAAGAATACAAAGCATAACCTTGGAGCTTTTCAGTTATCAATAACTACACTAGAGTTGCTGGATTTATTATCCAGTGGAAAATGTCAGTTTAATGATATTGAGCAACTTGGGCTTAATCGTCCTGTTGTCTTTGAGTTCAATGAACTGTACAAAAACATCAGTTTTATAGCTTTTGTTGGCAGAGAAATTTTGGAAAATCAGTCATACATATTTGTTAATAGTGAGTTTTTACGTTGTTCTAACAATATAATGGCTCGAGCAATCAAAAAGATGCCCTATGTAAATGGCAATGGTTTTCGAAGTACGAGATGTCCAAAATCAAAGCTGTTGATTGACATCAATCTTTCTGAAATAACCGAAGAATATCCATATGTTTTTCCGTATGGAAATATAAATTATAAGGGTAATGCAATGCCCGGCGCAGATGCACCTCTAGAAGAGGTTGATCTGTCAAAGACCCATCAACAATTCAACGATGGCTTCTCAAAATAATGCTTTAAAAACAATTCAAGAGTGACTCACGCTTTGTATTATTAGGTGTTGAGTGCCATTGTCAGGTACTTGACACCTTCATTAGGTGTTATGACGCCCGCTTCGCACTCAGCTTTTCTGCATCTCTAACGCGTTTTTGTCCAAAAGTGTTTTAGAGCGACCGTCCGCTTCTCGCTCTAAGCTGACTAGTGGATACATGCAATTTGCAGATACTCAATACTTTAAAAAGCCTTTGCTATATACCAAGCTGAAGGGTAACTCCAGCAGCATACTATTTTGCGATTATAAGAGCTTGTTATTCTGTTTTTAAAACCATACCTTTCGATTGGGCAAATATCACTAGCGCAAATACTATTTCGGTTATCCCGCCAATAAAGGCGCCGATTACAAAATTAGCATTTAATACAATACACAACATGCCAGAAAACATAAGCGAAACACCTAAAATCCAGTACACTTTCATGCCATATAAAGTGTTGAAAACTAAATAGCGAACACCAATTATCATCAGCATTATTGAATAAAACCATTCAGCTTGAAGTTTTGCTACATAAAACGCTAAAAACAAACCAACAAATAAAATAATAGTGCTTTCTAAGGCCAATTTACCTAATGGGTTTTTAGGGTCATGATTGCCAGAGCGTTTAAGCGCTTTTGAAAGTAGCATGGCTAAAGGATGTATAAACATACCACCAAAAAACAAAGTAAGCATACTCGATTGATTTGAATGCAGTAATGCGACAAAGCCAGCTATACACCAAACCAAGCCAGACACTAATACACCGGTTCCACCACCGAAGTATGCGAGGTTCATATTTTGTTGCGCATCTTCAAACTTCATAAAAATCCTTAATTTTAGAAATATCCCTAATTTAATATTATCGCATCGTTATTAATTACAAATCGTTACTCGAATACACACTTAAAATAGGGAACTTATAATCGGCAAACGATACAGTAACCGATTGTGTTTCGTTGCCTTTAAAACCGAGTTTAAATTCCATTGGCATGAATCGGCTGCCATCAGCAAAAAGCGCAAGTAAGTGCTCCTCGCCTAATTCGCGATTGCCCGACGATAAGTTAGTTAGCGTTATAACAGCCCAGCGTTCGCCCTCTTCATTACTCATTAATACATAATTAACGATTTTAAAATCCCCTTTTTTAGGGGTTATGTTGCTATCGTTTGCAAACGATAAGTGCATGCTATTTGGTACTGCACGGTCGACATTTAGCGCGTTAATAGAGTCGGCTTGGGTTGCCCACGAAAGCACCAATAAAATGATCACTAAGGCTTTATTCACTGTTAGTTCCTTTTTATTACCAAGTAACATACCTAGTAAATTACATAACAATAACTGTTTAAATTATATTCGCATTCCATACCTATTATGTAAACAAACAATCATCGTAATTTTATCCAGCGCTTTGGCTGCGCCACTACAGACTAAGCGCTCATTCAGTGTGCTTGCGCTACTTTGAGGTAATAACGAGTGATAAGAGTAAATAATTCAAAGCTAACTTAAAGTAAAAAGCGCGATTAAACAGGAGTATAAACGTATGGCAAGCACACATAAAAACTCAACAATGGATTTATCAAACCCCAGTAACAGCATTCAAGTAAGAGGGGCGCGCGTTCATAACTTAAAAAATGTAGACGTTGATTTACCTCGTAACGCATTGGTTGTTTTTACAGGAATATCGGGCTCTGGAAAATCGTCGCTTGCGTTTGGAACGCTGTTTGCTGAGTCGCAGCACCGTTATCTAGATTCAGTATCGCCTTACGCCCGCAGGTTAATAGATCAAGTTGATGAACCCGATGTTGATTCTATTGAAGGGCTACCGCCTGCCGTTGCTTTGCAGCAGCAACGCGGCGCCCCCTCGGTTCGTTCATCCGTTGGCAGCATAACAACTATTTCTAACGCGCTACGCATGCTTTACTCACGCGCAGGCGAATACCCCAAAGGGCAAGGCATACTTTACGCCGATGCGTTTTCGCCGAATACGCCACAAGGTGCGTGCCCAGAATGCTCAGGGATAGGCCGAGTATTTGAAGTAACCGAAAAGCTACTTGTGCCAGACGATACAAAAACTATTCGCCAGCGCGCCATTGAAGCGTGGCCACCAGCATGGCAAGGTAAAAACCTAAGCCGTATTCTTACTTCCCTTGGTTATGACATAGATACGCCTTGGAACAAACTTTCTAAAAAAGCACGGGATTGGATTTTATTTACCGACGAAACTCCTACTGTGCCGGTATACCCAGATTACACCTATGAGCAAACACAAAATGCGATAAAAAATAACGAAGATCCAAGCTACATGGGGACTTTTTCAAGCGCTAAACGCTTTGTTTTACAGTCTTTTGCTACCACGCAAAGCCCGCGTACAAAAAAGCGCGTATCGCAGTTTATGCAAATATCGCAGTGCCCTACCTGCCAAGGTAAAAAATTAAAACAAGCGTCGCTAAGTGTTAAATTTGCAGGGCTCGATATTGGCGAGCTATCTCAACTTACATTAAACGAACTTGCTAAAAAATTAAGTAATGCCGCCAGCACCAAAGTAAATAAGAATACAAAAAATCCAGAGCAAGCCATTGTTACGCAGCGCATTGCCAGTGACATTCTCACTCGTATTGAGACACTAACCATGCTTGGTTTAGGGTACTTGTCGCTTGAGCGTACAACGCCAACGCTCTCACCCGGAGAGCTACAACGATTGCGACTTGCTACACAAATTCGCTCTAAATTATTTGGGGTAGTTTACGTGTTAGATGAACCATCAGCGGGTTTACACCCTGCAGACACACAAGCACTTTTAAAAGCGCTTGATGAGCTAATAGCGGCTGGCAATTCTGTATTTGTTGTTGAACACGATGTTAGCGTTGTTAAACATGCCGATTGGATTGTTGATGTAGGCCCTGATGCCGGTGTGCATGGTGGCAACATTATTTACAGCGGCCCTGTTGAAGGGTTAAGAAAAATAAAAAATTCGCACACCGGACGTCACCTTTTTGCTAAAAACGCCAGTCAAGAGTCTACTCAAAACAGCGCGCAAAAAAAGGAGCTAAGGCAGCCTAGTGCGTGGTTAAAATTGGCTAATATTGAGCGTAACAACCTTAAAAAACTCAATGCAGAATTTCCACTGGGTGTTATGACAACCGTTACTGGTGTTTCGGGCTCTGGTAAATCAAGCCTAGTAAGCCAAGCGTTAGTAGAGCTTGTTTACGAAGCACTTGGGCAAAAAGTAGTAACACAAGCGCCAACCGACGAAGCCGACTTACTCGAACAGGAGCTGCAAACACACACCAGCGGAAAAATCATTGAAGGTATAAATAATATAAGCCGCCTGATTACCGTAAATCAAAAAGCGATTGGCCGTACCCCTCGTTCAAACTTAGCTACCTACACGGGTTTGTTTGATCACGTGCGTAAACTATTTGCTTCAACCCAAAAAGCAAAAGAGCGCCGTTATGATGCCGGTCGCTTTTCGTTTAATGTTGCAAAAGGTCGCTGTAAAAACTGTGAAGGCGTTGGCTTTGTGAGTATAGAGCTACTGTTTTTACCTAGCGTTTATTCACCTTGCCAAGTATGTCATGGCAAACGTTATAACGAGCAAACACTTGAGGTTACATATCGTGATAAAAACATAAGCGATATCCTCAATTTAACGGTTGAATCGGCGCATACCTTTTTTGAAAATGAACCTGCAATACTGCGAGCACTCGATGCACTTATGCAAGTAGGTCTTGGGTATTTGCGTTTAGGGCAACCTGCCACTGAGCTTTCGGGCGGTGAAGCGCAGCGTATTAAATTAGCAACCGAGCTGCAACGTGCGCAGCGCGGTAACACACTTTATATTCTTGATGAGCCAACCACAGGCCTGCATCCATCGGATGTATCAATGCTAATGTCGCAGTTAAATAAATTAGTTGATGCTGGCAATACCGTCATTATGGTTGAACACGATATGCAAGTAGCCCGCAATAGTGACTGGGTTATAGATGTAGGCCCTGGTGCTGGCGAAGAAGGCGGCTTAATTGTAGCCCAAGGTAAACCTACAGAGGTAGCTCAATCTAAAATAAGCCGAACAGCACCTTTTTTGAATGGCGCAATTTAAAGAGCAGGTAAACACTTAATAACAAAAAAGAGCCAATGGCTCTTTTTTGTTATTAGCTTTTTAAAAAGCGTTCTATTTTAGGTTTTACCGTAACCGACATTATCAGCATTATAGTTAAACCTATTGGTAATGCGGCTAATAACCCTTCAGCCCATCCAGTTACAAATACACGCATATCTGCATAGCCAATATTATTAGTAGCGGTAACAAACGCCATCACCGACTCCATGATCAGCGCCATAAAAACACTAATCAATAAATTACGTTTTAGCTCACTGCTATTAGGTAATAACTGGGCAACTAGCTTATGCATTAAGGTCATCATTACAAAACCAACAGGCGCCATAACCAATACTGCACTTATAAATGAGGTAAACCAATCTACATAAAAATGCTCTGTAACACCCACATTCACATAAGTCATAATGCCAGTTAGAGTACCGCCAATTAAGGTAATAATACTTACCATAACCAGTATTTTATAAATTACAGGTGTTTTTTTAGGCTCAACCATTACTGGATTTGCTGATACAGGTGTACTCATTTTTGGGCATGCCTTAAGCGTTAAATAGATGACAAGGTCAACTATAGCAAATTAATTGATAATATCAACTACTTTAAGTTGGTTGGACCGCCTAAGATTAAAAGTAGTGGTAGCACTCGATGCAACCACTACTTTATGAGTATTTAAATTTATTCTGATTTATTAGCTATTTTTTGAAGATTCTCATGAATTTTAAATAATACAATTAATAGCTCACACCAGATGCGCGCACCAATTGCCCCACCAACAATTATGGCCAAACCACTAATGAAACCACCACCATACTTAGCAAACATTGTTGTTACACCTGAGATCAAAGTACCTATTAAAATTAACCAGTAAACGAATGTAATTATTTTTGGGGTTAACATTGAATCAAAAAAGAATATATCTTTCATTTTAGTCCTTTATAACTCCGTTTAAGAATACTAGTTTAGCGGAGTTAGAAACTAAACTAGTAATATAGAATTTTTTATTATTTATTTAAACTATCTAGCTCTTTTTCAAGATCTTTCATCGCTTTTTGGGCTTTAAACTCTTCGTAAAGCGCTTCGCGTGAACTAGGATCTAGACGCTTACCAGATTGAGCTACTAGGTTATTAAATGTTTCTTGTGTATTGCTCATTACAACGAATGTACAAAGTTGCTTTACCCCGTCTAATTTAGCAAATGCAACTTCTTGTGGCACAGCACCCACAAGGCTTTGCTGTGCAACTTGCTTACTTACTTGCTCAAAAGTTCCACCAACGTTTAGCTCATCATTACTTTGTACTTTACGTTGGTATAGCTTGTCCATAACGCTTGCTTTAACCTGTATTTGCTGAGATAAATCGGCGCGAGCAGCTGCAATTGCTTGTGCTCTGTCGGTTGACATACTGCCTGACCAAGGTACGCATGACGACGATGCTAAACCTTTATCAGACACAGGTAATAACACCCAACTTGGTACTGAATCATTTTTTGCTAACGGCTCAGACTGTGTTTTTTCAGTGCTTGAACACGCACCTAATGCTAAAGCGGCTATTAGAGGTAATAACTTTTTCATTTTAAATTCCTTTCAATTGCTTTTGATAATAAGCGGTGCGTTTTACCACTTTTTGTAAATAGTTACGGGTTTCTTGCGCAGGTAAATTGTTAACCATTAGGGTGTAAACCTTCTCAGCTGACATTGCATTAGCTGCAATACTTGCTTGGTTCAGTGATTTAGAGCCACTCAGCGTTTTGGCTACGTTACCTGGGCCAGTATTATAAGCTGCAATACTCATGTAAATTCTTGATTGCACATTACGTACATTTTTAAAGTAACGATTACTTAAAATATGCACATAAGTGCTGCCTGCCTCTACGTTATTATCAGCCTGAAATAAGTACTCAGGGCTAAGTAATAGCGGTTTACCTTGCAAAAAATTGCTCACATCTTTACCCGCTGAAGTAGGCACTATTTGCATTAAACCAAAAGCAGGAATTGGCGAGCGTGCAAGCGGATTAAAACTCGATTCGGTATGTATAATTGCCAATAACAGTGCGGGATCTAAGTTATAACGCTTGGCTTGCTGTTGGACTTCTGGTAGATAACGTTTTGCTTGATTCGAAAGTGTATTATCGGGCAATTTATAGCTAATTTTTACCCTGTCTTTTTGTTTAGTTATTACAGGTGCCTTTGCAGTGAGCACCTCTTTTACAATCTCTGTAGAGAGCACCGTTTGCTCGACTATTTTTTTAGCTTGAGTCGTTTTTGGTGACTTACTTTGCTCAACTTTTTTATTTAAAGGCTTACCCGTTGAGGTAAAGTTTTTGCTGTTTATTGTGTTATTTGCCGCAATATAAACGGGATCATTTGAAAGTGTTTTATTAACCGTTACTTGTGAAAGCTCATTTAATTGCTGCTTTGCATATTCAACTGCTTGCTCGTCGTTTTGGCTGTTTAATAACTCAACAACGACTTCACCACTTTCGAAATTTACACTCGTGCGTTTATTTAGATCATCACTGTATTTAACCCACACTGTTGAGCTTGGCAGATTTGGATCTTGCCACTTTTGGGTTACTTGTTTTAAATATGCATTTTGCGCATTATGCCAAGCACTTACAAACGCTTCAAATTCTTGCCTTTGCTGTTGTTCGTACTGACTAAACTCACTTTGACGCTTTTTTAAAAAAGCCTCAAATTCGGCTTCTTCACTTGTTTGAGCTAAGCTATTTAAGCTCATAGTTAAACAAGCTAAAGCGCTAATTTTTAGTAATATTTTAACTTTTGAGTGCATTTTTATATCCCTATAAAATTAAAAATAACTACTTAAATCATCAGCAGATAGATTATCAAACTCAGTTTGAGCGGCTAAGTTTAAACGCTTACAGTCTATGCTTTCACATCGCCGGGTTAACGAAATTACTTGCTTATAGCGCTTATTAACAAACCAGGTTTGTGCAACTGAGGCTCTCGCTTCATCGAGTTTTAACTCACTCGCTTTTAAATATTTATCGAGATAGCTTAAACGTTGCTCCTCTGGCGATTGATCAGCTGCTAATGCTACTGCATCAGACATCGTTGTAGGGTGATTCAATGCAACTTGCAATAAAGCGCGTAAGTTTGCTTTATCTTTTTGGCTACCAACTTGCCAAGCCGCTCTAATGGCAAGTCCAGCTTCGTTAATATCTTGCGCAGCAGGTATTACAACACCAGTACAAGTTAACCATTCTTGCTGTTTTTCTTGCTCATAGTCCGTAATTTCAGCGTCAATAAAGCTTACCGACTCTGGCAAAGTAATATTGAGCTTTTTAGCTAAAGTATTTCTAATAGTACGACGCTCAGGCAAGGTCAATGCATTTCGACATGCCTGCTCAAGCGCATTTTTTGCACTCGATTTTAACGCCATTACTCGGGCGTATTGACCATTAGCCTGACTTTTAAAAAAAGCAGTTTGTTGTTCAATGGTTTGCTCTGAGTCGAAAGTGGCCGAAGCCACCAACGAAAGCGCTAAAATAGGTGCTAGCATTAAAGTTCCTTTTCGCTCGCTACTTTACCTGATGCACCTTGAGGGTTAGCCGCTTTTTCGTTTAACCCACCGTGTGCTTTTATTTTGTGGCCGTAGTGACTTACACCGTTAACAGTTTGGCCATTATTACCTTCCATCTCTTTAGCTGCTTTGCGTGCCGTTGCCTCTAAGCTTGGCGCATAAACAGCTACGCTGTACTGCCAAAATCCATCATCACTTGCAAAACTTTTAACACTTACACCAGGTGGTAATTTACCTTTTGCAACGGTTGAATACTCGTCAGATGTTTTTAATTGATTTAAAAACGTACTGCGATCTTCTTCAAGAATTTCTACTTGTTGCGGATCATTTAAGTATGGGTCATCGTACTCAAACTGTTTGGTACCTTCCATTTGCTTTTCGTTAAAGCTACCTTGCCAATACACTTTTTCACCTTGAATAGTGGCAAGCAACGCAGAACGCGCACGTGTTTGCGATTGCGATTTAGCAACGCCTTTAAGCTTACGAGCAACATTGCTGTTTCTATTTTGACGTGCAATTGCAGAGCCATAACCTAAAACGATAACTTCGCCAGTATCAGCGTTAGTAAGTACTTTGGCGCCAACAGGTGGTAAAACACCACTTTTAACATCACTGATTACTTGTTGGAAAATTACATTCGGTTCAGTAGTTACCGCTACGGCACCACGATTACCTTTAATTTGTGAACGTGTTTTAGGCGTTGAAATTAAGCTTACACGTACGCCTTTATCATCAACGTTGTCGTAAACGTCATAAGTAACAAAGCCCGCTAACGAGCCCGATACAGACTCTTTACACGCCTCCATCATATTAGTTTGTTCGTTTGCCGTACCTTCAACGCCCGTATCAATAACATCCATTCTTGCAGACACTACATTGCTACATTGATGTTCAACACCTTTCATATTTTCAATTAATTGTTTTTTCGCAATTAAATAAGCTTGATTATAAGCACCGCGTTTAGACAGCAAAGTCGCATTCATATTTTCGTAGGTGTTATAACTGGCACTACCAATAGATAAAATACCGGTGCCACTACCAACCTGAATCATTTTAATACCGTCTTCGTTGTCATCCATCAGTGCCTGATGAGCAACAGCAACTGCAACGCTTGTATCTTTTGCAACCACTACATCGCCAGAAACTTGGGCTTGTTCAGCACCCACTACTTGCGCGCCTGGGCGAGCAGGTATCATATCTGTTAGGCTAAATTCTTCCTCTGCGATTGCAGGCATAGCTAAAACCATTGCTAATGTTAATATTTTTAATTTCATCATCTATCCTTATTTGTACCTGAGTGTAAAGTCGTCTTCGACTGTAATTTTTGAAAGGCTTTTTGCTGTTATTGTCATTAACGCCTGATCAAGCGCATGAGCAAGCTCCCCGGTGCTACCTTTAAATCTCAGGCTTGCTACGGTATATTTTTGCTGTTTATGTATAGATATATCGCTTACGCCACCTAACGTACTTAACACATCATGCAATTTTTCTGGTTGCGTTAGCTTATTGCTTGGCAACATGACTTCACGAACCAAGCCCCCTCTTGCAACTACTTGAGTAAATGCATTATTAAGGGTGTTATGAAGCGCTTTTGATTGTGACTCGCTCGCCAAATGTACTGCCATTAAATCTTTTTCTACGTAAGGAGCATTAGGCAACGACATAAATGAAGGATCGTTTTTCCACTGACCATAAATGTTTCCAGCTAAATCTCTAACGTCAGCACTTAAATAAAGTTGTCTGTTGTTAGCGCGCTTAATCACTTCAGATTTAGCATAAATAACTAAACTAGCCGCGTTACCAACTTCAATTCCTTGCTCGTTTAACCAAACTTTTAGTTCGGTTTTTAATGGTTCAGGCGCAATAACTTGCACTCTAGGTGAACCAATCATGCTTAGTAATTTAGATGCTTTTTGAATAAGTGGTGCTTTTTCTACAACAGCCATAACGGTGACTTCCACACCACCATTTTGCAGTTCTCTGGTTTGCAGGGTTTGCCACTCTTTCACAAGCCCTTCACTATGACTCGAAAGCTGTTGCCCTATTAACTCTTGCATGTTTGTTGATTCGTTACCGTCAACAATATTCATACTTGTACTTGATGATTGCGTATGCTGCTGAGTAAGCCACACACCTACAACTTGCGATACAGCACGTTGCAAAGCATCTTGCTCTGCAATCGTCAGTGCTGTTTTACCTTCTTTTTTCCAGCCTTGGCCTATTACTGTCACACTAATATTTTGAGTGGTTTGTTGCCAGCTTTGCTCTTGCGGCTCTCCTAACTCTTGCGGGTTAAGGCTTACAGTCATGCATGTGTCGTTACCATTGAGTGTAGGCGTTGAGTAATTTATAGGAACGGCACCAGCACTCAAACCTTCCATCATCATAGTGCGTTGTTGCTCATATAAGCTGGCGGCATCATCATCTAAACTGGTTGCTAAATGTTGCTGTGCACTCTGGGTTGTTAAGCTTTTATTACCTTTAATAAAACTTATAAGCTCAGCACTAGCTTGGGCTTTTGCACCCGAGATAGCCGTGCTACCTCGTCCATATGCACATGACTGTGTTTGCAGTGTACCATCAGACAATACATTCACTTGAGCTTGCGCACTCAAGGAACATAATGCTAATAAACCAAGCTTTTTGATCATGTACGGCTCTCCAAAAAGTCAGCGGGAGTACCGACCGATACAGCAAATATTTTTGTACCCTTAGACGGTCGATAAATACCATTTTCAGCTTTGTTTTTAACATCATCTGCTGCATCGGAGTCTTTCCAACGAATAATTTCACCATTTGCACTACTACGCGAAGGGTTAACATTCGCAACGCCAATCGGTTCAACAAATCCTGCTTCATAGCTAAAAACTATCATTGTTTCGTTAGGAAGTACGCCTGCATTTTGACCTCTATCTAGACTAATTTTGTTCCCTTTAATACCTAAAACTTGCGCTGTGGCAGGCATTTCACTCAACATACGGGTAAGCAAGATATCAATACCACGCGATCCCATATCACTGAGTACTGCATTTACATGAGCACTTTGATCAAAGTGAAAACCTGCGACGTAGCGCCCGCTTACAGTCGTAAACTTTAACTCCGATCGATCACGTACATCTTCAGATTTAACACGAATTTTGCCTAAATTAGGGTGCGATAGTTTTTCACGTGTTTGCGGATTTATAACGCCTGTTGTCAACTCTAATGTATAGTCGGCCCAATCGGTAATTGAACCTTCGGTTTTTAATGTTCTGAGTGAGTCTATTTTTACTACAAAATCGGGGATTAACGCTTTAACTTCTGCACGCTTGGCAGCGGCAACCACTCCTTGTTGTTGTAAAATTAATTGTTGTTCCTTTGAAATAGCATCATCATCACGCGTTACTATCCTGAAGCGATTAATTCCTGCAAATTGATTTTCGAGCATTAGCAATAAGTTTTTGTTGTCAAACTCGCGCATAGCATCAACACCAATACCACTGCCATTTACACCAGCTAAATCAAAGTACATGCGTACGATTGGTTTTTTAAGCGGACAACTCTCTGTTTCTGTATTTGCATCAAACGTGCAACGCTCTAGACCTTGGGTGTCAAAATATGCAGGCATAGCTATATCCGCGTCATTAAATATATAAGCACTTTTGGCTATTACGGTATTTGAGGCGTTGTTACTAACCAACCCTGATTGTGTAGCACTTCCTTGTTTAGGTGAAGAGTTACACCCTGCTAATAAGGCGAGTGTAAATGCTGATAGAGTTAAGTTTTTTATTAATTTCATTACCATTCCTAAATATCGAACAGCCACTGACTAGCAGGCGCTTTAAGTTGTTGTACTAAATTGTTAATCGCTTTTTGTTTTGCATTTTCTTGTGTCGTAGCACTTTCTTGCGCAAAAAGATCCTGTTGTAGTAATACTTTGAAAGGACTTGAACTTCGCGTAAGCGCTAGAGTTAAATTAACTTTGGCTGAATAATTATTATTAGATTTGGCGTACTGCCAACGTATTTGGGGACGCATCCATAAACGTGTATCGCCGCTATGTGGGAGTGCATTATTTAGTGCTGATTTAATTTCGCTAATATTATTAGCACCGATCACATCACAAGAAACAGCATTTAATGCTTTTGCTTGCTCATTCAATAAATTATCTAAAGTCGATTGAATTAATAGCTTAGGCCCAGAAAGGAGCTCTAATACTGCTAGCTTTTTTGCCGCAACATCAAGAGCTCCACTATTTTTAAGTGCCCAAATGAAACGCTGTTCGTTGTCATTTTTTGGCGCAGAGATACGAGAAAGTTTTAATAAATCAGATTTTAGGTTTTTTACTAAAGTCGATTTTTTAACTCCCATTTTTAAAGCAAATAAGTTATTTTGCTCAAGCGTATTTAGCTCCTCTAGTCCAGTTAATGTAAACGGTAAACTAGTTAAGGTTGTTGCTTGTTCAAAATAATTGCTTGCTTGGTTGTCCTGCTTTATGAGCTTTTGTAATTGCTGCGTACTTACATCAACGCTTAGTTGAGTAGTAATATCGGCTATAGCCGCTTGCTTTGCAGCTAAGCGACTCTCACCAACCCCAACCGCAGTAATATATTCATCACTTTTTTGCGGTTGAGTTACCCAATCTGGCCAGTTTTGAGCTGAGCAGCTAAAAGCACATGCTATAAAAAAAGCAAAAATGCTTGTTTTCATTAGCCTTTCGCTTCTTGCTCAAGTTGTAACTCATTTATTGCAGTAATTGTTGCTTGCTCAAGTTCTATAATTTCGTTTGCTTCAAGCGCTAACGCAAGTTGATCTTTTGCTTTAATAAGAGCGGTGCCTATATCTTTAGGATCTTCTTCTTGCTCAGCATTCTCTTCATCGCTTGAAAGCCATGAACTGACAAGATTTCCACCCATTTTTAAAGCTGTTACTTTCGCTATGACAGTGCTGTGTTGGCTTAAAATATAAGCAGATTTAGCAATCTCTACCGTTAAATCAGTCGCAAGTTCAACATTTTGCTGATAAATACCTTCGTTCGCTAAGTTATAAGCTGCTATTTTATGACCAATTTCTTCATCTTTATTCTTTGCTCCTGCGTCAAACTCTTCGATTGCAGCTTGAAGCTGCTCTGGTGTCGACTTTTGATGGGCATATAAAAAGGCTTGTACATCACGGTAGTTATCAGTTTGAGTGCGGTATTCACCCATAACTTTTCGTTGACGCTCAAGGATAATAGCTGACATATTTAAAAATTCGTCAATACCTACCTGTACAGCCACCGGGTGAAAATAACCGAGTGTATCCATTCGAGTAGTTAACTCTGCAACTGCAGTATTGCGGTCTAAATTAGCAGAAGTACTAGTATCGGTTGTTGAAACACAACCAGCAAAAAGAGGTACAAAAATAAGTGCGGATAGAATAGCTTTTTTCATGAGGTAATTCCCTATACATTAAAAAGGCAAGAAAGCACAAAGCTAAGCTGTTGACTTGATTCATTCTTCCTTGAATATGAGAATAGAATTACCGAATTTGTAAAAAAATGCAACACAGAAAATTAATAAATTTATATTACTATCAACAAAAAAATAAACAAATGTAACCACGACAAGGTGTGCAGCTTAAGTTAATACTTTTGTCTCATTTTTGTGTGATAGCTCTATTTATTTAGTTTTATATAAAAAACCCTTGCAAGCTGTATAGATATTGTTCAATCACGTTTATCGTTAATTTTGAATAATTAGTCCAACGCTAACCACACACCTACAGCAACCATTAAGCTACCAGCAATACGGTTCATCCATTTTATATTATCACCACGGCTTAAAAATAAACGTAAGCTTTTACCGCCTGTTGCGTAAGCTAACATACTTAAAAACTCGGTGATCATTATAACGCCAAGCAATACTAAAAGCTGAGGGGCTACAGCATGCTCAACACTTATAAAGGGTGGCAGTAATGAAATCATAAACGCCCACCCTTTAGGATTTGCTATTGCGGTTACAAAACCTTGCGTAAATAACGACTTCCTACTTACGTCACTTGGTTTTGAGGTATCGACCGACATTTTTCCTTTGGCTCGCCACATGTTAACGCCAATATAAATTAGGTACGCACCGCCTACCCACTTTAAAATAGCGAACGCATCAGGGTAATTTAACATTACGCTTGCAACGCCTAATACCGCAGCTATGGCAACGGTTGCTACGCCTAACAGCTCACCTATCATCATCCATAATGTGCGGCGCACGCCAATGCTCATTCCGAGTGTCATGGCAAGGGTCATACACATACCTGGGGTGATAGACACAAAAAAGAACGTAGGAATAAAAACCGCAAGTGCTGCTACATCAATCATTAATTTACTCTCATATTAAAAGCAAAAACGCGGCTATAAGTAGCCGCGCTGTTGCTTACTCATGTTTATTACTATTGCCCAGCACTTACCACGGGTTCAGTAATAACCTCTACTGGCTCTGCTGTATCATTTAGCAAATACTTATCTAACCACTGCTCTTGTTCCCACAATACATGTAATAAGCTTTTACGCGCACGGTAACCATGTGCTTCGTAAGGGAGCATTACTAAGCGAGCATCTTTACCTAAACCTTTTAGGGCTGCGTACATGCGCTCACTTTGCATTGGGAAGGTTCCGTGAGATTGAGGGTGGGTCTTCTTGCAGCCCACCGCATATGTAAAAAGCATCTATTGCCCAGCGCTTACCACGGGTTCAGTAATAACCTCTACTGGCTCTGCTGTATCATTCAACAAATACTTATCTAACCACTGTTCTTGTTCCCACAACACATGTAATAAGCTTTTACGCGCACGGTAACCATGTGCTTCATAAGGGAGCATTACTAAGCGGGCATCTTTACCTAAACCTTTTAGGGCTGCGTACATGCGCTCACTTTGCATTGGGAAGGTTCCTGAATTAGGATCTTCTTGACCGTGGATCATTAGCATTGGCTCGTTAATTTTTTCAGCGTGAAAAAACGGCGACATATTAGCGTACACACTTTGTGCTTGCCAAAAATCACGCTCTTCTCCTTGAAAACCAAACGGCGTTAATGTGCGGTTATACGCACCACTGCGGGCAATACCTGTTTTAAATAAATCGCTATGCGCCAATAAGTTAGCAACCATAAATGCACCATACGAGTGCCCTGCTATGGCAATTTTGTTTTTATCGGCAATGCCTTTTTTAACTAATACATCAACAGCTGCTTGCGCACTTGATACTAACTGCTTTCTAAAGTTATCGTTTGGCTCGCTGCCATCAATACCCACTATTGGCATTTTAGGGTCGTCAAACACAGCAATCCCTTTAGCAAGGTAAGGCATTGGGCCCCAATAACCAATGTAGGTAAACGCATAAGGCGATTCGCGAACTTGCGATGCTACGGCTTTATCTTTGTATTCAAGTGGGTAAGCCCACATAAGTACCGGTAACGGGCCTTGTGTTTTATCGTACCCTGGTGGTAAATAAAGCGTGCCCGAAAGCTCAACACCGTCGTCGCGTTTATAACGTAATTGCTCTTTAGTTACGCCTTTAAATGCAGGGTACGGGTGCTCAAATGTCGTTAATTGCGTTAACGTGTCGTTATCTAAATCACGTATAAAAAAGTTAGGTTGCTCAGTTTTAGATTCGCGAATAGTAATAAAGCGCTCACCTTCGTCATCAAGTAGTGCACGAACACGCTCATAGTATGGCGCTTCTGATTGCCATAAACGCTTGCTGCTATTTGTTTTAACATCGTACCTATCTAAAAACGGCACATTACCTTGCTCTGAAGCACCATTACCGCGCAGGTAAATATAACGCCCGCCTACAATTTTAATTACGTTTGCGCCTAAATCGTTGCGCTCGTAAATTGCATTCCCTGGGTCTTTATACGCATCGTTGTAACTACGCTCTGAAAATAGCACGCGGTTTCTGTCGGCATTTCGTGGTTGCACTATGTAAGTACGTACTTGGCGATCGCTAAAGCGCCAGTCTGTCAGCATGGCTACGTTTTCGTTGCCCCACTCCATTCCCGCATAACGGCGCTCTACTTTGGCAAATAATTTAGGCTCGCGTTTAAATGGTGCACGTAAGCTGTAAACATAATCATGATGCTCAACGTCGGTTTTCATGTCGCCGCCATCTTGCGCCTCGGCCCAAATAACTTCAGCACCTTGATCGGCTCGCCATTCAAAATCACGGCGGCCAGTGCGTACACTGTCGTAGCCTTGTGGAATATTATCGGCAAGTGGCTGTTTTGCCAGCTCTGCTAATGCATAGCCGCGCATGCCCCATATTTGCCACGTGCTTGCAAAGCGGCTGTAAGGCACTTGGTACGAAAACGGCTCATTAATACCGGCAACTAAAATATTGGTAGAATCAGGTGATACCGAAAACGATTTAAATAAAGAAGGGCTACCTATTGCTTGAGTATTGCCATCAAGCGTTATGTAAGCCAATTGCCCTTGGCCGTAAAACTTAAATTGTGATTCATCAAACGGGCTGGTTAATAAATTTTGGTAAGTACGTGCTGGTGCTTTTTCGCCAGTACTTTGTTGAATAACAGGCACTACATTTTGGCTGTTATTTTCAAGCCTTGGTTTACCAAAATTAACGGCAAGATTTGCAACAATGGCGCTGCTATCTGGCAGCCATTTATATGGCGATGCAGTTAGTACCGAATTTAACGCAGCACTAGTTAACTCTTTTGCTTGTTTGGTTTCAACGCTGTAAAGCCATAAGTTGGCTTGGGTTGGTTGCTCAACAACAAAGGCTAAATATTTACTATTAGATGACCATTTAGGTGAGCGGATAATGCCATTAGGTAAGTTGTTAATGCTAATAACCGACCCGCTTTGAACATGCTTTAGCTCCACGGCACTAAATTTGGCACTCACACGAGAGCGCGAAAAATTAGCGGGGTTTAGCTTAATACCAGCAAGCTTAAGCTCTTCTTTTGCAAGTTCATCAAGGGTTACTACACGTTTGCGTTCAAAAAGCGCTAGCCACTGGCCATCGCTCGATAAGTAACTAGTGGGTGCTAACTTAGCGTCAACCAATGCTGCAAGTTCGGGTGATGGGGTTTGATAGCCCTGCTCGGCGTAACTTGTTGGCACCAATGCCGCACAACAAATAAAGGCAACTAACAGCCTAAAAGCGCTCATGTTTTTATCCTTTTGTTATTTTTTACTCTTATAGACGTATATAAACACGTTTTGCTTTGTTCATAAAGTATTAAGGTAAGTTAAACACCTCTAAAAGATGACTTAATAGTGCTGATTAAGCTAAACTACAGCGCTATTTATTCACCACTGCGGTACTTAAAATACAATGCATAACAAAGCCAAATCAGTCACCATTTTTGATGTTGCAGAGCGTGCTGGTGTATCAAAATCAACCGTATCGTTGGTACTTACCCAAAGCGATAAAGTGGGCAATAAAAGTAAACAAAAAATACTCAAAGCGATAGATGAGCTAGGGTACGTTTATAATCGTGATGCCGCTGCTATGCGCTCAAAACGCTCTAACTTAGTGGCCATAGTAATAAATGATTTAACTAACCCAGCTATGGCACACCTTGCTACCAGCTTACAACTTTTGTTAAACGACAATGGCTTACAAGCCATGATTGTAAGCAGTAATAATAGTCTTGAGCTACAAGCAAACGCAGTTAAAAACTTAAAAGAATACAACGCGGCTGCATTTATTATTTGCCCCGTTGCTAATACTTGCCCCAAATGGCTTGATACGCTCAGCGCGCAACACAAAGTAATTACCTTAATGAGCGAAGTGCCCTTTAGCGCAGCTCCGTGTGTATTACCCGACTATAAAAAAGCCAGCCACGTAGCCAGTATGCATTTACTCGCACAAGGCGTGACAAACATAGTATTTATAGGCAGTGAACTTACTTTAAGTGATTCACAAGCACTGCAAAGTGGCTTTAATACCGCATGCGCGCAGCACAGCATTACAGCATTAGCACCCATTGACTGCGCAGTAAATACAGCCCTTAACGCTAAAAATGCATTTATAGAAGCATATAAACACAGCCCCACATTAAACGCAGTGGTGTGTGCAAACGATATTATTGCTCAAGGTGTTATTGCCGCCATTAACTCATTAACACATCACTGTATTAAAGTAGTGAGTTGCCACCACATTCCTAATAGCGCGGTTATAAATAATCACTTAACCACCGTGGCTATTAATACAACTGATATAGCTAAGCGGTGCCTTTTAATACTGCAAGAGCTACTACAAAATACAGCCCCGCCAGTAAAAACACTGGTAAATGTAAACTTACAAATTAGAGATTCTAGCCAATGAAAAAAGTGCTGGTAATTGGCTACGTATGGCCAGAGCCAAATTCGTCTGCTGCGGGAACGCACATGATGTCGTTATTAAATGCATTTAGAGCGCAAAACTGGGACGTTGAATTTGCAACGCCCGCGCAGCGCACCGAACACATGGTAAACCTTGACGACTTTGGTATAACCAGCCAAAGCATTGCACTAAACTGCGATAGCTTTGACGAATACGTTAAAGCTTATAACCCAGATATAGTCATGTTTGACCGTTTTATGATGGAAGAACAATTTGGCTGGCGCGTCGATAAGCATTGCCCAAATGCCATTAAAATTCTCGATACCGAAGATTTACAATGTCTGCGTAACGCTCGCCACGAAGCGCACAAAGGTGAGCGTGAGTTTACAACCAGCGATTTACACTCAGACATAGCAAAACGCGAAATCGCCGCTATTTTACGCTGCGACCTAAGCTTAATTATTTCAAGTTATGAAATGAGCCTACTAAACAGCGTATTTAAAATAGAGCCAAGCTTATTACACCACTTACCATTTATGGTCGATTTAAGCTCATTACCTACAAGTACAAAAACGTTTGAGCAGCGCCAGCACTTTATGACCATAGGTAACTTTAGACACGCACCAAACTGGGATGCAGTACTTTACTTACAAAAAATATGGCCACTTATTCGCAAGCAACTCCCAAAAGCAGAACTACATATTTATGGCTCTTACCCATCACCAAAAGCCACGGCACTAAATAACCCTAAAACAGGGTTTTTAATAAAAGGCTGGGCCGATAATGCGTTTGATGTAATGCAAAGCGCACGCGTATGTTTAGCACCACTGCGTTTTGGTGCAGGCATTAAAGGTAAATTGCTTGAAGCCATGATTATGCAAACACCCAGCGTTACCACTAATATTGGCGCAGAGGGCATGCATAACGATTTACCATGGCCTGGTAAAATAGCCAACACCGCCGACGATTTTGCCAATGCTGCTGTTGAAATGTACACCAATCAAAGTGACTTTGAACAAGCGCAGCAAGATGGCAACACGCTCCTTAATACGCTTTACGATAAAGCACAATTGAGCACGGTGTTAATTAAAAAAATTGATTCAATAAGTAGCGATTTAGGGGCTCATCGTGAAAAAAACTTTACAGGCCAAATGCTCAAACATCATACAATGCGCAGCACTCAATACATGTCGCAATGGATAGCTGAAAAAAATAAAAAATTAGATTAAAAATGACTAGACACACACCAATTAGTGTTTAAAATCGCGCCCATCAAACGTGGGCAGTTTTAGCTGTATTGTCTATATTTTTAGCTTAGTTATCGCAATATTTGGTCCAAAAAGATTTGAAAACTGCAACCTTTACAGAAAAACGCAAATTTATCGTTAAATTGGGTAAAATGCTTCACAAGTATGGTACGCCTGCTTACCGCCTAGAAGCCCACCTAATGGAAGTGGCTACATATTTAGGACTTAAATCGTCGTTTGTTATGTCGCCAACTTCGGTAACGTTTGTTATTTGGACTGATGGCCACGAAGACGAGTACACCCATGTTGCGCGTGTAGACCCTGGCGATCACGATTTAGGCTCACTTGCCGACACCGACGATCTTGTAAACCAAATGCTTGACGACAAGCTAACTTTACAAGAAGTTGACGCCCAGCTAGATGCTATCTACGACATGCCAAACCCATACAATAAACTTGTTACGGGCGTTGCCTTTGCAACTTCTGGTGGTGCGTTTGCCATGTTAATGGGTACTAGCTGGACTGATGTTATTTGGTCATCGCTTCTTACTTTAGTTGTTTATTTGTTTGTGCTTTGGTCGGGACGCTCAAAACGCGTAGCCCATATGCTTGAGCCATTGGTAGCCATAATATCGGCAATACTTGCATGTGCAGTAAGCGTGTATATAACACCTGAAATAAACATACGCTTGGTGGTACTTTCGGCCATTATTGTATTTATACCAGGTTTAGCACTTGCGCTTGGCTTAGCAGAGCTTGCAGCGCGGCATTTAGTGTCGGGTACAGCACGAGTCATGGACTCGTTTATGCTGTTATTTAAACTCTATTTTGGCGGTTTTATTGGCATAGGCATTGGCTTTGCACTCTTTGGGCAAGCTGACTTTGTACAACCTGAACCATTACCAAAGTGGACAGCATGGCTCGCCATATTTTTACTTTGTAGCAGCTTAATCGTTATTTTTAGAACCAAACTTAAGCACGCTGTTTGGTCTATAGCATCAGGCTTTATAGCGTACGGCACCAGTATTGGCTCGGCTATGTACCTTGATTACACGTTAGGTACGTTTGTGGGTGCTTTATCGGTGGGTATATTTAGTAACTTGTTTAACCGTGTTGCTAATGCGCCGGCCTCTATTGTGGCCATGCAAGGCTTAATTGTATTAGTACCAGGTAGCAAAACCTATATTGGCTTAAACTCACTCATTGAAGGCCAAGACTTTATATACGCAGAGCATATAGGCCAGCAAACGTTTTTAATATTTATGTCGCTTGTTGCAGGGCTAATATTTGCAAACGTGGCTCTTCCGCCTAAAAAGAGTTTGTAAGTGATACTGAGCGCTCGCTTTACTTTAATTGAGTAAAGCGAGTAAAACGTTAAACTAAAAACAACTACCAAGTAGCAATTGAGGCCAATGCTAAGTGTTTTAGCTCATTACATTGCACTTGAGTCAAACTCAAAAACCTCATAGTGATTCCAACGTAAAAACAGTTCACCGCTTTCTAAATAACCTAAACTCTGGATAATAAATCTATCTCAAGCAGCTATTTTCAGCGCTAACTGCGTTGAATTTACTTGCAATAGGCCAGCTATTGACGCGTAAATTCGCCTTGTTTTCACTAAAAATCTCTGGCTAGAGAAAATAAATTTAAATATCACTATGATTCAATATTTTAGTAAATCTCTTAACCAGAGTTCAGGTTAAATACAGATTTATGTCATCACTTGATGGATAGCAAAAATCATCCCAATGATCACAAAATACTAGCCAAGGTAGGGTAAGCGCTGTTTATTGATCCCAGCAAATTGTTACTGTTTGCGTATCATTTACTAAGCCCTTTAACCATTGGCGTGTTAACTCACTCCCTTCTGTGGAGTCGAATCTTTTTGCTCCAACCGGAAAGTTAATAGGTGTAGTAGCAATTAATGCTCTTGCTTGATCTTCGCTCAACGGAATAAGTTTATTTAGTGTATCTTTAGAAAAATCACCATAGGATGAGCTAATCCAGCGCCATGCTAAAGAAAAGTCTTCAATTTTAATCAACGCTCTATACCTACTTTTATAAACACGTAATTGACCTTATAGGTTATTACTATTACCTACTCTATAGAAACTTCATGTTATTTTACTTTTAGTTCAACAAGTTACAAGAAGGCACTATGATTTATTAATATTTAAGAAAGTATGTCAGACGTTTTTTACATTACGTGAAAGGTATACATTTGCAATAAGCAAATAATAAAGAACATTATTGCTTTATACTTCCCTATTGAGCAAAAGTACTCAATAGGGAAGTAACTTAACTAGCGTGACCAGTTAGTTTTGGCAAGCTCTATAATTTCGTTTCCTTTGCCGTTTATCAGCGCTTTCATCATGTAAACACTAAAGCCTTTTGCTTGCTCTAATTTGATTTGCGGCGGCATTGAAAGCTCTTGTTTTGCAGTATCGACTTCTAAAACAACAGGTCCTGAGTGATTCATCATTTCGTTCATTGCCGATGGTAATTTTTCAGGGTCGTCCACATGAATCCCTTTTAAGCCACAGGCCTGTGCAATGTTAGCAAAACTTGGGTTTTCTAAATCAGTATCGCTTGATAAAAATCCACTGGCTTTCATTTCCATAGCCACAAAACTGAGTGAGCGATTATTATAAACAACAATCTTTATTGGTAAATTAAGGTGCTTAAGCGAGATTAAGTCCCCCATTAACATCGAAAAGCCACCATCACCACACATTGCAATTACTTGGCGGTCTCTGTCAACAGATTGAACTCCCATTGCCTGCGACATCGCATTTGCCATAGAGCCATGATTAAACGAGCCAATTAAGCGGCGCTTACCATTCATTGATAAATAACGCGCAGCCCACACTGTTGGCGTACCTACGTCACAAGTAAAAACAGCATCGTCAGCCGCTTGCTCGTTGAGTAACCGTGTTAGGTATTGTGGGTGAATTAAATTTTGCGAGGTTTTGCCGCTGGCTAGTTCATCGAGATCTTGTCGCGATTCTTTATAGTGCTTAACACTCTTTTGTAAGTGCGAGTCTGTGCGCTCACCTTCAATATACTCAAGTAATGTGGCCACTGAATTTTTTGTATCCCCTAGCACGCCACAGTCAATTTGCACGTGTCGCCCGAGTGACGCAGCCTGATTATCAATTTGTAATATGATGGTATTTTCGGGGTAAAAAGCACGATAAGGAAAACTAGTACCAATCATTAATAACGTATCGGCTTCTTGCATTGCATGATAGCCCGACGCAAAGCCAATAAATCCGGTCATACCAACATCGTAAGGATTATCGTATTCAATAAATTCTTTACCGCGCATGGCATGCACTATCGGTGCTTGTAATTTTTCGGCTAGCGCAACAATTTCGTCGTGGGCATCCTTACAACCAGCACCACACAATAAGGTTACTTTTTTACTTTTATTAAGATGAGTCGCCATTGCTTCAATATCAGATAAAGCGGGAGTATACGTTGCTGGCTTTGGCACGTTCCAATTTGGTTTGATAGCTTTAGGCATATCTTTTAATGCAATGTCGCCAGGTAGCACAAGTACACTCACGCCTTTGTTTAATATTGCTTGTCGCATTGCGGTTTCAAGCAGGTACGGCATTTGCTCAGGGCTCGACACCATTTCACAATACACACTGCATTCTTTAAATAATTCTTGCGGATGGGTTTCTTGAAAATAACTACTGCCAATTTCAGATGAAGGAATATGTGCGGCAATTGCTAATACTGGTACATTATTGCGCTGACAATCAAATAAGCCATTAATTAAATGAAGATTACCTGGCCCGCAAGAACCCGCACACACGGCAAGCTCGCCTGATAAATGGGCTTCGCCACCAGCCGCAAATGCGGCAGCTTCTTCATGTCGCGTACCTAACCATTCAATTGTTCCCATTTTTCGCAGACTTTCACTAATGCCGTTAAGTGAATCGCCAGTTACTCCCCAAATACGTTTTACGCCCGCTTGTTCGAGGGTTTTAGTGATAAAACTTGCGATATTTTGACTCATAATATAGAACTCCTAAATATTCAGTTATTCTGTAAATTGATTTTTTGCCTCTGATCTATCAGGTAAGTCATCGTTTCGAAATGCGCTCAATTATTGAGAATCGATAAGCTTAAATATTTTGATAATGATAGTTATATTACTACTGAGACTTTACTAACAAACGCCTATGCTTGCTGCGACCCCATACTGATACATAAAACATGAATGTCCGCTTTAAAGTGTTTATGAATATGCGGGTGCGAGATTTTTAGTGGCTTAACTATGAATATGTTATTATGCGCTCAATTATTTTACTGAATGCTTTTCTCTTACTTCTATGTCAAATTCTGCTTCTTGCTTTACATTATTTTCTCAAAATATTGATGCTCTCGCGCTTCCTGAAAAGTTTACTTTCCCTTTTTATTACGAGCCGCAACCATTAGCTGTAGCAGCCACTAAACAATTACAGCAACAACTTGAAACGTTAACGCATTTAAAAGCAGAAAATGCAGGTAAAATGTTTGGGGTTTTAGTGGTGCAAAATGCTAAGCAACAATTAGGCTTTTTAAGCGCTTATTCGGGGCAAATTGTAGGTGATAAAGGCAATATTAGCTTTGTGCCGCCTGTTTCTAGCATGCAGCTGCAAGACGATAGCTATTTGGCTCAAAGTAAAATAATTAACGATATTAATGTTCAAATTGAGCAATTAGAAAATAGCGAACAACTGCTTGAAGTTAATAGAAAACTTGATGATGCAACACAGAGCTACCAGCAAGCGTTATTAGCTCAACAGGCGGTAATGCAAGCCGGTCGTCAGCAAAGAAAAATACAACGTACCGAAGGTGAATTAGAACTTAGCGAAAGTGATTTTGAGCAGTTAAAAAATAAGCTTGCAGGGCAAAGCATCGTAGAAAAAAAGCAACTGCTGGCACTTAAATCCTATTGGCAAAATATAATCGAGTCACTGCAGCAAACACACATCAATATTTCTGATGAAATTACTCATTTAAAAAAACGCCGTAAAACGCTTTCTAAAAGCTTACAAAAAAAGCTATTTGCACAGTACCAATTTTTAAATGCAAATGGTGAAACTACAGATTTAAATGCTATTTTTGCAGCATTACCTGAGCACACTCCTCCTTCGGGTGCTGGCGATTGTGCAGCGCCTAAATTATTACAATACGCCTATAAACATGACTTAAAGCCACTTGCTATGGCAGAGTTTTGGTGGGGAGCAGCACCTAAATCAGCAATTAGGCAGCATAAGAATTACTACCCTTCTTGTTACAGTAAATGCCAACCAATACTTGGGCATATGCTAAAGGGTTTAGATGTTGAAGATAACCCGCTACTTACCAACCCAGCTCAGGGTAAAGATTTAAGTATTGTTTATAAAGATGACGACTTACTTGTGGTAAATAAGCCCGCTGAGTTTTTATCAGTGCCTGGCGTTAATATTGATGACTCAGTTTATATGCGGATCAAAACGCAGTTTCCAGAGGCATCAGGCCCACTAATTGTACACAGATTAGATATGTCGACTTCTGGGTTATTGATGATTGCGCTTAATAAACGTGTGCACAAAGCACTGCAAAAACAGTTCATTGAACGCACCATAGATAAACGTTATGTCGCATTAGTTAATGGTAACGTAGCTGAGGATAGCGGAGTAATTGATTTGCCCTTAGTGCTCGACTTTGATGATAAACCGCGCCAAATGGTGTGTTACACACACGGTAAGCCATCACTTACTACCTGGCAGGTTTTAGAGCGTAACAACAATATTACCCGATTACAGTTATACCCTAAAACAGGGCGAACTCATCAATTAAGAGTGCATTGTGCGCACAGCTTAGGTTTAAATATGCCAATTATAGGCGACACACATTACGGGCAAAAAGCCGAACGATTACATTTACATGCAGAATACTTAGCATTTACTCACCCTATTACGCTTAAACGATTAGAGTTTGAAGTAGCAGCTGATTTTTAATAAACACATAACTACAGCGACTATATTATACAATGTGTTTGTTTTTATTAATTAAATTGATATCGTTTGTGGTCTTATTTTTTCAATGAGAAGTATATAAAAGCTGTTCAAACCCAAGTTTATTAAGCACTGTGAATAAGTATTTCAATAATAAAAATAAATCAGCAAAGGATTAACATGGCTAACAATACACAAATAAAGATTTTAGGTAATACTTTATGGGCAAAGTATATTGTTCTCCTTTTATTTTTACTTTTTAGTAAACTTGCCTCTGCTAACGGCGATTCATTAAATGCAACTTCACATGCGCTAGACTTTGACACGACTCAAACTCTCATCAATAACATAAAACTAAATGAATTAGACTATCTTCAAAATGGAGACAAACTCACTCAAGCGTTTAAAATAAGCAAAGATCAAAATTGGGAAAAACTTCATTTAGAAGCGGCCGCTTTGTATGCGGAGTTACTTTTTAGACAAGAAAAATACGCAGCGTTAAACACTCACTTATCCTATTACTTAAAGAACAAAGAGTTACCAAACCAAAAAAGTGTGTATTTATTATTTCTCGAATCACAACTCAAGTCTCTAGCGAGGGATGCAAACCCAGCTCCAGCACACATGCTAGCCACAAAATTAGAAGAGAGCCTGCAACAGCATTCATCTAAAGAAAAAATTATTATTTTACGAGCACTTGCTTACTATTACACCGATACAGACGCATTGAAAAAGACCCTAAATGTTGCACTGGAGGGGCTAGAGTTATCATTAAAAGATGACGACTCAGCATCTCAGGGATACTTTTTTAGAAAAATAGCCGATGCATACAATTATCTAAATGAAAAAGACAAAGCCGTATATTATGCAAAGAAAGCGGTTGAAGCATATGAGCAAACACAAGATGGGCTTTTTACTGCAAAAGCATATTGGAGTTTAGGCAATATATTGCTCGAGATAAAAAAACCTAAAGATGCCTTAATATACCTAGACAAAGCATTGCTCTATTTTAAAAAAGCTAATATGCAAAAAGGCTTAACCTTTGCCCAATACTCAATTGCTAGCATTGAGTACTTACAAGCAAACTACGATAAAGCTTTAACTTTAACTAAAGAAAATATTGAGCTTGCTCGTTCTGCAGGTGTACACGACATGCAACTCGCATCGCTCATTTTGTTAGCTGACATATATATAAAACTAGATTTACTTGATCAAGCAAATGAAGCAAACGATGAGGTATTTTTAAAATTAGATAAATTCAGCCGCAGTATTTATAAAGCCGATTTTTTAAGTAAACGCTATGAGCTAAAGCGACGCCTTAACTACACTAACGAGGCTTTTGAAGCAATTGAACAAAAGCTCCTTTATACAAAAAAACACTACGAAGCTACCAGTGAAAGTAATATAAAAACACTACAGGTACAGTTTGAAGTAAAAGAAAAAGAAGAAAAAATACAGCAACTAGAGTACGCAAAAGACATTAGTGAACTACAAGCTAAAGAAGAGTACCAACAAAAAATAATTTGGCGACTCAGCGCTGCTATTGCGTTTATTTTAGTGATTGCTTCATTATTTTTATTTTATAGGCAAGCTCGACAACGTCAAAAATATCACGATATTTCATTAACAGATTATCTAACAAATAGCCCTAATCGCAGAGGAATAATGCGCGCCGCAGAAGCAAAGCTTGATGAAGGTAAAATGACGATAGCAATTGTTGACTTAGACTACTTTAAAAAAGTTAACGACCAATTTGGTCACGATGTTGGAGATTTAGTTCTTATTTCCTTTGCAAAGGCTGCAAAAGAAACACTAAGTGGTGATCATCAGTTTGGCCGCTACGGCGGCGAAGAATGGTTGTTTGCACTAAATTCGGTGGACGAACTAGCTATTCGAGACATATTTGACCAGCTCGCCACTAGGTTTACCGAGCATTGTAGTAATATAAAAGACCTTCCTAGTAATACACAAATCACTTTTAGTGTGGGAGCCTCTGTAAGTAACCCTTTAAAAAGCACACTAGATGTTCTTATTAAGCATGCAGATAAATTACTTTATAAAGCAAAAGAAAACGGAAGAAACCAAGTCGTTGTTGATTAAATAAATACAGCTAAAAATACTTGCTCAGTTAATTGACTAAAGTCCATCTAAAACCATCTGTTTAATTTTATGTGCTTTTACAAAATGATCTAATTTATGGGTGTGTATCCACCAAGTAGCGGCCTCCATAAGTAGCTCTGGGTCGTCGTTTTTATTGGCAAAAAATGCATAAAAAGAAAGCCCTACATTTTCGCCTTTAGCTACTATTTTTTTATCGCACACGGTAATTATTTTTGCTCTTAGTTCTTCCCTCATACATACCTTATTTAATTATATTTTTACTATTAAAATACGCCATTTAAAAAGCTAACGATTAGCTGTAAAAGGCTTCTATCAACCAAGCCATGATTCTCAAGCTCTTTATTAGGCGTATTTACTTTTGCAGCTTTGCATTCATTATCTAATGTCTCATTTTTACGTGTATCGGTTTCGTATGCAATATCTGCTTGGTCCATACATTTTGCCGAGCCTGCATAAGGCTGCGCCGCACAAGCGCTTAGTAATAAAAAAAGTGGAATTGCTATCAATAATTGCTTCATAAATAATCCTATTTTTACGCAACTTATTTACTTTAAATTACAGCTGCAAGTTAGCCTATTTACTTTTCTACCACCATTGCAAAAAATTCAAAAAAGAACGTACCGATGGCATCAAAAAAAGTGTCATTTTTTTCATCCTTTTTAATTTGTGCGCTAATGCATTGATTGTAAACCTGTGAGCTTGTTTGAGCGCCATTTCGATCAACCATTTCAGCCTCTTCAATGCATAAGTTAGGGTCAGAACGCGGGGCTGTACTACATGCACTCAGTAAAGCGCACAGTAATAATGCGGCGATGGGGCTTTTTATGTTCATCCCTAAACTATCCTATTAAGTTAACGTGCTACCTGCATTTATGTGTGAGAGTAATATATAGGTTGTACCCAAATAACACTGACACTTTATCACTGCAATAAAATAAACAACCAGTAAATATTTGTAAGGTTCTGTAGGAATTTATACTCACTTTTATAATTGAACTACGCAAAAGCCTGAAATTATTGCATTCATATCACTGTAAAATTTACAGTGATCGCAGCCAAAGAATAAAAAATTAAATTAAATTTATTAAAATACAAGAACTTAATATTTGGCATTTAGTTTGCTAGTTAATGATATAAGCAAATAAATTGTAAAAGGACTAGTTATGAATATTTTTGAAGCACTACGTCACGATCATGATAAACAACGAGAATTGGTAGATGCGCTTATTCAAACACACGGCGACACAGAGCAGCGCCACAAGCTAATGGATGAGCTAAAAACAGAATTAGAAGATCACGCAAAATTTGAAGAACGTTACTTTTATAACCCACTTATGTTTGATGACTTAACTCATGAAAAAGCGCGCCACAGCGTAGCTGAACATCACGAAATTGATGAATTAATTGAACAACTTGAAGATACCGAAATGAGCTCATCTGCATGGTTAGTTGCAGCTAAAAAGCTACACCATTTGGTACACCATCATTTAAGTGAAGAAGAACATGAAGTGTTTCAATTAGCGGGTAAAGCACTTACCGAAGGGCAAAAAGAGAGCCTTGCTGAGCAATATAACGACGCTATGCATTAGTTGCATAACATGCAAACCGACTTCCACACACTCCCTGTGTACTTATTGGTTATAAGCCTTATGGCTTATAACCAATTTTTTTATTTTTAAGCCTATATGCTAGCTCTTCTCTAGCAATGGTGCTTCTGTCGGATCAAAAATTCGATACGCCACTAGCTTTAAACCATCGTTAATAAAAAACCACACCAAAGCATATGCCCACACAGCAAGTGCCCAGCCCCATCCTAATGGGGTCATAAACACACCATAAACAGCAATAAGTGTTGCTATAACTTGCGTGCCAAATACGGCGACCATTAATATAGCAGACGGTTTAATAGACCAAAATGGACCTCGGGTACGCGCTAAAAATATAGTCAAATGCCCTGCTACAGAAAGTAATAAGTACATTAATGTTTGAAGATGAGGACGGTCGAGTTCAAATACTTTATCTCCTAAGTAAAATAAACCAAAGGCTGCAATTGGCCCTAGAATTCCCAGCACAGATGCAATACCTAAAACGAGCCGCATATTCCATGTTTCGGGCTTATTTTGATAATGTACATTGTCGTATGCAATTGACAAAATGGCGGCATCGTTAAGTAAAGCAAGCATTACAATCATGACTGCTGTTAACGGATAAAAGTTAAAAATTAATATCGCCATTGTCATAAAAAGTAATACGCGCAGAGTTTCAGCAACCCTGTAAATAGCGTAACTGTTCATGCGTTGAAATATTTTTCGGCTTTCTTTAACTGCATCAATTATAACCGACAAGCCATCGGTCATTAACACGATTGATGCTGCTGAACGCGCTGCATCTGTAGCGCCCGATACAGCAATACCACAGTCAGCTTTTTTAAGTGCTGGCGCGTCATTTACGCCATCTCCTGTCATACCAACAATGTGCCCTCTATGCTGAAGCACATCAATAATATGGTATTTATGCTCAGGAAATACTTGTGCGAATCCGTCAGCACTCTCAATAGAGTCATCTAACTGCGTTGTTTGGTGATGCTCAGTTGCACCAAATCCACTAGCATCAAGAATGTTTGTCCCTAAACCCAGTTTACTTGCAGTTTCACGCGCAATGGCCACTTGATCGCCCGTGACCATTTTAACGCTCATACCCATTTCTTTTGCATCGGCAATGGTTTGTATTGCTTCTTCACGCGGTGGATCAAAAAGCGGCAATACGCCTATAAATTGCCATTTACCTTGCTCGTCTGTTTTAGCAACCGCTAAAGAGCGAAACCCACGCGCTGCAAATTCATCTATCGATGCCTCAACTGCAGTTTTAACTGCTTCAATATTAACCGACAAAGCTAAAATAACCTGCGGTGCACCTTTGGTCACTTTAAACGTTTTGCCATCAGCATTTTTAACAATTGCTTCAGTACGTTTGCTCACAGGATCAAATGGCTGAAAATGCTCTATATGATAAGAATCTAGATGCTGCTCAGCTTTTACACTTTGTAATACTGCTAAGTCAATCGGATCGTTATTTTCTGAGCGAGATGCTAATGCCGCGTACAATATAACTTGCTCAGCAGAGCCTTTATTTATTGAGTTTTCGATATAAAACGGGTCACCTAATGTTAATAGGTTTTGTGTCAATGTGCCGGTTTTATCAGAACAAAGAATATCAACACCCGCTAGCTCTTCAATTGCGGCTAAACGTGTTACAACCACTTGCTTTTTAGCCAATAAACGAGCGCCTACAGCCATAGTAACTGATAGCACTGTTGGCATAGCGACTGGTATTGCCGCAACGGTTAATACGAGTGCAAACTGCAATGTGGTGATCATTGGATCATCGCGAAACAAAGCAACAATAACTATAAGCAGTACTAAAGCCGCAGCAAGCATTATTAAATAATTACCAATTTTAAGCACTGCTCGCTGAAAATGACTTGTGGTTCGCTCCCCTTGAACTAACTGTGCTGTTTTACCAAAAAAGGTATTAGCGCCGGTTGCGTAAACTATTGCTTCTATTTCCCCTTGGCGAATAATAGAGCCCGAATAAACAGTTTCACCCGCCGACTTTACAACTGGCAACGACTCACCCGTAAGTGATGATTGATCGACTTCTACGGGATCACCATTTAGCAAACGCGCATCTGCAGGCACTATATCCCCCATCCGCATTCTAATAACATCACCTGGAACAAGTTCGCTGGCATTTAAATTTTGCCACTGAGTATCGCGGCGAACGCGTGCTTTGTTAGCTAATTTTGCTTTTAATGCAGCAATTGCATTACCCGCTTGGTGCTCCTCCCAAAAGCCAACCAATACGTTAGACAGCAATAATACAAGAATAATAAAAAAATCAGCCCAGTGCTTAGCAAGCGCCGATAGAATAATAGCAGCCTCGATCATCCAAGGTATTGGTCCCCAAAAGTAAGATAAAAATTTGAGTATTAGGTTTGTTTTTTCTTCAACTAGTTCGTTAGGTCCATATTGTGCCAATCTTTGTGTGGCATCAGTTTGGCTTAACCCGTCGGATGATGTTTTTAGCTTTGCTTGTAATTGTGCTAAATCGAGCTTGCTCAATTCATCGTAACTTTGACCATGTGAAAACTTGTTTGCTGAATGATTTGATGACTGATGCACTGACGAAATTTTAACCTTTTCCATACGAGCCTTCTATACAACATTGAGTTGAATAACTTGAGGTAATTAAAACCTACTAACCGTATAGCTAACATAAACTAAAGCTGTCGATATTGTTCTTACAAATATATTAACTTTGATCTAACGCAATATTTAGGATGAAATAATATAAAAAGGATTATTTTTAGAAGATGACAAAGAGGTTGGATTATTAAAAGAAGTGCTCAAAGGCTATACATTGGGCTGAAATAGTAAATAACTCAGCCCAATGTATTTTTAGCTATAACCTTAAGGGTATGGCTATTGTTTTATTACTTTACAGTAAATTTCACGTCTTGGTCGCGTAATAAGTAAAGTGCAAAACACGCAGCCCACATTGGCCATGCAGTAAAGAATAATAAGTTATTAAAGCCATCTATGTACTGGTTGTACGAAGAAAGCGTAGATAAACCATGCATTACAAAAATGATACCGTACGTTATACGCTTTTTAATACCTGCTAAAAATGCTAAAACAAGCACTAACTGCACCGCACCAATAATGTAAGCCACTATGTCTGTAGAGCCACTAATACCGTAAAAATGTTCAAAAATACGTGCGCTATGCCCAGGATTAACAAACTTATCGAATGTCCACATAACCATTACAATAAACACGCCTAAACGCAAAGATAAAAGTGACCACTGCAAACGGTTTTGCACATCAGAATTCATTGAACCTGTCATAAAATTTCCTTAAATGAATATTAATAAACGTAGAAGTAACCTAGACCGTATAAGTTGTTTTTTATTTCAAAAAATTTCAAAAATTTTTGATTAAATTCATTAGTTAAGCCATGCAGTACTAAAAGAGAAGCTTATTTAAGTAATTTAAAAAATGCTGCATAAAAGTTAACAGGTTTAAAATGTTAGTAGGTTGAAAGTAGTCTATAATTAATAAATCTTATTAAAAGCAATTATTTATGCTTAATTAAATACAGTTACTCTATTAACATTTTATCGACTAATAAAACAATAGTACTTAATTACCAACTTTATAATGCATCTGTTTTGTTATGTTCTAAAAAACAAAAAGAATCAAAATTTTACTGAAAGTTATTTTTAATCCTTTCGGTCTTTATCGCCAACAACATTTTAACCGTAGAGAGAAAACGTTTGAAACACGCATATTTAGCACTTTCCCTAGCCACCATATTAAATACACCACTTAATGCTTTTGCAGCCGAAGAACCAGAATCAGCAAAAGAAGGCGCAATTGAGCGTATTGAGGTGGCAGGCCAAGTTATTAAATCTCAAGGCCTTTCGGTTAAAAATGCCACTGTAGACGGCCCTTTTGGCGACAACTTAGCTCTACAAGATATAGCCCGTTCAGTAACACCAATTTCAAGCGAGTTAATAGAACAACTCAATATTACGACTTTACAAGACGTACTTGCAGTAAGTCCTAATACCTATTCAGCCAGTGGTTTTGGAGCACCGAGTTTACCTACTATTCGTGGTCAACTCGGTGAGCTTTTCCAAGATGGTACACGCCGCCAAGCAGGTAATAATGGCTTTGGTGTGCCGTTATCGTTCAACTCTATAGAACAAATAGATGTAGTAAAAGGCGCGCCACCGGTATTATTTGGTTCAAGCCAACGCAACGGTGGTTTTGTAAACTTACATTCTAAAAAAGCATCAACTGACGACAGTAAAGGCAAAGCAACGGTATCTGCAGGAAGATGGGATCAGTACAGTGTTTTAGTTGATTACAGTGCACCTATAGTAAAAGACAAAGTAGGTTTTAGAGTAAGCGCTGAACACATTGATAACGGCAGTTACTACGACTTTTCGGGCACGAAAAGCGACAGCCTATTTGCAGCACTTAGGGTGTTACCTGATGACAAGAGCAGCTGGGATATTAACTTTGAGTTATACCAAGTTGAATTTACCGATAACGCAGGTATTAACCGCCCTACTCAAGCCTTAATTGATGATGGCCTTTATATTACCGGCCAAGGCGTGCAAGCCAATGGCAGTACAGTACCGGCAGCAGGTTCAATAATCTCACCTACTGGGCAAGTAAAAATAGACCGTAGTACAGTACTTACCGACCCTGACAATCAAAACGAAGCCACTACTTATTTACTACACAGTATTTATAAGCGTGAACTTTCAAACAATGCATCAATAAAAAACATTACGTATTTTCAGCACTTACAACGCGAAGAAATTGCACAAAATAGCTTTGTTGAAATTATAGATGGTGCCGATACCGCGCAAAACCGTACCGAACTGACTTACCAATGGAGCAACGAACAGCAAACAATTTTTGCTTTTGATGTGCGTTACAACCGCGTGCTAGGCTACAGCCAATTTACAACAGAAGCCGACTTACCTATTGATTTAACAGGCCCAATTTCAAATCGCCGCATTCCTTTAACTGATGCACAACAAGCGCGTTTAATTGAAATTAGCCCAGGTGTATTTGTATCCCCTGGTGGTCAATACGATATTAATAACGATGGCAGCGGCGACTTTAACTTATCAGACACTACCGATTCGCGCTCATGGCAAACGGGTTTTGCTATTCAGCAAGATTCTGATTGGACAGATAAGTTTCATACAAGTGTTGGTTACCGCATAGATTTTTATGACGTAGACGCGCACGACCCAATAGCACCAGAGGGTGAAATTGCAGCTCGCGATAGCATTAACGATAAACTACATTCGGGGCAAGTAAGCTTTAATTACCGATTAAATGGTGATTACACCACTTATGGTGCAGCAAGTTACAACGAAGCCACATCAAATAGTATGGCTGGCGGCACGTCTCTTGGTGGCGACAACACGATTAGCGCACAAAACTTTTCAACCGAAAATACCTTAGTTGAATTTGGTTTGAAATACGCACCAACCGACAGCGATTGGTACGCCGATGGTGCAGTGTTTAGCCAACGTCGTAGTTTACGTAATCGCGATGGTAGTAATACCGGCATTCGTACTACCGGCTTTGAAAGCCAAGTATTTTATGATGCTTACCCTTATTGGCTAAGTGCTGGCTACAGCTATATTGACGCTCGCTACGATAATTCTGCAAGTAGCCAAGATTCAGCGCAAGTAGCAGATGCATTTGACAACTCACGTCCAGATATTATTGCAGGTACCAGTGTTGGCGCACCTAGCTTTACCGCTTTTGCACCTTCAAACACCCGTGTACAGGGCATCCCTGAGCAATCTTTCAGCTTTAACGGAAATTATTCAATTAATTCGAAATGGCAAACGGGTTTTTCAGGTCTATATACAAAGAGTTACCCATTAGACTTTTTGGCGACAGTAAAAATTCGTGATCAATACACACTAAACGTAAATACTAGCTATGCTTTTACGCCTAGTACCAAGTTACGATTAGATGTAAACAACGTGACGAATCAAAAAAACTGGCGCCCAGTATTTGAAGGCGGTTACTTTGGTGCAACTTTAGCTTTTCCTGAGTTGCCAATTAACGCCAAGCTTACGCTTACCCATAATTTTTAAAGACAAGTTTGAAAGAGAGAGAACATGATTAAAAAAATATTTCTATTATTGATTGCAGCGGCCGCCGTCGGTCTGTTCTTTCATTTTGACTTACACCAACTACTTACGCTTGATGGCTTAAAAGGATCGATGGATCAGTTTAACCAATATAAAGAGCAGTCACCATTACTAGTTATTGGTGGGTTCTTTTTACTATACGTAGTAGTAACTGCTCTCTCTTTACCTGGCGCCGCTATTTTAACACTTGCCGCAGGTGCATTGTTTGGCTTAGTTGAAGGCTTATTGGTTGCATCTTTTGCCTCAACTATTGGCGCAACACTTGCCTTTTTAGTATCGCGTTACTTACTACGAGACACTATTAAACAACGTTTTCCTGAGCGCTTAGCCGCCATTGATGCAGGCGTTGAAAAAGAAGGTGGATTTTACTTATTTACCCTTCGTTTAGTGCCGGTGTTTCCGTTCTTTTTAATAAACCTACTAATGGGTGTTACTTCAATAAAGTCATGGACTTATTACTGGGTAAGCCAAGCAGGTATGCTCGCCGGTACATTTGTATTTGTTAACGCAGGTACACAACTGGCGCAAATAGAGAGCTTATCTGGAATTTTATCATTCAACTTAATCTTATCATTCGCTTTATTGGGTATATTCCCATTCATTGCAAAAGGAATCTTAAACGTGTTTAAAAAACGTCGCGTATACAAAAACTACACTAAGCCTAAAAAATTCGACCGTAACATGATTGTTATTGGCGCAGGCGCAGGTGGTTTGGTAACAAGTTATATAGCCGCTGCTGTTAAAGCAAAAGTAACCCTTATTGAAGCGGGCGAAATGGGCGGCGACTGTTTAAACTATGGTTGTGTTCCAAGTAAAGCAGTCATTAAAAGCGCTAAAATTGCAGAACAAATTCGCCATGGTGAAAACTACGGCCTAGAAAATGCGACACCGCAGTTTTCGTTCAAAAAAGTAATGGCACGTGTACACAAAGTAATTGCCGATGTAGCACCACACGACAGTGTTGAGCGTTACACTGACTTAGGCGTAGATGTTGTAAAAGGCTACGGTAAATTAATAGACCCGTGGACTGTAGAAATTAAACTTAACGACGGTGGCACGCAAACACTCACGGCACGCACTATTGTTATTGCCACTGGCGCACGCCCATTTGTACCGCCACTACCTGGTATTGAAGAAACAGGCTATGTAACAAGCGATACATTGTGGAATAAATTTGCAGAGCTAGATGAGGCACCTAAAAAACTTGTAGTACTTGGTGGTGGTCCAATTGGTAGCGAATTAGCACAAAGCTTTGCACGTTTAGGTTCAAGCGTTACGCAAATTGAAATGGCGGAGCGCATCATGATCAAAGAAGATCTTGAAGTGTCTACTTTTGCTCACGAAGCGTTAACCGAAAGTGGCGTTAATATTTTAACATCGCACCAAGCACTTCGCTGTGAAACGCGCGATGGTAAAAAATATATTGTTGTTAAACATAACGACAAAGAAATAGATATTGAATACGACGAGCTATTATGTGCCGTTGGTAGAAGTGCGCGCCTTAAAGGTTACGGTCTTGAAGAGCTAGGCATTGAAACAAACCGCACAGTAGTAACTAACGAATACCTAGAAACACTGTACCCTAATATTTTTGCAGCAGGCGATATTGTAGGTCCATACCAGTTTACACATGTGGCAGCTCATCAGGGTTGGTACGCAGCGGTAAATGGCTTATTTGGTCACCTTAAAAAGTTTAAAGTAGATTACCGTGTTATTCCGTGGACTACGTTTATTGACCCAGAAGTAGCACGTGTTGGCTTAAACGAGCAAGACGCAAAAGACAAAGGCATAGATTACGAAATTACTCGCTTTGAATTTGAAGAGCTAGACCGTGCAATTACCGACAGCGCTACAAAAGGCTTTATTAAAGTGATTACACCCAAAGGCAAAGACAAAATATTGGGCGTTACCGTGGTATCTGAACACGCTGGCGATTTAATTGCTGAGTTTGTACTGGCAATGAAACACGGCTTAGGTCTTAACAAAATACTCGGTACTATACACAGCTACCCTACTTGGGCTGAAGGTAACAAATACGCAGCAGGTGAGTGGAAACGCGCTCATGCACCTGAAAAAGTGCTTAACTTGCTTGAAAAATACCACACTTGGCGTCGAGGTTAACTATGTTTAAAACACCTCTAAAAGCATTGCTACTTGGTTCGGCTTTAGTTGTAACATCGTTTGCAACGTCATTTTCGGCTCAAGCCCAAAACATGCACGATAGCTGGAATGCATTATTAAATAAGCATGTTGTCGCTATTAATCATAATCACAGTACTGAGGTTGATTACGCTGCCATAAAACGTGAGCATGCACAGCTAAAAACGTATTTAGATTCGTTAACGGCTGTAACGCAAAGCGAATTTGACGCGTGGGAAAAGCCTAAGCAACTCGCTTTTTTAATCAATGCTTATAATGCGTGGACTGTTGAACTTATATTGACTAAGTACCCTGATATTAAGTCAATTAAAGACTTAGGGAGCTTTTTTAGCTCACCATGGAGTAAAGAGTTTGTGCCATTACTTGGCAAAACTCGCAGCCTTGATGATATAGAGCATGGTTTAATACGTGGCAGCGGTAAATACAACGACCCACGTATTCACTTTGCAGTAAATTGCGCGAGTATTGGTTGCCCAGCGCTTCGAGAAGAAGCCTATACAGCCACTGATTTAGAGAGCCAATTGCAAGAGCAAACAGTGCGTTTTTTATCAGATATGACACGCAATATGGCTCAAGAAAATACGCTAAGCGTGTCTTCAATATTTAAATGGTACGGCGATGACTTTGAAAAAGGTTTTAGAGGTGCAAACACGCTACAGCAGTTTTTCCTGCAATATAGCGACGCACTTAAACTGATACCCGCTCAGCAAAAAGCACTTAAAAATGATGACATGAAAGTTAAATTTTTAGACTACAACTGGGATTTAAATGTTCGCCATTAAGTTTTGGCAAACACTGGCGCGATACAGCTTTTGCTGTGTCGCGTTTTGCGTTTGTGCAATCGCAAATTTAGCTGCTTTTTCGAGCACTGCGTTTGCTAATACCGTTATTAACTCTAATAGTAAAAGTAATTTAGTAATAAACACACAACAGGGATCTCGCTGGCAACAAGTTCAAGCACTTGGTAGCAATCAAGATGTATACTTTTATGCATGGGGTGGCGACGCGCAAATAAATGCTTATATTCAATGGGCAGCACAGCAAGTTAAAACTAAGTACAACATTAACCTAGTGCATGTAAAATTAAGTGACACCAGCGAAGCAGTAAGCCGTGTACTTGCCGAAAAATCAGCAAACAATAACAACCAAGGCAGCGTAGATTTAATGTGGATCAACGGAGCTAACTTTGCCACCATGAGTGAGCACTCTCTGCTTTTAAAGCAATGGGCAAATAAACTCCCCTACTTTGCATTAACCGATCCGGCTAATAACCCTGCTGTAACCTATGATTTTGGTTTACCTACCAATGGGATGGAAGCGCCATGGGGGCAAGCGTCACTTACGTTTTATTACGACAGCATTGCAATAAATGGTAAGGCAAACAATAAATTGCCGACGACATTAAACGAATTATTAAACTGGAGCGCACAAAACCTTGGTCGCTTTAGTTACCCAAAGCCGCCTGACTTTTTAGGTATGAGCTTTTTAAAATACGCCTTAGTTGTGCTGCATAAGCACAGCAGCGAAAACATTAAAGCACAGCTAAACCAACCAGCTACAACTAAAAATACGGCGCAAGTGTTAAACCCACTGTGGGACTTTTTAGATAAACTACACCCAACGCTTTGGCGTGCTGGCACTCATTTTATGCAAAGTGGTGCTCAAATGCGCCGCCTTGTGGACGATACAGAGTTGAGTTTAGCCTTTACTTTTTCTGCACCTGAAGTACCCGCAGCTGTAAAACGCTATGATTTACCAAACAGCATTCGCAGTTACGCAATGAGTGATGGCAGTTTAAGTAATACCCATTTTGTGGCAATCCCTTACAATGCAAGCCACCAGCAAAGTGCGCAATTAGTGGCTAATTTTTTACTCAGCCCTGAGGCGCAAGCTCAAAAACAAAAAGCGCATATATGGGGCGATAAAAGCGTACTTATTCAATCAACGTTAACGCCTGATCAGCAAGCCTTATTTAAAACAGCTAAACCACATCCAAGTGCGCTGCCTTTAAACAGTATTAAACGCACATTGAGCGAACCTCATCCAAGCTGGGTAAACGCCATTATGCAAGGTTGGCAAACTCGTTATGGAGTAAGCCAATGAGCGTTATTTCAAAAAGTGTACCGATTAATACCAAAGCAACAACGCAGTGCAGCACCGATATGTTTACGCGCATTGCAAAATTTAGCCCGCGATTTTTACTCGCTTTACTTATACTACCCGTACTTGGTGGCTTAATTAGCGTATTGCTGCCTGCCTTTGGTTATGCGCCCGTACTTGAGCAAACAACGTTTAGCTTGCAAGGTTTTAATGCCCTTTGGCAAACACCCGGCCTTACTCAAATGGTTACCTTAAGCGTTGCAACGGGCTTAATAAGTACTCTGCTTGCATTTATCATTACCTTAATGATTTTAGCTGCGTTTTTTAATAGCCCGTGGCTTAACCGAATTCAGCGTTTATTGAGCCCTATATTAGTGATACCTCATGCCGCCGCGGCTATTGCAGTAGGGTTTTTAATTGCCCCTTCAGGTATGATTTCACGCTTAGCGTCGCCTTGGTTAAGCGGCTGGGAACTTGCGCCAAACGGCATGTTTCCGCATGATTCATTCGGTATTAGTATTATTTTAGGCTTAACACTAAAAGAGCTTCCCTTTTTATTATTAATGGCACTGGGCGTACTTGCTCAACCTGAGCTTGGCAAAAAATTACGCCAACAACATAAGGTTGCGCTTAACTTGGGTTATTGCCCAATGACCGCCTTTTTTAAAGTAATACTGCCAAGCCTTTATCCGCTGCTGCGTTTGCCCCTTTTAGCGGTGCTTGCCTATGCAAGTGCCAGTGTAGAAATGCCACTCATTTTAGGCCCAAATACACCACCCACGTTAGCCGTTGCAATAATGCATTGGTTTAACGATGTTGATTTAAACCTGCGCATTAAAGCCTCTGCAGGTGCTTTATTACAACTGGCTGTTACAGGCGGTTTGTTAGCCCTTTGGCTTGGCGGGGAAAAGGCCGTAAAAGTGCTATTTAGCGACTCTCTCACTAATGGGGTGCGCGAATACGGCGGATTTTATTGGCAAAAAATAACGGTCGTACTCACCGCATTAGTAATTAGCTTTATACTATTGTCGCTTATTGGTTTAGTTATGTGGTCGGTTGCAGGTTTTTGGCGCTTTCCAGATGCAATGCCTGAGCAATTTACACTACTGCATTTTAAAAGTGCGCTAATGCAAATGGGCAGTCCGCTTTTTAATACGCTAGCAATCGGTTTAGTAACCACACTATTTGCCATTATTCTTACTTTATTGTGTTTAGAATCAGAGCAGTTGAGTGACAAACCTATTTCTCGTTTTACCAGTTTAATTATTTACTTACCGTTATTAGTACCCAGTATTGCCTTTTTGTTTGGGCTAGTATGGATACAACAATTGGTAAATAACCAAGCCGCATTTTTTAATGTGGTACTTACGCATTTACTGTTTGTGTTGCCTTATGTGTTTTTGTCACTTGCGAGCAGTTATAGGCGCTTAGATCCTCGTTTTGCTCATGTTGCAGCAAGCCTAGGCGCAGCGCCATGCAAGGTGTTTTTTAAAGTAAAACTACCTCAGTTGTTTGCCCCTATTTTAATTGCAGCCGCACTGGGCTTAGCAATTAGTTTTGGACAATATCTCCCCACGCTTTTAGCTGGCGGCGGGCGCATAGCCACAATAACAACCGAAGCCGTTACGCTTGCTAATGGCGCAAGCAGACGCACCAGTGCCGTGTACGCTATTATGCAAATGGCGTTGCCACTTATTGGATTTATACTGGCATGGGTTTTACCTAAATATTTTTTCAAAAGTGCACGTGTTTAAACGTGCACATATTTAAAGCACCCATGTTTAACACTATCAGGGTTAAGGTTTTTTAATGCAGTCATCGTTACAGATTAAAAATTGTCAGCTTTATCGCCAAAATGAGCTGTTACTTAGCTTAAACGAGCAAGTTAATGGCGGTGAAATTCTGACTATTATGGGCCCATCAGGCAGTGGTAAATCAAGCTTATTAAATTGGCTTACGGGTACTTTACCAAGTAGCTTTAAGGCCAATGGTGAAGTGTGGCTTAATGGTCAAAATATCGATAACACCCCTCCACACTTGCGCCATATTGGAGTGCTTTATCAAGACGCTTTATTGTTTTCGCATTTAACTGTTGCTGGTAACATTGCCTTTGCAATGCCCAAAGGTAATAAAAAACAACGCATTGAAAAAATAGCACACGCACTTGAGCAAGTCGGTCTTAAAGACATGGATAATCGCCACCCCGATAACTTGTCGGGCGGGCAGCAAGCCCGTGTTGCATTATTACGTATGCTGCTGAGCGAACCTAAAGCCATTTTACTCGACGAACCCTTTAGCAAACTCGACACCCAACTGCGTGTTGATACACGCGAACTCGTGTTTAGCCAAATACGCGATCATAAGCTACCTGCAATTATGGTAACTCATGACCATAGCGACGCCGACGCTGCAAATGGCAAACTCATTACTTTAAGTAGCGCACTTTAAATACATAGCTTTAAACGCATAAGGCAATAAACATGCTAGACAAATTTATCACCCCTGTAATTAAGCCACTTTTAACACCTGTGGTTATGCTTATGCATAAACGCGGCATAACCGCCGATCAGCTAACCGTAGTTGGCTTTTTAGTTGGCTTATTAGCCGTGCCATTACTGGCGTTTGAAATGTGGTACGGCGCATTAGTGGCCATTGCTTTAAATCGAATTTTAGATGGACTTGATGGCGCATTAGCACGTTATGCAAACCAAAGTTCAAGCGCGGGTGGCTTTTTAGATATCACACTCGACTTTTTATTTTACGCGGCTATTCCGCTTGGCTTTATTTTGGCAAACCCTGAGCAAAACGCAATAGCGGGCTCGTTATTACTTGCCACTTTTATTGGTACGGGCTCAAGCTTTTTAGCTTTTGCGATTGCCGCCGAAAAATTTAAACTCGAAAAACCGCAATTTAAATACAAAAGCTTTTACTACTTAAACGGCTTAACCGAAGGCACTGAAACAATAGCGCTATTTATTGCATTTTGTATTTGGCCGCAGCACTTTGCAGTTATGGCGAGCATTTTTGCTATTGCGTGTGGCATAACTATTTTTACCCGTATACATGGCGGTTATCACACGCTTAAGCAACAAGAAGCCGATGCTAACAAAACAGCTGAAAACATGCCTAGCAGTGCAAGTTCTGAGGTAATAAATGACTAATGAAGTATGGTGGCGTTTAGGTTTCTTTTTTAGCATTTTAGTTATAATGATGCTGCTTGAATGGCAAAAGCCTGCTCGCCAAGCACCTATTAAAAGCAGTACACGTTGGTTTGCTAATTTTGGATTAGTGTTTGCTTCATCAGTTATTGCGCGCTTAGTGGTCCCTATTGGGTTAACTGCTGTTGCACTTTACAATCAAGAGCACGGTATTGGCTTATTTAATCAAATAGCCCTACCAAGCAGTTTAATTATTATATTGAGCATACTTTTACTCGATATATTAATTTATTGGCAGCATAGATTATTTCATCAAGTGCCTATTTTATGGCGCTTGCACCGCGTTCACCACGCCGATGCACATGTTGATACAAGTACGGGCTTGCGCTTTCACCCTATCGAAATTGTACTGAGCATACTTATAAAACTCATTGCAGTAACAGCTCTTGGCGTACCTGCCATTGCGGTACTTATTTTTGAAATAGCACTTAATGGTTTAGCACTATTTAATCATGCAAATATACGCCTACCTAATGCTATTGAAAAACCACTTCGTTTAATATTAATGACGCAAATATTGCATCGAATTCACCATAGCCAAGTGGTTAGTGAAACTAACTCAAACTATGGTTTTAGTGTAATTTGGTGGGATAAATTATTTGGTAGCTACAAAGATAAAGCTAAAAAAACCGACGCAGATATAAATATTGGCTTAAAAGAATACCCAAGCCAAAAGCAAAATGCCTCGCTTTGGGGATTACTTTCAATGCCTTTTAAAAACAAGTAAAGACAAGCATATTTTATCTCATACGATACCAATCCACTTAAAATTACTTTTATGTAGATTGGTATAAACAAAATACTCTTTAAATACTATAAATATACCTGTAACTAACCTTTTAATTGTTAAGTCCTTTCCTACTTTTAGTCGTAAAAAATATTCCGTTCTTGCTCCCATCAAAAAATACAAACAACGTAACCATGTGTATAAAATGCAATTTATGTACAGTCTCAAATTGGTAAACTGGTCTTACCGTAAACTAATTGTAAATAAAATAAACAAATATGTTGACCATTTGCGTACTCCACAATATCATTTGTAAGCGCTTACAAAACACATATCAAAATGTAAGCGCTTACAGCATGAGAAAACAAAGCTCAAAAAACAATTAATCTGACAATAATCTGTTGAAACCGGGGTTCAGTTATGAACATTGAAACAACGCACATTACACGTTTACTTGCCGCTATCTCTTTAGTTACGTTAGCTGGCTGTGGTGGTGACTCTGCCACTAAATCAAATTTTGAAAATGTAGATGCCTCTGAGCCAGTATCAGATTGGCAAATGGTTTGGAGCGACGAGTTTGAAGGCTCAGCCATTGATACAAACAAATGGAACTATGAATTAAACTGCGATGGCGGTGGTAACAACGAGAAACAGTGTTACACCGACAGTGAGCAAAATGCATTTATTGCAGACGGTGTGTTAAACATTGTTGCCCTACCCGCTGAAGAAGGTGCAGAAAAACCTTACACTTCAGCGCGCTTAAATACGCGTTACAACGCCGACTTTACATATGGTCGCTTTGAAGTGCGCGCCAAACTTCCATCAGGACAAGGTAGCTGGCCAGCATTTTGGATGCTGCCAACTGATGAAGTTTACGGCACTTGGCCTCGTTCTGGCGAAATAGATGTTTTAGAATCAGTAAACCTTAAAACACCAGATGAAGATGGCGGTATAGAGTCTAGTATCCATGGCACACTTCATTACGGACGTGCGTGGCCAGATAACAGCTACACAGGGCAAGAATACAAATTCCCTGAAGATACTAATCCAGCAGATGATTTCCACACGTATGCTGTTGAATGGCAAGAAGGCGAAATTCGCTGGTACGTAGACGGTTACCTTTATGCAACTCAGCGTCAATCTGAGGTTTTATATAATTCCAAAAATGAGCCTGCGGGCTTAAAACATCGTGGTTGGTTTGCAGAATACTTTGAACAAGGTTCTGGCGAACTTACAACGCATTGGGATAGCGCACCATTTGATAAAGACTTTCACTTATTACTAAACCTAGCAGTAGGCGGTGACTGGCCTGAAAACGTTAATGATTTAGGTGTAGACGCTAGCGCATTTGAAAACGGCCAAACCTTTGCTATTGATTACGTACGTGTTTATCAATGTGCATCAAACCCTGATACAGGTAAAGGTTGTGAAACCATTCGCCCAGGTTACGATAGCTTAAACGATGCCTTACTTGAGGGCGATGCACCAGTACCTATAGCTGGAGGGGTTACTCCATTAACTATATTTGGTGATTCTTTTAATATTAATTGGCCTGCGTGGGATTGTTGCGGAGGCTCAACTCCTGCAGTAGTTGTTGATGAACAGCAAGGTAATACAGTTGAATTTAGTGTTGGCGAAAACCCAACTGTAAACGGTTTTATTTCAAGAGCGGCAAACATTACTGATGAAGCTGGTGTAGCTTCCCCTTTTGATGCAACCCCCCTGTTAGCACAAGGGTATTTTCAGTTTAAAATGAAAGTAACTAGCGCACCTGCTGATGCAAGCTCTACATGGGTTGTTAAGCTTGAAAGCGCAGGAGACGCCCCTACGGCAGCCGAATTGCCTATTACCCAAAGCGTTGAAGGTATTGCGCCTGTTGTAGGTCAATGGCAAACATACACATTTAAATTAACCGATCTTGTTGCTGCAAACTTAGATATTAGTGCTATTGATGTAGTTATGATTTTCCCTGCTTGGGGAACTGGTAATGGTGCTGTTTATAGAGTTGATGATGTAAAAATTACGCAAGATTTCCCTGAACTTGATGTGTTCTCTGATACCCAAAATCTTGACTGGCCAATGTGGGACTGCTGTAGCGGCTCTACGCCAGTGGAAGCAATGGATGATGAACAACATGGTATAACAGCAGAATTTACTATAAATGATACGCCTACAGTAATGGGTTTTAACAGCCGTACATCTGTTGGCGGAAGCGGCGAAGCATTTGATGCAAGCGCTATCATAACGGTTGGTCAAATTACGTTTGATATGAAAGTTACGAGTATGCCAAGCACACCCGATGCCCCATGGTTTTTCAAAGTTGAATCAAACGAAGGTGACTCTGCCGTAGAGCTTGCACTTACTGAAAGTGTTGAAGGCATTGCCCCTATTTTAAACGAATGGCAAACATATACTTATACGCTTTCTGACTTATCGGCTGCCGGTTTAGATGTAAGTTCGATAGATGTATTAATGATTTTTCCTAATTGGGGCCAAGGCGCTGGCGCAGTATACCGTGTTGATAATGTAAAAATTTCAAACCCATAATTTAGATTTCACTGACAAAAATTTAGGTGTTTATACCAATTGCATTAAACAAGAGACCTATTATAGCGCTAAGAAAATAGCACAATAACAAGGCGAAAATTGTTACATATAGTTGTTCTATATAAATAATTTTTAACGCAGTTAGTGAGTTATTTAATGCGATAGAATGATCATATTTTTAATAAAATTGGTATTACACAGCACCTTCACTCTTGAACAACATTTTATAAAGCAGAGCTATTATGAACACATTTAATTTTAAAAAGAGCCAACTTGCGGCTTCTGTGTCTCTCATCATTGCTGCGAGCACATTAAACACAGCTATTGCGGCAGAAGCAGAAACAAGCGTTTCATCTGATGTAGAAGTTATTGAAGTAAAAGGTATTCGCGGTTCACTTATTCGTTCTATGGATATGAAACGCGACTCTTCGGGTATTGTAGATGCTATCTCGTCTGAAGAAATGGGTAAATTCCCAGATACAAACTTAGCAGAATCGTTACAGCGTATTACCGGTGTATCGGTGAGCCGCGCTAACGGTGAAGGTAGCCAAATTACAGTACGTGGTTTTGGTCCTGAGTTTAACTTAATTACCTTAAATGGCCGCCAAATGCCGGGCACAGGTTATACACGCTCGTATAACCTTGAAAACGTTGCCTCTGAAGGCGTAAGTGCGCTTGAAGTATTTAAAACAGCTCGAGCAGACGTGCCAAGCGGTGGCTTAGGTGCAACGGTTAATATTTCTACTGCGCGCCCTTTTCAAAAGCCGGGTCAAAATTTTTCGGCAACCGTTAAAGCAAACCACGACTCGTCAAACGAAGCTGGCGATGACGTAACACCAGAGTTTTCTACTGTTTACAGCAATACCTTTGTAGATGACACTTTTGGTTTCGGTTTTTCATTTTCGCACCAAGAGCGTGACTTTCAAAAACAAAGTGCCAATATTCAAGGCTGGCAAGCAAACGTAGACCTACCTGATTTAGATAGCAGCAACGTCGTTGATAACCGCACAGACCCTGCAGGTAACTACTACTTCCCTAAAGACATGAACTACTCTATTGAAGATGTAGAACGTGAACGTACAAACGGACAAGTTACTTTTCAATACGCACCGGTAGATGGCTTTGTAGCAACACTTGATTACACTGCAAGTAAAGCTGTTACAGGTTCTCAAAGTATTGGTTGGGGTATTTGGAACGACTTTGGTAGCAATATTAATGGCTACGAGCTAGATGAAAATGGTACAGCTGTTTATGCTGATATTAGCGGTAACGATGCGTCATTCACAGCTAATAAAGGCACTTCAGAAGTAAAAGCACGCTCACTTGGTTTAAACCTAGATTGGGAAATTAGCGACACGTGGCACGTAGAGCTTGATTACCACGACTCTAAAAACGAAACTGATAACGGCGCCGACAATGGGCTGGGAAGTGCCGGCCAAGTAATTTTAGGTTCTGATCAGCTAGCTAATAAAATTTATGATTACCGCACGGGCGAAGTACCCAGTGCACAAGTTAATTGGTTAAATGGCACAAGTGAATTAACGCCTGGCGAAATTGATTCAAACTTTAGTCAGTTTACTCACTCACCGGGTGAATCAAACATTGAACAATTACAGCTACATACAACATGGTATAACGAAAGTTATGACATTGGTTTAGTTAAAGTAAAATTTGGTGCATCACGTACAGAACAAAACACCGGTGGTTACACCGCGTGGAGTGGTTTAGTAGGTGGTCCAGGCTTTAACCCATCGTATACAGAAATATTCCCAGATAGCATGTTTACCCGTCACGATACATCGGGCCTTTTAGATCAATTTGAAGGGGGCGGCAGCAACTTACAACCTGGTTACTACTATACCTACGATTTTGACGAAGCTGTTGCACGCCAAATTGCTTACTTAACGGCAGATGTAACAGGTGGCGATGCATATGCTGCTAATGCATACGCAGACGGAATAGATAGCGAAAGCTACGTAGAAGAAATCACTGATAGCTTTTATGTTCAATCAAGCTGGGAATTTGACGTAAGTAACTACTACGTAAAAGTAAATGCAGGCCTACGCTATGAGCAAACAGATGTAACCAGTACTGTACGTCAACGCGTTGAAGATCAAGTTAATTGGATCAGCGCTTCTGAGTGGATCATGCAATACGCTGCTGGCGGCGATGATAACTTCTTAGAGCAACAAGGTGATTACGATGTTTTACTGCCTTCAATCGACGTAAGTGTTGATTTAACTGAAGACGTAGTAGCCCGCGTATCTTGGGGTAAAACAATGTCGCGTGCACCACTAGGTAATTTAGCCGGTGGCCGCAGCTTAACAGGCAGCCCAAAACCTGGTTCTCGTACAGGTAGCCAAGGTAATACAAACTTATTGCCGTTTGAATCAACAAACCTTGATTTATCACTTGAGTATTACTACGCAGAAGGCAGCTACGCATCTGTTGGTTACTTTAAAAAAGACGTTGATAACTTTATTCAAACCACCATTACGCAAACCACTATTGATGGCTTGTACGATATTTTAAACGGCCCTCGTTACTTACAAGCCGTAAGCGATATTGAATCACGTGGTGAGCAAGCAACAACCGACGCTATTTTTGCACAAATGATTGCCAGCGGTTACGGCAATGCAAATGGCGTTATTGAACCAAACAGCGACGATCCGCTAATTACATGGAATATTAGCCAACCACAAAACACCGACAGTAAATCGGTAGATGGTTTTGAAGTAGCTGTTCAGCACTTAATTGGTGAAACCGGTTTTGGTGTTGGTGTTAACGCAACGTTTGTAGATGGCGACGTTGAATTTGATAGCGAAAGCCTTGATCAACAAGCACCGCTTACAGGCTTAAGTGACTCAGCTAACTTCCAAGGTTTTTACGAAAAAGACGGCCTATCAGTTAAAATTACTTATGCATGGCGCGACTCATACCTAATTGGTGTAGGCCAAGCGCAAGGTTCAGCTGATGCGCCTCCGCAATATGCTAAAGCGTATGGCCAGTGGGACATGAGCGTTAACTACGATGTAAACGAAAACGTAACGGTATTTTTTGATGGCATAAACTTAAATAATGCAACCGAAGAAGGTTACGGACGTTACGAAGAGCAATTCTTATTTGCTAATCAATACGGTCCGCGTTACTCAATTGGTGCTCGTTACACGTTCTAAACTATTTCCTAGTTAGAAGATTAAGCCGCTTGTTACAACAAGCGGCTTTTTTTATAGCGTTTTTATTTGCTCAAGCAACACATTGGTTGTCCAATCAAGGCCGTTATACGCCACATCGGGTTTGTAAAAATCCCCTGCCCCTCGCGCTCTGTTTACGTATACTTTGTTAGATACAATCACTTTCCCCAACCCTGAAGGTAAATCGGCTAAGCGTACCTCCATATACATAGAATCAGCGCTACTTGGTGCACCAAATAACGTTGTATTTTCAAAAAGCTTAAACTTATCAAGCGCATCTAAACAAGCACTCGCACATTGCGGCGGCACTGCTCAGGGTAGTAGGTAGAATGGGTTCTTGTGCAGCATTTATAATTAGTGATAGTAGTAAAGCGCAGAGCAATACAAGATCGGTTATAATATGGAACGACGTAAAATTAGCCATTTATATTTTTCCTTTTAATCTTCTTGCCGGTGCAATGTTATTGCAACTCTGTACCTTAATGGCCATTTTCTATTATTACTTTATCGATCCATTCATTAAAGGATGACACTCTGACAAAAACTGCGACTGAATCATATTTTCCGGGAATGAATTGATTTAACGCAGAGTCTATTTCCACCCAGCTGGCTAAACCTACTAAGATTGGCTTATCTTCGGTAAATATGACTGCAGGACCTCCACTATCCCCAGAGCCAATAGTCCCCTCCAAAGGTAGAGCAGTTTCGTCTGCGTCAAATTTAAATCTAATCCAGCGTTCATCAACTTTAGTGATAACATTGTTGTAATAATTAAGCTGCCTAAATTCTTGAGTCGGTGCCAAGTCTGTAAATTTTTGTCGAAACCAGTTGTAAACTTTTTCTAAAAAACCGGCGTTTTTTGTCTCTCTTAATTCTCCAGTTAAACCATTACCTACCGCTCCCTTACCGTATACAGTAACTTCGAGGCCTAATTCAGTTTTTCCAGAAAAACGTCTAATTGGATTAATATGATCTACTGAATCGGTAAGTTTAATTAATGCTATATCGCTATGGCTATTTAAAAAATCCATCAATGGTTGAGGATCACTATCCCCCCAGTCAGTTTGGTCTTGGACATATTCTGGGTGAAAAATTATTTTATCGATTTTATTTTCGATACCACCTACTTCTATAGGTTTTCCAAGATAATCATAATAAAATGTGTAAATTACATGTGCGGGAGCTAACAACCAATTTTTATCTATTAAAACAGCTGTCCCTTCAAAGGGCATATCTACATAGTATTCTGGAGCATTTTTTAGTTCGTACAGCTCAGGCTTAATATCATGGCGCTTAACAACTGCCTGCGAATTAAATGCAATCATCAACACAAAAATAATAAATTTTTTCATTTAAACATCCTTATCATAAGTGACAGAAAAAACGTCAACCCCTTGAGCTTAACATTCGTACCTGACAATTTTATCTACGACATTTGTCGTTTTACTAAACCGACAAATATCCAAATATTGCGATACATTTATCTTAGCCATCAAATAAATTTGTGTAAACAAATAGTTAAGTGCGAATTGATATGTTAATTGTAAAAACACACCAAAATGGAGAAGATAAATAATATTCCAGATAAGCAAAATTTCCTCTTGAACAAAGCGAATAAACTATAAAAACTTGCTCATTTAATCATCTTTACACACTTTTCAAAAAGCGCCTGTACTCTAAGGAGGTGTTAAACGGGTTGTAAAAAGTACGATAAAAACACCTAAGGTAAATACTCTTAATTTTTACTTTGCTAACGCCCTGAATATGTTAGTTTATTAACATGAGTATTGAGTAAAGAATTGGTATGAGTAAGCAAACCCGCTGGACCCTTAAAAGTATTGCTAAAGAGTTAGGTGTGTCTAACGCGACAGTATCTAATGCGTTTAATCGCCCTGATCAGCTATCGGCTAAACGCCGAGACGATATTCTTGCAGCGTGTAAAACTTTGGGCTATTACGGGCCTAATAAGGCCGCGCAATCGTTGCGTAATGGCACATTTAATATTGTCGCTTTAGTGCTGCCCGATAGTGTGGAATACATGGTGTCGGACCCTGTGGCTAGTAGCTTTATGCGCGGTGTTACCTCGGTGCTTGAAAAAAATGGCATTAATGTTTTATTGTTTTCAGGTAATAGCGATAACCTTAACAACGTGGTCGACTTTGTAGATGGCTTTATTTGTTATGGCCGCCCTCGTAATAACGCGTTAGTTGAGCAGTTAAAAACAGTGTCTAAACATGTAGTGACAATTGATTTTGATATTGCTCGCAATGCCTCTGTAAATATTAATAACGAGCAAGCAAGTTACGAAATTGCTAAACACGTACTACATAATCAAAACGATAAAGTGGCTATATTAGGGCTTAGGTTACTTGATGAAAACGTATTATGCCGCGTGTATGAGCATCACGAATTTGAAACCGGACAATCTATTTCGCATCAACGTTTACGTGGTTATCAACGCGCTTTAAGCGAGGCAAATATTACGGTGGCTGACGATCGCATTTGGAACATTCCTGAAAGTAGCGAGCGTTTTGCTAATATTGCTGCTAAAGAGGTTTTAAGTGCCTCCCCTCGCCCTAACGTTATTATTTGTATGAGTGATTTAATTGCCCTTGCCACAATGCGAGAAGCAATAAAACAAGGCATAAAAATAGGTGAAGAACTGCGTATTGTGGGCTTTGATGGTATTGATGAAGCAGCCCGGTTTGTACCTCGCCTAACCACCATTCATCAAAACAGCCAAGAAAAAGGCGTTATAGCCGCTGAATTATTTATTTCTAAAGAAGAAAAAATTAAGGAAGTCAGTTACGAATTAGAGATTGGTGCGAGTAGTTAGCTTACAAACCTTGTAATAGTTTTATGTGTTAAAAAGCCAAGCTACTTAAGCTTGGCTTTTGCTTTACATGGCGTTTGTAAATTACTTTTATAACATTAAGCTAAAAATGAATTTAAGTTAATCGTTGTTTCTTCATCACCGCTTACCTGCGTAATAAGTGCATGGCGTAATTTAAAATCAACAGTGAGTGAAATAGTTTGCTCATCTAGTTGCCACGATAAACAACACATACTGCCTTCACCTTGGGCGCTAAATTCACCTGCAAATGCAGGGTGTGAATTGCGAATTTTAATTAATTCAATTAAACCTTTTACTACAGGCTTATTTAAGGCCTTGTCGATTATATTTGCGTCTAAATATGGGCGGTTAATATCACGGCCTACATTTGTATTTGTCAGTAATTCCATGTCGTTTTCGCAAGCAAATAGGCCGCCGTAATAAACTTGTGGTACACCTGGAGCAAAAAATTGAATTGCACGCGACAGTAAGTAATCAAAGTCTTTAGCGCCTAATGCGTTGTAGTACGTACAGTTAACTTGATATAAGTCGACATTACTCGCCGCAGCGCCAGTAGCTTGGCGGCTTTGGTTGTTGCTATTGGCGTGCATTGTTTCTACTAGGTTATCAATCTGCTGTGCATTTAATAGCCCTGGTTTGTCGCCCATTGGACCTGCGTCAATAATGCCAATACCGTCGTGTGTATCAAGTACGGTTAAGCAATTACGTGGCGAAATTTGTAACCATTTGAGCAGTGCATCTACATCGTTGTTAAATAAGCTGTGTAAAATAAGCGGTGGTAACGCAAAGTCGTAAACCATATTTACGCGTTTTGCCACTTCTACCTGAGTTTGATAATGGCTATGAATTTCTGCAATGGTTTCCATGCCTAAATCGTTTGCTTGCTTAGATAAGTTATCTAGGTAGCCAAACGTTTCATCAAGCATAAAGCAGTTAGTGCCAGCTTGCTTAATGGCGTAACCCGCCGCATCTAAACGAATAATATTTACATTGTTAGCCGAAAATTTAGTAAGTACGTTATTTAAATACGCAACACCGGATTCTACTTTTACGTTTATATCAATTTGGTTATCGGTAAAAGTGGTCCAAAAGTCATACGTTTGGCCGTCGCCGCACTGCATCGGCGTAAAACAGCTACCTGGGCGTGGGCGGTAAATTGCTTTTTGCTCAGCTTCGCTCATACCATTTGGAAATACATCATCTTTGGTTAAAAACAAATCCCAAAATTCTGATTGCTTACCCTTTGCTAGTACATCTTGAAACTGAAAAGACTGTGCCGATACATGGTTAACAATTAGGTCTGCCATTAAGTCGAGATCTTTACCTAATACTTGTATGTCTTCCCAAGTGCCTATTCTAGAATCAACTTCACTATGATCAATAGGGTCAAAGCCAGCATCGCTGCCATCAATAGGATTGTAAAATGGCAATAAGTGCACACCACCAAATACGCCTTTTAAAGGGCCGTTTAAAAGTGTGGTTAGCGCGCCTATATTTTGGCCAGTGATTCGATCAGCATATGTGATCAATTGAACTTTATTCTTCATCATTGTGTGATTACCATGTTGAAACTTAATCGATTAAGATATATCTTTAACTAGCGAGTAAGAATTTACAAGTAATTTTTAATAATTTTACATACAAATTTCGTGTCTCACGTAATACTACAGTAAGCAACTGACTGACTTACGAAGTGTTAATAAAGAATTTAACGAGGAATAAACACATGACAAAATCACACACACACGTAAGCAGCGACCCACTGCAACAAATACGCTGGCTTACATACATGATGTTTTTTATGTTTGCCATGACCTCTGACGCAGTCGGCATGATAATCCCCGAACTTATAAAAGATTTCGGTTTGAGTATGACTCAAGCTAGTGCATTTCATTACGCTCCCATGGCATTAATAGCCTTTAGTGGATTATTTTTAGGATTTTTAGCTGACAGCCTTGGCCGTAAAAAAACCATTATGCTAGGTCTATTAATATTTTCTGCGAGTTGTTTTTTGTTTGCATTTAGCACCAGTTTTACCTTCTTTTTAGTATTGCTTTGCTGCATAGGCCTGGCCATTGGTTTATTTAAAACCGGCGCACTGGCATTGCTTGGCGATATTTCGCATAGTAACGACGACCATACTAAAACTATGAACAAGGTTGAGGGCTTTTTTGGCATTGGCGCTATTGTAGGCCCTGCCCTAGTTGGTGTTTTATTAGTGCAAAACGTAAGTTGGACATACCTGTATATTACTGCGGGCGTAATGTGTTTAATTCTTGCTTTATTAGCATGGCGAGCAGACTACCCTGACGTAGTTAAAACAACTGAAAAGCCAGCCTCTTTGGCCACCACCATGAAAATGGTAAAAAACCCTTATGCACTTGGCTTTTCTTTAGCTATTGCACTTTATGTAGCGACTGAAGTGGCTATTTATGTATGGATGCCGACGCTATTAAAGGACTACACAGGCTCTTGGCCGCTCCTTGCCACTTATGCACTTACTATATTTTTTATACTACGTGCTGCAGGTCGTTTTATTGCCGTATGGTTACTAAATCGTTATAGCTGGCAAGGTGTTATGGCTTATTTAAGCTTAGGTATTGCGCTTTGTTATGTGGGTACACTTATTGGTGGCGTTGACTGGGCTGTAGGGTTACTACCTCTTTCAGGTTTATTTATGTCTATGGTTTATCCAACTTTAAACTCTAAAGGTATATCGTGTTTTCCTGCTGAGCGCCATGGAGCCGTAGCCGGGGTTATATTATTTTTTACCGCATTATCAGCTGCTTTAGCTCCTTTATTTATGGGTATGATCAGCGATTACTTTGGCCATGTGCGCTATGGCTTTTACTTAGCAACAGGGTTTGCCGTGATTTTATTTGTAGCTATGTTGTTCAATTATTTACGCGACCCATCAATGAGTGCTTTACAAGAAAGTAACCCAACAGCTTAATAAACTTGTATCTCAATACAATAAAAAACACTTTTAAAATCAACATATGAATAATAAAAGAGCAAATTAAACACAAAATGATTTGCTTATTGTAAAATATTTGTTATTTTTACTTAATCGATTAAGTAAAAATAACAAATCCTACTGGGTTCAACACAACGAGGCGTTCACATGACAACACACAATACACCTTTATATTTAATCAGCGCTTTAGCACTTGCCGTAAGTCAAGGCGTTAACGCACAAGAAACAGACCAAGCAACACCTGAAGCATCACAAAACAAAGGTCTTGAAACAATAGTTGTAACCGGCGTACCACGTCGAACAACAATCATGGCTTCAAGCGTATCAGTTAGTAGCGTATCACTTGAACAAGTTCAGGTGTCTACTCCTCGCTCAACAGCCGAGGCTTTTAGAATCATCCCTGGTATTCGTGCAGAATCGACAGGTGGCGAAGGTAATGCAAATATTGCTGTTCGTGGCCTGCCAGTTGCTTCGGGCGGTGCAAAATTTTTACAATTACAAGAAGATGGTTTACCTGTACTGCAATACGGTGATATCGCTTTTGGTAATTCAGATATTTTTATGCGATTAGATAACACTGTGCAAACTATCGAATCGATTCGTGGTGGCTCAGCATCTACTGCAGCAAGTAATGCACCTGGTGGCATTATTAACTTTATCTCTAAAAATGGCGAAAACGAATCTGGCAGTGTATCTACAACACTTGGCTTAGATTACGACAGCGTTCGTACAGACTTTGAATACGGCACTTACTTAACCGATAGCGTGCGTTTTCATGTTGGTGGCTTTGTTCGACAAGGCGAAGGCCCGCGCGAAACAGGTTACACGTCTAATAAAGGTGGCCAAATAAAAGCTAATCTTACAAAAGATTTCGACAACGGTTACGTTCGCCTTTACTACAAACACTTAGACGATAAGAGTGTTGGCTACCTTCCAATGCCAATGTACTCAAATGGTGACTCTATTGCTGGATTTGATGCGCAATCAGACACACCTCACTCAGCGTTATTTACTAAAACAGTACGTTTAAATGGTGAAAACCAAATCAGTAGCGGCGATATTCGCGATGGTATGAATCCAAAGGTTGACTCTGTTGGTTTTGAAGCTGTATTTGATTTAGATAACGATTGGCGTATCGAAAACCGTTTTCGTAAATCATCAATAAGCGGCAACTTTAACTCGCTTATTCCTGCAGAGGTTGGCAGCGCATCATCTATTGCACAGAGCATTGGTGGTGTAGGCGCAACACTCAGTAACGCAAACACGGGCGCTGCATTTAACGACGACCTCGCTATGCGAATTCATACGTTTGACGTAACAATGAACGACTTCGATTCATTAGTTAACGACTTTAAACTAACTAAATCGTTTGATGATGACACCAGCATTACCTTTGGTTATTACGCGTCAACTCAAAACATTGCTATGTCGTGGTTATGGAATTCATACCTTATGGAGCTTAAAGGCGACAATGCAGCATTATTAAATGTTACTGCAGCTGACGGTACTGAATTTTCAGAAAATGGTTTATATGCATATGGCACACCTTACTGGGGAAACTGTTGCCAACGTGATTACGACACAGAGTACGACACCCGTGCACCATACGTTGCATTCTCTACTAAATTAGGCGACGTAAGCATTGATGCAAGTGCCCGTTACGACAGTGGCGAAGCTCGCGGTAACTACGCAGGTGCCGTAACATCAACTGTAGATATGAACCGCGACGGTGAAATATCAATCCCGGAACAAAACGTTGCTGGAATTGATACAGCAAACGCAAGTCCAGTAAACTACGACTGGAACTATTCTTCTTATTCAATTGGTGCTAATTATCAAATTGATCCAAGCCTTGCTACGTTTGCACGTATTAGTAAAGGTGGGCGTGCAAATGCTGACCGTCTTTTATTTGGTAAAGTACGCGCCGACGGCTCTGTTGCAAAAGAAGACGCTGTTGATGAAGTGAACCAGTTTGAGTTTGGTGTTAAAAAGCGCTTTGATTCATTATCAGTGTTTGCTACTGCGTTTTTTGCCGAAACTGAAGAGCAAAATTTTGAAGCAACATCACAAACGTTTTTTGACCGTGAATACGAAGCAAAAGGGATTGAAATAGAATCTACTTACTTTATTGATGCATGGGATTTTCGCGGTAATTTAACCTGGACCGATGCAGAAATAGCAAAAGATGCGCTTAACCCAGATGTTGTAGGTAATACACCACGTCGTCAAGCCGATTTAATTTACTCATTAATGGCACGTTACAACTATGAAAAAGGCGCTGCAGGGGTAAGTTTCATTGGTACTACCGATGCATACGCTCAAGATAATAACGACTTGCAATTTGACGGCTACACACAGGTAAATGGCTTTGTAAGCTATGACTTATCTGAAAACCTTAATATTGCGCTTAATGTGAATAACCTATTTGATACAGTAGGTATTACAGAAGCAGAAGAAGGTTCAGTACCTGAAAATAACATTATTCGTGCCCGTACTATTAATGGCCGCACAACGTCGGTAACTTTAAAATACGCTTTTAACTAAATGTGTGTATTGCGCTGCGGTGAGTAGTCACTGTAGCGCCTTTTAAAGTATGAATAAATAACACCCTTCACGTTTTTTAGCCTAGCCTTGCTAGGCTTTTTAGGATATTCCAAATGACTAAACTCCTGTGCTTAGGCGAGCTATTAATTGATATGCTGCCACAAGATGCTAATAACTCGGCCTATTTACCTATACCAGGTGGCGCGCCTGCCAATGTAGCTGTTGGCTACGCAAAACTCGGCGCAGAGGCTGCATTTTGTGGTGGTAAAGGGGACGATCATTTTGCCAATCAATTAAGTAATGCATTAGCGCAATACAATGTAAATACAGACTATTTATTTACCATTGCAGGCTCACAAACCGCCATGGTTATAGTAAGCCTTGATGAAACCGGCGAGCGTAGTTTTGGCTTTTATCGCCATAATACAGCCGATGTACTATTAACGCAGGCGCATTTAGCGCATATAAATTGGCAAGAAATAAGCACACTACACTTTTGTTCAAACACATTAACCGAATCAGCAATTGCCAACACAACGGTTAAAGCGCTAGAACTTGCAAAAGCGAATAATAAGCTCGTCAGTTTTGATGTGAATTTACGCTACAGCTTGTGGGAAAACACAAGCGATATAGCAAGCAATGTAAAAGCCTGTTACACCTATTGTGACATAGTAAAACTCTCGCGTGATGAGCTTAATTTTTTAGCCCAGCATAGCGATACAACGAGCGATGATTACATTCAAATGCTATTAAATACCGGAGTAAAACTGGTGTTTTTAACCGATGGACCAGAGCCTGCAACGGTTTACCACAGCGCATTTACACTCAACGAATCGGCACCAAAAATAAACGCCGTAGATACAACAAGCGCGGGTGATGCATTTATAGCGGGGGTTTTATACTACTTAAATAACTTAGGAAGTGATTTACCACTAGCAGAGAAACTAAATGATAAAGCGAGCGTAAAAGGCGCCCTGCACTTTGCTCTTAAATGTGGCTCTAAAGCGTGTTTAGCTAAGGGGGCATTTCCGGCATTACCTGTGCTGGCTGATGTACTTTAATAGACCTAATGTTTTTTAAGTTCAAATCTATGCAGTAACGCGTTGTTACTGCATAGCATCAAACACCATTTTACTATCCACTATTTGTTCAAAGTGCGTTATTTTTTGATTTTTAAGCTGCCAAATATGCGCGACCCTAGCTTGCATTTTTTTACCCGTTTTAATATAAGTACCAGAGTACGTGCCATACACTACAACAGTATTATCTTGGGATAAGTAGTTTTGTGGCGTAAACATGTAGTTATACCACTCGCTTGCAAGCTTTTGAAAAACATGTTCAGTAATGTCATTCATACCATGGTATGTACCAGCATAAGCAAAACCGTCAGCCTCTTTCCAAGTAATAGTATCACTTGCATGAGCAACTAAATTTTGCCCATTCTCTTGCGATGTTTTGCCTACATACGTACTTTTAATTATGTCTATGTTGCTCATTTTTGCACACCCTTGCACTATAAAAAGGAAGCTCAATAAAGCTGTAATATAAACAGCTTTATTATTTAGAAATTTCATCGCACTATACTAGCCCAACTGATTGCTGTAAGTAGGTAACCCACTGCTCAGTTTTTCCATAATAATGGGCTATATCGGCTTTTTGCCACTTACCTGTGTCAAATTCAAATGCTGCACTAGGAAAACCTTGCCCATGAATATTGTGCAATAAGCCACGGCTTTGTGCTATATGTTGATCTGTTGCATCGCCTTCTAGCGCATTAAAGTGGGTTTCAAATAAGGCCTTGTTTAAACCCAGCTCCAATGCAATATCAGTCAGTACATGCAGCTGCATAATGTTTTTACCCTGAGCATAATAAGCATGTTGAATACTATTAAGCATTTCCCCACCTGATATACCAAGCTCTTGCGCTGCCAATATAGCGGTAATAGCCGGAGCCGAGTTGAGTATAATATCGTTGGTTTTTAAAAGCCCATCAGTATAGTTACTACCAAATACCTGTCCGGTTTTCTTCGCTATGACACTGTCGTTTTTAAGTGCAAATTCACGCCATGCAGGAGTCACAGGTTTGACATTATCACCTGTTAGCATGCCTCCACTGTGTACTTTTACAATTAAACCATCAATATTTTCAGCAGCGGTGATCAAGGGCACGCTGCCGTAAGTCCAACCACATAAAGGGTCAACAATTATATGTAACGTTACGCTTTTCATTAATATTTCCTATCTAAATAATTGTTTAACGCAAGGGCGCTCAGTGCCATTGCATCTCACCCATAACCACTTTTGAGCCCAACTCTAAAATGCTTCTTGCACCTAAATCAGGGTAAGCTTGAGTCATACTCTCTACAAATTCAGCTGAGTTTTTTGAACTTTTTGCAGCGCTATCCGCTTTATTTAAGTACCCTTTCATGAATGACACACCAGAAAGGTCTTGTTTACTGCCCTGTAAAAAGTGACCTGGAATAACAGTCTGAGGTTTTAAATTCTCGATGTTATCTAATGTTGACTGCCAAGTTTGACGCTCTGCAGCAGTGCTCGAATCGGCTAACCACACATGCATTTGATCAAATACTACAACCCCACCCAGCACTGTTTTTATAGAAGGGATCCAAAGGTAAGTATGCTTTGGATCATGCTGTAAATTTTTAATAATAATTTCTTTCCCATCTATAGTTAGGCTATTTGATAGCATTACTTCTGGCAAAATAAGTTCTTTAGGTGCATTGCTCTTTAAAATAGGCCCCCAATAATTTAACTTTCCTTGCATTGAGCGTTTAATATTCTCTACTGTTGATTTAGTCGCTAATAACTTTGCTTTTGGAAAAGCAGCTTTAATTACATCTAAACCAAAGTAAAAATCAGGGTCGCTGTGACTAATATAAACAGCTGTTAATGTTTTACCGCTCGCTTTTATTTTTTTAACCAATGCTTGTGCATCATTACGCTGAAATTGGGCATCCACTAATAACACTTCGTTATTACCACTTATAATGCTTGATGAGACAGCAAAAATACTTTTGTCTTGTGGGTTATATACATCAACAACTAATTCACTTTTCGCTAATACCGGTTGCATTAATGTGCTTGCTAATAAAGCTGTTGCTGCTAATACGTGTTTAACTTTTTTCATTCTCAGTAGCCTGTTTGTTATTTCGTTAAGATGAGGCTATTGTATGTTGCAATTTAAGAATGAAAAACTAGGCAGAATGCAACTGTCTGTTGCATAAATCGAACATATAGGCAAAGTGAATGGATAGAATTATTGCAGCTGATGTATTTATAAAAATTGTAGAGCAGAAAAGTCTAGCCGGTGCTGCCCGTGCTTTAGATATGTCTAGATCTATGGTTACACGGTATTTGAATCAAATGGAAAAGTGGGCAAATACCCAACTACTCCATCGGTCAACAAGAAAAATAACACTCACATCAGAGGGTGAAAAAGTACTTAATCATAGCCGAGAGCTCATTGCCATCGCCCAAAACATCAGTGCGCCAATAGAAAGTAATAACAGATTAAACGGGCAAATTAGGTTGTCGTGCTCGCCTTTTTTAGCACATGATGTACTACCAGATATGTTGCAACAATTCTTACACGCTCATCCCGAAGTCAGTATTGATGTACAAATTAGTAATCACGTTACAAATTTGGTAGAAGAGCGAATAGATTTAGCAATTAGAATTACCAATGACTTAGATCCTAATATAATTGCTCGCCCACTTGGGAAATGCCATTCAGTATTATGTGCAAGCCCAGAATATTTAGAAAAAAACTCTAAGCCTATAACTACGGATGATTTGAGTCGCCATAACTGTTTAAACTATTCACGGTTTGAAAAAAGTATGTGGCATTTTTCACACCCTGAAAAACCCGTATCTGTAGCGATTGCTGGTAACTTCAGTGCTAATGATTCGAGCTTACTGTTAAAAGCTGCTCTTAATAATCAAGGAATAACTCTACAACCTAAGTTTGCTGCGCAGAAATATATAAATAATGGAAAGTTAATACATTTACTACCACACCTTAAACCACAAACTTTGAGCATATACGGTATTTACCGCTCCAGGAAACATCAGTCACTTGCACTTCGTTCATTTATTGACAGCTTAGTAACGTATTTTGATAAAATTGATACTTAACAATAAGCGAAAACTATTAAACGTTCGCTATAAGTTCTTTATTTAAGAGTTGAAATAGCGCTTTGTAAGCGCTATTTTTTGAAAGAAGGGATTTATTATTCGTCTAACCAATCTATTGCTGCGGTAGCATTTTCAAAGTATTGAACCTCACCCGATATAAACCAGTTGCCTATTTTTGCCATTCGAGCTTGCCACTCTTTATTACCGTAAATAGCTACTTTTTTAAATTCTTTAGAGTGCTTAACACCTAATTTTAAGTCATCCCACGCTGCGCGTAATTCCCAACCTTCAAGTTCGCTACCATCTATTAAGGCGTTCACGACTGGGTGCTTAACTTCGCCAAGAGCTGAGTTTATCATTGGGGTAATTATCTTGTAATCGTCGTGAGTAAGCGTACCAACGGCTTTGAGTTTTAAAAAAAACTCTCTTCCTGCACGTTCAAGACCAATAGATAAACCATGTGTTGTGTGTACCATTACTGCTCTCCTTAAATAGGCTGAGTGGTAAAAGTACACCTTCTAAAATTAATTAGTCCTGAACTAGATCAATAAATAGTCTCAAATAAACGACTCAATTACGCATTTTGTACGCGAGATATCTGGTTTTCTACATCAGTTAAATGACCCGTTTTAAGCCATACTTTTGCACCATTACTTCCCGCTTTAACGTTAACGGAGCTATTGATAGGCACTCTTAACCAACTGTTTTTTACAAGGGTATCGGCTTGCTCATCAAATGAGCCTTCAAGTACTAGCAGCTCAGCTCCGCCTTTTGCGTTTATAACCATGCAGGCGTTGGGCTTAAAGTGCAGCAAGCTTACCTCTTCAAAGTCGTCTTTATATAAAGGGGTTACGGCAATATTTTTAAAACTAGGATGCACCGTACTTTGCATCAAGTTTGTTTGCAAACGCACGTGCGTTCGGTCATCTGGCTGAAACTGCCATAACTTTACAAATATAACGCAGCCATTTTCAGACCCCGGTTTGTGCTTTGATTGCGGTGGATTACGGATATAAGAACCTGCCGCAAAGTCACCATGCTCATCTTGAAATACCCCTTCAAGCACAACAAACTCTTCACCGCCTGTATGTACATGCGGCGAAAACTCACTGCCAGGTGCATAACGAACAATAGTCGTTGCGCGAGCAACTTCGTCGCCCACTCTATCGAGCGCTCGTCTATCAACACCCGCCATTGGCGATGCAACCCACGGGAGCGTTTCGCTATGTACCACAACTCGTTTACTAAAATCGGCAGCTATTTTCATATTTGGCTCCTAAGCGTAACTCCACTTAAATTTTAAACTAATAACCCCATTAAGCCGCAACACTTGGGCGTTTTGCTACTTTTTCTTGCCATGCAACTAAATGGGTTAGCTCATTTGGGATTACTATTTGTGCAAATCCAGCAAATACCAGCCCAGCAAACAATGTAATATCAGCAATACTAAACTGCTCACCAGCAACAAACGCCGATTGCGCTAGTACATCATTAAAATAGCTAAACCCTTGGCGCGCTTTTTCGCCTTGTTTTTCACCCCAAGCCACATTTTGATATGTTTCAAGCTCAGGACCTAAGCCATCAGTTGCATGATGAAAGTAAGTTGCCACAGCGTCAAGCACCATAGATTCTGCACGCTTTTGCATCATGTTAATTACTGCACGCTCTTTTGCGGTTTCACCCATTAAAGATGGGCCTTCAAATGCGGTATCAATATACTCAGTAATAGCGGTACTTTCTGATATAAACGTGCCGTCATCTAGCTCTAATACGGGCACACCTGCTAATGGGTTTTTAGCTAAAAAGGCTTTTGTTCTGTGTTCACCATTTAATAAATCAACAGGTACAAACTCAACATTTGAAGTGGCATTTTTTTCAGCTAAAGCGATACGAACACGAAGTGGGTTTGGAAAGTTTTCTACATCATAAATTTTCATAGCAATCTCTATCTTTATTGTTTAAAAGTGAATTAATAGCAGCAACCTACCTACTGGTAGGTAATTTATAATATTAAACTAAATTTAAGTCAACGTTTAAATTTTTCTGATTTATGGGATTTAACTTAATTCACAATAAAATTATGGAGTTGCTTAAAAGTAAAAACACTTGTAAATAACTACCTACTGGTCGATAATTTTGCTGTACCAATTGCATTAAATAAGTGATCTATTATTGCGCTAAGAATATAGCGCAATGAAAAAGACGAAAATTATGACATGCAGTTGTTCTGTATGAATAATTTTTAACGCAGTTAGTAAGTTATTTAATGCGATACAATGATCATGTTTTTAATAAAACTGGTATTACTGCAGATAGGAAATATTAAAAATGAGTAAAAAAGAAGCTTTATTGAAAGCCGCTGAAAGTAAGGTGCGCCTTGGCGGGTACAGTAATTTTAGTTTTAGAGAGCTAGCCTGCGAAGTCGGCATTAAAAGCGCCAGTGTACACTACCACTTTCCGACTAAGGCCGATTTAGGTGCAGAGCTTGCTCATCAATATACTGATTCTTTTTTAGCAGCGTTAGGCGAGCCAAGCGAGCTTAAAGCAAACGGTAAAAATCCTATTGATGTGTACACACAGCTTTTTAGACGTGCATTAGTAACCGATAAAAAAATGTGTTTATGTGGTTTACTAGGAGCCGAAAGCGATAGCCTTCCAGATAAAGTACGCCTTGAAGTAAAGCGCTTTTTTAATCAAAACCTAACATGGCTTAGCGCTGCACACTTAGCTAATGGTGAGCCTAACCCCGCTCAAGCAGCTATTCAAACAGTGAGCCTGCTTGAGGGTGCTATGATGATAAGCAAAACGCTCGACGATAATAGTTACTTTGAACTTGCCACTCAGTAATACCTAAATTTAGTACACAAAAAAGCGAGCTATTGATAATCAATAGCTCGCTTTTTTAATGCTTGAAATAACTTATGTGATTATTAAACCGCTGTTGGTTTAACTTTATGCTTAGAGTGCACAATAGCTAAAACAATTAAGCCAATCACTGTTACTACAGCACCAATAGGTTTACCTAAATCGCTTGATAAGTTAAGGCCAATTGCTGCAGTGCCAATATAAGAAACCGTTACCGCTGTTGCTATAACAGCAGGAACACTGGCAATCCAATGGAATGTGCCACGGTCAAACAAGTACTTAGTGGCAAGCCATAATACGCTTGTAGAAAGCAGCATGTTTGAAAATGCAAAGTAGCGCCAAATTAATGAGAAATCGAGCTTCGTCATAAAGTACGCTATAGCAAGTATAGGCACCGCCACTAATAAGCGATTACGTAAGCTTTGTGGAATATTAAACGCATCAACAACAGTTAAACGTAGTGAGCGGAACGCTGTATCACCAGAAGTAATTGGGAATACGGCTACTGCAATAATTGCCATTATACCGCCAAATACACCTAAGTAACTGTTAGCTACATGGTTAACAACTAAGCCTGGGCCACCTTGGTCAAGCAATGCTTTTAAGCCCGCGTAACCATCTGGGAACGCTGCAATACCAGCAAGTGCCCATACACAACCTACAATACCTTCACACATCATAGCGCCGTAATAAACTGGACGTACGTATTTTTCGTTAGTTAAACAGCGCGCAATAATAGGCGCTTGAGTAGAGTGAAAACCACTAATAGCACCACAAGTAATTGTTATAAATAACAGTGGCCATGTTGGTAATCCATCTGGGTTTGGCTCTAAAAAGTCATGTGCGTGGTCAGCTTCAAAGTAAGCTAAAAAGTCACTTGGTACCGGTAAGTGCGGCGCATTAATAAGTAATGAAATAGCAATTGCCACCGTCATTACAATCATTAGCGCACCAAAAATTGGGTAAAACTTAGTGATAATTTTATCAATTGGTAGCAAGGTAGCTAAAAAGTAATACGCTAAAATGGCAAGTACCCAAAAGGTATTATTTGCCAGTATTGTACCTTCAAAAAAATCAAGGTTACTTAGCAAACCTGCAGGGCTCATAATAAATACTACACCTACAAAAAACAGTAGCATGGCAGTAAATACAAGCATAAAGCCTTTAAATACGACGTTGTAATAATGGCCTGCGATTTCTGGTAGGCTTTTACCGTCTTCTTTTATACTCATTACACCTGAGAAGAAGTCGTGTACAGCGCCACCTAACACATTACCAAGTACAATCCATACTAGTGCAACGGGTCCGTATAAAGCACCTAAAATTGGGCCAAATATTGGACCTACGCCAGCAATGTTTAAAAACTGAATTAAAAATGCTCTTACAGGGTGAATAGCTACGTAATCAACACCTTCGCTAAAGCGTTTTTGTGGTGTGTCAGCAGTTGAATCCAAACCGGCTTGTTTTTCAACAAATGGGCTGTAAAACTTATAGCCCAGTATTAAAATAGTGAGGCAGATAAAAAAGATGATCATAAAGCACGTTTCTCTTTTTGTATTTTAGTTATAGAGCGCATTGTGTGTCGCCCCGCCTTTTCAATCCGTGAATAATCGACGAACGATAACAAAGCTTTAACCCTCAAACAATAAGACGTTTAGCTAATACAATAATCGATATAAGCCACTATTTACGCAACCTGCGCACTTAACACTCACTTATCGCCTGCGTCTTATTTTAGGCACAAAAAAAGCGGTTAAACTTTTACGTATAACCGCTTTCACACACAATGTTTTTTTAAAGTGGGTTCATAAACTCACTAATTTGTTGATGCGTTAAAGTAGGTGTTGCACCAGAACTTTCGGCGACCATTGCTCCAACGGCACATGCAAAGTCAACGGCATATTGCGCGTCGTCGTTGCTACACAGCTGATAAATTAACGAACCTAAAAACGAATCCCCTGCGCCAACAGTGTCAATTACGCTAATTAAATAACCTGAATTATAAAAATTTTCGCCTTTGATTGTTAATAAAGCACCGTGGCTGCCTTTAGTCACACATAAGTAATCGGTATTTGTTTGCTGTGCTATAAACGCTAAATTTTGTTCAAGCGAATGAAACTTACAACCCATCGCTTTTGCAATTTCGTATAGCTCTTCATCGTTTAACTTAATAAAGTCTGCTTTATTCATTAAATCTACAAGTGTTTCTAGCTTGTAATGCGGTGCACGTAGATTTACGTCAAATACTTTAAAGTTTGCTACATCAACGAGTTGATTTAACGTAGCTAAAGACGCTTCGCTTCGCCCAATTAGGCTGCCAAATACAAATACATCGCTACTTTTAACTTTACTAAGCAACTCATCGGTAAGCGCTATATTATCCCACGCAGTGTCTGCCACTATTTCATAACTTGCAGAGCCACCACTATCGAGCGTTACCTCAACCGTGCTAGTTTTTTTGTCACTATTAATAGCAATGTATTCGCAGCTTACGCCTTTGCTAGTAATTTCGCCTAGTAACTCAGCGCCTAACTCGTCGTTACCAACAGCGCTGATCATGTCGGCTTTAATGCCAAGTGAGTTAATACGCACACACATGTTGAGTGGCGCGCCACCTAAGCGTTTACCTGAATCAAAACAATCCCACAGTACTTCGCCAAAACAGCTAACACTTACGTTTTCGCCTGATTTATGATTAATTAAAATGCTCATAATTAGTTACTCTTTTGATCAAGTACAGCCTGCATAATGGCTTTAATTTTACTATTAGGTGCATACAACGCAGCAATCGACTTTTTATATTCAGCAGTAAACGTTTCGTTATGCTCAAGCTTACCAAACAAGCTCGTTAACTTTAAAAATGCAATTGGGCTAGTTTGAGTCTCTTGCGCGTAAGAATTAAGCTCTTTGTGCATAGCATCTTGAATTTCAAGTTGCTCGCCGTTTTCAGTTAAACCTTTATCGCTGTATAAACACCAAGTAGCAATAACAAGCGTTGCCAGTGATACATCTCGACCTTGTACTAGGTTTTCGTTAATTGTGGCAATTAAAAACTTAGGCAGTTTAGCTGAGCTTTCACTACATATACGCGCTAGGCTGTCTTTAATATTAGGATTAGCAAAACGCTCTATTAACGTATCTTTGTAGCTTTCAAGGTCAATGCCTTCAAGCGGTTCAAGATTTGGCGTTACTTCTTTATCCATAAAAGCACGTAGGTATGTGGCAAATAATTCATCCGATACCGTTTCGTCAATAGTCCCATAGCCATGGATTGAACCTAATAAACCAAGTACAGAATGCCCTGCATTAAGTAAACGTATTTTCATGGTTTCATAAGGCGTTACATCAGTAACAAACTGAGCACCAACAACATCCCAATTTGGACGACCATCACTAAATGTGTCCTCTATTACCCATTGTGTAAACGACTCACAGGTAATTGGCCACTCGTCGCTAACACCATATGCATCAACCACGTAATCAATATCACTCTTTTTAGATACCGGTGTAATACGGTCAACCATCGCATTTGGAAACGATACGTTTTGCTCAATCCACTCGCTTAGGTCTTTGTCTTGTTCTGTAGCAAAGGCTAAAAGCATTTTGCGTGTTACGTTACCGTTGTGCTGAATGTTATCGCACGACTGAACTGTAAACGCGCCTAGGCCTTGCTCTTTACGCAATTTTAACGCAGCAGTAATGTAGCCAAACGCTGTAATTGGATCGTTCGGGTTATTAATGTCGTTAATAATATCTGGATTACTGTAATCAAACTCGCCCGTTGCAGGGTTAAAGTTGTAACCGCCTTCGGTAATAGTAAGCGACACAATTTTAGTATCGCTGTGCGCTAGCTTATTAATTACCGCTTGTTTGTCCTCTGGAGCAAACAAAAAGTCGATCATTGAGCCAATTACTTTGTTATCTATTGTACCGTCTGGGTGTCTAACAGTAAGCGTGTAAAGGTAATCTTGCTGCTTTAAAATATCACGCAGACCACGGTTACCCTCTAAAAGGCCAACACCACATATACCCCATTGCTCAGAGCCCGGAGTTTTTAAAAGCTCATTAACATACACTGCTTGGTGAGCACGATGAAAACCGCCCACACCAATATGTACAATACCGGCTTTAACTGCGCTACGGTCGTAGGTTGGTGTATCAACATGGCTTGGTAATTGAGCCAAGCTCTGTTGGTTTAGCCCTGTAACTAGAGCGTCAGTGTGTTGGTATTGTGTCATGGTGTGACCTTACTAAACAAAGATAAAATATAAATTACGATACTGTATTACGATGCTGTATTGAGTACTTTATGGCGCTTTAACGACCAGTACGCAGTAACAAAATAAATAACAGTACAAATAAAACAGGCTATTTCGAATTGCGATTTATTAGCGCTGTACATACTCATAGTTTCACTGAAAAACATCACTTGGCTGGCAAATATGAAAATAATAACCAGTGAAACCGTAGAAACCGCGTTAAGTACTTTGGTAAATACAGAGCTGTCAATTACTGGCTTTGGAATGTCTTTAGCCTCAGCTGCTTGATATTCTTTAATATCACGTTGCTCTTGCTTTTCTGCTGCAATTTCTTGTGTGTAATCGTCACCAGCGCCGTATTTTTTAGCTAAAAGCGTGTAAACAACAATGGTGAAAATCCATGTAGGAATAAACAAGTAGTAAAACGACATTACATCAATTGCGTTTAAGCCAAAGCCAAACACAAGTGCTAACGCCCAAGATGCTATAGCCGGTACGCTGCGGGTAATATTTTTATATTTAGCCCAATAACGTGTTAGGCCAATTTTAGGAAATAACACATGCTCAGCAAACACAATGCCGCCTACTGGTACAACTAATAAGCCTGCGTAAGTAAGTAGCGGAAGCATTTGAGAAAATACAAACGGGAAACATGCAATAATTACGGTTACAACACCTACAATAGCGGTTGTGCGTTCACGTGATTGATTAACAAATATAGATTGTGCTGCAAGGCCTGCACGGTAAAGGTTTGCGTTAGCTGTAGTCCAACCGGCAATAATTACAATAACAAAACCAGTCCAACCTAATGCATGGTATGCAACATCGCCCGGATCAAGTGATGAAATAGTTGTTTTAAGTAATACCGCAACACCTGCGCCCATAATACCGGCAGAGATCCACGCTAAGTAATGGCCAAAAAACATGCCCACACCAGAAAACAAACCATAGCTTTTGCGTTTAGCAAATCTAAAAATAGCCATGTCGATTAAACCAAAGTGAGTTATTGAGTTAGCAGCCCATGCAAAGCCAATCACTTCTAATAGGCCAATGCCCTTTTCACCATCGGCATTGGTGCCCGTCCATATGGAGGAGTCGCCTATGGTCATAAAGTCGCTAAAGCTAGTTAAAGAGGTAGAACCTAATACGTGATTTGAAAGCTCAGGGAATAACGCGAACGAGCCTGCAATAAATATAACAAATAGCCACGGCGCACACAGCTTTGAAAAGTCAGCAACCGTAGAAAAGCCATACATCGCAACAAATACAACAATAGAGCCAACAGCTAAAACAATGGCTACAAACCAAAAGCTATTTGGATACCAATCAAGTTGCGCAGGTATATCAAACAAAAACCGCACGGCGGTGGAGGATACCGTGATCATCGCGGCCGATATAACACTAAAAATAACCACGTTAGCCCAGTTATAGAGCTTGGTCATTGAGTTACCAGCAATTTTGTTTAAGTAGTTATATAAACTTAAGCGGGTTTCTACTGCAATGGGTGCAGTAATCAGCCACCAAGAACACATTGCTAACAGGTTACCTATTAATAAACCCAGTAGAATGTCGATGGTTGAAGCGCCTAATGCAACAAACGTTGCACCAATAACAAATTCAGTAGCCGCAACATGTTCGCCAGCGTATAGCCCTGCAAAATGCTTCCAGCCGTGAAGCTTATTATTAGCAACAGGAAGTTGCTCTTCGTTTACATCTTTAAATGTTTGTGTGTGTGGACTCGTTGCCATGGTATTTCCTATTGTTAACAGCAAAATATTTAATACCTAAATACTTTGCCTTTTATAATTTGGTTTATAAACGCATGATGTTTTGCCACGTTTTGTTTTATTTTTAGTAAAGCAAAACCATCTACATTTATATTTTGCGTTTGCTTGCCTGTCAGTGAGTAAGGCGAGCAAATCGCGTTTAAAACTTTGTGTATTTAAAAAGCTGCGTGTTTACTGCTTTTTAAGTTCAGGGTATGCACTAAAAAAATCTTGCCAATGCGTTAAATGATCAACATTTGGGTAAGCACTGTGTACATGATTAACAGAGCCTTGCATATGTTGCCCACCGCTGTAATGCAGTACTTGCATATTGGCGTCAATTCCTGCATTTACGCCGGCTTTACTGTCTTCAATTACTAAGCAATGCTCTGGCTTTACACCCATTTGCTTAGCTGCATGTAAAAATAAATCAGGCGCCGGTTTACCACGCTTAACTTCGCTGCTGGTAAAAACCGTATCGCTAAAGTACTTACTTAAACTCACTACGCTCAACGCTTTTGCGGTGCGTGCTGGGCTACTGCTAGTAGCTATACAAATAGGCACAGCTAAATTGTTAAGTACGTCTTCTATACCATCAGTCGTGGTTAGTCCGGTTTCAAATTCGTTTAATAGTGCCTCGCGGTAGTCACCTTCAAAGCTTTCAGGAAGAGTGACATTAAATGCATCCGCTATTTTTTGGCTTACTGTTTTAAAGTTGCAGCCTAAAAAGTGTTGCTGTACATAAGCGCGGTCAATCTCAACGCCTTTTTCAACAAGCATATTAATGAGTACTTGTGCGCTTAAAATTTCGCTATCAATAACAACGCCATCACAATCAAATATCACTAGCTCAATATTAGTATTCATCTTGTCACCTTATTAACACTGTTTGGTTTAGCTAATTTAAGTATAACGAGTTAAGCGCGATTAATATTGTGCAACTTTTTAGTGCAACTCAGCAATGAGCATAAGCTCACTGGTTGAGCATATTCCCTTTATTGCGCGAATATGTCAACACACTGTAAGTATAAAACGCACCAGCTTGGTGAAAATACCGCCAGATAAAACTAAAAACCTTTGTATTTAATAAATTTTATAAAAGCATATTGCGACTAAGGTCGTAGTAAAAAAATTACATTAATGTAAAAAGTGTATCTGCAAATTCATTTCATCTGTTTTACAAATCACATCAATCTAATTAATCAGTTTTACCGAAGTTAATAAAATTAATACTATCGTTTACAGATTAACAGCCTGCACCACTGCCGGCACTTTTAAATAGATGAGGTCGACAATGAATACTCAAATAAACAAAACAAAATTAACACTAACTGCACTGGCACTTGCGATGGCATTACCGGCAAGCGCAGCAACAACTCTTACTAAAGATAACGGCGCAGCTGTTGGCGACAACCAAAATTCAATTACTGCTGGCGAACGTGGCAGTGTATTACTAGAAGACGTGCAACTAATTCAAAAACTGCAACGCTTTGCACGTGAGCGTATTCCTGAGCGTGTTGTGCATGCTCGTGGTACCGGCGCACACGGTGTGTTTGTAGCATCAAAAGAGCTAGACGATTTAACAATTGCAGCACCGTTTGCACAAGCTGGTAAAGAAACAGACGTATTTGTTCGTTTTTCATCAGTAATTCACTCAAAAGGCAGCCCAGAAACACTGCGTGACCCACGTGGCTTTGCAACTAAGTTTTACACAGACCAAGGTAACTGGGATTTAGTAGGTAACAACTTACCGGTGTTCTTTATTCGCGATGCGATTAAATTTCCAGACATGGTTCACTCGTTAAAGCCATCGCCGGTTGATAACATTCAAGATCCTAACCGCGTATTCGATTTTTTCTCGCACGAACCAGGTTCTACACAAATGCTAACGTGGGTTTACAGCGACTACGGTACACCAGCAAGTCTTCGTAAAATGGACGGTTGGGGTGTACATGCATACAAAATGATTAACAAATCGGGCGATGTTAAATACGTTAAGTTTCATTGGGTAAGCCAACAAGGTATTGATAACCTTGACGCAAAAGAAGTAGCTAAAGTGCAAAGCCAAGACTTCCAACACTTAACACGCGACCTTTACAGCGAAATTGGTAAAGGCAACTTCCCTAAGTGGGATCTATACATTAAAACGCTTGATCCATCGCAGCTTGATGATTTTGATTACAACCCGTTAGATGCAACAAAAATGTGGTTAGACATTAAAGAAACTAAAGTAGGAACAATGACCTTAAACCGCATGCCAACTAACTTCTTCCAATCTACGGAACAAGTAGCAATGGCACCGGCAAACATTATTCCAGGTATTGAGCCATCAGAAGACAGACTATTACAAGGTCGTATGTTTTCTTACGCTGATACACAAATGTACCGCCTAGGTGCTAACCACCAGCAACTGCCAATTAACCGTGCAAAAGTTGAAGTGGTTAACTACAACCAAGACGGCGCAATGAATATTGGTAACACAACAAGCAATGTGAACTACCAGCCAAGCCAAGAAAACGTAGCTGAAAACCCAATTGCACGTAGAAGTAACACAGAGCTAAAAGGCTTTGTACAACAAGCCGCGATTAAAAAGCAGCAAAACTTCGCGCAAGCAGGTGTTATATACCGTGGTTTTAGCAAGCAAGAACGTACAAACCTAATTAATAACCTAGCAGGCGATTTAGGCAAAGTGCAAAACAGCAGTGTTAAACACAAAATGCTTAGCCACTTTTACAAAGCTGATAGCGAGTACGGTACACGCTTAACTAAAGCTGTAAACGGCGACCTTAAAATGGTTAAACAACTAGCCGCTAACTTATAAGCAACTAGTTAAAAGCAATTAGTCCCAACTAAATAGCTATTTAAACCACAACCATGAGGAAGGAATAAACCCCTTCCTCTTTTATAAGAGACAATTGTTATGCGTAATTTATTAATTATAGTCGCTCTATTTATGAGCTTTACCAGTAGCGTTTACGCTCAAAATACATCAGATACACAAACACCCAGTACGCAATCTGAAAGCCAACATTCTGCAAAAACTCAATACGATAGCTTATTTGCTTATTACTTTGCCGCAGCACGTACAAACGACACAGCTGTAATAGAGCAATTTGTAGATGCCGGTATTCCTATCGACAGCTACAACAATAAAGGCTACACCGCGTTAATGATTGCTACTTACCATGGTAATAAAAACACGGTTAACACACTTTTACACTTAGGCGCTAATGCCTGTCTAGAAGATAACCGAGGCAACACAGCGCTAATGGCCGCTATTTTTAGAGGTGAATTTAGTATAGCTAAAACACTCGTATCACTTGATTGCGACAACGCGCATCAAAACAAAGCCGGTCAAACAGCAGAGCAATTTGCACAAACATTTGGTCAACAAAAAGTTATAGAGTTACTAGCGCAGGTAAATAATGCAAAATAATCTGCACGCAACAAAAAGCCCTAAAATAATAGGGCTTATTTTTATTAAAATTAGTCTTATGTTGCAGACGCTATTTGAGGTTGTTTAGGCTTTTCTCGCGTTACAAAGTAGCAAATTAGCGAGCCCACTGTTACCAGTACAACCCCTTGCCAAAACGAAGCGCTCAGCGTAATAGATAAATACAACGCCGAAATAATAGTAGAAAACACCGGTGTAAAGTACGAAAGCGTTCCCAAAAGCATTAAGTTACCGCCAATAATAGCTTGATTCCACAGTGCATAACCGCTCCCCACGACTACACCAGCTAATAGCAATGTTATGCTTGAGCCCAGTGAAAACGTTAATGGCGCTTCATTACTAAAACCATATTGCGCCCACAAACTCATTGCCGTAACAGCAAAAAATAACGTAATGGCATTTTTACCATTACTCAGCTTTTGCGTTACTACGCAATAAATAGCCCATATAAACGCCGCAGCTAATGCCATTAAGTAAGTAGCAGGATTATCAGCAAAGTTAGTAACAAGCGTATCGAGTGACATTTTTTGATCGCCCGTAATACACCAAGCAACGCCTAAAAAAGCAATGATCATGCTTGGGTAAACCCAGAAATTTACTTTTTTACGGCCAATAATAATAGAGAGCAGTATAGTCAGCGTGGGCCATAAATAATTAATAACCGCCATTTCCATTGCCTGATGACGGCTATTTGCCATACCAATAGAAAGCGCCAAACAAATTTCGTACGATACAAATAATAAAGTACCTATTACCAAGTAACGTTTTGAAAACCCACTAAACTTGGGCACTCCCATAACCAAAATTAAAAATATCGCACTGGCAGAATACATAGCCGCCGCACCACCAATGGGGCTAAACAACTCAGAAATATCCCGTAGTAATGCAACTAAGCAACTCCACAGTAATATGGCCGCGACTCCATAAAGCGTGTATTTATTTTTGCTTATAAAATCCATTTGCCAATCCAAAAGTACTACTCGTAAATTTGAAACTAAACTAACAGTAATTATTTAATTAAACAATAAGGGTCTGTTGATCTTTCAAGGTTAAATTTGCAGCAGTCTGTTTGGTATTTAGGCAAGGCAGAGCCTATATAGTGTGGTTATTCCCCATTAATGGGCGATAACGTAGCATTAATGCCAAACAGGCGCTCCCCAAAGGGTTCTTCCTAGGGGCTACTTACTCTTTGTTGCTCGGTTTTTACTTAGCCCACTAGGTTACAAATCTCGCGCCGCGATTAAATAGCCCCTAGTTTGAACAAATTTTAATCCGCAAAGATCAACAGACCCTAAAGTTAATAGCTTAAACCTCTCGTTTGTTTTTAACATTCACCCTCTTTAGTAATTGACCTTTTGGTCAGTAAAGCTACAATCAATCAATACGTTAAACACGCAAACTCAATAATGACCACACAAATAAAACCAAATAAAAAAGAAGTGACACGCGAGAAAAACCAAAAACTAATTTTAGATGCCGCCGAGCAATTGTTTTCGCAATTAGGTTACGACGGAGCAAGTATGAGCATGGTTGCTAAAGAAGCGCAGGTGCCAAAAGCTAATATTTTGTATTACTTTAAAAGTAAAGATGGTCTGTACGAGTCTGTGATTGACCGCATAATAGCTAATTGGAACTTAGGGCTCGATAACGTCACAATTAACGACGATCCAGCTACCGTGCTTTATAACTATATTAAAAGCAAAGTAATACTGGCCGTAAATCAGCCAATGCAATCTCGCTTATTTGCCAGTGAAATACTGCGCGGTGCACCCTATTTACAAAACTACTTTAGAACCAATACCCGCCCTTGGGTTAAACAAAAGGTTGATGTACTTCAAGCATGGATGGACGCAGATAAAATGGATAAGGTTGACCCCTACCATTTGCTCTTTACTATTTGGTCTACCACACAATATTACGCCGACTTTCAGGCTGAGGTTTTACTCGTAATGAACAAATTAGAGTACGACGAAACCGATGTGGCACAAATTACGCAATCAATTGCCCACATAATTTTAAAAGGTATTGGTCTTAAAATACCTGAGCAAAGTGAGACTTAACCCATGACATCCTTTACTACACCCGATTTATTTGACGATCATCGCGATAACGTGCAAGTAGCAGACAGCGGCCTTTATCACTTTGGTAAAAAAACCACGTTTTATGGCAAAGTAGTTACCGTTACCTGCCCAGAAGACAACTCTTTTGCCGCCGATATATTGCATGAAAATGGTGAAGGTAAAGTATTGGTTATAAACGGGTTTGCGAGCAAACGCTTTGCGTTTATAGGCGATATTATGGCTGAGCGTGCCTTAAGTAATGGCTGGGAAGGCGTAATAATAAATGGCTGTTGCCGAGATATAGAAATACTTGCCACGATGAACTTACCTGTAATGGCGCTAGGCTCTACACCACGTAGTACCTTAAAGCGCGGCTTTGGTGATAAAAACCAAGCTATTACCATGCTTAGCACCACCATAGAACCTAACGATTGGGTTTACGCCGATATTAACGGTTTAATCATCAGTAAAACGCCCCTTATTTAGCACTCAAAACCATATAAATAAAGACCAACTTGGTGCATCTGCGCACCAAATTGGTTTGTTTTAGCTCATTTTAATCTCACTATTTCTATAGCCCACATTTACAAATCTCATATAACCCAACAAAACCTGACCAGTTGGACAGGATTTTAATTTATGGCATTCCTCTTGCTTAGTCTAAGCACTATAAAATCAAAACTACCGATTAAAAAGCGGAGTTATACCAATTACATTAAATTAGTGATCTATTATAACGCGAAGAAAATGACGCAGTGAGTGCGCTATTTAATCCGATAAAATGATCATGTTTTTAATAAAATTGGTATTCATAATAATAATAACCAGCCCGCTTTTTAATCACTCTTAACTTAATAAGTAAGTACTTGGTCAGTTTTATGATAATGAGCTGCAAATGAGTGATAAAAAAAACAACAAAGGTATATTTTGCAATCACGGTCCTACCCTGTGGCAAACAAACCACTCTGGAGTGCTTGCAAACAATCGCTTAGCTGTAAAAGATGTATTTGCAGTAAAGGGCGAGCGTAACAGCGCAGGCAACCCACACTGGTTTAAAACAGCTAAACCGGCTCAAAATACGGCAAGCTCGGTTAACAAGCTCATGACCGCTGGTTGTAACTTTATAGGCTTTACCCATACTGACGAGCTAGCTTATAGCTTAGAGGGTAATAATATACATTATGGCGCTGCGCAAAATCCTAAATTAAAAGGGCATGCTTGCGGTGGTTCGAGTATGGGGTCTGCTGCTGCAGTTGCTGCAAACTTAGCTGATATTGGCTTAGGCACCGACACTGGCGGCTCAATTAGAATACCCGCCAGCTATTGTGGTTTATATGGCATAAGGCCAAGCCATAACGTGATTGAAAAAGACGGCCTAACACCGTTGGCTCCCCCTTTTGATACCATAGGTTGGCTTACCCAAAGCGCTGAGCTATTAAGCGACGTAGGTAATGTACTGCTACCAAATCAAGCTATTAATAACGTTGATACCTTAGTTATTTGCGAGCCGTTATTTGAACTCGTTGACTCTGCTTTACAAGCCCCACTTAAACAATTGCTTGAAAAAACCAAGCCTAATTTTAAGCACCATAAAGAATTTGAACTACCTAACAGCAACTTATTAAATGAACTTGCTGATAGTTTTAGAGTACTGCAAGGGCGAGCAATCGCAAAAACGCATAAAGATTGGCTTCAATTGCCGGGGCAACTTCCCCAGTTTGCTCCAGCAATTGCGGCACGTTTTGATATGGCGCTTGCCCTAACTGATCAAGAAGAACAAGAAGCACTAAAAGTGCAAACCCAATGGCAAACACTAATAGCTAAAAACCTAAATACAAACAGCTGTTTATTTTTGCCAACCACCCCCACAACCGCACCTAAATTAGGCGCCGACACAAGCGCCTTACGCATGCAAATTATTACGCTTTCGGCAATTGCAGGGCTTAGTGGCTCAGCGCAAGTGCATTTACCACTGGCTGATTTAGCAAATGATCATCCGTATGGTTTTTCATTAATGATGAGCCACGGTAACGATAAAAGCCTACTTGCTTGCGTTAAGCACCTAGCTGCACACTTTAAACAGGACACACCGGCATGACCACACACAACATTGCATTTACCGCGTCTCATTTTTCGGCAACAGAGGCGGGTATAAATATACTAAAACAAGGCGGTACAGCTACCGAGGCTATGGTAGCGGCTGCCGCTGCGATTAGCGTTGTATATCCACATATGAACTCAATTGGTGGCGACAGCTTTTGGCTTATCGATAACCCAAGCCAAAAAACGCCTACCGCTATTGACGCCTGCGGCCGCGCAGCAACTAATACAACGCCCTATAACTCGCTCACACAAATACCAGAGCGCGGCGGATTAAGCGCACTGACTCAAGCGGGCACAATACGCGGCTGGCAAAAAGCGCTTGAACTAGATGAGCATGCGGCACTACCACTGTCACAAATTTTAGCACCTGCTATTGAACTTGCTCGCGAGGGTTTTACCGTTACAAAAAGCTTGCAAGCAGGCTGCGAAAAGCTAGCCACTGCTAAAAATACCAATGAGGCGTTTAAAAACCTCTACATACCCAATGGCAAGCCCTTACAAGCAGGCCAGCATTTTAAAAACCCTAAACTTGCAGCAACGTTTGAATACCTAGCAAAGCATGGTTTAAACGCATTTTATGAAGGCGCACTTGCCAACTCATTTGCCGCCGACTTAGCAAAAGCAGGCAGCTTAATTACCGCAGGTGACATTGCAAATACTAAAGCCGAGGTAGTTACTGCGCTAAATGCAAACCTCAGTGGTATTGATTGCTACAACTTACCCGCGCCAACACAGGGCGTACATTCACTACAAATAATTGGTGCCGTAAATAAGTTAAAGCATTTAGCTAAAACCGATGCCGACTGGACACATTTAATTGTTGAAGCAACTAAACAAAGCTTTACCCATCGCCCTACCCTTTGGGCTGACCCTGAAGCATTAGGATACGATTATAAAAACGCACTAACCGATAATCGCTTAAGCGAACTTGCTAATAATATTGATATGAGTAAAGCCAAAAAATGGCCATTTAACGCAGAGCCTGGCGATACTGTGTGGATGGCAGCCAGAGATAAAAACGGGCAATTAGTCAGCTTTATTCAAAGTATTTACTGGGAATTTGGCAGCGGAATATTAATGAGTGAAGGTGGCTTTGTGTGGAATAACCGTGGTTTAAGCTTTAGTTTAAACAATCAAGATATTGCTGCGAGTAACAATAATAATGCCCTTGCGCCAAATAAAAAGCCGGCTCATACACTTAACCCAGCACTGGCCAAGTTTAGCGATGGTCGTCGACTTGCTTACGGAACAATGGGCGGTGAAGGGCAGCCACAAACTCAAGCCGCTGTTTTTGCAGGCTACGCGTGGCGAAATAAATCAATAAAACAAGCAATTAGCGACCCTCGTTGGTTACTTGGACGCACATGGGGCGATACGAGTACAAATTTAAAAATTGAAAAAGAGTTAGTTTTTCATATAGAACATGAATTAAATCAACGTGACCACGATTGGGTAAGCGTTGATAATAATAACGAAATGATGGGGCACGCTGGGGCGATTTTAGATACACCTACAAGCCTTGAAGCTGCAACAGATCCTCGTTCAGATGGACGTGCAACAGTAACTACAGCAGGAACACAATGTCAGAAATAATAAATCAATGGCCAATTATAGTAGCCTTAATAGCAACCGGTATTTTTGCAGGTATTTTAGCAGGACTTTTTGGTGTAGGCGGCGGTATTGTTATCGTCCCTGTACTGTATTTTTTACTGCAAGGTTTTGGCGTAAGCCCAGAATCGGCAATGATGATAGCCACCGCTACATCACTTGCAACCATAGTACCTACTTCGCTTTCATCTATTCGCTCGCATCATAGCAAAGGGAATATTGACCTTGCGCTAATAAAATACTGGGCACCATTTATTTTAGTTATGGCCGTTGTAGGCAGCTACTTAGCGCACTCAATACGCGGTAATGCACTGGTACTTATGTTTGCCTGTATTGCTATTTTAGTCAGTTTAAACATGCTATTTAGAGCCGGCGCACCCGCGCTTGTAAAACAACTACCAGGTAAATTTGGTCAAGGCGTTATGGCAAGTATTGTAGGTGGTTTGTCGGTAATGATTGGCATAGGCGGCGGCACTATTGGCGTACCTATGCTAAACGCATTTAATGTACGTGCTCATGTTGCAGTAGGTACTGCGGCCGTTTTTGGTTTATTGATTGCGCTACCTGGCGTTATTACCTTATTAAGTATTGGCACAACGCCAACCGATGCTCCCCTAGGTACGTGGGGGGTGGTTAACCTCCCTGCCTTTTTTCTTATTATTCCGCTAACTATTTTATTTGCGCCTATTGGCGTAAAAATCGGTAGCAAGCTGGATCAAAAACAACTAAAACGCGCCTTTGCCGTTGTATTAATGATAACCGGCATACGCATGCTTATTCAGACTCTGGGAGCCTAAAATATGTTTAATAACACGCAAGTTCAAACCTTAAACCCACCACAGCGTTTATTAATGGGACCAGGCCCAATTAATGCCGACCCTCGTGTTTTACGTGCTATGTCGGCGCAGCTTATAGGCCAATACGACCCAGTAATGACCGGTTTTATGAACGAAACCATGGCACGTTACCGCGAAATTTTTAAAACCAAAAACGAATGGACCATGCTAATAGATGGCACATCGCGCGCAGGGATTGAAGCCGTATTATGCTCAATTTTACGCCCAGGCGATAAAGTACTAGTACCAATTATGGGGCGCTTTGGCCACCTACTTGCTGAAATAGCAGAACGTGTTGGCGCAAAGGTGCACACAATAGAAGTACCGTGGGGTGAAGTGTTTACGCCAGAGCAAATCGAAAAAGCCATTGTTGATGTAAAACCCCATGTACTTGCTATGGTACAAGGCGATACATCCACCACCATGAACCAACCTCTTGAGCATATTGGCGATATTTGCCAAAAGCACGATGTACTATTTTACTGCGATGCCACCGCATCTATTGTGGGTAACGAACTTCCTGCCGATGAATGGAAACTCGATGCACTTTCTGTTGGTCTGCAAAAGTGTTTAGGCGGACCTTCTGGGTCTGCGCCATTAACGCTTAGCGACAAATGCGCCGAGTGGATCCAAAAACGTAAAAAGGTAGAAGCAGGTATTCGCACGGCCGACCATACCGACGGCACAGAACCCTTTGTACGCTCAAACTATTTTGATTTAGGCATGATCATGAATTACTGGGGCGAAGAGCGCCTAAATCATCATACCGAAGCCACCAGCATGCTGTATTGCGCCTCAGAATGCGCCCGCATAGTCATTGAAGAAGGCGTGGATAACTGCGTAGCGCGCCACAAATTACATGGCGATGCCATGCTAACAGGCATTCAAGCGCTCGGCTTAAACGTATTTGGCGATTTAAACCATAAAATGAACAACGTACTGGGTGTTTATATACCCGAGGGCATTAATGCCGATCACGTACGCGGGCAAATGCTAACCGATTTTGGAATAGAAATTGGCACCTCGTTTGGGCCACTTCATGGCAAAATTTGGCGTATTGGTACCATGGGTTACAACGCCCGAAAAGATACCGTATTACAAACACTTGCAAGCTTAGACGCTTGCTTACATGCCAACGGCTATAAAGGCCCTAAAGGCGAAGCCGCCATTGCCGCCCTTGCTCACTATAAATAAAAAAAGGATTTAGCATGACGATTGTAAGCCCACAACACAGCCCTTTATTAGATAAAGAACTTGCTGATGAATACGCAACACGCGCTTTATCTCGCTGTAAAACTCTCAGCGCACTATCGCAAATGCAAGGCGGTATTCACCGCGTGTACTTATCAAAAGAGCACAAAGAGTGTAACGCCCTTACTGCATCGTGGATGGTTGAGGCAGGCATGCAATCGTGGCAAGACGAAGTGGGCAACCTTTGGGGGCGGCTTAAATCATCAAACCCACATGCTAAACGTTTAATTATTGGATCGCACCTCGACACAGTACCAAACGCAGGTGCGTTTGATGGTATTTTAGGTGTACTACTGGGGATAGAAATTGCAGCGCTTGCACATAAGTTAAAGCTCGACCTGCCCTTTCATTTAGATGTAGTGGGCTTTTGCGATGAAGAAGGCACCCGCTTTGCCACCACTTTAATTGGCTCAAAAGCCCTCGCTAACGAATTTGACCCACAGTGGCTAAACATTGAAGACACAAACGGCATAACAATGCGCCAAGCCATGCTGGACTTTGGTTTAAACCCCAACGACTATGCAAAGGCCGCACTAAACAAAAACGAATTACTAGGTTACTGGGAAACTCATATTGAACAAGGTCCTGTACTCGAATCGGTTAATCAGGCGTTAGGCGTTGTAACTGCAATCGCAGGAGCAAAGCGCGCCATGCTTACCCTAACAGGGCAAAGCGGTCATGCGGGTACAACGCCAATGAACTTGAGGCAGGATTCACTAGCAGGCTGCGCTGAATTAGTAACCGAAATTGAAAAACTAGCAAGCAATGCTAAAAACGGCGAAGTTGCAACCGTAGGGCAAATACAGTCTCGCCCTGGGGCTACAAACGTGATTGCAGGCAAAACAACCATAAGCCTAGACGCACGCGCACAAAGCGACACCGATCTCGCTAACTTACTAAGCGCCATACAAAGCAGCGCACAATCTATAGCAAGCAAACGCAATTTAACGTTTGATTGGCAATGGACGCATGCCGCCGATGCCGTAGCGTGCGACACCACTATTCAGCATTTGTTTTCAAGCGCATGTAAACTCAATAACCAAGCATCGCCTTCACTTGCCTCAGGCGCAGGGCACGATGCAATGGCAATCGCTCCAATTTGCCCCGTTGGCATGTTGTTTATACGCAGTCCTGGCGGTATAAGCCATCACCCAGCAGAAGCGGTTATCGACAGCGATGTAACAAAGGCACTCAGTGTAATGTACAGCGCGCTTTTACTTTATGTGAAAGAGTGTGAGTGATTTTAAGGTAATCGAGTAAACCAAGTATATTAACTTGGTATGCTTAGAGGCTTAAACCTCCTCAAAGTCATTTGGAGGTTATTACTGAAGGCAGGTAAATGCAGGAATATACGTTATTTAAAGTAGCTTTATCGGGCTGCCCTTTGCTCTTTTAAGCTAAGGCGTTTATGTGAGCTATATACATGTTGAATGTTTGTACCATTGACCAAATATGCATCCATTTCGACGGTAATTAAACCCGATAATGGCTTGATTTCTAGAACACCCAACTCACCTAAATTTGCAGATAGTAAAGTATTATTCCTAATAGCTAACAAAGTTTTGTCAGTATCTCGTAAGTCACCATTCACATATAATTTAGCACCACTAAACCAAGTGTTAATTATTTTAACTTTGATTGACTTAATAGTAAATTCAAAGGATTTTCTCATCAGATCTCCATACCCAGAAATGTAATTATTATACTTTGTGTTCTTATGTGTTTGGCGCACAACCACTTTCTTTTAATACCCGCTTAGTCGATGCTGGGTAATTTTTTAGTGCAGCCAAAGGGCGAATTGGCCGCTGAACCAAATTACCTGAGCAGTTTGGGCACATGTTATTTAACACCGTTTGAGCACAGCTAGAACAAAACGTGCATTCAAATGAACAAATAAAAGCCTCTGTGGACTGTGCAGGTAGATTCTTATCACAACATTCACAATTAGGTCTTAAATCTAGCATTTAGAGCTCCTTTTTATCCACCCAATGCTGAGTAAATATCTATTACCTTTTATAACTTTTGATACCTGATGCTCACTTACATCAGGGCGGAATAGCTTAACCCGCTTTGTTTCAAATATCGGATCACTGCAAATAAACTCACCACCCAAATCTGCTTTTTTAAGCACTATATTCAATCGATAGTGTTTACCAGATTCAACTTTGTCTGTGTGTGGTGCTATTTCACTTCCTTGTGGGAATTTAAGCAAATATGTATCAAATTTAATTGGCCACGTAGCACCACAAATCAACATTTTATCGTAGCCTGATTTTTGTCGGCCTCGCTCCCAACAAAATAATTCACTCAAAAAAAACATACAACCCCTCGAAACAGCTAACAAGCTGCAGGTTAACTCGTTTTTTTATTTTTATTGATAAACAAACCATAGCCGAGTTCATATTTTGATTCAATCGATTACTGTATATTACGTGGGATATAAAAGGGAGTTTTAATGGTGTTTTGATTGGCGTTTTAAAAGACATTATGATGGCTATAATTGACAGAAAATCAAAATATAGCCACCCGTTTTACTTTAATGCTTATTTAAGGTCTTATTTAATCGTTACCTTTGCATCACTTACCCATGTTTCAGTTATAGCTTCATCATTTTTATCAACTAAATACGCGCGTATGTTCACCGGATTGTTGTTAGCTTGTTTGTAGTCAAACGCTAATCGCCATTGGTTTGTACCAACTACCGGATAAACTCCAATAGGTTCTAGTATTTCACCGTTGCTGGCTTCAACAATCGGCTTTATACCACTTTTGTTATCTAAGCCTTTAAATACTGGACCTTCAAAATCAATCACCATCTTGTTAACGCCTTCAGGAATAGGCTGGCCGGGAATTCCCCCTAAGCCTTGGCGAGTATTTACAACGCTTGCAAGCGTTTTTGATTTTGGATCGAGTGGACGCCATTCAATATCATAAGAAAAGGTAAACTCATCACCTTTGCGCGCCTCTTTTTTGGGCACCCAGTAGGCAACAATATTGTCGAACGTTTCATCTTTTGTAGGAATTTCGATTAACTGTACTGCGCCTTTGCCCCAATCGTCAGTAGGTTTTATCCACGCTGATGAACGCTTATTGTAAAATACGCCGTCGTCTTGGTAGTTATTAAAGTCACGATCTCTTTGGATTAAACCAAACCCTTTTGGGTTCTCATCAATAAAGCTATTGGTCGACACCGACTGAGGGTTATTTAAGGGGCGCCAAACGTATTGACCCGATCCTGTGTGAATCGCCAGGCCATCGCTGTCGTGAATTTCTGGGCGCCAATCTTTAGCTTCTGTTTTATCTTTTTGTGAGTACCAATACATACTGGTTAACGGTGCCACGCCTAAGCGTTCAACATCGGCGCGCATATACAAATTAGCGCTCACTGAGGTGATATGGCCTTTGGCTTCTTTGTTATCTTTGCTTAAACCAAATCGATAAGCACCAGTGATAGAAGGCCCTTCAAGCAATGCCCAAACAGACACACTTTCACCTTTTTTCTCTGCGGGGCCAATCCAAAATGCAGAAAAGCGCGGAAATTCTTCTGGCTGATTCATGCCCGTATTAATCGCGATACCTCGGGCTGACAGTCCATATTGCCCCTCTGGCCCATCAGTTCTAAAATAAGACGCGCCTAGAAAAGATATCCAATCTGGTTTCATATCTGGGCGCATTATTCTAAAGCCTGCAAATCCAAACCCCTCTGGGAGATCGTGAGCTGGGCTGTCATCAGGCATATCAAAAACATCATTACTAAAAGGTACATTTTGAACCTGATTTTTATCGTCTCTGATGTAAATACTTACTGGCTCAGGAAAATATCGGCCAGGGTAAAATAATTGTACAGGTGCCTTTTTTCCACTTGGGTATAAGGTTTCATCTTCTTTAAAGCGTATTTTCCAATGTTCGTCATACGTAATTTTATCGATTAACTCCGGCGCTGGCACCTTGGTTGCCGTATAGGGCTTTTCGGCTGAGGCTTTTGCCAGCGCTTTTAAGTCTTCGAATGAAAACTCCGTTTGATCTACTGCTTCTGTCGCGTAAGACGACATCGAAGTGCTAAAAATAATTGCGATAAATAACTTTAATTTCATAAAAAGAATGTCCAATAAATTGAGTCAAATAAAAATGGGAACGCTGCTCGAACGTATGTTTAACTTAAAGTTCTGTATGGATATTACGTGACGAAATATGAACTCGCGTTTACTAAAATATTGTTATTTGACTACAGGGCCTCCCATAATTATTTTTTTAGGGTATTGGTTTTAAGGGAAATTGCGCGCGTTTAATGATATCGCTGAAGTGAAATAAGCGGGGATAGCGCAATTGATTATTAGATCGCTGGTATTCAAATGGATAAGGGTTGTATCTAGGTGGTGGAAAACGAAGAGACTCACCACTTTTAAAATTTGCAATTAATAGCTGAATTTTACTAGTCGTCCACCTCAGGGCATGTTGTTATATTTTATATGCAAATCAGCCATTGGTTAATGCACTAACAATAACACCTGAAATTATTGATGTAACTAATGCTAATGCAGCGACTAAATACCAACCTTTTCTAGTCTCATTTCTTGTATTAAAATACTCGATTGATTTAGAGCCAATATATAAATATGAATCATCTTTGTTACCCATGATAGTTACCCCATCATATGTTTGACTTCCATCTCCCTGAGAATATGCCTGAAACATTCTAACTTGCTTATAAGTTTCAAGTTTACCATTATTATCAAAGTATACAGGCCCTGTAAAGCCAATATATCCAGAGTCCAACAAGGCAGCGAGTGAGTAAAAATCACGATGGTCATTATGTGTACGAATCATAATTGATGATATTTCTTTAATACCCGCATCATCATTGTCATAAATATATTTTAGAATTTGATAATGACTATTTTTCAAAGTGACTCCGAAATTGAATAAAAATATAACAAGTCTCTAGGTTAACTCGTTTTTTATTTGTTTTTATTGATAAATAAACCATAGCTGAGTTCCTATTTTGTTCAATCAGTTACTCAGTTATGCATAAATTTTCAAAAGCGGCTCTGGTAATAATTCAAAAGCCTGTCATCTCAATTCGATATATCGGCATTATTTTTTGTTTGATTTATACCAATAAGGATTTTCTCCAAATAAGTAAAAGTAAGCATTATTGCTAACTGTAGGCAAACAAAAATAATAATGGAGAACGGTGAACTTGATAGCATACTTTGTGTTGTTTTTTCTGAAGTGTCGGCCAAGTAAAAATCAACATAGATCAAAAGTAAAAATAAGCCCGAGACATAAAGTACAACTTTAACTTTTGCACTGCGTAGCTTTGGAACCACTTCATCATTAGTCATTTAAAACGCCTTTAACTGTATTATTTTTTTAAGACGTTTTTTAATGACCTTTTGCTCGCAATAAAGCCCGATAAAACCACCAACAGCAATTGAAGCCACAACCAAAAACCAATATAAAGGGCTGTTAGATGCCTGAATACCCGAAATGTAAAGGTATAAGTTAAACGGGATAATAAAAAATAAGCTACCTAATACTTTAATGAATTCCCTAAAAAGCTCTGTATCAGACTTTGCTTTGTCGATATGAGAGTTAATAGTCTCATTTGATATCTCATTTAGCTCTGGGTATGTCTTTTGTAACCAATTTAAATAATTCAATTATGCATCCTTGTATTTTTATATCTAGTGCTGCCTTAAATAGGCAAAATATATTTGTAAAAATAAGCATTGTGGCAGCAAAGCGAACTACTTTTTGTTCTTGGTTAATTTATTGCTAACTTCATATTTAGCTTTACCTTGGTTTGCACGTAAACCTGCAAAATAGGTTACAGCAGCTATAGGTAAGCAAATAAAACCGTATGCTTTAAAGCTTTCTAAAAAACCACTTTTCTCGCTTATAATGCCACCAAATAAAACCCCAAGAATGGTAGGCAATAAAATAGCTGCAGCTGCGTATATAAATTTTTTCATTCTTCAATCCTTTTATGATTAGTAATTTTGTTTGTAATGATGCTCACCAAGAGCAAAATGTATTTTTATCTTATTTTAATTATTCTTATTGGCTACTGGTTAAATAACCTTTCGCATTTTATTTAATAACTCGTAGCATGCTTTATACAACAGTATTTCCATGTCTTCGTTATGGTACAAAGGACCCCAACGAAAAAAGCCTCTTAAGCTAAATTTTTTAGCTATGAATTCGCGCCACGTAACAGATTTAGAAACGCTGAACGTTTTAATCGTCTTATTGTGTTTAATGTTATACAAGCGCGATACTAACTTAACTTTTGGTCGCCAAAATAGCGGAATAATAGCTGTATCAAAATCTATAGTGAATGCATCACCACCATGCAAAGTAACTATAACAACATCTAAACCAATATCTGACTTTTTAGGCTCTTTAATAGACGAAATGCTGTGAAGACAAAAAATATCCTCAAGCTTCTTGTGCATATGATCTTGTAGTGAATCGCCCGTTATATAAAAAAACGACTCTACCTTAGAAAAATGGCTGTTATTAGCTACAGCTAACGATCCCAAATAAACATTTGGCTTTTCAGAGCTAAACCAATCGAATAGCAAATTTAAATTCCTTTTTTACTTATGCCGAATAAATAGGCCGTAAGGTTGTTATCTAAGGTTAGGATGAAGGAGCAAAAACCAGCTTTTTTTGTTCTGCTTTACGGTTTATTTATTTACGCTCAACTCTTTTACGACGTAATTGAATACCAAGTAATGTCCCTAATAAAACAGCAACAACATGCAGAAAAGCTGGAATTAAATATATCAGAGGATCCATTGATATTTCTAATGAAATGTATAGTAAGGCACCGACACTTAGATCAATAAACCAATAAACCGCCGCAACTAAAAAGGCTTGTTTATACGGACTCACTGTTTGCTTATAGCCTAGGTAACAATAAACGATTAAAGAGGTTACAAATCCGAGGACGTAATAAGTAAAAGTTAATGAGGTACTTTGAGTCATTTCATCAAAGCCAACAATCTTTGTTGCTATTGTTGATAAAGCAACTAGCAATAAATACAAGCCTACTGAAAAGAGTACAATCCTAGAATATTTCACGATAATCCTTTAGCAATACAACGAGGCTGTAGAATAGCTCTAACAGCCAGATTCAATTAATTAGTTTCTTTAATCTTAACGAGCCTGTAGATTAACTCGTTTTTTATTTTTTTGATAAACAAACCATAGCTGAGTTCCTATTTTGGTTCAATCTATTACTGTATTTCACGTGGAATATAAAAAATTCTTAGCTGTTGTTTTAATTGGTGTTTTGGAAGGTATTACGGGAAAGTTTAGTGTGGTTGGATTTTTACTCTTTCTTTCATTGTAGCTCAGCTTTTTGCGTGATTCATTTTTATAAAACTCACTTAACCCGCTGCTTTAATTTATTATTTATGTAAAAGTTAGAATGAATTTCATCCTAATTCTTTAGCTTTTGTTTAACTCTATTTTTGAAACGTAAAATACAATACCAGCAACAAGACCTACTATAGAAAATAAAAACAATTGTAAAAAGCTATATCCATAACCTATTAACGTAATTGAACCATTTTCGACCAATACCTTATCATTAATAATTGAGCTATCTAAACCTGAAGGGAAAACAAAAAAGAAAGAAACTAAGCAAGTAGATATAACTGAAGATTTGAGCACTGTATTTAGCGAATAACCACAGCTTTTAGTGATAAATTTATAAATGGGAAATGCTGTTACTGGAACCAAAATTAGAACAACTATTAACGTCCAAATAAATATACCAAAAGGCATAATAGTAAATTTCATTTCAATTGCCATTGGCGCTAAAAATGCAACAATTAAAGAGGCTAAAATAAAGCTAAATATTGTTCTCAACTCGAAACCTTCTTAGAAAGCTAACGCCTGCCATAACCGATTTGTGGCGCTCTTGCACAAATCCGGTTAATGGTTTTGTTATGTAACGTCACCGTCAAGTCCAAATTTTTTCCTGTTCAAAACTAGCGCTGCCAGCACAGTTACTCCTAGCACTGTGCCAACAGGGAACATGAAGAGTAACAATGTTGAATATATTATTAGTACCCAAAAAAGCCACTCAGTTCGATAGTTTAAGCCCACAACGGAAAATGTTAAAAAGCAAAGTGCAACTAAAAATAAGATGAACCCTGTTACTGTAGACAAAGCTGTTGATGACATTTCTTCTTGTGATATTTTAGGTTCATTATTTCCAAACAGCGTTATCTCTTGAAATGAAGAGGACATAATTAAATACGAATCAACAATTCCCCAAAGTGGTGCCCAGAAAAGCAATAAACCCAAAACTGCGACGTATTTCCCTATAGTTTCCTTGTTCATCATCTCTCCTCACGTAGTTACATAACGAGCCTGTAGATTAACTCGTTTTTTTATTTATTTTTATTGATAAACAAACCATAGCTGAGTTCCTATTTTGGTTCAATCTATTACTGTGCTTTTACGCAGCATATAAAGAAGTGTTTGGTGTTGTTTTAATTGGCGTTTTGGAAGGTATTACTGAAAAATTTAGTGTGGGTACCTTTTTTACTCTTTCTAGAATGAGCAGGATTATCTGTGCGTTATTTATTTTGGGCTAAAGCACCGTTAATTGACCACGATAGTTGGCAGCAAGAAACCATAGGAAAGCCTCATAATACCATCATCACTTCATTGGCATTTAAGTGGATACGAATACTATTTAGGTGCTGGAAAACACACACGCCTTACGACGAATCAACTTACTTAACAGCATTGAAAAGTAAGGGATCACCACTATTAAAATTTGCGGTGAAAAGTGAGCTTTGGTGCTTGCTGTCCCCCCCTGGGCGTGCTGTTATGTTTTATGGAAATACAGCCCCATTTTTCATTCCATGATTAGTATTTTTATCATACTTTTTTTCAAGCACTACGTATTTATCAATAATCTTTTTACCAAGACTATTGGCTTTACTTTTTAAACTAGAGCAATTTTTTGCTGCTAAAACTGACAGACGATTTTCAATCTCTTTAGCTGCATTAATACCAAAGTCTTTATGGCCATTTTCGTGAGCAATTAGTGCATTGTAATAATGTGCCCAACGCTTTTTTAGGTTTACCTTTGCACTATTACTATTCTCCCACTTGGGAAGAGTGAAATTAACTTTGACAGTACTTTTAACACTCATCATAGAGCACAGACCATTACTTTCATTCCAGTTAAAGCGCCAATTAACAAACCAAGAAGTATAAGCATCGTAGGTGTTTCCCGATTGCTTAATAGAGCTTTTAGTATTCATTTCATTTCTTAGCTCATTAGCCGTTGAACCATGTATTGAGTAATACTCCGTATTTATATTTACCTTAGGCGTAGCAAAGGCACTACTTGATACTAAGCAAAACAATATTGAGGTTTTGCTTAGTAATATGAGCTTTTTCATGAAACCTACTCCTTGGTCAGATTTAAAACTAATCTGCTTATTAGACACCACTTCGGGGGGTTATAACACCCCAGAACGGCGTATATTACATAGCTCAATAATTTCACTAAATAACTTTAATGTAAACAAGTGATTAGGCATGTTATAAAAAGGTCTTTGTTATTTTTCACCAAAACGATTTTTAATGATGTTATCGGACAAAATTAAAACAGCTGTTTATTTAAACAGCTGGCTCTGTAAGTCAGCTTTATTTATGTAGCTACCTTTTACGACCATAATTAACAAACGTACGGATACTAAGCGCTAGTTAAGGCTTATTGAGGCTTACTTATACTGGTTTAGCATTGTTATACGCTTTAATAGTTGGCGTTTAGCCTTATCTGGTGGAAAAACTCGATTATAAAACAGAGGAAAAAGTAATAGGAAAATTTTGGCTTTATGTATTTAGCGCGTAATTAGCTAAAGCATTGGTGAGATAAGCGAGCCTTAAAATATTAATGATACAGGCTCGCAGAGGTGTTTATGATAAAAACGAATGAGTGAGGTATTTACTTTACTTCAAAATTCACGTGGTCAAAGTATGGATTTTTCTCACGCGCTTTAAGTACGCTGATTGTAGTGAGCACGATGTGTTGCAGCTCGCTATTTACGCTAACAACTATGCATTCGTCTCTATTAGCATTGCGTTTTGTGTCAGTTGCTATCCCGCATACACCATCACCATTTTTTAATATAAGCTCAATGCTTAAATGGTGCATACAGGCAATTTCGATGTAATCGTATTGGTTGCAACTGATCATAACGTCCTCTTTATTTAGCCGGTTTAAAAACCATTAAAAAAGCAATAACAACAAGGTTGGCTATATACCACAGATCTTTAATTACAAACTGTCCTAAACGATCCAATAAAGTGGAAGAACTAAATGCACCGGTTGCGGTAATTAAGAATGTTTGGGTCATCATAAATACGCTTAAACACGCTAAGCCACTTACAATAATTAGCTTTTTATTATTTAAAAATAACCCTAAGCCCAATAACACGGCAAATAATACATCAAACCCGCCAATTACGTTAGACGCGCCTTGTACGCTAAATACCGTGTATAACCACGACATAAACGGTGAGGTTTCTACTAAACTTACAATGCCTTTTGCTTCAAATTCATAAAACTTCATGCCGCCAATCCACAATAAAACCATAGCAACCGGTATAAAGTTTAAAAGTACGTGTTGTTTGTCGGTAAGTTTGTCTTTATAAAACAAAAACAAATACAAAGGCACTACAGCAAAGTATTTAATTATGCCCTGCCCGCTACCAATGATTGGAAAGCCGCCAAGTTGAGCCATCCAACGGTTACTGGCAAACAAGGTAAGTAATGCAACTAAACTTATAATTGCTGCAAGTAAAAGTGCTGGCGTAGGTTTCATTAGTTTAAGGCGAGCGAGCACGGTGGCAAACGCTAAGGCAATCATAAAGGAGCCACTAATTAAACCTAATGCAGGTACAGACATTAGCGAGTCAACGCCATAAAAACTAAACGTAGCCGTTAACGTATTAGGGTTTGATCCTAACGCAAACGACAAGCCAAGTAGCAAAAAGCTAGTCGTTAATAAAAAAGTAATCACGTTATTGGTTAGTTTTAAGTTCATTGTATTTCCAAGTATTCGTTGAGGTTTATAAAGACCTTACGAACCTATAAAACAATTCAAGCTAACTCTTAAAAATCAGAGTTAATTAAGCACACTGTAAGCTCTTATCGGGTAATGTAATCAATCACTTTAGTTTATAGTTTATTTCCTCTTTATTAATAAAATTAAATAAGTCTAATATTCATATGATGTGCGTCATCTTTTTTATTATTAAATGAAGTAGAATAACGTCGCCTTTTCAATAAACAGAATGCAAGCATTTCTAAAACTTAGGGATATTTTAATGAAGGGTACTGATATTCGAGTTACCTCTGGACTGATTTCTATAGCCATTGTTTTACTACTTTGGTTTGCTGTACCGCCTCCGCAAGGTGTTACCGAAAACGCATGGCATTTGCTCGCTTTATTTATTGGTACTGTTGTTGCCATTATTGGTAAAGCAATGCCTATTGGCGCCATTGCTATTTTAGCTATTACTTCTGTTGCGTTAACCGGCGTAACTAATGACAGCCCATCTGGCGCTATTAAAGATGCATTAAGTGGCTTTTCTAATTCATTAATTTGGTTGATTGGTATTGCTATTATTATTTCTCGGGGTTTAGCTAAAACTGGTTTGGGAAATCGTATTGGCTATAATTTTATTTCTCTTTTTGGTAAAAAAACAGTTGGTATTGGCTATGCACTCGCACTTTCTGAACTTGTTATAGCACCTGTAACGCCAAGTAATACCGCGCGAGGCGGCGCTATTATTCACCCAATAATGAAGTCTATAGCAACAAGCTTTGGCTCTTCCCCTGAGGAAGGCACATCTCGTAAAATTGGGCACTACCTTGCTTTAGTTAGCTACCATATAAACCCTATTACATCAGCTATGTTTATTACAGCGACTGCGCCAAACCCTCTAATTGTAAAACTGATTGCTGATGCTACCGGTGCAAATATCAGTATTACTTGGAGTACGTGGGCGCTGGCAGCGCTTGTTCCTGGTTTGCTATGTATTGCCCTTGTGCCTTTGGTTGTTTATGCCATTTACCCACCTGAAGTTAAAAGTACGCCCGACGCTAAAACCTACGCAGAATCTAAATTAACTGAAATGGGCCCAATGAGTTATGGCGAAAAAATAATGGTGGGTGTTTTTGCTATGCTGCTTGTTTTATGGGCCGGCGTACCTGCAATGATTTTAGGGGCTGACTACGCAGTTAACACAACCGCAGTGGCCTTTTTAGGTTTATCGGTTTTATTAGTGACTGGTGTATTAAGCTGGGACGATGTACTTAAAGAAAAGTCTGCGTGGGATACCGTTGTTTGGTTTTCAGCATTAGTAATGATGGCCACTTTTTTAAATAAACTAGGTTTGGTAACGTGGTTTTCAACACTTGTTGAGAGCAATATTGCGCAACTGGGCTTTGACTGGATTGTATCGGCCATTATATTGGTAGCTGTATATTTTTACGCTCATTACTTTTTTGCGAGTACTACAGCACATATTACTGCTATGTTTGCCGCATTTTACGCCGCAGGTTTAGCGCTTGGCGCTCCGCCTTTATTTTTAGGTTTACTGTTAGCTGGCGCCTCATCACTCATGATGTCGTTAACGCATTACGCAACAGGCACATCACCCATAGTGTTTGGCTCAGGCTATGTATCGTTAAAAGACTGGTGGGTAATGGGCCTTATAATGAGCGTTATTAATTTAAGTGTATGGGGAATTATTGGCGGGCTTTGGTGGAAAGCACTTGGGTATTGGTAGTATTGCCTTTGTTAGCTTGGCTTGCACATTTAATACTGCGCACTTATTTTGATTAGTTCTACAAATATAAACATTAAGGCTGTTGCAAGGGAGCACTATGGTTTTTAAATTCATAAAAGCAGCATATTCAGACAGAGACTACTTATTAAGCCTCAGAAAACTGACTATGATTGAACACTTAGAAAATGCCGGGTTATTTTTAACAGATCAACAGCATGTTTTAAGGCTTAATGATCAATATGACTGCTCCCATCTTATAGTTATAAATGAGGTACCAATTGGTACTTAAAAATACCAAACACACGCTCAACACGTTGAAATAATGCAATTACAAATACATCCATTGCACCAAAATAAAGGGTATGGGAAAGCGGTTATTGAACAAGTTATTACAAGTGCGCAGTCAAAACCCATTAAACTCACCGTGCTTAAAAACAACCCAGCATTAGGACTTTACAAGCGGCTGGGTTTTACTATAACGGATGAGGATAATTACGAGTACCACATGCAAACGCGAGCTACTCGTAGCTAAAATTAGTCGCTTTGATCTCTGAAGTCTTTTTTTCTGAAAATAGTTAAATGCCAACCCCAATGCAAAGAGCCTAATCTTAAAAAGATAGTCGTGAAAAATGAGCCTAAAATACACCAAATGTAATCTACATTAAGGCTAAATAAAGCAGCATAGACTGCACCACCCGCTAAACACGCAGAGGCGTAAGGTTCGCTGCGCATAACAGTTGGTACCTCACGGCAAATTACGTCGCGTATTAAACCACCAAATATACCTGTAGTAATGCCCATGGTAATTGCGACCACCATGCCAGAGCCATTAATGAGTGCTTTTTCTATCCCCATAATATTAAATAGCGCCATACCCACAGCGTCTACCAATAAAAAGTAGTAATTATTAACGCGCGGTAAGTATCGAATAAATGCAATTGTTGCTATAACGGCCCCATAGGTTGAATATAAATACTCTGGGGTTGCAATCCAAAATACCGGTTTGTTTAAAAGTATATCTCTGAGGGTACCGCCCCCTAATGCTGTAACGGTTGCAACCACTACGACGCCAAAGCCACTAATGTTTTTTTCATACCCAAGCAATGCCCCTGCAACAGCAAAAAATGCAACACCGAGTAACCCTAGTACCATAAAGTATTCAGCAGTCATGGTAATTCCTTTTTAAAGTTTATTAGGAGTTGTATCAACTTACGTGCCAAAAAACTGAGTAAATATAAATAAACCAACAATTTAAGTGACTGAAATTTATAAGCTTATTTAATTTATTAAAAAACGTAAGCTATGTGATATTTAGTGAAGGATTAACAAGAGTAATTATTTTAATTATGGGTAGTTTTTACACGTTAAAGTACAGAGGGATTTTGTTACAGAGTTGCAGTCGAGCACTTTTAAATTTTAAGCAAAAATTAAATGAACAATAAAGCTATTACCAATATTACAAAAATAATAGGCAATATTGCATGTTGCCAGTTTTGTTCTTTATTTTGATTGTAGAGTGTTTGCATTGAGCTTTTATCATTATTGGTAAAACTATGCTGGCACTGCATACAGTTTTGGGCTTTTATGCTCACCCAAGTACCACATTTAATACATGCGTAACACCTCGACAGTTTATCAAACTCGTTTGTTTTCCTAAATATTCTCATTTATCACCTCATTGATTTTCGCCGCAGTAAGAAACCCAATGAATAATATATGCTCTTTAAATTCATTATTACTTCTTTACTTTATTCAATAATTTTTACATTTGGAATGTTTTGTAAAAGGTAGGATTTTAAAGATTCAAACGCATCTTTATTAAAAATAAACTCAGTTGTTTTACCATCAACTTGATTATACGGTAGTGCAAATACACCGTGCCTTTTAGTTTTGTCGATGACAACTTTGTTAATATCGTTAATATTAAACACTTGCTTATAAACGTATAATATTTGCCCCTCAACGCGTACAGCCTTTAACGGGCTTTGCTCAACATTACGCGAACGAATAAACACAAAATATAAAATAACGGGAAATAAAAACAGGTTAAGCGCTTGCAAACTAAAAGGTTTATCTATCAATACAATATATGTTGAGTAACAAATTAAAGAGGCCGCTAGTGCTAAAATTAGCTGTGTGTTGTTTTTCATAATCATCCTTGGTTACTAGTCAAAAAAATCGGTAAGGTTTTTTAATTATATTACCAATTTAGTGAAATACGCCATTTTGTAACTTTTGCTAATCAAACAGCGTTTGATACATTATTAAATCCGCAATAAAATATTAGGCTCTCGCTGATGATTAAAGCTCATCTAAAGTGTAGGTAGAAAAATCTATTTCAGAGTCCATGAAAAAAATCCGTCATATAGTGTTATTAAAAAGCAATCTAACACAACTAATTTAAGCTATTCAATTATTTAAGATTATCAAATAAAAAAACTACTAAAAAGTAGCCTTTAATTATTAATTACCCTTCAGCTTTTTAACTGTGCTGCCTTTTTAAGCGCCCACCAACCAATTACTAAGCTCATTAATATACGTACAGGAAAGTAAATAACAGCTGGTAGGCCAAATAACCACTTGGCAAAGCCTTGTGGCATTACATAAAATGCGACCCGCTTCACCCAAAATATAAACTCAACATACTGCGCTAAAAAGTCATTAAGCGATAAGCTTAGTAGCGCTAATTCATTACTTATTAGAACCCATAAGGCATATAAACCAAGCAGACCATCACCCATACTACCAATATAAGATGAGTAGCCTATAAATAATAAAAAACTGCGCATGGTAAGTCCTTCTTAGCTGTACCAACAAGTTAAAATACAAACTAGCTAATCCAAAAAATATTAAAAATGGCTTTGTTAATTGCACCCTTTAGACGTTTTAACTAATTGAATATTATTAACACTTGCGTGTACTCCACAGTAAAACATGTAGTTAGAGCAATGATAGTTTTCATCCATAATATTCAAACCATTCTCATCAAATTCTAGCTCAAACTTACAGTTAATATCGTATTCGGGCTCTTGCTCTTCAAACACCAGTTTTTTACCCTTTAGTACTAAAGGTAATGGTTCTGCCGCCCCTTCTAACGGAGCTGTGATAGTGCAAATATGAAAGTTAAAGCCCCAGATAAGACCTTCTGTAAAATATTTATCGTCTTTTTTAAATATATTTATATAGCTCGTTTTTAATTTAAAACGCTCATCACTTTCGCTACCATCGTCGTTGAGCATAGGGGTCGCGCTAGTTATTTTGTCTGTTCTTGAATAGCATCCTTCAAATGAGTCTGCATGTGAATATCCACTAAAGACCGCACTTGCTAGCATAAAAGCTGTTTTAATCATCACTCGCTCCTTGCTGTAACGTTAAGTTCGCTCAAAAAAACGCCCTGTATCGTCTGTCATTTTTACTGGTAAACCGTTACCAACCATAAAGTGATAAAAACACAAATCATCAATCAAGTCAGGGGCTGATATTTCTATGTCTCGGTAAGTCGCGTCTCTAAATTTAAACCTTAAGGTATGCTCAAACCGCTTCGATTAACAATAAAGTACTTCTTCTAGCTCAGACACCTTTATATTTATACCAAGTAATTTAAATTCACCATTGGCAATATCAATAACTTGTGATTGCTTATTATTTGTAGATAGCCATTCAATAACCACTCCTAAAGAAGATAATCCAAACAAATATAAAAACTGATGCAATAAAGGTTTTTCGTTAATTACTTCCATGTAAAATAGCAAAATGACAATAAATAATGCTGATAAAGCCAAACTATAGACTATTTTAAATCCGGGTAGTTTTTTTTGCCTAGGCAAAGCTGCCATAATTAATATCCTAATTAATCTACATAACTCACTTTTGTTCCCGCTAAATGATCATGTAAACATCGTTTATCTTTTCCAAATATAAATAATGGATTAACAAAACCTGCTATAAACTGACCTACCGAAGGTACAAGTGATAATAGTTGCATACAAAGCATGCGTTTAAAGTAAATTGTAGTAAAGCTTGCTTGTGTACCATCTAAATTTTCAATACGGATAGACATTAAAGATTTACCAATCGTTTGTCCGCGTTGGTACATAAGGTAACCATGAAGCACTAACGTGCTTAATATGCCATAACCTAGCAAACCTGCAGATAAAGTAAGTGTTGGTTGGCTTAAATTATCAAACCCTACGAGTATGAATACAGGTATAAAACAAGCAACACCTAAAACGCCATCAACAATAGCAGCTACTAGCCTATCTGAGCGCGTTGCTTTTTCTCCTGCTACTTTTGATACAATATTTTCAGATGGGCTCTGTGCTTCTCGCATTTTAATTAAGTCGTCTATTTCTTTTGCTCGATCTGGGTAGGCTTCGCGATCTATAGCTCTCGCTGATGAGTAAAGCTCATCTAAAGTGTAGGTAGAAAAATCAATTTCAGAGTCCATGCAAAAAATCCATATAGTGTTATTAAAAAGCAATCTAACACAATTAATTTAAGCTATTCAATTATTTAAGATTATCAAATAAAAAAGCTACTAAAAAGTAGCCTTTAATTATTAATTAAATACCATTCAATTTGCTGTTAAAAATGCCATTTAACTAGTAAGTTTGGATTATGTTCGGTTTGCCCATCTACACCAAATTTATTTTTCCAATAAACATACTCAATACCCACATCAAGACGAGTGGTATCTAAGCCGAGCATAGGGGCAATATTGTATTTAATCTGCGAGGTAAAGTTAAAGCCACCTTCACTTTTACCAAACATTGTGTCGGTGCTATCTACAATATCTAAAAAGCCATCGTATCTAAAGTTACCTTTGTTATAGCCCCACGTGACTGTTATTTGGTTATTATCTTCACGTTGAATACCTATATCATCTTGAAAACGACGATAATAAGCCACATTAAAATATTGAAAGCCAGGTACATCAAGTGATACACCGCCCCCTAATAAATAGTTATTTTGATCCGTATCTCCCGAGCCATACTCTGTTTGTAAGCCTAAAAACACCTCTTTAACAAAGCTATTTTGTGGCTTGTAAAGAGTAGGGTTTATGTTTAGCTCACCGTACACTTCATCGGGATTACTTAATCTATCCATAAAGAAGAACGTACTGCCCCATGTATGTCCCGATGCATGCTCTATAGTAACAACACTTCTATCATCTTCCTCCCCTGAAAACGGCTCTAGGTAGTCGGCTCCTGTCATTGCGGTAATACTAAAATCAGACCAAAGCTCTTTAGCCGATAAACCTGTAGAGCACATTGCAATTGCAGTTACTAATGCTAATTTTTTTATTGTTTTGATTTTCATTGTTAATCCCTTTTATGATTTTTATTAGTTTAGTTAAGATGATCCGTACTTGCTGAGTAATTTTCTGGTAGTACCAACGTCATTATTATTGCGGTGATACCCGACACCGTCACTGCGCTACCAAATATGGCAGTAACTAACTTAGGTGCGTTTGCAAACAACTCCGGTACAAAACTAACACCTAGCCCGAGCCCCAAACTCACCGCAATAATAAGTAAACTTCTGCGATTTATTTTTTCGCTGGCAAGTATTTTGACCCCAGCGGCTGCTACGGTGCCAAACATTACAAGCGTTGCACCGCCCAAAACGGGTTTAGGTATATTTTGTAATACAGCGCCAATCACAGGAAACAAACCAAGGATGATTAAAATACCGCCGATCCACAGGCCTATGTACCTGCTGGCAACACCTGTTAGCTGAATAACCCCGTTGTTTTGACTAAAAGTAGTATTAGGAAAAGTATTAAATAAGGCCGCAATCATCGAGTTAACGCCATCACCTAGAATACCACCGCGTATGCGTGCTAAGTAAGTAGGCCCTCTAACAGGTAACTTAGAAACAGCACAATTGGCAGTAATATCGCCTGTCGATTCAATTGCAGTAATAAGGTATAAAAAGCCAAAGGCTATAAGCGCACCAAAATCTACACTAAAACCGTACTTAAACGGTATTGGCATGGCGATTAAATCAAACTCGCCGACTTCAAATTTGGCTATTCCTAATATAACGGCCAGTATCCAACCTACTATCATGGCTACAACCACGGCTGTTAGCCTTACCCATTGATTTTTACTTGCATTAAGCAGCACCACTAAAGCAACAACCGAAAAACCAACAATTAGGTTACTTGGTGAGGCAAACTCGTCAGGCTTATTAGTTAATAGCCACTGGCCGCCGCCTATGTCGGTCATACCCACTTTTATAAGGTAGACGCCTATAGTGGTAATAACCACGCCGGTAACAACAGGCTTAATTACTTTGCCGAGTTTTTCTATAAAAAAACTAATAAATATCTCTACAAAGGCCGCTAAAAAACACACAGCAAAAATAGTAGCGAGCACTTCATCGTTATTGCCACCCGTAGCTTTAACAGTAAAGCCTGTGGCCAAAATAGTGCCTAAAAAAGCAAAACTGGTGCCTTGCACACATATAAGTCCAGAACCAACAGGCCCTACTCTGCGCGCTTGTATAAACGTACCAACACCCGATACAAACAACGCCATACTAATTAAATATGGTATTTCAGCTGCTAGGCCAAGCACCCCACCAATAATAAGTGTGGGTGTAATAATGCCTACAAAGCTTGCGAGTACGTGCTGTAGTGCAGCAAAAAATGATTCAGTTAGCCCTGGTTTATCATCTACCGCGTAAATTATGTCTTCTGAAATAGCTTCTTGGTTTGACATGGTCAATATCCTTTTAGCGCTTAAACTTGGGCAAGGTATTAACGCCCTGCCCTATTTTAATTCAAATACGTCTGCGTTTATTTAAGCTGCCCTTCTACGCCTTCAACGTAAAAGTCCATGCCGAGTAAGGTTTTATCATCAATAGTCTGCCCAGCTTTTGTAACCAGCTCACCTTGCTGATTTTTTATAGGGCCAGTAAATGGATGAAATTCACCTTTACCAATTTTCTCTGAAATAGCATTTACTTCACTCACTACATCACTTGGAATGTCTTTACTTAGCGGCGCTAAGCGAGTCATCCCTGAGCCTATCCCTTTCCATATATCTTGCGATTGCCATTTATCGTCAAGTACTTGCTGTACGCGATCTGCATAAAATTCATCCCAGTGATGAACCGCTGCCGTTAAATGTGCTTTTTTACCGTATCCGCTCATATCTGAGTGGTAGCCAATAGCGTAAATACCAGCGGCTTGCGCTGCTTGCAATGGTGCAGGCGAATCAGTATGTTGGGTAATAATATCAACGCCTTGATCTATTAGGCTATCGGCAGCTTCGCGCTCTTTACCTGGATCAAACCAGCTATTAACCCACACTACTTTTACTTTTGCATTAGGCTTTACTGAGCGCAAACCAAGCGTAAATGCATTTATACCGCGTATTACCTCCGGAATAGGAAACGCAGCAATATAACCAATACTGTCGGTTTTACTCATGTGCCCTGCAATAACACCTGTTAGGTAGCGTCCTTCGTAAATGCGATCAAAGTAAGTGCTTACGTTTTTTGCGCGTTTATAGCCTGTGGCATGCTCAAACTTTACATTAGGAAATCGTTTAGCCACTTTAAGTGTTGGGTTCATGTAGCCAAACGACGTGGTAAATATTAAATCGTGCCCGCTTTTAGCCAGTTGCGTAATAACACGCTCTGCATCCGCCCCTTCTGGTACGCTTTCGACAAAAGTGGTTTCTATTTTGTCGCCAAACTTTTCTTCAAGGTAGTGGCGGCTAGAGTCATGTGTATAAGTCCAACCGGCCTCACCTATGGGGCTTACATATACAAAGCCAACTTTTACGCTATCTTTTGCAATAGCAGATGCGCTTATGCCTAAGCTCAATGCAACCCCGAGTGCTGTTATAAGTTTTTTCATTGTTATTCTCCGTGTTATATTTTTAATATCCTGTTGAAGCAGGTGATTTGCCTTATTGATTTTGTAATTAATTTAATGACCCTTGTGCCAAGGTTTACCTAGCCACATGGGTTCGTACATTTTTAATTTTTGTTTATTTTTACTGAGCATAATCAGTACTATAAGCGTTGCACCATAAGGCAACATGGCTAATAAGTTAGACTCCACAGCCCACCCAAAAGCCTGTGCCACTAAGTGCATAATGCTGGCAAAGCCAAATAAATAAGCGCCAAGCATTACGCGCTCAATACGCCAGCTTGCAAACACCACTAAAGCAAGAGCTATCCAACCTCGCCCTGCCGTCATGTTTTGAGTCCAAAGTGGTGTATAAGCCAACGACAAGTATGCGCCCGCAATGCCAGCCAGTGCGCCGCCAAACATAACGGCTAAATAACGAGTACGCATTACAGGTAATCCTAAGTTATTACCCACACTTGGGTTTTCGCCAATAGCTCGTACTGCAAGCCCTGCTCTGTGGTATTTAAAAAACAAATACGCACCAAGCACTAAACCCCAACTTAAATACACAATGGCGTCTTGCGAAAATAGCGCTTTGCCTAAAACTGGAATATGCTCAAACCCTGCAATTGCTAAAGTAGGTAACGCGTTAATGGTTTTTCCCTCATAGTCGGCACCTAAAAATGCCGAAAGGCCTGTACCAAAAATAGTCAGCGCCAAACCTGCCGCTACTTGGCTAGCATTTAAATTAAGCGCTACAAAAGCGAAAATAAGTGAGGCCATAACACCAACCAAAGCTGCTACCGTAAAACCAATAAATAGGTTGTCGCATTGGTACATGGTTATAAACCCTGCCACCGCGCCTAAGAGCATCATGCCTTCTTGCCCTAAATTTAAGGTGCCGCTTTTTTCGCATACCATTTCACCCAGCGCCACCAGCAATAAGGGGGTGCCTGTACGAATAGTGGCGTATAAAATATTAGTAATTACATCTAATTCCATGATTTAAGACTCCTGTGCAATATGTATTGGCTGCGCTTTTTGTTGTTTAAATGGCAGCGAAAATCTAAGGCGATAAGTAATAAGCACATCGCACGAGAGTAAATAAAACAGCATTAACCCCTGAAAAATACCGGTTATAGCGTTAGGTAATCCCATGTTAATTTGCGCAAGTTCACCTCCCATATAAATAAGCCCCATTAATAAGCCCGCAAACGTAATTCCTACTGGGTGGAGTCGCCCTAAAAAAGCAACAATAATGGCGGCATAGCCATAACCGGGTGATATTTGCGGAACTAGCTGCCCAATAGGCCCAGCTACTTCGCCCGCTCCAGCAAGCCCCGCCAAGCCCCCGCTAATAACTAGCACTCCGGCAATTAATAATGCTCGTTTGTAACCCGCCATTTTGGCCGCGGATGCATCAAGCCCAAGTACTTGTATTTGAAAGCCTATAAAGGTTTTACTAATAAAAACCCATGTGGCGCATAGCGCTAATAACGCAAACGCCAGGCCTAAGTGCAATCGAGTACCGTCGAATAAAATAGGTAATAGCGTGCTATCGCCAAACAATGCACTTTCAGGAAAGTTATAACCGTGAGGATCTTTGAGTGGCCCATGAACAGCCCACAGCAATACATTTACTGCTATGTAGTTGAGCATTATGGTGACTAAAATTTCATTGGTGTTTAAACGCAGCTTCATAAAAGCAGCAAGCCCCGCCCACAACATGCCACCAGCAATACCAGCGAATAATGTAAGTGGCATTGCAAAAGCACTTGTTGAGTCAACAAAGTTAACGGCTACAGCACTTGCACATACACCACCAATAAGCAGTTGCCCTTCTGCGCCTATATTCCAAACCGATGCTCTATAACAAAGCGCTAAGCCATAGGCGCATAGCAAAATAGGAATGGTCATTACAAGTAGCTCAGTTACACCATACCAATCGGCAACAGGTGCTATAAGCAATGTATACAGGGCATTTAAAGGATCATGCCCTAATAAGGCAAACACCACGTAACCGGTTATTAATGTGAGTAAAATAGCTAAAACAGGAGAGAGATAACTCCAAGCCGGTGAGCGTTCAACACGTGGTTCTAACTTAATCATGCGAGTGCCCCTTGTGGTGTGTGTACTTTAGGCTGGTTATTAAAAACATCGCTAAAGTCGCCAGCCATCCACTGCCCTAACTGCACAAGCGGTACGGTATCGGTATTTAAAATAGGAGACAGTTTGCCATCACAAATCGCGCCAATACGGTCGCAAATTTTATAAAGTTCGTCTAAATCTTCTGAAATAACGAGTACCGCACACCCTTCGTCGCGAAGCTTTAAAATAGCTTCATGTATCGCCACTTGTGCGCCTATATCTACACCCCAAGTAGGGTGCGACATAACGAGTAGTTTTGGGCTTTGCTCTACCTCGCGACCAATAATAAATTTTTGTAAATTACCACCTGAAAGGCTAGCTGCATGAGTGCGAAAACTTGGTGTTTTAACCTTGTATTTTGTAATGATTTTATTAGCAAGCTCAGTAATTTTTTGTTTTACTAAAAAGCCATTTTTAACTAGTCCACTATCAAAACTAGTAAGCAGTGCATTTTGTGCTAAATCCATAGTGGGCACGGCTCCTCGCCCAAGCCTATCCTCTGGCACACATGCAAGCCCAAGGCGGCGCCTTTTTAGCGGGCACAGTGCATCAACTACGGTATTTTTAAATTTAATGGCGCTACTACTAGCTTGAATCTGCTCCCCCGAAAGCACTTTTAATAACTCTTCTTGTCCGTTGCCAGCAACACCCGCAATCCCCACTATTTCGCCTTGCTGTACTGCAAAGTTAATGTTTTTAAGGGGTGTTTCAAATAACGCTTGTGCGGCGGTGGTTAGATTATTAACGGTTAAAAAATCCGCAGTACCCAAAGCTCTGCGAGTTTGGTTACTAATTGGCGTGTTGTCGCCTACCATCAGCCTAGCAATTGACTCACTAGTTTCGTTTTTAGGAATACAATGCCCGCTTACTTTCCCGCCTCTCAAAATGGTAGCACTGTCACATAGCTCAATCACTTCGTGCAGTTTATGGCTAATAAACAGCACAGAGCAGCCTTCTTTTTTAAGTGACTTTAGGGTTTTAAATAATGCATCGACTTCTTGTGGAGTCAGTACTGAAGTGGGTTCGTCTAAAATAAGTAACTGAATATCTAATAATAAGCATCTAACAATTTCTACTCGTTGGCGCTCGCCAGTTGAAAGTGTTGATACCAGTCTATGAGGGTCTAATGGCATACCATAACGTGTTGATGTTTTCGTAATTCGACCCGCAAGCGTGCTGCTATGCCCTGCTAAATCACCTAACGCTAGTTCAATATTTTGGGCGACCGTAAGTGTTTCAAATAACGAAAAGTGCTGAAACACCATTCCAATGCCTAAATCACGCGCATCAGCAGGCTCTTTTATATTCATTATACGGCCGTTGAAAAACATGTCCCCTTGGTCAGGTTTAACCACACCATAAAGCATTTTCATTAATGTGCTTTTACCTGCACCGTTTTCACCTAATAAGGCATGCACTTCACCATGCTTAATTTTTAAGGTTACGTCATTATTGGCTATACATCCGGGATACTGCTTTGTCATTCCCTGCATAGTAAGGCGGTATTTATTATTCATTATTAGGGCCTATTTGTACTTAATGAGCAATTTAACCTACTCAAAACATCAACTGACCAACCGGTCAACAATGGCATGGTAACTGCAATATACTTACCAAGATGAAAAAGTATTTTTCTTACCCGTGCGCAAACAACAAGAAAAAACATACGCCAAGCCTTTATGTATCAGGGCTTTATAAAAATTAAGGGGGTCTGTGTGATTCAATTTTTATTAAATAACACGCCAATTGAAGTACAAGAATGTTCGCCAAGTCTCACCATTTTGGACTGGCTACGCACCAAAAAAGGGAAAGTGGGCACCAAAGAAGGGTGTGCAACTGGCGACTGTGGCGCGTGCACAATTTTAGTGGGTGAAGAGCGTATAAATGCAAACGGGCAAACTAGTTGGCAATACAAAACAATGAACAGCTGTTTATTGTTATTAGGTAATGCGCATGCAAAACATATAGTAACGGTAGAGGCTGTGACTACTGGCTTATACCCAAACTTAACCGATTTACATCCCGTACAACGTGCACTGGTAGAGTGCCATGGTTCGCAGTGTGGTTTTTGTACGCCTGGTATAATAATGAGCTTGTTGGCTCTTTATATTAATGAGCCAACGTACCCTGGTAAAAAAGCGGTTATTCATGCACTTGGCGGTAACTTATGCCGTTGTACAGGTTATAGCCCTATATTACTTGCAGCCGAAAAAGCCTATAGCTATGAGCGTAAAGCTGAACCTTACTCAGCAATGGCCGCTCAATTTAAAGCATCACTTAATACACAATATGATGACGATATTCCATTTTTAAAAAATGGTCCTCGTAAATTTTACTTACCACAAACTGCCCAACAACTTGTTGAGCTAAAAGCGCTTTATCCTTATGCACATTTAGTTGCTGGTGGCACCGACTTTGCCATTGAGCTTAGCCAAAACATGCTCTTACCGGATGTAATTATCTCCCTTAGCCAAGTAAAGGATCTTTGCACCTTGGCAGATAATAACGGTGAGTTACACATAGGTGCAGCGCTACCTTATAGCCAATTTGTTGAGGCATTTTATAACCATTACCCAGAGTCAAAAGAGCTATTTGAACGCTTAGGATCAAGCCAAGTACGTAACAGCGGCACACTAGGTGGCAGCATAGGGAATGCCTCTCCGATTGGCGATCCCGCTCCACTTTTAATCGCTCTTAATGCATCAATGGATTTATTAAGCAGCGCTGGTACGCGCACTATTAAAGCTGCCGACTACTTTATTGATTATAAAAAAACAGTTCTTAAAAGCGATGAAGTAATAAGTAAATTCACAATTCCAAAGCGCCCAGAGTCACTAAAACTGGCGTGTCATAAAATATCAAAACGCTTTGAAGACGATATATCTACCGTGTGTTTGGTGCTTGCTATAGAGCATTCACAAAACATGATTACTCAAGCCCGCTGCGCTATGGGCGGTATGGCAGCTATTCCTAAACGCGCACATCATATTGAGCAAAAGCTGATATCTCAATCATTACAAGTAAGTAGTTTTATAGACGCAGCAACGGCTATTAATAATGACTTTACGCCTATGAGCGATGTAAGAAGCAGTGCGCATTATCGCACCACGGTAAGCAAAAACTTATTACAACGCATTGGTATTGAGTTTTGTGAGCCACAAGCACGCAACAATAACAACATTGCCATTACGAGGATCTCACATGCGTCACTTTGAAATGGATAAACTAAAAGCGCAAGGTGGTAGCGTTGGGCAATCTAAATATCACGAAAGCGCTATTAAACAAGTTTGTGGCAGTGCAAATTTTGCCGACGATAACCCTGAGCCATACGGTTGCCTGCATGCTTACCCAGTGCTCGCCCCTGTTACAAGCGGCTTTATTAAATCAATAGATACCAGTCTCGCACTGGCAGTTGAAGGCGTTAAACGTATTTTATCGGCCGAAGATGTACCGGGTAAATTAGATATTGGCCCAGTATTTCCTGGTGACGTATTACTCACTAACCATGAAATTCAATATCACGGACAACCTGTGCTGGTAGTAGTTGCCGACACCTATGAAATAGCGCGCCGCGCGGCACGTTTAGTGGTTATAGAGTGCGAGCAAACCACACCCATACTTGATATTAAAGAAGCAATTAGCAAAGAGCATTGGGTAAGGCCGCCCCATTCACTTAACCGTGGTAACAGCGAACAAGCCATTAATAACGCAGCCCACCAGCTTAAAGGCGAAATAAACATAGGCGGGCAAGAACACTTTTACCTTGAGGGCCAAATAGCGCTGGCGCAACCTGATAACGACGGGGGCATTCATGTTCAATGCTCTACGCAACACCCTACTGAGGTGCAGCACTTAGTTGCTAAAATTTTAAAAAAGCCATTTAGCTTTGTAAACGTAGAAACCCGCCGTATGGGCGGTGCTTTTGGCGGAAAAGAAACCCAAGGCGCACCATGGGCATGCCTTGCAGCTCTTGCGGTTTACCACCTTGGCTGCGCAGTAAAAATGCGCCTAGCCCGTAGCGACGATTTTAAATTAACCGGTAAGCGCCACCCGTTTTATAATCACTATCATGTTGGTTTTGACGAAAATGGTTTAATAGAAGGTGCCGACATTACCGTAAACGGATTTTGTGGCTACTCCCCAGATTTATCAGATGCAATTGTAGACCGCGCCATGTTTCATGTCGATAACGCCTACTACTACCCAGCCGCCACAATTAAGGGTAATCGCTGTAAAGTAAATACCGTAAGCCATACCGCATTTAGAGGATTTGGTGGCCCGCAAGGCATGATTATGGGCGAGCTAATAATGGACGATATAGCCGCCAAATTAGGTAAAGATCCGCTTGAGATCCGAAAACTCAATTTATACAAAAAAGGCCGCGATACCACGCCGTACCATCAAACCGTAGAGCAACATATTTTAATAGATATGATTGCTCAGCTTGAGGAGTCGGGTGACTACTGGGCACGTAAAGAGGCTATTAAAGCATTTAACGTATCGTCACCTATTATCAAAAAAGGCCTTGCGATGACGCCGGTTAAATACGGTATTTCGTTTACGGTACAACATTTAAACCAAGCTGGTGCATTAGTACATGTATATAGCGATGGCTCTATACATTTAAACCACGGCGGCACCGAAATGGGCCAAGGGCTAAACACCAAAATTGCGCAAATTGTGGCCCATGGCTTTGGGGTCGATTTTAACGCGGTAAGTATTAGTGCTACGCGTACCGACAAAGTGCCAAACACTTCACCAACAGCGGCCTCAAGCGGTACCGACTTAAACGGTATGGCGGCGCTAAATGCAGTAAACACAATAAAAGAGCGCTTAATTGATTTTATTACCGAGCACTTTGAAGTAGACAGCAACACTGTTGTATTTAAAGATAACCTCATTACTTTTAGTAAAGGGGAAATTAGCTTTAGCGAACTTGCAAATCTTGCTTACATGAATCGTATATCGCTTTCATCTACCGGTTATTACGCCACACCCAAAATTCATTACGACAGAGCCAAAGGCGAAGGCCGCCCATTTTTTTACTACGCACACGGCGTTGCACTGAGTGAAGTAGAAGTAGATACGCTTACGGGCGAAAACACGGTAACTCGCGTTGATATACTGCATGATGTAGGCAGCTCAATTAACCCAGCTCTTGATATAGGCCAAATTGAAGGCGCCTTTGTACAAGGTATGGGCTGGCTAACAACCGAAGACTTACAATGGAATGATAAAGGCCAGCTTGCAAGCTTTGGCCCAGCCAACTACAAAATACCAGCCATTGGCGATACCCCTGCCGAATTTAACGTCAATCTTTATAACTCAGCAAATCCAGAAACCACCGTGTTTAGATCAAAAGCCGTAGGCGAGCCGCCATTTATGCTGGCCTTTAGTGTATGGAGCGCCATTCGTAATGCAATAAGTAGTGTGGCTGATTATAAATACACCGCCCCACTGGATACACCCGCAACCCCAGAGCGAGTATTGAGTGCAATTGAGCAAACCGCTAGCTGGTTTAAGGAGCATCAACATGACTAATTTAAATGAGTCGTTTCAGGGTTTTCATACGCAAAATTGGGCGCAGGCTATAAACGAGCACGAACAAAGCGGCACTAACTATGTAATTGCCACGGTACTTGGCACCAATGGCTCAACCCCACGCGGCACAGGCTCTAAAATGGTAATAAGCGGCGAGCATATTTACGACACCCTTGGCGGTGGCCATCTTGAGTACGTAGTAATAGAAAAAGCCCGCGAACTACTTGCCAAAGGCGAAGCCGCCCAAGTAATTGAGCAATTTAACCTAGGTGCAAATTTAGGCCAGTGCTGCGGCGGAGCTGCCACCGTTATGCTTGAATGCATGCAATGCGAGCGCTTTACCCTCGACATTTATGGCGCAGGCCATGTAGCACAAGCGCTTATTGGTATATTGGCACAGCTGCCTATGCGCATACGCTGGATAGATAGCCGCGCAGATGTATTCCCACAGACTATTCCAAATAACGTAGTAAAAGTGGTTGATGAAGAGCCCACAGAACAAGTAAAGCGTGCACCTAAGTCTAACAACTACTTAATATTGACCCATAACCACCAGCTCGACTTTGCACTCACCCAAGCCATTATTAAACGCGCTGATGCCAATTGGCTGGGCGTTATTGGCTCTGACACTAAAGCAAAACGTTTTAAACAACGCCTAGCACATCGCGATTTTACAGCCGCTCAAATACAACAAATGACCTGCCCTGTTGGGCTTAAAAATATTACGGGCAAATTACCAATGGAAGTGGCTATTTCGATTAGTGGACAGCTAATTGGCCTTTATCAGGCTATGCAAACCCAAGCGCCAAAACGCCAAGGCTTGCAATGGCGCACACTAAAAAATGCCTTAATTAGCACCACGCAGGAGGAAGTAGACGCATGAGCAGTTTACAAATAAATACGCTAAATGATGCACAAGCAAAACAAGCACTTGAGCATTGCTGCGCGGCCCCTAACTGGGTAGCGGGCATGATAAAAGCAATGCCATTTAAAAGTGCTCAACAGCTGTTTGAATGCGCACAAAGCATATGGGATAGCCTTGGCGAGAGCGACTATTTAGCTGCCTTTGAAGGCCACCCGCAAATAGGCGACTTATCAACCCTTAGCAAAAAATACGCTGCTACCGCACAAAAAGCGGGGCATGAGCAATCAGGTATGAGCAAAGCAAACGAGGCCGTACTTACCAAAATGATTGCCCTTAATAAAGAGTACCTTAGCAAGTTTGGCTTTATTTTTATTGTGTGCGCCACCGGTAAAACGGCCGAACAAATGCTCGAACTCATAGAGCAGCGCATACACAACACCCGCAGTACAGAGCTAAATATAGCCGCGGGCGAACAAGCCAAAATAACAAAAATAAGATTGGAGTCACTGCTATGAATAAAAGTATGAACAAAAGCCCTATTACCACCCATATACTTGATACCAGCACCGGAAAACCTGCGGCAAACGTTGCTGTTAAGCTATTTAAACTTACAAATAACGAATGGGTACAACTAACCCAAGGCACAACCGATACCGATGGGCGAATTACCGACTGGCTAAATACAGAAGTAGAATTTGCAACCTATAAGCTAGTATTTGATTTAGATAGCTACTACCAAAACCAACCTACCCCTGCGTTTTACCCAGAGGCGCAAATAACGTTTAGATTACAAGATACTAAACATCACCATATCCCATTGTTGCTTAGCCCGTTTGGCTACTCTACATACAGAGGTAGCTAACTATGAGCACACAAAACAATAATAACTTAACAGTAGTTTGTGCCGATATACTCGACTTTGTTGACGACCCTGCCATTACTGGCGAAAACGCCCATCGTTTTTTTGAAAAGGGCGCATTAGTTATCAAGCACGGCAAAGTAGTTAAACTTGGCTACGAGCACGACATACTGCCAACAATTGATAAATCAGCGCGTGTTATCCGCCACGATGGCAAACTCGTTATGCCTGGTATGATTGACACACACATACATTTGCCGCAAACCGAAATGGTAGGCGCGTATGGCGAGCAACTGCTAAGTTGGCTCACCGAATACGCGTTTCCGACAGAGAAAAAGTTTACATGTAAGCATTATTCAAAAGAGATCTCTAATCGCTTTTTAGACGAGCTACTGCGCAATGGCACAACCACTGCTCTTGTATTTGGCACTGTGCACCCGCAATCGGTTGATGCGTTTTTTAAAGAATCACAAAAACGCAATTTACGCATGATTGCCGGTAAAGTAATGATGGATCGTAACTGCCCTGACGACTTATCTGATTGCGCGCAAACAAGTTATGACGAATCTAAAGCCCTCATCGAAAAATGGCACAATGTTGATAGGTTAAGCTACGCAGTTACACCACGCTTTGCTCCTACATCAACCCCAGAGCAACTTCAAAAATGTACTCAGTTGCTTGAAGAATACCCAGACACCTACCTGCATACACACCTATCGGAAAACAAAGACGAGTGCGAATGGGTAAAAGGGCTATTTCCAGAAGCTGAAGATTACCTTGGCGTGTACGAGCAAGCAAAAATGGTACGTAAACGCTCGGTATTTGCCCATAGCATTCATTTATCTGAGCGCGAGCTATGCTGCCTTGCAGATAACAATGCGGCAATATCGCACTGCCCTACCTCAAACCTATTTTTAGGATCAGGACTTTTAAATTTAAAAGCCTGTGAAGAGCACGGCATAAACGTAGGCATGGGTACCGATGTAGGCGCAGGAACAAGCTTTTCTATGCTACAAACAGGTAACGAAGCTTATAAAATTCAGCAATTACAAGGTCAAAAGTTTTCAGCATTTAAAGGGCTGTATTTAGCAACTCTCGGCGGTGCTAGAGCGCTCGATTTAGAAGGAACAATTGGTAATTTTAAAGCCGGTTGTGAAGCCGATTTTATTGTAATGGATTGTTCAGCAACCCCATTTTTAAAATTTAGAATACAACATGCCAAAACCCTGCATGAAAAACTATTTGCAATGATGATGTTAGGCGACGACCGCTGCGTTGAGCAAACCTACATTATGGGTAAAAGCGTGTATAAGCGCGATGATAACAATCAATTTTCAGACACCCGCTCACCGGTATTAGAAGAGGCTTAACCGTTATGGAAAACTATTTATTTGAGCTTGCTCATTTAGTACTGCGTTATTTTCATGTTATTGCTGGTATAGCATGGATTGGCGCTTCATTTTATTTTGCATGGCTTGATAACAACCTACAAACACCACCGCAGTGGAAAATAGATAAAGGCATAAAAGGCGATCTATGGGCCGTGCATGGTGGTGGCTTTTACGAAGTGGCTAAGTATCAAAATGGCCCTGAACAAATGCCTCATACTCTGCATTGGTTTAAGTGGGAAGCCTACACAACGTGGATCACCGGTATATTACTATTTAGCTTACTTTATTATGTTGGCGCCGATGTGTATTTAATTGATAACAGCAAAAGTGAGCTAAGTAAATTTGCAGCTATTGGCGCATCCCTTGGTTTTATTGGCTTAGGCTATGGTGTTTATCGTTTATTGTGTAAAAGCCCACTGGTTGAAAACGGCAAAGTGTTTATTGCTGTAGTTATTGGTTTATTAGCTCTGTGGACTTTTGGGGTTGATCAATTATTTAGCGACCGCGCTGTGTATATTCATGTAGGTGCACTTATTGGCACGTGTATGGTGGGTAATGTGTATCACATTATTATGCCAGGGCAGCGCTACATGGTAAGTGAAGTAGAAGCGGGTAGAATCCCTGATTCAGCGCCAGGTTTAAAGGCAAAGCTGTGTTCTATTCATAATAACTACGCCACATTACCTGTAGTATTTATAATGCTTAGCAATCACTTTCCTTACACGTATAGCCACAACTTTGGCTGGCTTATTTTAATTGCGTTGTTTGGTATTGGTATGTGGATACGCCACTACTTTAACTTAAAACATCAAGGCGTTAATAAGCCCTCAGTACTTGTAAGCGGTATTGCAGCATTTTTTGCTCTTATGCTCGCCATAGCCCCTTGGCCCAGTACACCAACAAATGCAGGCGAAAGCGCGCCTTTACAAGCAAGTATTACCGACGCACAAGCGTGGAATATAATCAGCAAACACTGTACTGGGTGTCACAGCGAAACACCTACCTCTGCGCTTTTTCAAACAGCGCCGCTAGGCTTTAAGCTCGACTCTATCAGTGATGTAAAAAAAGCCAGTACGCTTATTCATACCCGCGCGGTTATAACCAAAGATATGCCACTGGCTAATATGACCAAAATGACTGACAAAGAGCGCGAAACGCTCGGCGCTTGGCTCACAGCACTTAAAAAGGAGCAATAAAATGAGCGAGCAATTTAAAAACTACCCGCGCGATTTAATTGGTTATGGTCCAGATGTACCCCATGCAAACTGGCCTAATAAAGCCCGCATTGCCGTGCAAGTAGTATTAAATTACGAAGAAGGCGGCGAAAACTGTGTATTACATGGTGATGCAGCGGCCGAAACGTTTTTATCAGAAATAGTCAGTGCCCCGCATGTTGAAGACCGCCATATAAGCATGGAGTCTATTTACGAATATGGCTCACGCGCTGGCGTGTGGAGGCTACTGCGTTTATTTAAAAAATACGATATACCGGTCACCATTTTTGCAGTGGCGATGGCCCTTGAGCGCCACCCCGATGTAGCTAAAGCCTTTGTTGAAGCAGGGCACGAGATTGCAAGCCATGGCCTGCGCTGGATTAATTATCAAAATATAGATAAGCAAACCGAACGCGAGCATATGCAACAAGCCATTGATGTCATTAAAAAGCTCACAGGTAAAAAGCCCAAAGGCTGGTATACCGGCCGAACTAGCCCAAATACCGCAGCACTTGTAGTTGAAAATGGTAATTTTTTATATGATGCCGACGATTACAGCGACGACCTACCTTTTTACAGTATTAAAGAAGGTAAGCCACAGCTTATTGTGCCCTACACGCTTGATGTAAACGACATGCGCTTTGCTGCCGTGCAGGGTTTTAACGCAGGCGATCAGTTTTATAATTATTTAAAAGATGCCTTTGATACGCTATACGAGGAAGGCGATCCAGAAGGTGAAAACACCCCAAAAATGATGTCGATAGGTTTGCATTGTCGCTTAATTGGCAGACCAGGAAGAATAAAAGCATTAGCACGGTTTTTAGAATATGCTCGCTCGCATGATCAGGTTTGGTTTGCCACACGTGAGCAAATAGCCGAGCACTGGCTTAAAACACATCCGTATAAAAAAGCATAGTTTATATTTTTTAAAACATAAAAAAGCCCAGCAATGCTGGGCTTAAAGTCACTTTAGGAGTAGTGAAATTTATTCAAAAAACTATTTCCCCATTGGCAGCAAAACAGATATGTAGCGCTGCGCCCAATTAGCAAGCTCCACCCTGTTGCGTGAGTTAGTTTTTTTAAACGCACTGTACAAATGTGTTTTTACAGTGTGGTCGCTAATGCTAAGTTTATCAGCGATTGTATTGTTACTCGCACCCTGTGCAATTAAATGAATAACAGACTTTTCCCGCTTTGTTAAATGCTCGTAATAGTCCTGCTTTAATTCAATGTCGCCGTGTAGGTTATTAAATGACGTTGCCACGGCTAAAATGTCGTTAAAAGCTTTTGAAATTACTTTACGCGTAAACCAAAGCTCGCCAGTATCAACACGAATTAACCCTTTAAAAATATCTTCTGGCGCATCTGATTTATAAAAAACACCATTAAAATGGTTAAGCAATAAGTTTTGCTCGCACACATCTTCTTTATCAACATTAAAGATAACAACGCTATAGTGTTTAGCTAAACAAATAAGGTCTGCGGGAATGAGATCTTGCCATTTACTTTTAGCACCATCTATTAAAAATAAATCATAATTTGCACGCAACTCTATTTTAGGCAAAACATCATCCATTTTAATATCACCAAACAGGGCTTGTAGTGTCCTTAAAATAGTGGCGTAGTTATGTAAATGAAAAGAGGATTGAAATGTTGTTTTTACGAATACCGAGTTTTTATGGGGCATAAATTTCGTCCTTGAAACATTTACACTACATTACCTAAACCAAATACAACTTACAATGAGATTTTGGTATTAAAATAAAGTTATCGCTTCTCACCCTAAAACAGATAAAAACCTATTAAATCAATATATAACCTACATTGCCTTTGTTTTTACAATTGCTTTTGTAAGATAAATAACAGATCGGATTAGTAGTTTAGTAATTCTTAAAACCTTAAATATACATTGTCGTAAACTAAGCTTTAGGGGTAATTATTCTATTGTCTCTTTTAATTTATTTAACGCATCAACCGAAAAACCTCGATCATAAAAGTATAAAATTTCGCCGCTGCTATTTATAAGTACCACACGAGAGTTATTTGGGCTTTGATTACCTGTAAACTTTTGAACTGTCTCGCCATCTTTATAAATAGTGATTACCCCACCCCATAATTCTTTAGGGATGCCTTTGCGCATACCGCTGTCTATAAATGTGCTAAACATACGTGGTGCCATGCCGGCAATGGTTGGTAGTTCGTATGTAGGGAGCGTTACGCCCGCCATATCTAAACCAATTAACCAACGGTCTATATCAAACTGGCTGTCTTGCTTGTACCCAATGAGCAGTAATGTTTTATCTGCTTTAAAATCACTAGGTATAGTTACTATACTTTGCTCTAAGCTTTCGCCACTAATGCTTGGAAACTGCTTACCTGTTAATTGCTGGTTTGGGTACTGTGTTGTACATGCGCTAAGTAGTAAAAGTGCAAAAGCACTTAATGTTAATTTGATCATAATAAACCTAATATTTATAAATTTCATACCGATACGTTTAGTATGGCAGCTGAGATCTAAAAATGCTGACTAGTTATATAATTTTTAAATTTAGACGCAGTCATGGGCTTACCGTACTTCCAGCCTTGTCCGTAATGCACACCCGCTGTTTTTAAAATGGCTTCTTGCTCAGTGGTTTCAATTCCTTCTGCTACACAGGTATAATTAAACTTATGCACAAGTTCCATAATATTCGGGATCATAGAGGCTTTTAAGCCCTCAGTTGCTATATCTTGAACAAACGTACGGTCAATTTTAAGTTGATGAAAACTCAAATTTTGTAAGTTTCTTAAATTTGAATACCCCGTACCAAAGTCATCTAATGATAAGTTAAATCCCGATTCAACCAAGGTTCTAAAATGAGCATGCGCGATGCTTGTATCAAGGTATTCGTCTTCAGTTATCTCTAAACAAATAATAAAGCGTGAATTGGTAAGCTCTGTAATTTGTGGCAGCAACGACACGTTACCCAGCTCTACATCACACGGAAATATATTAAGCGACACTTTAAAGCCTTCAGGCAATACCTCTATAGAAGTTAACTCTTTGATTGTGGTGGCAATCATGGCCTCAGTAAAAGTCCAGGTTAAATTGTTTTTTCTAATAACCGGAATAAACTCATCTGGAAATAAAACACCGTACTTATCTTCAAAACGGGCAAGTACCTCGCAACCAATCAGCTTGCCACTTTGCAAACAAATAATAGGCTGGTAAGTCCAATAAAATGATCCCTTTTTGAGTCCTTTACGAATACGCTGATTAATAGAGCGACGTGCAGCAATTCTTGCATTTACCATTAGCGCACTCGATACACCAGCTAAGCAGGTTAAAATTAAGGAGATGATTAATAAAAAGTGGTTATTAGAAAAGAACTGACTCCAAGGCAAATGCACTGCTGCGCAGTAGTTCTCATTTTCAGTACTACAAGCAACACCCGTTTCATACGGTAAATAGCTGTCGCCACTTATTTTACTATAAGTGCCTTTTGTACCTGCTAAATGATGCAGTTCCTCGGAGTCTCTATATACAACTTCCCAATTTTTGGACCCAATACTCGCAGAGTTGAATGCCTTTGACTCCATGATCAGGTTAAAATTACCTTGGCGAACGATTACCACTTCCATAGGACGTCCGGTAAATAATAATAAATACAACTGCGGCTCAAAACGTACACGTACATCCTCATCTTTACGGATATAGTCAGGCTCAAGGTCGTTTATAACACTGCTTAGCAAACCAGCTCCAGTTGTACACATTAACTGGTTACCAATAAAAAAACCGATATCAATCACATATTGTGAATCAAATAAAACACGCCGCATTTCAAGCAATGTAGTTTCATCGCACTGCTTGAAGCCAAACTTATTAAGAGGTGTAAGCACACTGCGACGCTCTAATACAGCAGAGTCAACATGTTTAAGAATGTGTTTAGTATCGGCATTGATTTGAGTAGTGAGTTCTTGCGCTGCAAAATAGAGCAAAATGAGACAGCCAGTTATAAAAACTAACACCCCTGTTAGAACGGCTATAATCGATTTTTTTTGGTACTTTTCCATAGCATCCTGAGATTGTTAATTTATATCACTAATTTATTAGATGATTGCATAAGTCGCATTAAATTCACACAGATAGATTTAACAATTATTGAGTGAGTTTTGAACCAATTGCGCTATTTTAAAGCCTATTGCCAAATGTTGGATATCATCAAAATGAATCCCATCACCATCTGTTATGTTAATAAACGAATTAAAATCAATAAAAGCACACTTATTATTAGCTGCAACGCTTTTAAATGCACTAGAGAGCTCTGTTGCTTTTGTATCAGCCTCTTCATAAATACGTGAATACTGCTCGGTAATTCTTATTCTAGGTGGGCTAGCAATAATAATTTTAGGGGATTTTAAAGTACTACCTTGCTGATAATAAATGTGTATTGAGTTAATTAAATCATTCAAGCCATCTGCTATTAAAGTAGGTGTTAAATTAAAACGTTTTTTAAGATCGTTTGTACCAAGAGCTATAATAATAAAGTCGAGATCATGCTTATCCAAATAAGGCTTTAAATAGCTAACACCATTGAGCACACCGTCAAACGGGGGATTATGCACTAAAGTGCGATTAGGTTGCCCAGCCTCTATTACGTTAAAACCACACCCTAAGTTTTTATTTAAAAGTGATGTCCAACGGGTATTTTCATCCAAACGTTTACCCGTTTCAGGGTTTAAGCCCCATGTATTTGAATCCCCAAAGCAGAGAATATTTTTTGTTATTTGAGTCATTAAAATGGATTGAGCGTATAGCCTTGCTGTTGAAGTTGTGCGTGAGCGGTCATAGCCGAAAGCGACATTTTTACACCCTTAATTAAAAGCGCTGGCATTACTTTAAAGTGAGTAGCAGATTGCCCGCAAACATACACTTTAGTGTTGTTTGCTAGTAGCTGCTCAATTAACGCTTGGTTTTTATTGTCAGCGTTAAAACGTTTTTTATATTCGCTATTAGCTAACACATCAACACTTGCGCTGCCGTGCACAACTAATGCAAGTTGTATGTTTTCAGGCTTTACGCCATGCGCCACATGCATGTTAATAAAACGCGCTAGCGAATTTATTGAATTATTTTGCGTGCCTTTTTCAGCGCCATCAGCAACATCAAATGCTATTTTAAATACCGTAGCGTCATTAATTTCATCATGCTTGGGGACATTGTAATAATTACCATACCCCTTAATTGGTTGCTCTGTTGCATATATTAAAGGGCTAAAAAGCAGCACTAACAATAGTAAATATTTCATAAAACAATCCTGTGTTTTTTAAGATTATTACTAAACTACCAGAGACAACCAAAAAAGGCTGCAATTTAAGCAACTTTTTGGGTACTTTTATGGCTGTGGTTAATAAACTGCATACCTAAATAACTAAACGTATTTTTAAACTGCTCTACAAAACAGGCGGGGGCTTCACTTGATGACGCATTAGAAAGCACTGAAAAATGCTTACTGCGTAAATTACGAAGCTTAGGTTTTAATACTTCATCGTCCATATAATCGGTTATTCTATCGATAAATAATTTCATTTGTACCGTGGTGCTGTACCAATAAACAGGAGACGCAAACACCCAATGATCATATTTTAAAAGTGCTTCAAACACAGCGTAAAAATCATCATTTTTATAGTTTTTGTTATAGCAGTACGGCGCAATTTTATAATCATCTAAGCATATTACACGCACAGTATTTTGCTCTGCAAATCCATTAACGTGCGCCTGTGTATTACCATTTTTGCGTGCGCTTGAATAAATAATAACAGTGCTACGCTCAAGTTTTTGTTGCATTTAGTTAGCTCCTTTTTTAATGTTGAAAGAAGCTTAAAACCTCAAGTTATATTGAGGTCAATCGGAAATTAAAAATAATGCCAATAGATCAAAAAAAACTAACTGAGGCCAACTTAACCGTGGGCTATGTAGCAAAGCGTAGCGGCGTAAAAGTATCAACCCTGCATTTTTACGAAACAAAAGGACTAATACGTAGCTGGCGCAATGGCGGCAATCAACGCCGCTATAAAAAAGATGTACTGCGCCGCATAGCGGTAGTAAAAGCCGCACAAGCAATGGGAATAACCCTTGATGAAATTAAACAAACACTGGCCACATTACCTGATCAGCGCACACCCACACAAAAAGACTGGGCAGCCCTTTCAAAGCAATGGCAAGCACAGCTGGACGAGCGAATAGCGTATATGCAGCGTTTGCGAGACAAGGTAGACAGCTGCATAGGATGTGGCTGTTTATCACTGAAAAGCTGCCCTATTTATAATAAAGACGACCATTTAGGCAAAACACAAAACGGTGCAGTATTTTTAAATTCAAAGGTTGAAAGTATTTTTCAAGAATGACCTTTGTTATATATTTAAAATAAAAACTAATTAGCCATAACTTAGTATTATCAATTTTATATATTCCAATATACTTACCTCATGAGCAAAACATAGCTTTTCTAGCACAGAATTCTTATTTGCTTTAACTGTTAAATGAGGAAGAGCCATGGCTGCTTGTTTTATTTTTAATCACAAAGTAATCAATTGAAACCTTTAACAGTTTTGATATGGGGATTTTAGTAGTTGTGCACTTAAAGTATAATTACTAAAGATTCATTACCCACTCTCCTTAGGAAATGAGTAAAGTTTACGTCTGCATGTACATGCAGGTCGAAACGTAAAAAAGTATATTCAATACGGATAGTAGCATTGCTAACTGGTTAATTTTTAAGTATTCTTGTGCGCTTAAAAAGGAAGCAATATTCAAGGAACAAACTGTTGGAACCAACTAATCCCACCCCTGACAACAATACAAAACCACCTGTAGTTACTCAGAAACTCACTCAAGCCCTTAAAACGGTCGATCATAAAGAGCTCAAAAGTACTGGTTTTTGGTTAAATCAATTTTTTATGGTTATTTCTACCGTATTTGGTGTTTATTTGGCTGCTCAAAGCGGTTTAGAACAAGCGCTTAAGTTCGATTCATTTAGCAAAATGGAAGATAACTACTATTTGCGTACATCGCTCTATGACGAAGTTAATGATAACGCAAATACGGTAGCTAAGTATGCAGAACGCTTAGCGAAGAGCCCGCCAAAATCAGAAATGGAATTTTTTAAACCCACACTTGAGCAGTACATATGGAAAACCATGCAGTTTTCGCCTACTACGCTTGAAACACCAAGTGAATTTTTGACTAAAATACGTCGGTTTTATTCTCGAGCTGATTTTATCATTAATGCCGCAATAGAAAGAAAAATGTCTGCTAAGCAGGCTTCTATCGAATTAGCAAAAATAACAGACTCAATTAAAACTCAAACGCTACCCGCACTAAAAAATAGCGCTAAACAATTAAAAATGGAATTACAGCAGAATGACATTTCTGTTGGTTCGTTAAAGGAGCTAGAAAATGCCAACTAAGAGCTGCCCACATTGTAAAGACCATCCATTAGAAGTAACCAATTATCAAGGCGAAGAAATAGATATTTGCCGTGAATGTGGTGGCTTATGGTTCGAAAAAAATGAAGTAAATCGGATGATTTCCGAAATAAATGAAGGCCCTGAAGGTGATAAATTTGAAACTCACTTTGGTGAAGCATTAGGAATTTCTGAGCTTGACTGCCCTGATTGTAAAAAAAGCTTGGAACGTTTTCACTTACTTGAAGCTTTTCATACCGAAATAGATGTTTGTAGACACTGCGATGGCACATGGATTGATAAAGATGAGCTTGAAAGTGTTGAAAATAGCCCTGAAATAAAAGCGAGTTTAGGCGAGCTAAATCAAAAAGTAAGTTGGAAAACTTACTTGTTCCAATTTTTAACGCAAATGCCTGTTGAATATAATATTAAGCCACAAAAGACCCCCTGGGTAACTCGCGGTCTTATTGTCTTAAACACACTGATTTTTGCACTTTACTTTTTAAACCCGAGCTCATTTAGCTACGTCATTGATAACTTTGCCATGACACCTGCAGATTTAAGTAAAGGTAATGAGCTATGGACTGTATTAACTTGCGTATTTTTACATGGTTCCATAATGCATCTAGTTGGCAATATGTACTTTTTATATATCGTTGGCGATAACTTAGAAGATGTTTTAGGACACAAGCGCTTTTTGTTGTGGTACTTGGCCTGTGGTCTACTCGCATCATTTGCTAGCTACATTGTAAACCCTATGTCGAATATTCCAGGCGTGGGTGCCAGTGGTGCGATAGCCGGTTTATTTGGCATGTATCTGATGTGGTTTAGGCACGCAAGCCTCACTTTTATGTTTGTAATTTATCAGAAGAAACTTTCTGCGGTATGGTTTTTTGCTATTTGGTTAGGATTTAACATTTTTGGTGCAGTAACAGGCCCTGATGGCATTGATTATGGTGCACATATTGGTGGCTTTATAGCTGGACTAATTATTGGTTATATTTTGAAAAGTAAAATATTAGAGCAAAACCCTATAATTCGTTTACTAAACCAAAAAGAAGCACAGTTAAAACGTTAATCATCATATTAAAGCCACTAATAGATGAACATTGGTGGCTTTATCAAACTTCTCACTAATTTCTATAACTTATACCAATCCGCAATAATACTTAATCATTTTGCGGGGCTAAACGTGTCGCTACCTGCGTTAAAAAATTCTCATTTAGAACAACTAAATAGCGAACTTTTTGCCTAGCTATCAACACGTTTTTCCGCCCTCAAAATAGACCACTTAATTAAGCGAATTGATATTACAACGCGTATAAACTGTATAAAATTGACCGGTGTTTTTTATCGGTATATCGTACGTTGTAGCCTCTTCACTAAGTTCGCATTCAAAGTTATTTAATATATCAGACAGCAGTGCTTGCTCTTCGGTGAACTGTATTGTGGTATACCACAAGATTGAGTCTTCATCTTTTTTGTTTCCAATATAAATACTCTGTAGCAAAGAGCTATTAAAAAACATGTTTGAAGGCTTTGAACTACGTATTGTTTTATTATCGAAATAAAAGTAACCATTGTTATCACTTATGGCTTCATCAATATAAGTATCACCGTAAATCAGCTCTCTTGTTACTTTAACGCCCTGTTGGGGCTCACCATTATTTAATAGTCTGCCTTTTACAGGCAACGACAACGTAACGTTTTGTTTATTAAAAAACCCAAACATGTCTGCACATCCTTGCAATGGTATTAATAAAAATAAAATAAGCGTTAAGGTCACGCCAGCCGATCTTGTATTAGTCATAAAAAGTCCTTTTCCTATTTATACTTTAACCTAACAATAAATCTGGAAAATAAATAGCGATAATACTGCATCCCGCATTTATTAAAATACATAACCACAACATCACTATAAAACGTCGCTTTTGCGATTTATGGCGAAGTAATTGTTGAGCAAGTAATGCCCCCGGCCATCCTCCAAATAATGCAAGTAGTTGCAGTGTGCGCTCTGGCGTACGATTTACTTTTTTATGTGAAGAGCGCTTAGCTTGTCGCTTATCCCACGCGTACATTAAAAAAGTGATAGCACTTAATACACTTATATAACCAGGTACATATATTGGTATATATACAGGTAAGTATTGCAGTAGGTAAGCCAGCCAAATGGCGGCTAAATAAAGTAATGAGAATGTGATTAATATTTTCTTTATCAATTAATTATCGCCTATACTTGGCATTGGTATTACAAAAACAAGAGCCAAATTATGACATATTTTAAAGCGATATTCTTAGTCTTATGCTTATCAACATTTAGTAGCTATGCATCCGATACACCCACCAACCTTGATAAAGAACTTGCCGTATTTAAGCCCTATTTAGGAACTTGGCAGGCTGACTTTAAAGTACCTGAAGGTGCTAAAAAAATACAAGATGTTGGCCGTTGGGAGCGTGCTTTAAACGGTAAAGCGATACATACCAAGCACTCTATTAATGAAGGTGAGTATGGCGGCGAGTCGATGATTTTTTACGACAGTAAAAAAGAGTCTTTGGTATTTTACTATTTCACAACCGCAGGATTTTATACAAAAGGCACTATGAAAGTGCTCAGCCCCACTCAATTTGTAGCCTATGAAGATGTAACTGGTAGCCAAGATGGTATTACAAAGGTTAAATCGATGAGTGAACTAAAAGACGATAAATTTATTGTTTCGACCTCTTATTTAAAAAAAGGTGAGTGGACAAAACCCGAACAACGTATTTATACACGCAGTACAAAAACGGTTAAATTTAAATAGCTGTGATTTAAAAGCACAAAAGACAGCCTAGGCTGCCTTTTGTCATTTATAAAACCGTATTTATTTTACGTATTTTTTAAATGGCGCGTCTACTGGTGTATCAGCAAGGTGATTAGTGTAGTTGCTCATTACTTTTTGAGACAAGCCTACAATAATTTCAAGTAGCTGTTGCTTAGCGTAACCTGCGGCAAAGAATTTTTCGATTTGCTCATCGCTGATCACGCCACGTTCACGTGTCATTGCGAGTGTAGTTTCACGAAGAGTTTCTAGCTTAGGGTTTTCAAGTGGTGTTTTGTTAACAAGTGCGTCAACAATACCTTGATCAACCTTCATTGCCGCTGCAATGCCACTGTGAGCAGGAACACAGTAATGACAGTCGTGCTCTACGTTAATTGATTGCCATACTACTGTTAGCTCTTCTGCGTTGAATGATGTTTTTTGAAACAACTCATGCAGTACTTGATAACCTTTAAGTAATGTTGGTGCTTCAGCCATTACTGCATGTAAGTTAGGAAGCATACCAAATGCTGCTACTGAATCAGCTAGTAACGGTTTTGCTTCTTCTGGTGCGTTTTCTTGAGTGTATAAAGTAAATTCGGCCATGGTTAGCTCCTAATAATTAATAGTTTTAAGTAACTTCGAGACACATAGTATTTGATTTTGAGCGACTGTTCAAGTTAAAATTGAGCAAATGTTCAAATTGATTGAGAATGATATGGCTAATAAGGTTAAATTTGAACGCGAGAATGTAGTTCGCGTTGCTAGTCAGCTATTTTGGCAAAAAGGTTTTCATGCAACCTCAACGCGTGACTTACAAGAAGCCGTTAATATGCGCCCGGGTAGTATTTACTCTGCGTTTGGCTCTAAAGAAGGTCTATACTGCGAATCGCTGAAAGATTACACCGTACAAATGAAAACCCAAATAGAAGGGTTTTTATCAAGTGCCGATACAGTACTTGGTGGATTACGTGCGTTTGTTGAAAACGTGGTAATTAAAACAAAAGATTGCAGCCCAAGCGCTATTTGTATGCTAGTTAAAGCAAACAGCGAGTTTGCAGAAAAAGATTCAAACCTGTATGAGCTAAGCTTAGATTTAACAGCTCAATTTGAAGCTTATTTAACGCAATTATTTAACCAAGCAATAAACAAAGGTGAGTTAAGTAACACGTTGACCGCTGTTGAATATGCGCGCTTTTTTCAAGTGCAATTTACAGGTTTACGCGGTTATTTTAATCGTCCTAATGTAGAGCAATTTGCTGAGCCAATGATCAACCAAATGTTTATGTTGATTAAAAAGTTATAAATAGCAGTTATCGAGCATTCTCAACAAGTTACATTTATTCTACTAAATAAAAATGGCCAGTATTAACTGGCCATTTTTTTGTGCTTAAAGCTTAATTTGTAAGTTACGTTTTAAGCTTATTTAGTTCATTATCTTGCTGGGCAACAAGTGCATTAAGAGCTTCGCTGCTATCCCCTGCTTGTGTAGATAAGTCAGCAAGTTGCGATGCGGCATCAGAGATAAGCGTTAAATTACGGTTTATTTCTTCAGTCACTAAACTTTGCTCTTCAGCAGCGGTGGCAATATGTGTAATTTGGTTGGTTATTTCATCAACTTTAACAACAACACTGTGCAGAGCATCAAAAGCTACTGATGTTTCATCAACGGCATTTTGTGCACGTACTACGCCTTTTTCAATAACGGTAGATGCGTTACCTACTTCAGATAATAAACTATCAATTAGTTGGCTTATGTCATCTGTTGATGAACGCGTTTTAGAAGCAAGTGCACGTACTTCATCGGCAACAACGGCAAAGCCGCGCCCATGTTCACCAGCGCGCGCAGCTTCAATAGCAGCGTTAAGTGCAAGTAAATTTGTTTGTTCTGAAATAGTACGAATTACATCTAATATTTGCGTAATGTCTTTACTACGCGAAGCAACTTTTTCAACGGCTTGGTTAGCTTCTTTAATTTCTTCAGACATCGTTTTAACTTGCGTCATCGCAGATGATAAGCTCGACTCACTGCTCACTACCAAGCTATTTATTTCATCGGCTTGTTGGGCTGATTGCTCTGATGCTCTGGCTACTTCGAGTGCTGTTGCGCTCATTTCGTTCATAGCCGTTACCACACTTTCAATTTCTTGAAATTGAGATTGCACATTATGCTTTGTATCAATAGCTATGTGTTGTGCTATTTCGCCTTGCTGCTTGGTTTGATCAGACACCGTTTTAAGCTCAGAAATTAAATCACGTAGCTTTGCTAAAAATCGGTTAAATCCACCAGCTAATGCAATAAGCTCAGCGTGACTATCAACATGCAATGTATGTGTTAAATCACCTTCAGAACTTGCGAGGTTATCAACCCGCTGTTGAATTTGCTGTAGCGGCGCTATTACACCTGCTATTACTAATTTCATAATAACAAAAGCAACCACAGCAATTACTAAGCCTGTTATTAAAATAATAAATCTGAGTGATGTTGCTGTCTCTTGCATGTTTTTTTCTAGCGCTTCAGGCCCTGCAAGTGCTAGAACTGTAGGTACTTCTATGATTAATGACCACTGAGTGTTAGCTAGTTTTATATTAATTGGGTAGTTAACTAAATACTCGCTAGGCGTTTTAAAGAGACCATGTTGGCCTTTAAATTTAACCAGCTCACTGTAAGTGTTGCTACTAACCGCTTCTTTAAATGGGCGGCCTAATTTAGATTTATAGTGACTGCTGCCTACAATTAAACCTATATCACTTAAAAGTGTTACTTTTGCTTGGCCGTTGTAAAGCTCGCTCGACAGCTTTTCGGTTAAGCCCTGAAAAGTTGGGAGCGTTAAATCAACGCCAGCTAAACCAATAAACTGACCTGACTTTAAAATAGGCACAGTTAACGAAGTTAGCATTACTGAGTCGCCCGATGGGATTTCGTATAAGTACGGTTCCATAATACAAGGCTTAAGCGTGTCTTTTGCACATAAGTACCAATGCGCTTCGCGAATACCAAATTCGTTTAAAGAGGTTATATATTTATCGGCAGCATTAGCTACTTTTTGCTGCTCAATAGCCCCACTTGGATCACGTGTTATATAAACTTCTAACGTACCATCACCATCAACAGAGTGTTTATAGCCCTTGTTAAAGCTCGAATCTTGCCCGTCAAACGCGTTTGCTTCAAACTGAGAGTAGATAGATGAAAGTAATGTGTTTTGTTCTAAAATAGAGCGATTTATACTTACTACCGTATCGCGGCTCAGGGTTTCGCTTTTTGCTGCGTCACCTAATAAAGCAGCCAATGAATAAGGAATGCGGTAAGCTTCATTAATAAAGCCGGCAATTTTTTCTCCGTATCCAGCTGCATGAGCATTAAGCTTTTCTTCTACTTCTACAGTAATGTACTCTTCAGATTTAGTCGCTAACTGCTTATTACTTGATGATAACTGCCACCACAAAATGCCTGATAACACTAGTACAGTTATAAATATACTACCGACACTAAGCCAGAGTAACTTTTTTGCTAACGATATTTCTCGCATTCATTACACCCTTTAAATTAAAACTACTGATACAGTTTAGTAGATCTAATCAATGAAGCTATGAATATCGTTAAACAAATTGAATTTAATACAATACGTTGAGTTTTTTAAAGTTTAGCTAACCGTGCTGTTGTAATTGCGGCTAAAACTAATAAACACACACTTACCCATAAACACGCACTAAGCCCATATACTTGAAAAACCCAACCAGAAAGCACCGTACCAAGCAAACGCCCTATCGCATTGGCCATATAATAAAAGCCAACGTCGAGTGACACTCCATCGTTTTTAGCAAAACTTACTATTAAGTAACTGTGCAGCGATGAATTTACAGCAAATACACCACCAAAAATAAGTAAGCCTATAACAAGCGTAAAATGTACCGCTATATCCAATTGCATCAACAACGCTAAAATGCCAGTTACGCCACTCAATAAAGCAACCCACCAATATGCTTTTTTGACCGAATGTGAAGTTGAATCACCTTGCCCAGTTATTCGCGGTGCTTGCGATTGCACCAGCCCATAAGCAATTACCCACGAAGCCATAAAACCGCTGACCCACCAATGATCCCAGTTAAACTGAGCGGCTAAGTAAACAGGTAGTGCAACTACAAACCATACATCGCGCGCCGCAAACAAGCATAAACGCGCTGCACTAAGTAAGTTAATTGCCCGCGATTTAGAAAATAATTCTTTAAACTTAGGTTTGTTTTTAGCTTTACCAATATCGCCTTTTAAAAAAATTAAACTAATAACCCACGCAACACTAAGTAAAATAATTAGACTTATTAATGCTCCCATAAAACCAAATACAGTTAGTAATAAGCCGCCTAAAAAAAAGCCCACCCCTTTTAAAGCATTTTTAGAGCCCGTAAGTATGGCAATCCATTTATATAATTGGCTTTGCCCTGCATCGTCTTGTGGTACTAAATACTTAATGGCGCTCTTTGCACTCATTTTATTTAAGTCTTTTGCTATGCCACTCAGTGCTTGCGCTGCCATAACATAGGCAACGGTTAGCCAATCCCCTGGCACGCAAAGCATGGCTAAAGCGACAAGTTGTAGCCCAAGCCCTACATTCATGGTTTTGTTCAACCCTAAATGCGCGCCAAGCCAACCACCTACTAAATTGGTGAACACCCCAAATATTTCATAAAACAAAAACAACATGGCTATCGCAAATGCGCCATAACCCAACTGATGAAAATACAGCACCACCAACATGCGTAGCGCACCATCAGTTAAAGTAAATGCCCAATAGTTACCAGTAATTATTAAATATTGTTTTATAGAGCTCGGTAAGTTAGCTAACTGCGCAAACATAGCGTTAAACCTTTTTAAACGAGATTAAACCAAATCACTTTGTGCAACTTTAAGCATTAGCTCAGCAGTACGGTTTGCATAACCCCACTCGTTATCGTACCAAGCGTATAGTTTAAGTTGAGTGTTGTTAATTACCATGGTTGAAAGCGCATCAATAATGCAGCTGCGCGGATCTGTTTTGTAATCTATAGATACAAGCGGTCTTTCTTCGTAGCCTAAAATACCTTGTAACTCGTTATTTGCAGCGTCTTTAAACCACGTGTTTACTTCGTCTTGTGTAACACCTCGCTCGAGCTCAAAAACACAATCGGTAATTGATGCGTTAGTAAGAGGTACACGCACGGCATGGCCGTTTAATTTACCTTTAAGCTCAGGAAAAATATGCGTAATAGCCGTTGCACTACCGGTTGTAGTAGGAATTAAACTTGTACCGCACGAACGCGCACGGCGTAAATCTTTATGAGGGGCATCAATAATTGTTTGGGTATTAGTAATGTCGTGAATAGTAGTCATTGAGCCGTGTTTAATGCCCACTTTTTCTTGCAGTACTTTTACTATTGGCGCTAAACAGTTAGTAGTACACGAGGCGGCTGTAACAATTTTATGCTCACTTGGGTTATAAAGATCATCGTTTGCACCCATTACTACATTTAAAATACCGTCTTCTTTTACAGGTGCGGTTACCACAACACGCTTAACACCTTGTGCTAAATATTGATTTAACAGCTCAGTGGTTTTCATTTTACCGCTGGCTTCTATTACTACATCGCAATCTGACCAATCAGTTTCGTTTATGGTTTTGTTGTTGGTAACTGCAATCGTATGCTTACCCACACTAAAGCTATTATCATCACTAGAAACCTGTTGTGCTAAGCGCCCGTGTACTGAGTCAAACTCAATTAAATGTGCGTGGGTTTTAGCATCGCCCGCTACATCATTTACTTTAATAAACTCTATTTCTGGCCAATCAACTGCTGCACGCAGAGTTAAACGTCCCATACGGCCAAAACCGTTAATACCTACTTTAATAGTCATAATTAAATACCTTTAATAAGTTAGTTACAGCAGCTAGTAATACGTTCAGGGCGATTACCCATAACATTTAAGCGCGTTAAATCGTTTTCATAAAATGAAGGGTTGGCAGTAAGCGTTTGCATTAATACATTTTTAGCCCACTCTGGTAGGGCTTTATTAATACTGTAATAAACCCATTGATTTTGTTTACGGTCGCTCAACAATCCGCATTGTCTTAACTGCGCTAAATGGCGAGACACTTTAGGCTGGCTTAGCTCAAGTGCAGTAACCAGTTCGCATACACATAGCTCTTCTTGATGGCTAATGAGCAGCATTGCTTTTAAACGCGTATCGTCCGCTAGGCATTTATAAAATTGAAGTGGGTTGAATTGTTCCATATTGTCCTCGCAGTTTTATTGCACATACAATAAAACAAAAACAGAACATATGGAATAGTGAATATATGATTTTTTGTATATTTATTTAACGACTCATTTTTATTAAACTCCACGCACAAAAAAGCCCAGAGGCAAAACCACTGGGCTATTACAGTATTAGTTAACTTAGCAATTAATTAAATAACTGAAAGCTCTACTTCAATATTGCCACGTGTTGCGTTTGAATATGGACATACTTGGTGCGCTTTATCTACAAGCGTTTGCGCTGCAGCTTTATCCATATCACCTAGTGACACAGCAAGTTTTACTGCAATACCAAAACCGCCTTCAATCGCGCCAATAGATACTTCAGAATTAATATGCGTGTCGCTTGGTAAATCTATTTTTTCGCTACCTGCTACAAATTTTAGTGCGCCAATAAAACACGCAGCATAACCTGCGGCAAATAATTGCTCAGGGTTAGTGCCTTGACCGTCGTCTCCGCCTAAGCCTTTAGGTGTTGATAGTTTTACATCTAAACGACCATCATCAGATTTAGCTACGCCTTCGCGGCCGCCAGTTGCAGTTGCTTTTGCTGTGTAAGCTACGTTTTGTAATACATTCATAATGAACTCCAAAGTTTAGTAATTAATTTAGTTTGTGTGCAAAATAATAGAACAAGTAATTAGAGATTGCAAATACTTTGCATGCAAATTAAAATACCATGTATCGAAATAAAGGATAACGTTATGCCGTTTGAGCAATTAAAGTTAAAAAATCAGTTATGTCATCGGTTATATATGGCATCTAACAGCATTGCGCGTGCGTATCGCGAGCCTTTAAACGAGCTAAATTTAACTTACCCGCAATACGTAGTAATGATGGCGCTGTGGGAGCAAGACGAAATAACAATTGCAGAGCTAGTAGATAAAACCGCGATAGATGGCGGTGCAATGACTCAAATACTCAAAAAAATGAGCGACAAATCATTACTGGCTGTTATTAAAGATGAGCACGACAAACGCAAACGCCTAGTTCAGCTAACCCAGCATGGCCAATCACTTAAGTTAAAAGCAGCCGATATTCCTAAAAATATTTTATGTAAATTTGATAGTGTAGATGCAACACAAGCGAAGCAGTTAATGCAGCTGCTCGATTTAGTAGTAAACGACTTAGCCGATTAGGCTCTTAATTTTTAAACAATAAACGTGTTTTAAAAGGTTTTAAAAATGACTCATATTAAAAAATTACTATTAGCAGCGGCGTGTAGCACGGCACTTTTAGGTAGCAGCGCCGTAACTGCTAACACCGCTGGCCAAAATGCTGATTTAAAAACAGTAGCGACTTTTGATGCGCAGCACCCACCGGGCAACATTGCTATTACCCCATCGGGCAGAAAGTTTTTATCTGTGCATGGCTTTTTTGGCCAAAAGCAAAAAATTATGGAGCTTTTAAGCGATGGTACAACTAAGCCCTACCCTAATGAAGAGTGGGCATACGCGTACAATAACGGTAAAGGTTTTTACGACGTACTTGGCATAAATGTATCAAGCGATGGCGTTTTATGGATGCTTGATACTTCAGGGCCCGATCACGCTGGGCGCTTAGTAGGTTGGGATACAAACAAAGAGCAACTGCACAAAATTATTTATCTGGCTAAACCGACCATTACCGACACCTCGTTTTTGAACGATTTAGTCATCGATAATAAGCATGGCGTTGTATACATTGCCGACACAGCACAAGGCAGCCAAGCCGCTATTATTACGGTTAACCTTAAAACAGGTGTAGCACGCAGAGTGTTACAAAATAGCCATTACACCACAGCCGAAAATATCGATATGGTTATTGATGGGCGCACAATGAGCCTTGGCGGACAACCTGCCCGCTTAGGTGTTAACCCTATTACGCTTGACCCTAACGAAGACTGGCTTTACTTTGGCTCAATGTCGGGCACGTCGGTTTACCGCATTGCCACCAGCGATATAAATAACAAGAGCCTTTCGGGTAAAGCACTTGAAGACAAAGTTACGCGTTACGGCACTAAGCCAATTTCAGATGGTATTATTGTTGATGGCGGCGGTAACGTATATGTAACCGACATAACCAATGGCGCAATTGGCGTAGTTAAACCCACTGGCGACTACGAAGTATTATTTAAAGACGAACGTTTGAGCTGGCCTGATGGTTTTAGTTACGGAGCCGATCATAAAATATACTTTACCGTTGACGATTTACATAATTCGCCTGTACTTAATAATGGCAAAAATCAAAGCCACGGTAAGTTTAAAGTAATGTCGTTCGAGCCTTTAGTAAAAGGAAAAGTAGGCCGCTAATTTACTTTTTAAGTGACTACATTTTTTAAAAAGCCTTGCACATTTAAGTGACCCAATAGTTGCATGGCTTTTTGTTAAAAACACACCACGTTGGTGCATCTTTTAGTAATATTTCACCTCTTTGGTGCTAACCCTTAAGTATGTATTTACACTTAAATACTAAACACCTGATTTCTATTCATAAAATATTCAAGTTAATGTTGGCATACTTCTTTCTATAAACTGATGTGTTCAGTGAAAATACCAAGGAAAAACCATGTTCAACTTATACCATACCCTTTACCTTTTATGGCGTTTAGACATTAGCGTTTGGCAAGTTAATGATCCAACAAATACCCATACCACCGCTGACAAAGAGCGCGTCTATGTTAAGTAACATCGTATTGTGTAAAGGCTTGGCATAAAGCTTAAATGTAAAAACCTACTTTAGGCTAAGCTTTTGCACACTATGAAATTTATGTGTACATTTTAATTAAACTTCAAATTAATCGTTCAATATAAAAACAACCCCCTTGTAATAAACTCAACATTTAAAAACATCGAAAAAATTAGTAAAAACACTGCGTTTATAACTTTGCAAGCAGCCCTATTGCGTTGTATTGTTGCATCCTATTGAAAATTTTTAGTTGGAACGTGTATGCACGCTTTGGAAGTTAATTTTGATGGCTTAGTTGGCCCTACTCACAACTACGCTGGTTTATCGTATGGTAATGTTGCCTCGTTAAATAACGCAGCAAGCTTTTCAAATCCTCAAGAGGCTGTGCTTCAAGGCCTTGAAAAAATGAAAGCCATGCACGACAAAGGCCTAACTCAAGGTGTATTTGCCCCTCATGCGCGCCCCGACTTAAACGTACTGCGCCGCTTAGGCTTTACCGGTAATGATGCACAAGTAATTCACAAAGCATTTAAAGCAGATCCTATTTTATTACGCGCGTGTTATTCAGCGTCTGCAATGTGGACAGCCAATGCTGCTACGGTATCGCCATCTCCTGATACAACCGACGGCAAAGTACATTTTACTTCAGCTAATTTAAATAATAAGTTTCATCGTTCATTAGAGCCTGCAACCACTACGCGCTTATTAAAAGCGATGTTTAATAACGACAAATACTTTGCGCACCATACCCATTTACCAGACCAAGGCTTTTTTGGCGACGAAGGTGCAGCAAACCATACTCGTTTTTGTGACAGCCACGGCGAGCAAGGCCTTGAAATGTTTGTATTTGGTGCCAGCGCGTTTAACAGCCAATTACCAAAACCAGCTAAATTTCCTGCAAGGCAAACACTAGAAGCCTCAGAAGCAATTTGTCGCTTACATAACTTAAAAGATTCAAGCCAAATTTTACTACAGCAAAATCCAGACGTAATAGACCAAGGCGTTTTTCATAACGATGTAATTGCAGTAGGTAACGCCAACGTATTACTGTGCCACCAGCAAGCATTTTTAAACCAAGCTTTGGCACTTCAAGATATTCGCAAAGCATATGTGGGCAATAAAGAATTTTACATTATTGAAGTACCTACCGATAAAGTAAGCATTACCGACGCTGTAAGTAGCTACTTATTTAATAGCCAGCTTGTGAGCCTTGAAGATGGTTCAATGCTGTTAGTGGCACCACAAGAGTGTAAACGCAACAGCGCAGTTAACGCCTACATTGAAGAAATGATTATGGCTGATAACCCAGTAAATCAAGTACAGTTTTTTGATTTACGCCAAAGTATGCAAAATGGCGGCGGCCCTGCTTGTTTGCGTTTACGTGTAGCCCTTAACGAGCAAGAACTTGCTGCAGTAAACCCAGAGGTTATTTTAACTGATACTAAATACACACAACTGTGTGACTGGGCAAAACGTAACTACCGCGACAAATTAGGCGCAAGTGACTTTGCAGATTCAGCCCTATTAACTGAAAGCTACCAAGCACTTGATGAGCTTACACAACTACTTAATTTAGGTTCAGTGTACGACTTTCAATTAGAAGGTTAATACATCAGCCTACACAAAGGCTAATACAAAAATAGCGAGCCAAGGCTCGCTATTTTTATTTGTGCTTATGTTAATACATATTTAAGCATCTTTGTTAACAGTTATTGCCGATGCCATAGACTCTGATATATGCAGCGTACGCTGCGGAAACGGAATACTCAGCCCTGCGCCTTCAATAGCTTCTTTAACACGTTTATTTAAATCCCACACAGTTTGCCAATAATCACCATTAACAGCCCACGCACGTAATTGAATGTTCACTGCGCTTTCGCCTATTGATGTCACCATTACTTTAGGTGCAGGCTCTGCGAGTAATCGGCTCTCTGATGCGGCTAATTCTTTAAGTACATTTAAGCCAACATCAATAGAGTCGGCATACGAAATCCCCACCACTATATCCATTCGTCTTTTGCCATTACGGGTAAAGTTTTTAATATTGCCACCCCACACTTTGCCGTTAGGCGATGCTATATAAAGACCGTCGGTGGTTTTAAAAATAGTGGTAAATAGGTTTATTTCACTCACAGTACCTAGTGTGCCACTGGCATCAACAAAATCGCCTATTTTAAAAGGTCTAAGTATTAGCAGCATAATACCCGCAGCAATATTGCTCAGCGTATTTTTAAGGGCTAAACCAATCGCTAAACCAGCAGCCCCCATTAGCGCGATTAAGCTTGCCGTGTTTACGCCAAAAATATCTAAAATAAATAGACCGCCAATTATATAAACTAAATAACCAGCAATACTCGATAAAAGAGGAAGCAGCGTACTATCCACTCTTTTTAACGGGGATTTAGAGTTTTTAATCGCTTTTTTAACCGATCGTGCAATTAAGGCACTCGCAACTAATATCACCAACGCTAAAATCACCTTGTAACCTAAAGTGATGATTGTTTCTGAATGGCTTTGCCAAAACGCTAAGAGTTTATCTTTCATGTTTGTTCCGATAAATGTGGCTGAAACTCAGCAAAATAATGGTTAAATCTAATAAAACCGACTTCAAAAGAAGTGGCGCGAGTATATAGAATAAAAAATTTAAACCTACCTTTTTTAATCACTTATTCCAATTTTAATAACGGCCTAAAAACCATGGTTATTAGAATATAAAACACCGCCATTTATGGCTAATTTATAGCGACTATTCAATGTAGGTTAATCGTTTATTGGTATGGTGATTTTAAGTTTTTAACGTTCATTAAAGAGGTCATCTATGGCAAAAGAAAAAATAGTACTTATAACTGGTGCTTCAAGTGGCATTGGCGAAGCAACCGCAAAAACCCTTGTTAACAACGGCCATAAAGTAATACTTACCGCTAGACGCGAAGATAAGTTAACGGAGTTAGTTGAGTCGCTAGGCTCAGATAACGCACTGAGCGTAGCCGCAGATGCAACCGACTTTACCGCACTTGAAAACGTAGTTACCAAAGGCATTGAAAAGTTTGGCCGGTTAGATGTAGCCTTTGCTAACGCGGGCATGGGCGTTTCAACCGCTGGCACCGAAAAAGGCGACCCAGATGAGTGGTCAACTATGATTGACATAAACATTAAAGCCCTACTGTGGACTGCAAAATTAACACTGCCGCATTTACGCCAAAACAAAGGTCACTTTATATTAACCAGCTCTGCCGCTGGCCGTAAGCCAATTGGTGGCTCTATTTACGGTGCCACTAAATGGTTTGCTTATGGCTTTGGACAAAACTTAGCTGAGGAAATAAGCGAATGGAATGGCCGCTGCACAACCATAGCACCAGGCATGGTAAACACCCCATTTTTTGATGAAGCTAAACCCGACAAACTCGACCCACAAGATGTAGCCGACGCCGTACTGTTTGCTATTGAAGCAAACCAGCGCAACAGCGTACGAGAAATCTATTTAATGCCAACTAATTAAATGTAGCTTGGTCGATTTTGGCTATCAGGTTTAATGCTAATGGCGTTAAACCTGATAGTTGCTTGCGTTAAATATAGGTAGATGTTCGCAAGTAAAATAGGGCGAAAGTAATGGGTGTTTAAAGGCTTTGTTATACATCAGAACTAAAGCCCACGTTGCCACCGTTTTGGATAGATACCTTTAAATACGATATTAATAAGTTCTTGTCGGTCGATATATCCTTTCTTGCACTTAATGCCATAGTAAAAGCAGGCAAATAAAGCGCAAAATGTGTATAGCGATAAACAGAGAATTAAGAAGCATAATGTGAACACTACCAATACAGTATCACCATCGTAGCTACGGATTGGTATATCTGACTCGACACCAAAACTTGAAGTAACGACAAAGAACAGGGGAGGATGCAGTTGCAATCCCAAATAAGCAACCAACGCCGCCAACTTTAGCAGACTGCGACTAAAAGTAAGATTTTAACTTTCTTTGACTATTAATTGCTCGAATTAGCACAACACTTTTCCTAGGATATATAACGAGGCTGTAGGGTAACTCAAACAGCCAAAATTAATTAAAAAACGACCTTCTGTAATTAACTCTAAGCGTTTTTAAAGCATTACAAAATTTAGGTTGGGTGTCACTGTAATTCACGCAGGAGCAAAACCAACTGTTTTTTGTCCTGATTGAATCGTCTTGTTATATTTTCAGTTCACAACAACGGGTACGTTTATAGATATACCACAGCCATCTCCGTAGCTAAGAATTAAGCTATGCTTTTCAATAGCATCGGCTTTTACGAGAAACCACACTTTAGCCTCACCTTCGTCTTCAAATATTTTTAGTGCGGAATAAAAAACTGGGTTATTTTTATTACCTATAATGATCCCGGCTAAATTAAATGATTGCCCGTCAATTTCTTGAGGAATTGAAACTGAAATACTATATGTGCTTTCATTTAACACACTATTTATTTTAAATTTACTTGCATAGGCAGCATCCCATTTTGCATTTTGTTCTTCAGTTTCAATACAACTTGTTGCATTGGCAAAGAATGTAAAGAAATATAATGCTAATAGAATTCGCATACTCAACCTGCTTTGAAAATATAACGCTTACATAAGCGGAAAATTAAAGTTGGCTATAATGTTTGAGGAACGAAAAACAGCCAACTGTGATTTTTTCGTTTAATGTTCTTGTTATAAACCCTAGCGACAAATTAAAGATTTATTACAGTCCATATTATTAAAAGTGTACAGATGGCAGTCAATAGTGGCCAAGGCCTTGGCTCAACCATATTAGAATTTGCTTTGTACTTTGAATTTTTATAAATGCTGTAAACTAACAAAATTGAAGAGGTTAAAATTACCAATAATAACTTGTAGCTATCTGATATCCAGTTTAATCCTGCACTTGAAATACCTAAATAAAAAGCATTAATTAATAACCCTGCAATAAAAATTAATACCCCAATAAAAAAATACTTTTCTTTGTGAGCATTAACAGGTGTGCCACATAAAGGGCAAACATAGTTTCTATGTCTTCCTTTAGGAGTAAGATCTCTTGCGACTATAGAACTTTGACATTTCTTACATTTTAATTGAGACATAACTCTGACTTAGACTGGGTTTATAACGCCGTTGTAACCGGCTAAAAATAGTTGGCTATAATTTGTGAGGCACGAACAAAGCCAATTGTTTTTGTCCGCACTTTTAATTTGCCTTGTTAACTGACTTTAGATTCTTACATTTTATTTAAATGGTTTTTTACCGTAACTTGACCTGTGCTTATAAAATAAATAAAAATGAACGATGAACATAAATATGAAATAAAGTACACCGAATAGTAACCCTTTATCTACACCTTCCGCCCAACCGAGTAATCCTCCAGAGAATAAAGCAACACCCAAGTGAGCAAGTAACATTTCAAAGTGTATTCTCAAAAATGCTAACAATTTATTACTCCCAACTGATTATATGCTCAATGCTTAAGAGCCAGTTAACAATTTAGTCTACGACATCTGTCGTTTTACAAACCGATAAATGTCCCTATATTACAGTGATTTCATGCTAGCTATAAAATAAACAACTGTAAACAGTTAGTTAGATTCACCTTACCTTTTCTAAATGAAGCAAAACCCCAAAATGGTGGAGATCAGTAATATCAGACGTATAGCTGATTAGTTATACCCGTTGACTATTAATTAACAGGTTATATTTTAAATACCTGTGTTTAAACCAATAACGCGTACACCCCATAACCCTTAAACTTGTAACTCATTATTACTTATAAAATTAGTTAACAATCACAATCTACTTCTATTGAATACTTTGGATTTTTACTTCATATTAAATATTCTTATTTCTCACTTATTATGCTGTTATGTCATTTTTAAAATTTAGCCATGCACTTATTTTTACCCTTGCTAGTACCCTACCGCTTACAAGCCATGCGGCGCTTGATAAAAATGAGCGTGAAATAGTAAAACAGGTCGATAAAAATATTCCCCAAGCACTTAAAGAAATAGAGCAAGCCGTAAATATTAATAGCGGTTCGCTTAATATTGAAGGTGTAAAAAAAGTAGGTGCGCTGACAAGTGAGCAGCTTAAAGCCATTGGTTTTAAAGTTGAATGGCTGGATGGCAGTGCGTTTAACCGCGCAGGACATGTACTGGCAACCCATGAGAGTAAAAACCCCGATGCAATAAAAATACTGATGATCGGCCATCTAGATACGGTATTTGCCAAAAACGATAACTTTACTACCTACAAACAACTTGATGCCGATACAGCCAGTGGCCCAGGCGTTGCCGATATGAAAGGCGGTAACACGATAATAATTACCGCACTTAAAAGCTTACAAGCCCTTAATTTACTCGAAAATGTAAGCATAAAAGTATTATTGACTGGCGATGAAGAAAGCAGCGGTCGCCCGCTTAGCTTATCTAAACAAGCTATTGTTGATGCAGCAATTTGGGCTGACGTAGCGCTTGGCTATGAAAATGGCGATAACAATATAAAAACAGCTATGGCGGCGCGCCGTGGTTATACCGGCTGGACGCTAAACGTAACGGCAAATGCAGCGCATTCGTCACAAATATTTAGCGAAAGCGTTGGATATGGCGCTATTTACGAAGCATCACGCATTTTAAATGATTTTAGAGAGCAACTTGCCACGCAACCTAATTTAACATTTAACCCAGGGCTTATTGTGGGCGGTACCAATGCCGACTACGACAGTGCTAATTCGTCAGCAACAGCGTTTGGTAAAAGTAATGTAATAGCACAAACCGTGCATGTAGCAGGTGATTTACGCGCACTTTCGCCAAAGCAGGTAGAAAGCGCTAAAAGGGTAATGCTACAAATTGTGGCTAAAAACTTAGATGGCAGTAAAGCAGAGCTTATTTTTGAAGACGGTTACCCGCCAATGGCATTAACTGATGGCAATAAAAAGCTATTAGAATTATACAGCGACGCAAGCCACGATTTAGGCTTCAACAAAGTAGTAGCCGCCAACCCACGCAATGCAGGTGCGGCTGATATTTCGTTTGCGGCAAATCATGTTGATATGGCACTTGATGGTTTAGGCTTGATGGGCAGCGGTGCGCACACTAAAAACGAAACAGCCGATTTAACCAGCCTAAATAAAAACACCGCTAAAACAGCGCTGCTTATATACAGATTGGGGCAGCTATAAGCTCTTTGATTATTTAATAGGCTCTAACCGCTTGCCCGCTACTTGCAATGCAAACTTACGTAGCGTTTTAAGCTGCGGGCTTTCGGTTTGCCAATAGTGCCAGTACAAAGGCGTATCAATATAATATTCTGGGAATAAATCGACTAACTCTCCTTTTATCAGCGAGTCTCCTAGCTGTAAGGTAGGTAATAGCCCATAACCTAGGCCTGCAATCATGGCTTGTTTAAATCCCTCTGACGAAGGGTAAATATGGGTAAACAGTGGGGCTGAGCCATTAATATCTTCTAAAAACTGGTGTTGTAGCTTGTCATACTCACTAAATACCAAGCACGGTAAATGCGCTAATTGCGAAAGCTCAGTAAGCTTATGTTGTTTTATAAAATCGGGGCTTGCAATGGCTTTGTAGCGTATGGCGCCAAGCGGGCTTACCAGCCCGCCATTAACGGGCTCGGGGGATGAGCTAATACACACCATAACCTCGCCGTCTTTCATTCTTTTATGGGCAATGGATTGATCTTCACTAATGACCTCAAAGCGTAATTTGCACGTAAGCTCACTATCAAGCACAGCGAGTGCTTCGGGCAGCCAGGTGGCAAGCGAATCCGCATTAGCAGCAAGCTTTACGCTAAGCGGGGTGTTTAAATCTGTGTGCTCGTTAAGTGCCTCTACATTAAGGGCTACTTCTAGCTGCAATACTTGCTGTAAATGGTTAAGTAAACGTTTACCAAGTGCCGTGGGCGTTGGCGGCTGGGTTCTTATTAATACGGGCTCGCCTAGTTTGGCCTCAAGCTGATGAATACGCCTGCTCACCGCCGATTGGGTAATAAATAATTTTTTTGAGGCTTTTTCAAATCCGCCTTCACTTATAACGGCACTAAGCGCATTGAGTAACTGGTAATCAATCATGAGTTTTACGCATATAACAATAAATATATTCATTGGATTTGTAACAGAATACTCCCTACCCTGCAAGGCATTGAATTGCAGGCTTTATTTATTTGGATTTAAAGTATGTCGTTTTTGTCGGGTGTGATGCTGGGGCTGAGTTTAATTATTGCCATTGGGGCGCAAAATATTTGGATTTTAAGCCAATGTATGGCGGGCGCTAACCGTTTTGTTTTAGCCGCGGTTTGTATAATTTGTGACGCCACTTTAATTATTGTAGGGGTATTTGCAGCTAATGAGTTAAAGCTATGGCTGCCAGGGTTATTACCGTGGTTAACGTGGGGCGGTATTGCTATGTTACTTTACTTAGCATTTGGCTCTGCGCGCAGTGCAATTAAAGGCACATCGGGGTTAAAAGTAACTCAGGTAATAAAAGTGAGCTGGTGGAAAACGGCCCTTGCGGCCTTTGCAATAAGTTTACTAAATCCACATGTTTATTTAGATACCGTGTTACTGCTTGGCAGTATTGGCGCACTTCAGCCTGCGCCTATGCATTTTGCTATTGGCGCTTGCGTGGCCTCTGTTATTTGGTTTAGTGGCTTGGTGTTATTTGCGCCAAAATTAAAAAAGGTTTTAAGCTCCCCATTTCGATGGCGTATATTTGATAGCTGCATTGCGGTTATTTTATGTTTTGTGGCCTTTCAGTTGTATAGCGTTACATAATAAAAAAAGGGAGCAAGCGCTCCCTTAGCGTCAACACATTGTAAAATTAAACATTACAATACATTGCACAACACACATTTTAAGTAATCTATTAAAAGTTAATCATTAATGATGCTTTAATAGTTCGTCCAAGTAATGGTCTAGCTACACCGGTGTAGTCGCCATTTGAAAAACGTAGTCCCTCAGTTACAGAACTACCTTCTGTAAACGAATCGGCATTATTTAAGTTATTAACGTGAAGTTGAAACTCCATATCCTCAGTGAATGAATACAACATACCTGCATTTAATTGCGTGTAACCTGGGTAAATAGTTACGTTGGTATTACCATCGTCTGAAAAACGCTCACTGTAGTGCATTACTTGGCCATATATAGTGACCGGTAATTCTGAGAACGTGTATGACGGACGCACGTTAATCAACCACTGAGATTGACGGCGTGGTCGTCTGTCTGCACCTGATGACACATCGTAGCGGCGTGTATCGTTTATGCCATCACCATCTGTATCTGTTTCTATAATCGCAGAGCGAATTGCTGAGTCTTGTCCTTGCTTGGGATCTTGCCAAACAATACTACCCTGTAGCGATAATCCATCTAACCACTCTGGGCGGTATTTGCCTTCAAATTCAATTCCGTGAGTTTTTAAGCTGGTGCGATAGCTATCGCGTATTTTTGCACAATCATCCGGTGCAGGTACTGCGCTACAAGACACCCCATTTGCACCTGTATCACTTAAGTCATCAAGCGTTGCGGCTAAGGTTTCTTTAGCTGCAAAATCAATGTAAAAACCACTAAAGTTAAATTCATAGTTTTTCTCTGAAAAACGGATGCCACCTTCATACTGCTTAATGTTTTCGACCAAATCTCCGCGAGCAATATCACCGGTAGACGGGTTAGTTGCTGGGCCGCCAAAAATATAATCTTCAAAACCCGGTAATCTAAAAGTGTCAGCGTAACTTAAATAAGTTGTTACGGTATCTGTTAAGCGATAGTTGGCACCAATAGTCCAACCAAAAGCGTCGTAGCTCTCTGAAGCAAATTGCGGTGTACCGTCGGGTACATTTACAAAATTATCAGCCAAGGTATCGTTGGTAGAGCCGACAACTACGTCACTTGGTGTAAAATCGTTTGAGCTATTACCTGGGTCGAATGAATTGGTTGTTACGCGGTCTACTTCAAGTTCTTGATAACGCCCGCCAATATCAATTTGCAGTCTGTCATCAAGCATTGAAATGTGGTCTAGGAAATAAAATGCATTGGTGCGCATAGTGGCATCTGCGCCTAAACCAAATAACGCGGGCTGATCAACACCGCCTTGTGAAATAGACGGGCCAACCTGCTGATCGTTCTCATCCACAGCATACAAATCAACTAATCGAGAGCTTTCACTAATATTACTATAGGCACTTGCAAATACAGATTGAACTTCATATGTGTAATGGCTTGTGTATAAACCAAATGTTAGCTCGTGAGAGTGTTCTTCAAAGTCAAAAAAGCGGCTTAAGCGAAAATCACCTACATAGCTTGTGGCATCAACCATGCCGTAAACCGGAATGTTATGCGCTAAAATTGAGTCTGCGCGTTCTGCAGTGCTTAAATCGGTGCCTGTTACTGTATCTGAGTAAAATGCTTTAACGCCTGTTGCATTTGCGTACGAGTCACCAATTACGCCATCAAAGCTTTGAATGCGAGAAAACTGTTCAGCTTCTAAACGGCTGCGCTCTGTTGGTGGATCGTTAAATAACGCATGGAACCCATTACTACCGCTTGTTGCACGTAATGCGGTATCAAAGCGCCATTGATTAGCAAAGTCTTTAGTTAATTCAAATGTATAAATATTAAATTTAGGCTGTATCCCGTCACTAATATCTAGCTTTAATTGGCTACCGTCAGCGTTATAGAGCTCATAAAAACTGGTTTGATGAGATAAAACAGTTCCATCACTAAAATCAACACCGAGACTATTTACACGACTTGGATCAATTTCAAAAGGATTTTCTGACGTGCCTGGCGCCCGATCGGCAGTAATTGAATACGGTATATTTTGATAAAAATTTGTTTTATCGTTAATAACATGAGCTTGTAGTTTTACTTCTGTGCTGCCATCGTCACTAATGTAAAGTAAATTACCTCTAAATTGGCCGCCACTATTACCTGTGTAACCTGGGTCACGAATACCATCAGCAACACGATAAAAACCACCTAGCGCATACGTTAAGTTATCGTTAATTGGACCTGCAACAAAAAAATCGTTACGCACATGCCCCCAGTCACCCACTTCTATTTTATACGCACCTTCAAAATCTTGAGTACCTGTACGAGTAATGTAGTTTACAGCAGCGCCAAGTGCATTAGAGTAAAGTACGCCACCGGGGCCGCCTTTAACAGCCTCAACGGTTGTGGTCATCAAATCGGGTTTAATAAAAACATCGTTATTCATAAACGGCGCTTCGGGCTCTTCGTATACTGGCAAACCATCAATGAGATTTGGTACATAACGATATCCACCAGCTTGTGGTAAGCCTCTTACAAGTACGTTGTTATGGCTTTCACCTGCGGTTCCGCCTTCAGGGAAAAACCCAGGAATATTTCCTAGTAATTCAGCTGCGCCGTGAGGTGCTAAAACTTTCATTTCCTCTTCTGAAATAGTATTTATAGAAAATGTAGCTTCCATTTTTTGCATATTGCGCGTAACACCGGTGACTATTACGCGCTCTATATCTTGCACTTCAGCTTTTTCTGTTTGCTGTGCTTCCTGAGCAGCTTCTTGAGCAAACAGTTGACTGCTAGGTGCTGCAAAAACAGCTGCTATGGAAATAGCTATAACGTTTTTATTAAACATAGTTGTGTTCCTGTTGATGTCAGTTGTCTATCGTTAGACATTATCGTTACCACAAACCTTATGTCAACAATTTATTTACTTTAAAAAAACAAATTAAACATAAAGTTTGCTGGGGTTAATTAGTTTATTCTAACTATTTGGTGTACTTGGTTATTTTTAAATTTTCTAGCGACTCTTTTTTGCTGCTTTGATCGATATGCAGCTGCGAGAATGCTTGTTTAGGGAAAACTAATGCGGTAATACAATGTGCCCCGTTGTTAAAAAACAGCTCTATTGAGCACTCGTCTACAAATATTTCTAATTGCAAGTTAGTGCACTCATGTTTGCTAAGCGGCATTTTTATTACAGAGTCAAAGCCTTTATCTGTAAAACCTGCTTTCGTTCTGTCGGCGGTTACACTTTGTGTATCGGCATCTATTTCGAGTCTGAATTGTTCATTACAATCATTTTTCCAAACTAAGGCTATATTCCCTTGAGTTAGTGAAATATCGCACTCTAAGCTATAAGCTTCTGGCACACTAATAGGCTGCTCTTTACTTAAGCAATATTGCAAGCGGACTGTATCTTGAGGTAGTTTTACTGCGCTTGGCGTTAATAAGTAATAGCTTTGCTCCGCTTTTTTTAAGTACATAGTGCGGGGTAGAGTCATGGCTCCTCGCCAGGTATTATCAGGAGTATTATTTGCGTATTGCCAATTGCTCATCCATGCAATGTAGGTACGCGAATGTTTAATATTGGGTGTGTTATCCCATGTAATACCCGCATAACAGTCGGTGCCGTAATCTAACCAGCGTATTTGTTCATCTTGAGATACAAATTTTTCGCCGTCAAAATCACCAATAAAATATTGCGTTGCTGAGCCACCATTTGGGCCACCTGGGTTAATACTAATAATTAATACCCAGCGCTCAGTATCAGTATCGCTGCAAATAAGAGGGAATAAATCAGGACATTCCCACACCCCACCATGGGCACCTATTTTGTGTCCAAATTCAGATAGTTTATGCCATGTTTTTAAATCATTCGATTTGTAAATGTGTATGCACTGGCCTGCCACTACCGTTTTAATCCAAAACTGCCCTTTTTCGTACCAGGTTACTTTAGGGTCTCTAAAATCTTTTAAGCCTGGGTTAGGAATAACTGGGTTTTGATCATAAACAGTAAAGCTTTTACCCTCATCGAGTGAGTACGCAATACTTTGCACTTGCGTTTCGTCTTTAGATTGCTGTGTAAAAGTAGCAACAATAGGGGTTTCACCATTTTTAGCAAAACCCGATGTATTATTTTTATCAACAATTGCACCGCCCGAAAATATATAACCTAAGCCTTCTGGTTCCGCGTAAAGTGCGATTGGTTGATGCTGCCAATTAATAAGATCGTCCGAGGTTGCGTGCCCCCAATGCATATTTCCCCATACAACATCATCTGGGTTTAGCTGAAAAAACAGATGATAAGTACCATTAAGATAAAACAACCCATTAGGATCGTTTATCCAGTGGTTCGGTTTATAAAAGTGATATTGAGGTGTCCAGCTTCGCTGCTCAATTAAGTCGTTTTGTTTTGTAGAAGATTGCATAGGCACCACTTAATAAATGTAAATTAAATCTTGTAAAAATGTCTATCGTTGGTCATTATAATGGCTAATTTTAAATTATTGTCAACTTATTGTTCGTAATGTGTGAAAATCCATTACCTTCTAAATAAAGAGAGTATTGAACAATATGTCATCAATTAAAGATGTAGCAGCTAAAGCTAACGTATCAGTAAAAACCGTTTCTAGAGTACTAGGCGGGTTTGAGGGCGTGAGTGATAAAACCAAAAACAAAGTTGAAGCCGCGATGAAAGCGCTTGAGTTTTATCCCTCGGCAGCGGCGCAGTCTTTACGCGGGCAAGAGAAAGGCATTGTGTGCCTTATTACCGAACACCTGACCACCACGCCTGACTCTTTCGATATTATTGCGGGCATTCAACATGAGTGTGAAAAACATTCCAAGCTATTAATGATTGGGGAGTCTGGTGGTAACGAACAAAGCTTTTCTCGGCTGGTGGATGATTTTAGGCGCCAACGCGCCGAGGCCATTATTTACGCGACGGTTTATCACCGAGAAGTGAATATTAAACAATCATTTAATAAGTGCCCTTTAATACTTGTTAACTGCTTTGAATCTCAGCTTAAGCACCCAACTATTTTGCCCGATGATTACAAAGGGGCCTATAAATTAACTGAAGAGTTATTAAATTTAGGGCACACAAAAATAGCGTATTTAACACTTTTTGAAGATATGCCCGCTACACCACTTAGAACGCTAGGGTTTAAAGACGCTCACGAAGCAAAAGGCATAAGTGTTGAAGAAGAGTTGATAAAAATAGGTGTTTGCACAGACCCAGAAGATGAGTTTGCACAGTTACCCGATGTATTACGCGACATTATGTCGAGGCACGAGCGCCCTACAGCCATATGCTGTGGTAACGATAAAATGGCTATGCGCGTATTTATGCTTATACGTCAAATGGGTTACAAAATCCCTCAAACCATTTCTATTGTTGGTTACGATAACTACAAATTAATCGCCGAAAACCTACTACCTAAATTATCAACAGTGAGTCTTCCTTACTTTCGTATGGGCCAACTAGCTGCACAAATCGCAATAAATAAAGAATTACAATCACACACTAAAACACATGAAATTAGCGGAGAACTACTTCTTAGGGGGTCACACAGCTCCGCGTAGATATTAAGGCACTGACAAATGACTGAACACTTATCTAAACGCAATTATTGGTTATTAAGCGGCTGTATTTTAAGCTTTTTTTTAACATGGTCTTTCTGCTTTTCGATTTATCCTATATGGCTTAACCAGGCAATAGGCTTAAATGGTACTCAAACAGGTATCGTATTTAGTATAAATGCTATTGCAGCACTGTTTGTAATGCCTTGTTATGGTTTTATTCAAGATAAGTTAGGTTTAAAAAAGAACCTGTTATGGTTTGTTGGTGTGATGTTGCTACTAAGCGGTCCATTTTTTATTTATGTTTATACCCCGTTACTTATTAGTTCTTTGTATGTTGGGGCCTTTGCTGGTGGTTTATTTTGCTCGGTCGCATTTTTTGCAGGCGTTGGGGCCGTTGAAACCTACATAGAACGAGTTGGCCGCAATACTGGGTTTGAATTTGGTAAAGCACGTATGTGGGGCTCGGTTGGGTGGGCTATTGCAACCTTTTTTACTGGCCAAATTTTTAATATATCACCCACCTTAAATTTTGTTTTAGCAAGTGTAAGTGCTTTAGTTTTTTTAGTGTGTTTATGGTTTGTTAAAGCAAGTGATGAGTCTAAGGAAGTAAACCTAAGCGCCAGCGCATTAAAAATTACTGACGCAATTGCGCTATTCAAAGATGCTAAATTTTGGGCGTTTACAACTTTTGTTATTGGCGTTTCGTGTATATATGGCGTCTACGATCAGCAGTTCCCTGTTTACTTTGCAGCGCAGTTTCCTACTAGAGAAGAGGGAAATGCTATGTATGGTTACTTAAACTCTTTTCAAGTATTTTTAGAAGCGGGTGGAATGTTTTTAGCCCCTTTTTTAGTCAATAAAATTGGCGCAAAAAACGGCTTAATTGTAAGCGGTGTTGTTATGGCACTAAGAATAATCGGCTCTGGCTATGCAACTGATCCATTATCAATCTCTGCAATGAAACTATTACATGCAGTTGAGCTGCCTATTATGCTAATTGCTATTTTTAAATATATATCTGCCACATTTGATGCAAGGCTTTCTGCCACTATTTATATTGTTGGTTTTCAGTTTATGGGGCAGGTTGCGGCAAGCGGTTTATCTGTATTTACTGGTATTTTGTACGATGCGATAGGCTTTGCTGAGGCATATAAGCTTATTGGTATTGTAGTTGCATTCTTTGTAGTTGTATCGGCATTTGTTTTAACTTCAGATAAAAATTCGAACCAAGTTAACAGCAAAGAGAAACTCAATCCCCAAGGAAGTCTTTAGAATTTATTTATGAGATATATTGCTAAGGCTAAAATCACTTTTGCCTTAGCTGTCTGTTCAAGACATTATTTTATACAGTAATTTTCGCACCGTTGCGGGTTCAAACGGCTTATCACAAATGGCATCAACTCCCGCTTGCGCAATATTAGCTAAGTGAGTGTCGTTTGCCTCTGAGCTCACCATTAAAATAGGAATATGTGAGTAGCTATTTGAGCTTCTAACGGCTTCTGTTAGTTCTCGCCCGTCCATTTCTGGCATGTTGTAGTCGGTTACTATTAAGTCAAACGGTTGGTTATTCAAGTGCTCAATAGCTTCTTTACCGTTTTCAGCTTCTATTGGTGCAGGTATTCCCATCCCCGCAAGTACACGTATTATGTGTTTACGCGCAAAGCGGCTGTCGTCTACCACTAAAACTCGCAGCAACGTTACGTCAAAATGATCAAGTTCTACTTCTTCTTCGCTTATAATATCGAGGGTTGCTTTGAGTGCGCGGGTAATGGCTTTTGCGCTAAAAGGCTTTGGCAAAATAGCCAGCACACCCGATTGGCGTAATTGCTCAAGGTATTTTTTATTACGCTCGCTCGATATAAGCATAAAAGGTTGATGCTCGGTGAGAGGGTTTGATCTTATTTCTTGCAATAGTGAGTCGGCTGTCCCGTCAGATAAATACATAGAGCTTATAACTAGATCAGGGTGATAACTTGCTAATAAGCTAAGCGCTTGTGTTTGTGTAGATGCAGTTTCAACTTGTTTTACACCACTTTCTAAAAGCGATTTTATTATTATTTTTTGCTGAACCTCTGAAGGCTCTACAAGTAAAATAGACAAGTTTGCTATTGCAGTTAAGTCGCTCATTCAGATCTCTTTAGTATTGTTATAATCAGGATAATAATAACATTTTTGACTCGTTAATATTATATAAAGAGATTGTAATATTTAAGAAAACATTACCAACCCCTTTAAAATATAGCACTTATTAATTAGATTGAATGTAATCTAATGCATTCATTTTTTTATATGTGACGTTAGCGTGCAAAATATGCGCAGGTTCAGGGTCAACCACTTCAACAGGAATGTCGTAATTTCGGGCTATTTCAATGGCCATTTGCGTAATATTGACGCTAAACGAGGTGCCCATAAATACAATTTTATCGGCGTTGAGCATACGCTGTTGTGCTTGTGTTATTCTGTAAAGCTCGGTGTAGTATTCGTCAAATAATAAAACAAAGGGCTTAAATGAATGGTTTAGCTCAGGCGTTTGGTTTTGAATATTAAATAGCTCAAAAAGAGACTCTTGCAGGCGGCTTTCGTCTACGCTATCCCACGGGGTGGCAAGTGGCGTGACTGGCTCCCCTTGCTCATGAAATAAGGTCATTTGATCAAGCCTGCCGTGTATAGCTATGTAATTTTTGTTACCCGCTTTGCCATCAAGCCCATCTATGTTTTGAGTAATTAGATTTTTGTCGCTCAGCCAATGGTGTACGTCGTTTGGGCCATGGTTGCGATACGTTGCAAAGCGATGGTAATACCATGCTAAAAATTCTTTAGGGGCATTTTGGTACATTGCGCGCGTTGCCATTTCCATAGGCGTATAATTTTTACTGCCAATGGTCCAATAACCATCCTCCCCTCTAAAGGTGGGAATACCACTGGCTGCGCTGACTCCCGCTCCTGTAATGTAAAGAGTGTTCACTTTTCAACCTCGTAACCGAGCACGTTAGCGCTTACTTGCTGACTGTTATCAATGCCGCCAATTCGATATAAAACACCGCTGTGCTCAAGTAAACCACGATGATCCATACTCTTTACTTCAACTGAGGATAAAACCTGCCATTCGTTTTTTTCGATACTAAAGCGCCAAACATGATCACTTGCTGGTGCAGGTTTGCCGTCGTAACCTATTGCGCTGTAGTTGTATGGGTTATTAGAGCCTGCCATCATATAAATATTGCCATTATAGCTGGTGGCTGCCATTCGATAGTGAGCGGTGCCCGTTGGATGTGGCAAGGTACGCCAATCTATTTTTTGTGGGTTAGTTGAATCTATTGTGCCTTTTAAGCACTGTGCTACACCTGCAAACGAGCGATGCGAATCAGGATTAGCTTGTGTTTTAACGCCATCACAAATAACAATGGTGTTAGCACTAATAGCAGCGGCTTGGCCAAATACAGGCTCACCTAAAAATGGCGAGGCTTGTTGCCATGTATTATTTTGCGTGTCGTATACTTGTACTAAGTTTACGTTGCCGTCGTTATGCCAACCGCTAATTAGATAAATGTAACGCGCTTTGTAGCTCAGCGCTACGCTATCGTCTACGGGTACTGGCATGCTCGCAAGATGAGTGTAGGTATCTTTTATTACGTCGTACCTATATACGTCGGGGCTTGAAACTTCAGTATGATCCTCTGCTACCGTATAGCCGCCAAACACATAAGCGTACTCGCCTAAACCGACTGCGGTGCTTGCTAAGCGCCCTTTTAATGGCAAGCTTGAAGGCACACCAGTTTTAGATTGCCACTGTGAATCGCCAACTTTAAGCGCCCACACTTTGTTATGCACTGACGAGTATTGTTTATCGCGCCCCAGCCCCATAAAGCTTAAAAAGTAGGGCTGGTTTTTTACAATAACTTTAGCCACAGCATTATTTGCAACAGGCTCAGGTAAAGCGGGAAGGCTTGCTAACGCAAGAGAAAAAAGAAGGCTCATAAGGCAAATAATTTAATAAGAATTAATACGCTCAGATTAAATTATTTTAGCCTTGTGAGCCAGTATTGTTATATCTAAATAATCAAACGCTTTTGATTAGTAACCATATTAGTAGGCAATACTAATATGCTGATTTACGTGCGCTGCATTTTGCGCTACATCAACCATTGCTGTTGCGTAATCAGTGACCGAAACTTTGCTTTCGCCTGCATCATTAGTAAAAAATGTATTACTGCCTATACGGTAATTGCCTTCATTATCACCCAGGCATAGCTTGTGCAGTTTATTTATCAAGGAACTACCTACAAACTGCTGTAAGAGCATTTATAGATTTTTAACGCAGCGCTGGAAAACCGCTATTAAAAATGTGGCGGTAAGTAATGTATTGTAGTTAAGGGCGTTGTGAAGATGAGTTGTCTAAGGTGGTAGTTCAGCATGATTTTTAACGTAAATAGGTTACGTTATCTAAGCCTTGTTGTTTATTTTTGTACATAGCTTGATCAGCATATTTTATAAGTTCGTGATCTGTTTGTCCGTGCTCTGGGTAGTTTGCAATGCCAATACTGGGGGAAATATTTAGTAGTACGTCATCTAACTTAAAGACAGCTTTAAACTCAGTGAGGACTTTATTTTTTATTCTGATTGTTTCGTGGCTAGAACTTAAATTATCTAAAATAATTAAAAATTCGTCTCCGCCTAAACGCCCTACTGTGTCGTAATGCCTAACCGACGCTGAGAGCCTTTTTGCTATAGCACATAAAAGCTTATCGCCAGTTTCGTGTCCGTGGGTGTCGTTTACTGCTTTAAAGCCATTTATGTCTATAAACAGTAAAGAAAAAAATGTGTTGTTTGTAGTTGCACTAATAATTACTTTTTCTAATCGCTCCATCAATAAAGAGCGATTTGGTAAGCCAGTTAACACATCATGCCGAGCCATGTAATGGAGCTGCTCTTCCATTACTTTTCGCTCAGTTATATCGTGCGCTACTGCAATTCTTACTTGATGTTGCTCTGACCAACGCACAGACCATAATATATGGACTACTTGACCATCTTTTCTCATCCAGCGGTTTTCGAAGCGAGGGTTTACCGTTTCGCCAGACAATAGCGATGTTACGGCGTTATGCGTTTTGTAATGATCACCTTCGTAAACATAGTTAATCATTTTTTTGCCTACAACTTCGTCGGCCGTATAACCAAAAATTTGCTCAAATGCTGCGCTTACAAAAACAAATGTGCCTTGTTTATCTACCACACAAACGGCATCAAGCATTAAATCGAGTACTTCTTCTACATTAATTAATTCATTTTTTATCATACTTTGGTGCCTTCAAAGCAAAACCAAGCAAATTTAAGTATTCTATATAGCTTTAACAAAAGCAAAGATAATTAAACCACAATCGCAGATAACACAGGGCTAGGTATAAATTGTGCCCATATAATTAATATTGCTTTGAGAAGCATGACACGAAAAAGTTAAGATTAAATATTTAATAACCGTAAATACTTTGAAGTTATTCTGAAATAGACTAAATTTTAAGTCGTATATAAACATATAACTATCATCTATTTACATTTTACTGACTCTTTAATAAATATACTTATAAAGTTCATTTAACTATATTTTTACAGTTCAATTGGGCGAAATTAGACCTTTTAACTACTACAAAATTAGTTACCTTGATTTAATCTCATTTATGCTTTTACACTGTTAATGTATGTTAATATTGTGTGATATCACATGTATTACAAAAACAAAGACTGTTTTTGATTTTTTGATTGCGCAGGAGACTTTTGGGTGAAAATATCACAACGTTTGTTTTGGCCATTACTTTTTGTTTGCCCTTTCTTAACGGCCGAGCCGTTTGAAGATGAAGACCTCGATCTTGATGCTTTAATGGGCATGGATGTACAAGCAACTTCTGCGATGAAAAGAGCGCAATCAGCATTTGATACCGCTTCATCTATTTATGTATTAAGTAAAGAACAAATTACTAACTCTGGTGCTACATCAGTACCTGAAGCACTGAAAATGGTGCCAGGTTTAATTGTACGTCAGCTCGATAACAATCAATGGGCTATTTCATCAAGAGGTATTGCCTCTCGATTTTCTAGCAAACTATTGGTTATGATTGACGGGCAAAGCTTATATACCCCAAAATTTGCTGCAGTTTATTGGGAAACACTCAACGTTCCTTTGTATGACATTGAACGCATTGAAGTAATACGCGGACAAGGCGGATTACTTTGGGGTAGTAACGCAAATAATGGCGTGATTAATATCATTACTAAAAACAGTATTGATACTCGCGGTGGATACGCAAACGTAACAACTGGTAATCAAATAAATGTTGATGCAAATCTTCGTTACGGTGGTGATATAAGTAACATAGGCAGCTACCGTGTGTATGGTCATGTAAAAGATGCGAATGAATCAAAAAAAGGGATTTCACTCGCACCTAACGATACAACTAAACAAAATTCCTTAGGTTTTCGGGCTGACTTTACCCCTAATGACGAGTGGTCTGCGCTACTTCAGGGGGACGTTACTCACTCAACACTTGGTCAAAACTACCGAGGTGTTATAGATGAAACCAACGAAAACATTTCATTCTCAGATGATTTAAAGCGAACAGACTCACGCATAATGGCGCGCCTTGAAAACAGAGTGTCGCCCGATGCCAATCAAATGCTACAAATTTCTTGGCTGAAACAAAATGGTTCCCAAGATTATATTAAAGAAGATTTTGAATCGATAGATATTGATTATCAAATGAACTTCATATACCAATTTCTACAGCTAGATTGGGGATTAAACTACCGGTATAACTCTATCTCTTTCGCAGAAAGTGTATTTTTAGATAGCGATAAAAACTTTGATAACCTCAAACAGTTTGGTGCACTTGTTCAAGCTCAATACAATGTGACGCCTGATACACTCGATTTTATTATTGGTACTAAGCTTGATCATAACGATTTAACCGGCTGGGAAAATCAACCGTCAGCAAGGCTTATATACAAACCAGTAGATAACCACCTTACTTGGGGTGCTATATCGAGAAGTGTACGTACACCAACATTGATTGAATTTAACGACAACTTTAAAGTTAATGGTACAGAAATTAAAGATCTTACCGGTTTAAGCTCTGGCTTTGGACAAATAGACGACTACCGAATTGCAACCTACCTAAATGGTAACGACAAAGTTAAATCTGAAAACTATCTATCTTATGAATTAGGCTACCGTTTTACTGCTAACGATTGGTCATTGGATCTTTCTACTTATTATACAGATGCTAATAACGTAGCGGTTATTGATATGAATACGCATGCTGAACAATTCACACCTATACTTGAATTATTTCTAGCAGGGAGAATCCCAGAAGTATTTCAAGCACTAACAATGACTCGCATAGATTTAGACTTTGCATCTGTAGCAGACACGACCACTAAAGGGTTCGACCTAGTTGTATCATGGCAACCAGTTGATAATCTCAATACTGAGTTTGGTTATAGTTACACCGATTATAAGTACGATTTACCTCCTCGAGTAGAGCCCGCAATCGGCTATGACTCTAAAAACAGGCAGTTATTTGCAAAAGCCGATTATTCTTTTTTAACCAACCATAATGTGTTTGCGACATTGCGCGCAATAAACTCAAATGCATATAACACTGATAATTACACAACGTTAGATGTTAGTTGGAATTGGCAAGCAACATCTGTGTGGTCTACTGCAATTTCGGGTAAAAACCTCTTTGCAGGTTCACATATTGAGTACAATAATACGCGCGAAACCTATACATTACCAAACTATATTGATGAATGTATTACGTTTACAATTTCAGCAAATTTCTAAGTTAATTAGATGATTAAATTAAGAAGTTTAATTCACAGTAGCTTAATAACGTTGACACTTCTTAGTGCCAGCGTTTGTGCTGTTGAAAAAGAATACATGCTAAAAGCAGGCTTCTTATATAACTTTGCACGTTTTGGACACTGGGATTATCATTTAGAATCTCTTAATGAATTTATTATTTGTAGCCCTGATAAATACTTTATTGATGCGGCTAACAACGCTTTAAAAAGTCGCACTATAAAAAACTTACCTCTATACAATAAATTAATCACTCTTGATGAAGTAACAACCTCGGCGTGTAACATGCTATTTATTACCTCTGATACATTTATCGAATGGCAAAACATAACACCTTTAGAACTGAAAAACGTTATGCTCATTGGTGAAACAGACACATTTATTGAAAATGGCGGTCATATCAGGTTTTTTCTTTCCAGTGGTAAAATTCGCTTTGAAATTGCTCCAAAACAGCTTAAAGATGCAGGCATTACTATGAGCTCAAAAGTGCTACGCCTTGCCCGCGTTGTAGATAGGTAGTGCAATGAAAAAACTATTTGCATTAAATACGATGAGCAAAAAATTACTATTTATCTTAATGAGTGTTGCACTTGTATCAACCGCGACAGTAACCATTGTATTTAGTGCTTATGAAATCACTAGCGCTAAAGAGGAACAAATAGAAAGCTTGGGCTCTCTGTCAAAAATGCTTTCACCGAATATAACTACAGCACTTATGTTTGATGATATAGATGCAGTGCAAGAGCTTATAAACCCAATACTTATACGCTCAGATGTTATTAGTATAATGGTAACAAGTATGACTGGTGAGGAACTTGTTATTGCGCAATCCGAAGATGAAGATATGGAGCAAAGTATTGAAGTAAGTACACCCCTTCAGCTCGATATGCATGATTACGGTATATTAAAAATACGCGCTAACAACAGCTACATTCAAGACAGAATTACTTTTTACTTTAAATTTATAATGATTTTGATGGTATTCACCTTTGCCGTCAGCCTAATTTTATCTCTTTTATTAAGGCGTCGCTTTTTAAACCCTATTTTATATCTAGCTCAAACAGCAAATAAAATAACTACATCACACGATTATAGCTTACGCGCTAAACAGCTATCACAAGATGAAGTAGGACAATTAACCTCTTGTTTTAATGCGATGTTATACAACATTGAGCAAAGAGAAAATTCATTAGAAAACCAAGTTAGACTGCGTACTAATGAACTTGAAAATGCGAATATTCAGTTGCAACAATATGCCTACCAAGATGGATTAACCGACTTACCGAACAGGCGTTATTTTTACGAAAAACTACAAAGCTTAGTAAGTATTAAGGAAATGAAGTTCGCCCTTATATTCATAGATTTGGATGGCTTTAAAGAAGTAAATGACAGCCTAGGTCACGACTACGGTGATTTACTCTTACACCAAGTAGCCACAAGACTGCAAAGTTGTATAACGACCAAAGATACAGTCGCACGTTTAGGTGGTGACGAATTTACATTAATTTTAGAGGGTGTAAATAGTCCTGATGAAGCATCAAAAATTGCCGAAGCAGTAAAAAGTAGCTTAATGCAGAGCATTAAAGTAAAAAAAGAGACAGTCTATGTTACCGCAAGCATAGGTTTAACATTTTTCCCTGCTGATGGTTTAACAGTAGAAGAGCTCGTTAGACGCGCTGACCAAGCAATGTATTTATCTAAAAATAAAGGGCGGAATCGCTATGAATTTTTCTCTTATGCTATAGAAGAAAAAGCCACAGAAAAGCGTCGTCTAATAGAGGAGATACGCACTGCAATTGTTAAAAACCAATTTGAATTATTTTACCAACCTATATTTTCAATCGACGGGAAATCAGTACCAAAAGCTGAAGCTCTAATTCGTTGGAATCACCCTGAACGAGGCCTAATAGGGCCAAATGAATTTATACCTGTCGCTGAAAAAAACGGATTAATAAACGATATCGGCCAATGGGTAAAATCTCAAGCAATTCAAGATACCGTCCAATTCAATGTTTTAAGTGAAAAGACAATTCAAGTCAGTGTAAATACATCACCTCTTGAAATTGACCGCGCTGGTTGCTGGGTGGATGAATGGATTGTTGCAAGTAAAAAGTACCAGCTACCCGCAAACACCATTTTAATTGAAGTCACTGAAAATACTTTAATGGATCCCGACTCGTCAATACAACGACAATTAAAACGCTTAAGCACTATTAATATAGATATTGCGATTGACGACTTTGGTGTTGGTTATTCTTCTTTGGCGTATTTACAGCGCTTAGATATAGATATTTTAAAAATAGATCGCTCATTTATCAACGATATAGAATCAAACGATAATAGTATTGCTCTCGTGAAAGCTATTATCACTATGGCTCACAATCTAGACGTAATGGTGGTTGCTGAAGGAGTTGAGACACAAAAACAGTATGACCTATTAAAGCAGCTTGCTTGTGATTATATTCAAGGCTACATTTTTTCAAAGGCAATTACTAAACAAGAGTTTATGGAAAAGTATATAATACCAATCCGCAATAATACTTAATCATTTTGCGGGGCTGAACGTGTCGCTACCTGTGTTAAAAAATTCTCATTTAGAACAACTAAATAGCAATTTTTTTGCCTAGCTATCAACACGTTTTCCATCCTCAAAATAGATCACTTAATTAAGCGAATTGGTATAAAACAAAAAGAAGTGATCTGATTTATGTCTATCATGCTAGATTTTAGCAAGCCAACACAGAACACTTCTTTACTTTTTCCTTAAAAATCCATGTATTTAAAGCTCAATCCCAAGCTATAACCAGCGAGGGACTAGTTGTTTATACTCTTTATATTGTGTAGAAAAACGATGAGCTAAATGAGCCTCCTCAACTAATGTTTGTCTATATATAGCTGTAAAACCAATAACTAAACAGGTCAAACTAAATATACTAGGTAAGGCTAAAAAGAACCCCACCTGTGCAGCTACAACGCCTAAATACATCGGATTCCTAGAGTATTCATATAATCCTGATGTTTTAAGCTCATGTGGTCCCTTAGGATCAATGCCTGAACGCCAAAGGGCTGCCATATGAAAATGTACAAACATCGTTAAAATAAAGCCTGCTGTCAATAATACATCGCCAAATAATACGCCTGGCCAGCCATTGAGTATCGAGAATAGCCCAAGATAGCTATCTAACTCAGGTACAAACACTCTAATTACACATACAAACCAAATAGCAGCCCTGAAAAATTTAAAAACCATATGGTTCCACCAACTAGTACAAAATTTATCACCGGGATAAATAACGCCTGATGGTGTATTTCGATTTTTATAAATAATTCTAAATGTATAAAATCCGGCAACAAAAGTATAAAAAATAGCTAAGTAAACTCGGGTAAATTCAACTAGCGATGCAGAGTCATCTACAAATGTTTCATAAGGCATTTAAGTTACAGCTCACAATCATTATTGGTAGTAATTTTAAAACAACTAAGCCAATAGATTTAGTTATAAGATCATGAAATCATATTAGTATTCATTGCCCTCATAAACAAGCTAAGTCTGTGGTTAGTTAACGAGTTATAATAAACTAATCAAACTAATTTATAAATTCTGTTTGATACTTCACCTAAACAACTGCTTACACAAACCGAAAACGTAAATTCGGTAGTTCACAATTTTATTTTTATACCAATTCGCTTAATTAAGTGATCTATTTTTCCGCCCTACTCGATGGTGTTGGTATGAGTGTATATTAATTGCGCACATTTCACTTTTCTGCAAACGTAAAAAAGCCCGACTATTTCTAGTCGGGCTTTCTACAATTTGAAGTCGGTGCGCTACGCAGTAGGATATCGTTGTGCCCACAGCGGTGGAGAGCCACAGTGAAATGCTTCACTATCTTTGTGTCGGGGCGGCCTTCCGTGGGGCTCGCCTTCGAGCTGTTTTGTTTCACTACTGAGTTCGGCATGGGCTCTTGGCTATTTACTAAATCCCAGACAGCAAAAAACCCGTCACATTGCTGTAACGGGTCTCTACAATTTGAAGCCTGATAATGTCGTAGTGCCCACAGCGGTAGAAAGTCATATAGCAAATGCTACACTATCGTTGGCCGGGGCTCGCCTTCGAGCTGTTTGGTTTCACTACTTAGTTCGGCATGGGCTCTGGCTATTTACTAAATCCCAGAAAGCAAAAAACCCGTCACATTGCTGTAACGGGTTTCTCTTATTTGAAGCCTGGTAATGTCGTAGTGCCCACAGCGGTGGAGAGCCACAGTGAAATGCTACACTATCTTTGTGTCGCGATATGAGTGGGTGTTAATTGCGCACATTTCACTTTTCTGCAGACGTAAAAAAACCCGACTATTTCTAGTCGGGCTTTCTACAATTTGAAGCCTGGTAATGTCCTACTTTCACATAGCAAATGCTACACTATCATCGGCGCTGTTTCGTTTCACTACTGAGTTCGGCATGGAATCAGGTGGGTCCAAAACGCTATTGTCACCAAGCAAATTAGGTGCAAAGAATGAATGACAAGCACGTAGTGCTACCATTTTCTTTGCGCAAGGTGCCTCAATGTTAACGCTACGCGCTAAGAGTCACCTCTTGAATTTGGAAAATATCTGATAATATTTTTTAAGTCTTTTCAGTAATATCTACTTTAGTCATATTAACTTCTGTCAAACTGTCGCATAAAACGCGTTTGGCGTTGTATGGTTAAGCCTCACGGGTAATTAGTACAAGTTAGCTTAATGGCTCACACCACTTCCACATCTTGCCTATCAACGTTGTAGTCTTCAACGGCCCTTCAGAGACTTTAAAAGTCTAGTGAGAACTCATCTCGAGGCCTGCTTCGCGCTTAGATGCTTTCAGCGCTTATCAGTTCCGAACGTAGCTACCGGGCAATGCCATTGGCATGACAACCCGAACACCAGCGGTTCGTTCACTCCGGTCCTCTCGTACTAGGAGCAACCCCTCTCAATTCTCAAACGCCCACGGCAGATAGGGACCGAACTGTCTCACGACGTTCTAAACCCAGCTCGCGTACCACTTTAAATGGCGAACAGCCATACCCTTGGGACCGACTTCAGCCCCAGGATGTGATGAGCCGACATCGAGGTGCCAAACACCGCCGTCGATATGAACTCTTGGGCGGTATCAGCCTGTTATCCCCGGAGTACCTTTTATCCGTTGAGCGATGGCCCTTCCATTCAGAACCACCGGATCACTATGACCTACTTTCGTACCTGCTCGACGTGTCTGTCTCGCAGTTAAGCTGGCTTCTACCATTACACTAACCGTACGATGTCCGACCGTACTTAGCCAACCTTCGTGCTCCTCCGTTACTCTTTAGGAGGAGACCGCCCCAGTCAAACTACCCACCAGGCACTGTCCGTAACCCCGATTCAGGGGCCAACGTTAGAACATCAAAACTACAAGGGTGGTATTTCAAGGTTGACTCCACAACAACTAGCGTCGCTGCTTCAAAGTCTCCCACCTATCCTACACATGTAGGTTCAATGTTCAGTGCCAAGCTGTAGTAAAGGTTCACGGGGTCTTTCCGTCTAGCCGCGGGTACACAGCATCTTCACTGCGATTTCAATTTCACTGAGTCTCGGGTGGAGACAGCGTGGCCATGGTTACACCATTCGTGCAGGTCGGAACTTACCCGACAAGGAATTTCGCTACCTTAGGACCGTTATAGTTACGGCCGCCGTTTACCGGGGCTTCGATCAAGAGCTTCTCCCTAAGGATAACCCCATCAATTAACCTTCCGGCACCGGGCAGGTGTCACACCGTATACGTCATCTTGCGATTTTGCACAGTGCTGTGTTTTTAATAAACAGTCCCAGCCACCTGGTCACTGCGGCTCCCGTCCGCTTAGAGAGCAAGTCTCATCACAGATAGGAGCGTACCTTCTCCCGAAGTTACGGTACGATTTTGCCTAGTTCCTTCACCCGAGTTCTCTCAAGCGCCTTAGTATTCTCTACCTGACCACCTGTGTCGGTTTGGGGTACGATTCCATATAATCTGAAGCTTAGAGGCTTTTCCTGGAAGTATGGCATCAACAACTTCATCACCTTAGTGACTCGTCTCGTGTCTCAGTCTTAATAGCAACCCGGATTTACCTAAGTCACCAACCTACTCACTTTCACATGGACTACCAACGCCATGCTTGTTTAGCCTGCTCCGTCCCCCCATCGCAATTATATCGAGTACAGAAATATTAATCTGTTTCCCATCGACTACGCCTTTCGGCCTCGCCTTAGGGGTCGACTTACCCTACCCTGATTAACATGGGATAGGAACCCTTGGTCTTCCGGCGTGGGAGTTTTTCACTCCCATTATCGTTACTCATGTCAGCATTCGCACTTCTGATACGTCCAGCATACCTCCCGGTACACCTTCAACCGCTTACAGAACGCTCCCCTACCACTCAGAATAAATTCTGAATCCGCAGCTTCGGTGCATAGTTTAGCCCCGTTACATCTTCCGCGCAGACCGACTCGACCAGTGAGCTATTACGCTTTCTTTAAAGGATGGCTGCTTCTAAGCCAACCTCCTGGCTGTCTGGGCCTTTCCACATCGTTTCCCACTTAACTATGACTTTGGGACCTTAGCTGGCGGTCTGGGTTGTTTCCCTCTTCACGACGGACGTTAGCACCCGCCGTGTGTCTCCCGGATATTACTTTACGGTATTCGGAGTTTGCAAAGGGTTGGTAAGTCGGGATGACCCCCTAGCCTTAACAGTGCTCTACCCCCGTAAGTATTCGTCCGAGGCTCTACCTAAATAGATTTCGGGGAGAACCAGCTATCTCCCGGTTTGATTAGCCTTTCACTCCTAGCCACAGGTCATCCCCTAACTTTTCAACGTTAGTGGGTTCGGTCCTCCAGTTGATGTTACTCAACCTTCAACCTGCCCATGGCTAGATCACCGGGTTTCGGGTCTATACCTTGCAACTAGTCGCCCAGTTAAGACTCGGTTTCCCTACGGCTACCCTATTCGGTTAACCTCGCTACAAAATATAAGTCGCTGACCCATTATACAAAAGGTACGCAGTCACCCAACAAGTGGGCTCCTACTGCTTGTACGTACACGGTTTCAGGTTCTATTTCACTCCCCTCACAGGGGTTCTTTTCGCCTTTCCCTCACGGTACTGGTTCACTATCGGTCAGTTGGGAGTATTTAGCCTTAGATGATGGTCCACCTATATTCAGTCAAAGTTTCACGTGCTCCGACCTACTCGATTTCACTTAAAATGTCTTTTCATGTACGGGACTATCACCCTGTATCGTGGCACTTTCCAGAGCCTTCCATTAACACATAATAAGCTTAAGGGCTGTTCCGATTTCGCTCGCCGCTACTTTCGGAATCTCGGTTGATTTCTTTTCCTACGGGTACTTAGATGTTTCAGTTCTCCGCGTTCGCCTCGTTAACCTATGTATTCAGTTAACGATACCTGCAAGCAGGTGGGTTTCCCCATTCGGAAATCCTAGTCTCAAGCGCTTTTTACTAGCTTGACTAGGCTTATCGCAAGTTAATACGTCCTTCATCGCCTCCAACTGCCAAGGCATCCACCGTGTACGCTTAGTCACTTAACCATACAACCCAAACGGGTCTTTGTTTTGTGACAGTTTAACTTCGCCAGAAGTCAATATTGAATACTAAAGTAGATACCAATCAATCAACGTAAAACGTTAATTAAATGGCACTGAATGGTACTGCTACCATTCTTTTTTTACTTTTGAAAACTCTTGATAAATACAAAGTATCTATCAGAATTTTATTATCAGCTTTTCCAAATTTTTAAAGAGCATATTAATTAGTTATTCCGAAGAACAAGCACTAATTAACAATCATCTGTGTGGACACTACGAACAAATAAGTTCTAAATCGTATAAGGAGGTGATCCAGCCCCAGGTTCCCCTAGGGCTACCTTGTTACGACTTCACCCCAGTCATGAATCACTCCGTGGTAAACGTCCTCCCGAGGGTTAGACTATCTACTTCTGGAGCAACCCACTCCCATGGTGTGACGGGCGGTGTGTACAAGGCCCGGGAACGTATTCACCGCGTCATTCTGATACGCGATTACTAGCGATTCCGACTTCATGGAGTCGAGTTGCAGACTCCAATCCGGACTACGACACACTTTAAGTGATTCGCTTACTCTCGCGAGTTCGCAGCACTCTGTATGCGCCATTGTAGCACGTGTGTAGCCCTACACGTAAGGGCCATGATGACTTGACGTCGTCCCCACCTTCCTCCGGTTTATCACCGGCAGTCTCCTTAGAGTTCTCAGCATTACCTGCTAGCAACTAAGGATAGGGGTTGCGCTCGTTGCGGGACTTAACCCAACATCTCACAACACGAGCTGACGACAGCCATGCAGCACCTGTATCAGAGTTCCCGAAGGCACCAAACCATCTCTGGTAAGTTCTCTGTATGTCAAGTGTAGGTAAGGTTCTTCGCGTTGCATCGAATTAAACCACATGCTCCACCGCTTGTGCGGGCCCCCGTCAATTCATTTGAGTTTTAACCTTGCGGCCGTACTCCCCAGGCGGTCTACTTAATGCGTTAGCTTTGAAAAACAGAACCGAGGCTCCGAGCTTCTAGTAGACATCGTTTACGGCGTGGACTACCGGGGTATCTAATCCCGTTTGCTCCCCACGCTTTCGTACATGAGCGTCAGTGTTGACCCAGGTGGCTGCCTTCGCCATCGGTATTCCTTCAGATCTCTACGCATTTCACCGCTACACCTGAAATTCTACCACCCTCTATCACACTCTAGTTTGCCAGTTCGAAATGCAGTTCCCAGGTTGAGCCCGGGGCTTTCACATCTCGCTTAACAAACCGCCTGCGTACGCTTTACGCCCAGTAATTCCGATTAACGCTCGCACCCTCCGTATTACCGCGGCTGCTGGCACGGAGTTAGCCGGTGCTTCTTCTGTCAGTAACGTCACAGCTAGCAGGTATTAACTACTAACCTTTCCTCCTGACTGAAAGTGCTTTACAACCCGAAGGCCTTCTTCACACACGCGGCATGGCTGCATCAGGCTTGCGCCCATTGTGCAATATTCCCCACTGCTGCCTCCCGTAGGAGTCTGGGCCGTGTCTCAGTCCCAGTGTGGCTGATCATCCTCTCAAACCAGCTAGGGATCGTCGCCTTGGTGAGCCATTACCTCACCAACTAGCTAATCCCACTTGGGCCAATCTAAAGGCGAGAGCCGAAGCCCCCTTTGGTCCGTAGACATTATGCGGTATTAGCAGTCGTTTCCAACTGTTGTCCCCCACCTCAAGGCATGTTCCCAAGCATTACTCACCCGTCCGCCGCTCGTCAGCAAAGTAGCAAGCTACTTTCTGTTACCGCTCGACTTGCATGTGTTAGGCCTGCCGCCAGCGTTCAATCTGAGCCATGATCAAACTCTTCAATTAAAAAGTTTTATGTCTTTCGACAGCTCAATGAATTCTGAATTTTTTAATATCTTTCGATATTGAATTGACTGTGCCGAAGCAACTTATAAATAAGTTACTTCTGTTGGTCACTCAGTTTTCAATTGAGACTCTAATTTGTTTGCCTCACTACCTAAGTAGGTTGGCTGTTAGAACTCAATCTGTACGAGTGCCCACACAGATGATTGCTTTATATTGTTAAAGAACGTTTTGAGTCGCTTTATCGTCTCAAGGGATGCGAATAATACACCCTTTATTTTTCGAGTCAACACTTTGTTTTAAACTTTCTTTTTAGAAGATTTAAAACCGAAGTTTTATTTAACTCTCTGAGTAGTTCGAGCCTCGCTATGCGTTGCTGTTTCCCGTCTCAGTGGGGTCGCATTATAGGGAGAACAGATTTTTACGCAAGCGTTTTATTGACAAAACTTTAAATAAAGCACTGTTCGCTGAGAATTTGAGCTAAACGCATTAAAAACACAACATAACTAGCACTTTATTAACATTTAACGCCTATTAAAGTGTTTGTTATGGCCTACGCTATCAAAAAATACCGTCTACAGACCTGCTATTAAGTCATTTAGCTAAAAGCTATAGTTAAAGCCCGCGTAAAAACGACGACCTGAGTAGCTAGTATTGAGTAATCGCGCATCGGTGTCATTTCCTAAACGCGTTACTGATTCAGATTTAGTTAAATTAATAACCGCTGCGGTAAAGCTAAGCCCGTCGTATAAATTTACGGATGCATTTACATCGAGTTGTTCGTAAGGGTCTTGGTATACATTTAATCCGCTATTTAAACCGAGTACTGTTTCGCCGCGCTTATTATAAGAAGCACGTACATTAAAATAATCTCCTTCATAATAAACAGAGGTGTTGTACTGATACTTTGCACTACCTATTAAGGCCGACTGACCAAATTCTTCACCATTAATTGTTACATCTGCTTTATTGGTTTTGTTATAAGTGTAATTTGCGTAAAAGCCAAAACCACTATCAAAGGCATGCTGAATAAATACTTCCGCGCCTTTTGATACTGCATCGGTGCCATTACCTACAGTGCTGTAAGGGGCTATATTAATAGTCCCTGCATCCACTATATTATTTTTACCAGCAAAGTTTTGCTCTACGTCGATCACCAGTGGCACAACAAAGTTATCTACTTTTTTATGAAAAAGTGCCAGCCCAACAGCTGAACCTTCGCCATAATAATACTCAATAGATAAATCGGCTTGAATTGATTCAAATGGTTTCAAGTTTTTATTTCCGCCACTACCGCTAAAACCAGGAAGCTCGTTAAATGCGGCTCTATCTTCTGCCCATTCATCTGATACATAAGTAATGCGCTGCTGCGCACCTAAATCACTATAGTCAGGACGAGATATTACTTTAGCTATTGCCCCACGAATAACTAAATCGTCGGTTGCATCCCACGCTATATTAAAGCTTGGCAAAACTTGAGTGTCTTTGTTTTGCTGAGTGACTAATTGATAGTCTTCTACAAAACGAGCGTCACCTGTTACTGGCTCACCTGTTTCATCATTTGTGTGATCTAATTGGTAGGTATATAAGTCAGTAGATGAAGTAAATGTTTTTGTTTGCACAACACGCACGCCCAAATTACCTCTTACTTCAATAAATTCAAAATCACCTTGTATGTAAAAAGCCGATATTTTTTCTTCTATATCGTAAACAAAGTTATCTTCAATGCGCGTATAAGGTACATAACTAGCAGTGACCATATCGCGATATTTATTCCAGTCGATACTTGGCATTTGGTTTATATCAAAACCACCTGCAATATTATTCTCACTAGTAAATACATTTTTAGCTAATGGCATTCCACCATTCCACTGGTAGCTATCAAAACGGGTAATACCTTGCTCACTTGCTTCCCCTGCAGCAATATCAAAATTTGGATCTAAAAAGAAGGTGTTGCCGGTTTCACGGTGAAGAGTTGAATTGCGGTATTTAACACCGGTTCTAATTGTTTTTAAAAAGCCCCAATCAACATAAAAATCCACATCAGCTTGGTAGTAATCTTCTTCTAGCTCACTGCGTACAAAGCTTGAGTTTGAAGAGCCCGCATCACGACCGCCTCCAACTCCATTTTGTAAATTAACTAATGTGTTAGGGTCGATATTAAGTGACACATTATTTTGATTGAGTGACCAGCCTGCCGTTTGAGCTGCGTTTTGAATAGTGGCTGCGTCTTCGCCCGCGTTAGAACTTTTATACGCCGCTTCCCAGCTTTCTTCTGGGCCGCCCTCTGATTGTGTATTACCAATTACAAAGCGCGCTTTAAAATTATCACCTTCATAGGTTAAATTAAAATCAAAGGTATCGGAGGTAGATTCCTCACGTACGTAGCTGCCACGCATCCACGGAAATTGCATATCATTTTCGACACCACTTGCCATTGCATCGTATTGCATACCAGTAACGATAGTGCCCGACTCATCAAGATTTACATCCGTCAAAAAATCAGGATTTAAAGACCACTCTGGTATATCAATCACAGATTCTGTTCTGTCTTGCCCAAGTGTAAAACCAAAATAATTAAAGCCAAGCTCTAAACGATCTGTTGGTCGCCACTGTGAACTAAATTGAATCCCTTCTCGCTCACGTTTTTCGTTAAGAACAGAACCTCGAACAACTTGCGGAAACCAAACGCCATCGTAACTGTTATCGTTAGCATCATTAATAGTATCCCAACCGTTATTGTTATCAACTGTATTACCATGTATATCTGTTGCTTGCCCAGTGCCAGTATAGCGCCATACATTAGCATCAGTACCGCCCGAAAGCGTTCTGTTTGTCCGTTCCTGATAGGTATAGCCAACTAATACACCAAAGTTTTCGTTGTCGTTTTTCCATGAATATAAACCCGTAAACTGCGGTTCGTACTCTTTTGTAACATCAGCGTAAGTACTCTCGACATTAAATACACCCGAGTTTGCATCCATATTTAAAGGCTTTCGGCTGTGCATTAATACAGTGCCACCAACCCCACCTTCATCTAAGCGTGCCTCTGGCGATTTATAAACCTCGACACTTTCAATCATTGAAGACGGTAACAAAGCATAATCAAACGAACGCGAAGGCTCCCCTGGAGAAGATGCTATAAAATTACCATTAAGCTGTGTAAAGGTAAGTTCTGACGATAAACCACGAATACTGACAGATGAACCTTCCCCGCCGTCACGCTCAATTACCACACCGGGTACACGCTGAAGTGAGTCTGCAACGTTTTTATCAGGGAACTTTCCAATGTCTTCAGCGGTAATTGCATCAACTACAGATCCCGACATACGTTTTACATCTAAGTTTTCGGCCATACTTGAACGGATACCACGTACTTCTATTACTTCCATATCTTTTGCGTGCTGCGAGTTTTCTTGCGCTGCAAAAGCACACGTAGAACCCAAAGCAGAAAAAATTGATACATAAAGTGACGACTTACAAAACGTTGAAAAAGGGAAAGGGTATATGCTTGCTACTATCATGTGAGAGGCTGTTCCATTTAAATCTGCTTATATAAAACCTAAAGCGAGAAGTTAGTCCTTTTACGTAAATTATTTACGAAATGGCAAAAATTGTTCCCAATTCTACACAGCCAAACTTAACCGTTTGTTAATCATCAATATTAAAACTAAATAAACGTCTCATATAACTGTATTGATACCTATTGGATGAAACTTAAAATCCAACCCACACATCAAAACCACTCTTAATTAACAAGCTAAGAGAGGCTTTGTTGAATTTAAATATTTATAGCTTAAAAACAAATTATTCAAATCACCATGAAATCACTTTTTGCTGCTGAAGTTTACCAGTAGGATCTGCTTGCGTTTTAAGTTCACAGAACTCATTTGCCCAAATTGATGTACGCGCTCTTATTGGTGGTTCTTCACTATTTACACATTCCATAACCACATTAGCTACTTCGTCTACTGTTTGAAATACGTCAGCAGAGCGACCTTGAGCACTCGCAATGTACTGCTCTAATATTGGTTTATATTCATCATCTACAATGCCACCAGTTTGCTGAAACTGTGCTAACGCATTATTTGCAAATTCAGAGCTAATACCACCAGGCTCTACATTGGTAAAATTGATATTAAATGCTGGTGTTATATAAGTTGCTACCGATTCAACATAACCTTCAAGTGCGAACTTAGCTGCGCAGTAAATTTCATTAAAAGGTTGACCGACAAGACCGCCTACTGACGATATATTCACAATATGCCCTTGGCGTGCTTTACGCATATGCGGCAAAACAGCTTTTGTACAGCGTACCACTCCTAAAAAGTTTACATCCATTACCCACTGAATGTCTTGCTCTGTAGTTTGTTCGGTTGTTCTTATATACCCTGCCCCTGCATTATTTACGAGTAAATCTATTTGTCCTTGTTCATCTATAACGTCAGTAATACATTGCTCAATACTTAGTGTATTTTGCACATCTAAATACTTTATTTCAGCTTGCACATTCGCGTTTTGAAGAGCGACTTCAAGTGCACCTTTTTTATCTAAATTACGCATAGTTGCCACAACAAAATAACCTTGTTGTGCTAGTTTTACGACAATGCTAATACCTAAACCAGTCGATGTACCGGTTACAATTGCTACTTTTTTCATCTTGTTTCCTGCTACTAAGTTAGTGCTGACTAGCACGGTACTGTGAGGGCGTTAGACCTACTTTGTTTTTAAATAATCGGGCAAAGTATTGCGGGTACGCGAAACCTAATGCATAAGCAATACTTGCAACAGAGTCGCTACTTTCTAATAAGCTATTTTTTGCTTTATCAATTAAATGATTATGAATGACTTGTTGTGCGGTTTGTCCGGTTTCTATTTTTAATGCATCTGTTAAATAGCGACTAGTCATATTTAGTGAGTCAGCAAGGGTATTAACACTCGGAATTTCATTGTTGTTATTGAGCACTAATAGCTCATCAAATTTTTCCAAAAACGAATCAACAATTGCGCTATGGGATTCTTTTCGCAATAAAAACTGTCGACGATAAAACCGTTCTGCATAGTTAAGCAAAACATTGATGTGTGCTAAAAGAATGTCACGGCTAAATTCGTCGTAGCTGAGCTTTGATTCGCTTTCTATATTCGCAATTACATTGGCAATTAAACGTTGCTCTTTTGGCGAAAGATGAAGTGCTTCATTAACGGCATAACCAAAAAAAGAAGCCTTTTTGAGTGCAGTACTTAGTGCATGGCCACGAATAAAATCCTCATGAAATACAATTGTTTTCCCTTGAGACTCAACAGTTACACCATTGCTATAAAATGTTTGCTGTGGAGAAAAAAACAATAATGTACCGCTACTACAATCATATTTAGTTTGCCCATATACAATCTCTCCTGCAGTCACCTTTTTTAGAGAAATAGCATAAAAATCGGTGCTAATAACACTTTGAGTATTTAAACATGCTTGGTAATTGTTTTGTGATGAACTGTCTGTTGTTGAAATGGCAAAAAGCGGATGCTCCGGCGCAGGTTTTCCAAGCGCGCTGTAAAAATCTGTGATATTACTAAAATGTACTTTATTCATAGGCCATCTCACTTTGGTTGCTGATAAATAGTTTATAGGCTTGATAAAATAATTACAGTGCACAAATCATCATAAAGTGTATACAAAAAAACGAAGGGGATAATTAGATGTGGTAGTCAGCAGTTTATACTTTAGAAAGCAAAACTGCCGGATGATATTTGAAAGAAGTAACAATTGCTAAATAGCGCTTGGTTAACCAAGCGTAGCAATAACCTCTGAAAGCTCAAGTAATGTCGGCTTTCCACCATAATAATTTGTATCTATATGATAACTATTACCAACCCAAAAAGGCGCTTTAGTTGAGTTATGTCCATGTATTGAAAAGTCGACTCCATGACTTTTAACTACCTTATTTTGTTTAACTACTTCGCGATCCCACAATAGAGATTGCACAATTAGCGATTTATCATCAGGGTAATTTTCCCAATCCCACGATTGTGCAAATGTATGAGACAACCCTATTGTATAACCACGATACTCTAGTACTATTGAAAGCGGTTTAGTTAGTAACTCATCGCACATGACATTGAGCTTTTCACTTGATACCGACTTATGCCAATTGCCACCATTGTCAGTCCATAATTTTAAAGCCGCTTTATCATTACTTAATAATGATTCCAACATTAAATGCTCATGATTACCTAATATCATACATGCCCTAATGGCTTGTAAGTATGTAAATAAGTCATATGTTTTATCCCCGCGATCAACAAAATCGCCTAGGCAAAACAAAGTATCTCTTTCAGGGTCAAAATTCACGTTATTAAGTGCGTTTTTTAAGGCCGGTAAATCACCATCAAGATCGCCAATTACAAATACTCGGCACTCATCATTAATAAATATGGCTTGTTTTGAAGATACAGCCTGAATAGCGTTAATACCTATATCCAAAATAGACTCCTATAGAATGCAATCTAAAACTTAGATTAATACTTGAGTTTATAAAGCCTTAAGGTAACACAATATAGTTGATAATTAATGAAGGTAATAAGATTTGATTGAAACTAAAAATGCATGACAGCGGACTTTTGCTACAAGCTAAATAAGTAATATAGATAGTTTTTAGCCAATAGTAAAAAGCGGCTTAGCAAAATACCTGACGAGTTATTTGCCAGTTACCCGCACAAATTTTTCTGCTAATTCGTCCAAAGTTTCACGCTTATTCGGATCGGGCTTTATGCAGTCAATAGGGCAAACACTTACGCAAGTAGGTTTATCATAATGCCCTACACACTCAGTACATTTACTAGCATCTATTTGGTATATCTTCGCGCCCATATAAATAGCCTCATTAGGGCATTCTGGGTCACACATGTCGCAGTTAATGCATTTACTATTTATGAGTAGAGCCACTGTTTAGCCTTTTCAATTAATATCATTATAAAACAAAAAGATAGAGTTAAACTAAATGTTTTTTGACTACTTTTTACACAAGTCCAGTTCAATAATAAACCTTTATTTTTCTTTAAATCGTAGCACACATTCGTAACACACCATTTTATTTTTAGGTGTAAATTGCAGCCACGAATTATGCCTATTTTTCTCTGTTGCTTTGTTGATCTCAATCAATAAAAATCGCCGCAAGGCCTTTATTTATATAGGTTATTACAAAGTGAAGCACTCTTTATCAACGCTTACCAAAGTTCAATACACGAAAGCTAAACTAGAATGGAACCAGCTCAAACCTCCATTTTCTATGCAGCACATAAATCGGTGTGCTACGCTGGCTCAAAATATCATATTTTTTGAAGAAAAAAGTGCAGATAAACAAAGCCTTAGACCTAGTCGGACTAAAAGATTATCGAAATACGAAGCGCAACACCATATTCGACTAATTTTCACCAAGTCTGGCGCTGCTATTTTCTACTCTAACTTCCCTAAATCATCTGGCATAGCTAATACCAAATTAGGTGAAGCACCTGAATTAACAATAGCAAAAGCACGAAAGCTTACTGAGCAAATGAAGTATGGCGTTTTAAATAATCATAATATTAAAACTGTGTTTGATGCTTATGAACAAAGCTTAATAGAGCGCCATAACACTGCACCTACCAAATTTGCAGCTTCATCGCTCAGAACATATCAATGCAGAATAAAAAAGCTCAGGCATCATTTCCCACTTAAGCGTGCGTTCCAATCTCTTACAGCTGGAGAGTTAGAAAAGATTGTAGATTTAATTATCCAGACAGAGTCCAATAACCAGGCAATCGAGCTTTTTGCACAGATTAGAAGAGTATGGCGATTTGCTAAGAACAAATTTAACTCAGGTAAAAACCCAGCAGCTGATATCGATGACTTTTACGTATCTGACCGTGTAGAAAGCCCTCGTCCTTGCCAAGTTTATACTGACTTAGATTCAATAGCTGAATTGTGGATAAACCTCGCGTCTGCACCAAATGTACATCAAAAAAATGCAGCTCGATTCATGATTTTGACAGGTATACGCCCTATTAATATTCCACAAATGAAGTGGGAGTGGCTCAATAGTATCGACTTCCCAACATTAATTACCTTTCCGGCATCTGTTGTCGGAGTTCGTGGAGAAATGAAAAACCAAAAAGAATATAAATTGCCCTTAACCAAAGCCATGCGCGCCATTATTTTAGAGCAGAGAGACTGGATGGAAAATGCACTCCCTAACTGTAACCCTGATCACATATTTCTTCAGCCTCGCGATCTTAACAAACCATTTGCTAAAAGGTCGCTGGACAAAATCATCAAAGATTACTCCCCTGTTGATGCAGTAAAAGGAGATAAAAGAAACATTGTAATGAAAGGATCTGCGGGAGCATTTTGCACAATGTGCCGAAGTTTTTTTAAATCCAACGCAAAAGCGATTATGGTTGCCAACGGCTATCATTTTAAACACGCTGAGGAACTCACAAGACTCGCGCTTCATCACCTAAGAAAAGAGGACGATCCAAACGGCTTAAACTATGATAAATCTGAAGAGCTATTTGGCACTTCAACAAAGCTAAAATTTAATGTATTCAAAATTCATGAAGCTAGTATTTTAAAAAGAGCTAAAGAGCTTGAAAATCAGCAGCTAAGACTTACAGGAATGCAGAGTAAACAGGCTAGTAATCTAGAAGAAAACAGCCAAAAAAAAGCACTGAGAGATAGGATTAAAGCACATCTAGTTTACAAGCGCGGTTATGTAAACTTCATTAATCAGCCACTTGGTGATACGGGCAGAGTAACAAAAGATTTGATCTTAACCGAAGAAGGAAGAGCTGTCGTTGAGAGATATTTAAATGACCAAGAGGCCAAAGTAAAAAATAATTAAAAAAGTTTAATTTCGACTTACCAAAGTTTTTGTAAAAAAAATTAATTTCATATCATTGCCTTATTAGAGCGATACCTCATCAATTATTTGATGATTTTAACTTTTTTAAGGTTTTTATATTAATGGCAACATCAGTATTAAATTCAATAAAACCATGTGAGGTCACGATTAAAAGTCGTGACCTTTGCATGGCTGAATTTAATGCATTTAAGCCACCCTACAATGACGAGTCAATGGAAGAGCTAGCCAGTCTTGCGACTATTATATTATCGCAGGAAAAAGGTAGAAGACTTTCAAAGTATCAGCTTAAAGATCAAATAAGAATTGTATTCCAGCATGATGGCATTATTAAATTTTTTACTCATTTTAAAAAAGAACATGGCATAAAAAACACAAAGATTGGTGATTCTAATAATATGAGTTTTTCAGCAGCGAAATCAAAAGCGGCCGAAATATACAAAAAGAACACCTCTAATTACACATTCGAATTTGTAGTGAGTAAACAAATAGAAAACTTACAGGCAATTAATAAACATAGCCCTAGCAAGTTAGCTGAAACCACAGTAACAACATACACCTCTTACCTTAATGCAATTCAAAATGCATTTGGTAAAAATACGCTATTTCAGACTATTACGCCTGAAATAATAGAAGCAACGATTGACCAACTACTAACAGAGAAAAGTGGTCCGCATGTGGCTAAGTTATTCGAGCAAATGAAAAAACTGTGGGTGTTCGCAAAAAATAAATATAATAATGGCGATAATCCATTCCTAGAAGTAGACAATAATTATATATCTTCTCGAACGGCGAAGCCTATTCCTTGTAAGGCATATACTGATATATCTCTAATTTCTCAGCTATACATAAACCTAAAAACAGCTAAAAATAATACATTAATAAATGCCGTACTACTGATGATGTTTACTGGGCTAAGGCCCATAAATATTTGTAATCTGCGTCTGTCGTATATAGATGATTTAAATAATCCTAAATTTTTAACGTTTCCTGAAACAACCCATACCACTCGCGGTGCTATGAAAAACCAAAAAGAGTTTAAAATACAACTCACACCCGAGATGAAAAAAGCGATACAACAAGAATTAAAATTAAACCCAGACAGAAACCGCTCCTATTTATTCTGCAAGGTTAAAAACGGCTCAAACCCCATAAGTAAAGAGAGTTTAAACCGAGCTCTTAAATATCATGCACCAAAAAACATGGTGGCGGCCCCGCGAGATAACATAAATATAAAAGGCTCAGCCGGCGCATTTCCAACACTGCTTCGCAGCTTCTTAAAATCGCATATGAAAGAAGTGCTAACTAAAAAAATTGGCTCATCAACGATTGCTGAAATTGAGTCTAAAAAAATGCTTCATCACTCTGTTTCAGAGCACGATCCAATGAGTAAACATTATGACCACTCGAATAAATTATATAATACTGATATTAAAGCACTTTATAAAAACTTCTCACTATTTGAGAAGGAAGTACTTAAAGAAGTAAAAATACAGGCTAAGTTAAAAAACAAAACGACACAAAAATCATTTTTTAAATTTGATAATTCAAATACATTTATCGCCAACGTCAAAAGCACAATAAATGCATATTCAACTATCTGGAGTAATATAATCCAGCAAACCCAAAAGCTTAAAAAGAGCCGCCCTTTGCAAATATTAGAGTAGCGCTTACATATTGCTATACAGCGTTGTCGTTATTTACAAACCTATAAAGAGCTTTTACTAGGTGGTGCAGATTGATTTCTTATAAAAGCAGGGATGTCAAAAATATCAGATGGCTTTGGCTTAGTGGCGACTACTTTAGAGCTTGACTCACTTTTAGTGTCATCAAGTACCATTTTAGAACTCGCGCCCGTAGCAATAACCAGTAGCTCATAATTGGTTGCTAAGGTTTCTATTTTTGAAACACCACAAATAACTAACGCGTTTGGGCTTACCTGCTGACGCACAGTATCAGTAATGAGGTTATAACTACCGAGTGAAATTTCATCTTTGCAATTTACTTGTATTATTACACCCGTACTTGATGACATATCAACTTGATTAACTAACGGGTTGTTAAGTGCCTCATCAAGCGCAGTAGTTAGCTCGCTTTCTTCATTACACTTGCCTACGCCAAGTACAGCATCGCCTTGGCAATCCATAATTTTCGCAAAATCATTTAAATCAACGTTTATTAAGCCTTGATAGCAAAGCATGTCGATGAGTGATTTTATCAGTGAGTGGAGTATTTGGTTTGAATGTTTAAACGCATCGAATAATCCTATATCGTTACCAAGCACCTCAATCAGTTGATCGTTTGGGAGAGTAATAACCGCATTAGCATGCTCTTTAAGCTCATTTAAACCTGCTTGCGCTATATTATTTCTAAACTGCCCTTCACTACTAAATGGTAATGTAGCAACAAATATAATGGGCTTACCTTGCTCACTAGCAAGTTGTGCAATATACGGGCTAGCGCCAGTCCCAGTACCGCCCCCCAACCCTGTTGCACACAGAATTATATCGCAGCCATTAATTAACGTTAAAAGCTGATCTTTACTTTCTTCTGCCGCTTGTAGTCCAACTTTAGGGTCGGCTCCTGCACCATAACCATGAGTTAGCTCAGCACCTATTAGTACTGCTTCATCACTCTGTGTATGTTCAAGTACCACTTTGTCGGTATTAACGCTGTACAAGTGCGCCTGCTCAGACTCGCGTTGTTCAAAAATACTGTTAAGCGAATTACAGCCACACCCACCAATGCCAAATACACCGATTGATAAACCATCATTTTGTTGAATTAATTGAAACATAATCACTCCTTAACTTTTAAAGGAGCATAACAAATAGGTGCGTCAATTTTTGACGCACCCAAACTAGTTAGAGTTATTTATAAATATTTGCGGCCAGTTTAAGCTTTGTAGTGATTCTTTGGCGCAGCTTTTCAGGTTTAACAACCTCGAGCCAATGGGCACATTTAAATAGCTCATCGGTCAATTGCTCGCTATCAATAGTTTGGTAGGTAAATAATACGTTTTTATCGTCAATCTGTTGCTTGTCAATCAGCTCGCCAAGCTCAATAAACCCTTGATTAACTGCAGAATGACTGGGTACTTTTACAATTAACTCGATCGCTTCTTGCTTCATACCTTTACTAATCGCACTGCGCAGCGACTTTAACTGCTCAGTGCTTGGCTCTCGTCGTGTTTTTTGCAGTACCTGCACATTGCGAATACGGTAAACCGGCATCTGGTAACATTTATCGTGAAGCTTCCCCATCATAAACTGCGCCATTAACACACCGCCTTGCTCAACTAAGTTGTAAAAACTCAACTCAGCAAACTTCAACCAATGTGCTTCATCGTAAAGTACCCTATAAAGTTCAGCGCTCACTGCACGCTTATGCTTAATCGCATGCTCAATTTGCGCCACTAACTGAGCATCAATATTCACTTTTAACGAAGGCTTAGGAAGGGTTGCAAGCCAGTCAGGTACATGCCCATTAAAACGTTTAAGAGCCTGCTCTGCTTTAGTATGCACAGAGCGTTTCACATCGCTCGGTACAGATTGCGGTAGTAACTGCTCTAGCAGCAAATAAAGCTCTGCAATATCGCTGCTCATTACTTTTGAGTTACCACCTCGCCACTGCGCATTGATTGACCAGCCATAGGGCTTACTGCGGGTATCTTTTTCAAGCCCAAAGCAACCTTGCTCGTAAAGTGATTGGAGGTCTCGCTGTAGCATACGGGTTGAAATATCAAAGCCAAACTGGTTGAGTTTAACCATTAATTCATGTGAGGAGATATACCTAGGGCTCAAGGGAATAATATCAAGAATTGTACTTTGCCTTAAAATGAGCATTTTAATCACTTATAGAGCTATGGTTAATTAGTTTAAAACAACTATAAAGATAGTAGCTTTCAGAAATATCTATTATTACGGAGCTCTAACTTCTAATTCACAGGCTATCTTAATCTGCTCTATATGCTTGTTGTTCAATTCTATTTCCCTATCAATACGCTCTATTTCATCTTGTAGATTGCGCTTTTCTGAGCCTAGCTCTGCATGGTTTAACTTCATTTCAAAGGGTATTTTTTCTATTTTCAACGATTGTATCTTAGCTATATAGGCCTTCGTTCGCTCTCTGACTAGCTCGTGTACTTTATTTTTAATTTCTAAGTTTCTATTAAATTCACTTATACCTTCAGTAACATCATCTAAAAAATTACTTGTGCCTAGTAGCGCCTGAGTAGCTGCAGATTTACTATCATCATAAACTTTCTGTACCTCAGCCTTTGGTTTTGTGCACTTCATGATTAGGCCTGAAATGACCAAAAGTGGTAGAGCTATATAGGTTAGATAAACCCCTACATAAGTAACAGTAAATAGTGTTAGCAAATAAAGTGCTAATGTAAGCCAAAAAACAAAGCTTGCTTTAGAGTGCATATAAATTAATCCTTTAAAATTAAAATTTCTTATCTAATTTGGCGTTGAAAATTCTCAAAGTTATTTAAGGCGTCGAATGCAGTAAATACAGTCCAGCCGTGTCTTCTTAATATATTAGAATTACTCATATTAATAAGCACCGCTACTTTTCGCCTTGGCCAGCAAAGATCGATTGAAACAAATGTTTCCCTATCTTGAATAACAATCCCGAGCTCAGCACCTGGTAACCTAGTCGACTCACATTTTTGCAGAAGGCCATCTAATGCTGTATCCGCACACTCTCGCAGATTATCGTAATTAAACACGTCAAACTTATGTTGTTCTCGTCTTAGCTGGTTAATTTTGAGAATATCTGAGTTGCTTACATATATATGGTCATGATGTGGCTGCTTTTTATGGCAATCTGCACAAAGTACTCTCAAATTATCTCGTTCATTTTCTGCTTTATTCCCATTGATATGATGAGTATGTAAGAGCCTTTTTTCAGATTTAAGGTCAACGCCGCATTGCTCACATGTGTAATTTAAATCGCTTCTTAACTTAGCCGAAATTGATGGCCAATCTGGCGTATAACCGCTTGTGTGTTTCTTACTGTTAACAGGCAAACTTTTAAAGTAGGAGCTATAAACTTCGAAGAATTGTTCAAACGAAAAATTATTAAATACTTGATTTTTAACTTGAGGGCTTTGCGTAGAGTAACCCTTGTAATTGAGAATTTTTAAGCAGTTTTTACATACACCTAAATCAGCTTCCCCCTCTGTATTAGAGCCTCCTCTGTAGCTTGAGCCAAATACAGGAAAAAAGCCATCAACGCGATTAATTACATCATAGCGTTTAAACCGGCCAGTTTCTCGCATCAACTCAAGAGTAGAACACTCTGCCACATGGATACGTCGCCCTAATTTACCATTAGACAACACGGCTTCAATATCATCGCCTTGATCAGGTATATAAAGCATAACTTGATGGCCATCATAGTTTAGTACACCGTTTGACCCATCGATTTCATCTAGCTGTACATCTTTTCCTAAGATTATCCCTTTTTTTAGAAGATCGTCGAAGATCGTAATTTCAGGGGTATCACTGGTTATAAAAAAGTCTGTAACAACTTGCCCTAAAGGTGCTACCGCTCTATGTAACGCACTAAAATCAACGGTTAGCTTCATTACTGCGCCTCCAGTATCCGTTTTATTTGAATGTCAGCATTAGTAATAGCCCTAAAAGATACCCGCCTTGACCTTGCAGCATCTTCAACACCATTCTCTTTAATTAAACGTGAAGATGAAAAACCAACTGCAGCAATATTAGCTTTAATCCAATCAGATTCATTAGGCATAAGTGCATAACCATACTCTAATACAGAACGTGTTCGTCCCTGAGATAGTCGCATATTATAAAAGTATGCTTGCGCTTCTGTAGAGCCTCTTAAACCAACACTTGAAGTATGGCCCTCAATACGAATTTCATCTAAAGAGTCTCTAAACGGGGCAAGCACGTTGATATAACGGGGGAAAAAGTCGTTTAATATTTCTTTATATGCGTTGCTTAATCGAGTTTCATTATTAGCAAATAAAACATCTGGAGATTGAAAGTTAAACGCTAACGTTTCTTTGTCTATTGTTGCTCCCCACTTATCAAGGTCTTTTTCAAATTCGCTTTCTAGCGCTTCATATATGGCAACTTGATTTTGTTGGTAAGCAACAGCAACATCTTTAATCTTGTCGTTTTCTTTTTGAGTTATCATCATAAAAACAATAGCTATAAACAAGAATACAACCATTAGACCAGCCATCAAATCTGATACTGTTAACCAATGGTCACCACTATCTTGAGAGGTGTTTTGAGAGCCAAATATCTTTTCCATTACATTACTCGCTGACTTACAACTTCATTCATAGCTTTAGTTAGCTTAATGTAATCATCAACAAATTTACCGCTTACCTGTGCAAGTGCTTTACCCATTTCGTTCATTACACGGCTTATTTCTTGCTGCATCGCAGTATCAATAAGTTTTAGTTGCGAGTCTACGGCTTCGCCAGTCATACCAACCTGCTTTTTAACCTCATTTTCCATTGCATCAAAGGTACGTTTAGCTTGGTTAATTTGCTGTGTAGCTGCATCGTCAATAACTTCATTAAGGCGTTGCTGAAGTTTTTCAGCTGACTTAACCACAGTGTCACGCACCTGCTCTGTATCTGTTACAAGGTTTTGATTAGCTTGCTTCATAGTTGAAGTAATGTCTTTAGCGTCTTCCACTAATTTTTCAATCATGTCTCGCATATTGTTATTTAGGTCAGTCACCGTATCTTGTAGGTGCTGCTTAATTACTTCAGTTTGCGACTGTAAATGATCAGATGTTGTCTTTAAGCTTTCGTTAGTTCGAGCTGTATTATCTGTAAACTCATTGCCTGCAGTTTGGATTTCTTTACCAATCTTATCCGAGCTTTCAATCAAACGCTCACCAACACTATTAATGCCTTTCTCTGTTTCATGAGCAAACTTGTCTAATAAATCATTAGATGTCTGAACGTGAGCTTTTATGTAATCGTCTGATTGCGTAAGAAGGGTTTTATAATGGTCACTCGCTGTTGTTACAGCAGCCGATATATCGTTCACTGTAGCTTCAACTTGTTTTTGAATTTGCGGGACGGCTTCAACAGCTTTATCGCGCATATCTTTAAAGGCCTCTAAGTGGCGTTCAAGCTCAGCTAATTGATGTTGATTAACTTCCATAACACCTTTTAATTCACCCATCGATTGAGGAATTATTTGGCTTTGCTCACTAATATGAGCAACAGATGATTCAGTTGCAGAAATTGAAGCAACACCATGAGCATATTGGTCACTCATTTCTTTAAGCTGAACTTTATAGTTTTCTTGCCATTCAACTAATTTAATTACCGCTTCATTTAATTGTTTAAAGTTATCACCAAACTGCTCTGTTAAGTTGTTATTAAAATCACTAATCACCTGTTTTAGCGCCTCAATAACTTGCTCTGTAGCTGACTTTGATAAAGTATCTGCAAAGTCTTGTAGTTTAAGCCATAGCCTTTCACTAAACACCTCAAAGTTCTCTTGTTGTTTTACTGCTTGTTCTTGGGCAATATTTATCGATGTTTTTGCATTATCATTAATATCACCACGTAATATTTTTAATTGCCCAAACAGTGTTGACTCTTCATTACCAACAATCGCCTCTTTTAAAACTTTTGTTTCTGCAACCTGCGCTTGCATAGCACCTAATATCGCCTCAGGTGTTGCATGAGAAATGCTATCTTCTAGTTGCTTAGGTTTTAAGAACGAAAACGTAGACAGTGTTTTAAACACTAAAGATAAAAATATACCCGCTAAACTTGTAATAAATGCCGTTTTTAAACCTGCTAGTAATAACGGAATACTGGCTTCTATATCATTTTGATTAAACTCTAATAAACCAAGAACTATACCTAAAAAAGTACCAAATATACCCATCGTAGTTAATAGTGTTGGAACAAACTGAACAAACTCAACTTGCCTAGCCTTTTTGGTGTAAAACAAACCTGAACCAAAAACAAAAAGCATTAAAATTAATACTGCACCGCTAACAACGTTTGTATCAAAACTGCGTAGTAAACTTTCTAGTATATCCATATGATTTATCTTGTGTACTCTCGTAATTAAATAGACAACTACTTTGAAACCTCAAAGCAGAAAACACGCATTAATGGCGAGGAAAAGAATTATAAAGAGGTATAAAATTAACAGTGGGGATCTGGTAGTACTGCTCGGCTTTTATCCATAAAATCTTTAAGTTCCCTTTCGCCATCCACAACTAAAATAAAGCAATACTTTAGTCGTGGCGAGATAGTATATAAATCAACTGTGATAAGCAAAAAAATAATCATAAACAACTAAAAAAGCAGGTTATACAACCAAGTTTTAAGCTTATATTCAGCAGCATTTATTGTTCAGCTAATATTAACCATTAATTATCAGCCGTGTTATTAAGTAACTCGACTTATCGCTGTAGCTCATATTTTTATTGCGGATAAAACCTTTAACATGGCCGATTCATGTTTTTCGATATTTTTTCGACCTAGTCCCACGGGGCCCCAGTCATCGTAACTCATCATAATCGCTTGCTTTAAACTCTCGGCACGATTGTTCTCACGATAGAAGGATTTTTTATCCTGCGGAGAGTAATTGCTAAGCCTCGAGTTACTACTTGGCGAAATTAAACATAAATTTCCAAAGCGATCGACATCCTCCATTTTGCTTGCACCTGATGGATCGGTTTGCGGGAAGTAATGCTCAACAGAAGTTCTGAAACTAAACTGAAAATCATCAAAGTGCTTTTCAAGCTCTTTTTTACCTTTACCATCAAATGTTTCACCATCTGATAAACGCCTCCACAAAAGGTAATCCAACCGATTAAACACAAAGTTCTGAACCCCCGTTCCTTGATGTAATACGCCTAAGCTCTCTTTATTAAGCTCTAAACATTGACCGCCGGTGATTTCTTCAAAATAGCGATCGCTTAAGCGTTCAAGCTCAGTTAAGTAAACCTCTCCATCAATGCTTAAATCCGCATCATGTGTAACATTCCTATTCAAAATACTTAGCGCATCATTTAACCAGCGCTTATAAACTAAGGCTGGGTTTGATACATGAAACATTGCTAATATCATGCGCAGCTTTTCATTTAGTGAGTCTTGGTTTTTACCAAAAGAGGTATTATAGCTAGAGCTTGTGCTAGTACCGCTCGAATTAGCTACTAGAGTTTGTAGGCTCCACTTACGCTTTTCATTATGTTGGTCTGGCTTGATGATGTAGCTATCAAATAGAACTCTGTACTTAAGCAACTCATATACAAAGGTTTTGGTCTCAACTCTCAAGCCATTATCTTTACTGATAAACGCATCAAGTAATTTTTTATCATCAAGCGATACCCCTTTAATCTCAGGCATCAACTTGAGTACATGAAGTAAGAAATTTGAAAAGTCGATAACCGTGCCAAAGCGCTCTTCTTTCTCGCGCTCTTCATCATCGGTATTTTCACTGGGTGTTTTGTTGTCGATAATTTCGCGAAGTGTCATTGCATCTTGTTTTTGCTGTTTACTCGTATGCTTTGCTTGAATCGCATCAAAGCTTTTTGGCATAGTTTGCCAATTGTCACCAAATACTTCTTTACGCAAATCAGATTGAAAACCCATCTGGGTATAGCGCGACATATTCGAGCAAGCATCCCAGATGGTTGAAAAACAGTTTCTTTCATCATCATTGCTCAGTGTAGCCATGAATTTCGCTTTCAATACTTCGTGTTTTTCTAGTTGCTCACCACGGTTATTCATGATCTCAAAGTAGTGATTAAGATCGGTTTGCGGTGGCACAACGACTCTCAATATAGTGACGTTATCTAACAGGTATTCGCAAAACTGCTTAATTTTAGCTTCTGTATCTAGCCCTTTGGTTTTGAAGTAACGCTGAATAATGTTCAACGCAGCATGAATGTTAGGCTCTTCAGGCTCGCCACTTGACTTACCTATATAAATATCTTCTAACGCTCTAGAAGATTTTGGTCGACTATCAAAAGTTAGATTAATGTCTACCCCTGCTAGATCACTCTCACCCAATACTTTTCGATGTTTTAGATACGCCAATAAAATAGAGAGCGTGGTATGCCTTTGCTGTCCATCAATGGTTTCGTATATCACATTTGATTGCTGTGAGTGAGTTGTGCGCTGATACACAACAAGACTACCTAGGTAATATTTTGCTTGTTTTACGCTAACAGTTTCACCTGGCTGAGTATTAAGCCCTGCGGCATCACTAATATCTTGAATAAGCTGCTCGATCTCAGGCGCACCCCAAGCGTAATTCCGCTGATAAATAGGGATAATATATTCAGTTTTCTTATCGAAAAGCGCCCTAACGGATAACTGTTCTACTTGGTTCACATCACTCATTGATACTTCCCGATTTCATTGCTTCAATAGATGCCTGCACGTCCTTAGCATTATTAAACTTAGGCTCTTTGATACAAGGTGGTTGAAAGTTCAACACCTGTTGAGGGTGGACGGCTTTGCGAATTGCTCTAAATAACCCACTACGGCTTTTCGCGTGGTTATCAACTGATTCCATACAGATGCGTTGCAATTCAAGGCGTAAATAATATGCCCAGCGATAACAAATCTGCGTCGCTTTTTCTAACTCCACATCACCAAATTTGTCGAAGTAATACATCACGGTACACAAAAATAAATTACGCACATAGCTATCCCCTTTACGGTGACTGCCACTGTACCTAGTGTAATTATTAACGAATGAAGCAAGTCTTGCCTCGTTGCCAACAAACAAGCTTGTGTGAATGGCCATATAATGCTGAATATACTCAAAAAATCGCTTACCGTTGATCATCACCTGTTCTACTTGAAATGGATAACTCTTGGTTTGCTTGTCCCATTTTCGCGCAGGATCGCCATTAAAGGTTTCAACCGCGTAATCGAGCGCCAGCATTGCATCCACATAAGCGTACTGGGTGTTATCCAGGTTGATCCCCTTGAATACATCAATGTTATGACGACTAAACGTAATGCCATAATCACCGTCAATCCATCGGCGCATACGGAACAAGAACTCCCCCATGATGGTGTGCAAATTGGCTGAATCATCATCAGGGTTAACGCCTTGCTCCCAAAGGCTTACATGGTGCAAGCGTTCTGTTTGTGTCGTGGCGTCCATCATTTCACGCAGGTGATACGCTTTGAGTAAATCGTGCGGCGCAAGGGCTTTACCACGGGCATTCTGAGAATCAAAAAACTGAAACGCTTCACTCAAATCATCTAATGTCACTTGAATAAGCTCGCACTTGTTAAGCACAAAATTAAGCAATTCCTGCTTTTCGGGGGCAGTCAAACTTGCTACTCGTTCAGAAATGATCTGAGCATTATTTTTGAGGTTGTCGATACTGACTGATGATTCAAACTTATGTTCAAGCAAAGTGGATGAAATAGCTTTCTCAGCCCCATCAAGAATGGTGCAAAGCAGCGTTAAACTGAGCAGCCGCTGCTGCCCATCAACGATGTTCAGTGTCTGTTTTTTATTCTCATTCACTGATTCTTTATCTTGATGCAATACAACAGTACCGAGCCGATAACACGGCTTAGTGCGGTGATTAAAAATATCATCAATTAACTGATTAACGTGCTTAGGCTGCCATTTGTAAGGCCGTTGGTACTCAGGAATCGTGAGTTGTTGCGCTAACAACTGCGCAATAGTTTGTGGTTTGTTGAAGACAATTGCCATAGTTACAACGCCTTTGCGATTATGGCATCGGTGAGGTGGAGTTTAGTCGTTTGTGCGTCGGTTAAACGGGCTTTAAGTTGATCGCACAGCGCCATTAGTTCATCGACTTTAGTCACGATGCGTTTCAGCTCTTCTAAAAGGGGAACTGTAACTAGTAATGAACCTATATGAGTTTGATTAACCGTTTTAAAGGCAAGTAGAATAAACTTACTGATTATATCGGTTTCGCTGAGCTTTCTTTTATCCATAACTTAAACCATCCCTAAATACTACGCTATGAGTGCGCACAACTCGTTGATTCAACGTGTTTCGTGCTGTTTAGTGATGCTATATAAAATAGGGTTAATAAGCAAAAATAAAAGGTAAATTAAAACGAGAGACACTGTCTCTCGTTTTTACTTTGGGTTTATTTTTTTAAGGCGTAATACGATCATTCATTGTTTAAATATAACCATTTAACACTATGAATATTTGCATTTATTTTCCGCAGCAATTTTTATACTTTAAATTAGAGCCACATGAACAGGGTTCATTTCGTCCTAATTTAGTGGTTTTAATACAAGGCTTTTGCGGTTCTACTTTTACTTTGTCACCTTTAATTTCCTCTAGTAAACCAGAAAATAGCTCTCTTATTTTTAAGTACTTTTCATCAAGGTACAAAACTGCATCTAAGTTACCAGTAGCAATTGCTTGGCATAAGTAATTTTGAGCTAGTTCGTCATCTTTTTTAACTAACTCACCTTTGTAATAGATTTTACCTAATTCAAACATTGATTTATTACAGCCTAGCCCTACTGCTTTTTTAAAACTCTCAACTGCTTTATCACCATTAATTAGGCTAGCTTTACCTGAAGAATATAAAACACCTAACCTCTGATATAGAAAAACAGTATGCTCAGCCCTTTTATGGGTAAGGTATTTATGTGCTTTTTTATAGTCTTCACTTAAATAATGGCACCACCCTAAATAAGCGTAAGCGGCGTAAAAGCCTCTTTTCGCTAATGCGTTTAGTAATATTGTTACCTCAGTAATATGCAGGTTATCTACTTTATTATTGAGACATAAAAGAGCATATTTGAATAGAATTTGATGGCTTTGCTGAGCAATACTAATTTGTTTATCATCCGTGCTAATAACATCGGTTATCGTTTTTTTTGAGCAAAGTTGAAAAGCACTTTTATAAGACTCAGCTGCAAAAGAATACATAGTCTGCGCGCGCGCAGTAAAAGATTTTTCATCTAAATCTTCGCTTTCAAAAACTTTTCCCATTTTTTCGTAAAAATCACCTAAGCTTAAATACTCTTTATAGTCACAAGAGATTAAGCAGTTAAACCACAAGTCTTTATGTTCTTGGCCTCCCACATCTATTAACTCATATTGAGGTAAACGCTCACCAAGCCCTAAGCTCAAGTAAGCACTTTCCAGTAAATCTAAGATTTTTTTCCTTGAAACTAACGCCTTACTCAGTAATATCTCGTTACCCAACTCCTTATTATGTACCCCATCGTTTGTTAACTCTCTAACAGCATGAAATAGCTCTCTATCTGCTCCATGAATTGCACTGATATCTGCAAGTTCATTTATTTGCTCCCATAAGTTTTTATTAGTAAATTCATAACTATGGTGTTGCGCATATAGTAAGCATAAGGTCTCTAGTATTTTGCGAAATTTAAACAAACTAACATCAGGGCTTACATTCATCAGTAATAGTGCATTTTTGTAATCTGAAGCAATGGACTCTTTAAACAATGCTGCGAATTGTTCATCATTATTTATAGTGCTCATGCTAATACTCCCTGCTTTAACGCGGCGTTATTTTTAAGCTGATACTCGCTATTACTAATGAGGCTAACTGTATTATCCTTTTTATATCGGCTAGTAAACGTCTCCCAGTTTATTTCACAGACTTCTAATGCTTGCTTCACACCTACATCTAAAATTAAATCACCATAAACATATCCATTTTGAGTTGCGCTATTTTGATAAAAGCGTCCTTGAGGGTTAATCATTAAATAAGAATTTGTCATTGCTTCGTTGTCTTCTGCCACCATGACTTCTTTTAATGAAGCGTGGCGTTTTACAAACCCAGAAAATTGCTCATCAGAAACTAATAAGTTGCTATTTAGTACAGGCAGCACCTGAAACACCTTCCATTTTTCGGGTTTTATGTCTGCTATTAGCTGCTCGAATGATTCTTGGTAATTAAGGCTATTAACAACGGTGTTTAACTTTATTGTAATGGATGGATTAACGCTACGAATCTGTGTAACTGCTTTAATTAAATCGTGGCTTCCAAAAGACTTACCTTTACGATCTATTCGGCCAATATCTTTACGTGCAGTTGAAAATTGGCTATCAAAACTGATCCCAATCATTGAAAACATGGCACCATAGTTATCTATAAAAGAGTCTGTTAGATAGTGGCCATTAGTAATTAGCGATAAATTAAAGCCTAGCAACTTTGTTTTTATGATTAACTTTTCAAAACGTTTTTTAAGTATTAGCGGCTCGCCACCTGCAAAATTGATTCGCACACTTTTGTAAGGGAAAACTGCTTTTACTTGGTTGGTATTATCGTCAAAAAAGTAATCGGCTAATTTTTCTAGCATTAACTCTGCGTTTTGGCCATCAGCTTGTATTTCGCTGGGACGATCCCACTTTGCATAACAAAATTTGCATGAGTAATTACATACTTCTGTAACGTGATAATTAATGACTAATTCATCAATAGAGTTATTCATGCGAACCTCCTAACACAAGGTTCAATAACGTTGTTTTAATAGATGAATCAGCTAATGAAAGTTCATTGGTTTCATTGAGTAATGAAAAAAGAATTAAATGGTGCATTATAATCTCCTAATATCACCGCGGAATGCGGTGACTTCAGGAGCAAGTATCAAACTGTGAAATTCACAAAAAAGAAAAAACAAATTATTTCACCAGAAATTTACAGGCAATTACAATTTTAAGGTTAGGTGTTCGGTTGCTATAACCCCCACCTTTTTGGCCAAAAGATATTTCCATTGAAGTGTATAAAATCTAATATTTAAAAAAGGCTATCAGCTTTATATGCATTTACCGCTAAGGCTTTGCATTACTGGGTTAAAGCTACTGAACGTTACATGAGGTTGGGTGGTATAAAACTGAGATATAAACTAAAAAATTACAACGTGGTGATTTTATTAAAGATGGTAAATTATCATTGAGGAAAATTTTTTTTGCTGAGATTAACAACCTACTGGTGGGAAACTAATTTAGGAGTTAAGGTACATATTTATATCTGAACTAACAGAAATTCAAGTCTGAGCTAGTACAACTTAGTTAATTTACCGTACATCTGGCGTTTACTGCTTAAAACATGGCATTTTTTCATAAAAGGGAATTATGAAACAGTACATTTATTCATCTTCCCCCTTAATTAAGAAACCTATTTTTAGTTGCAAACACCAGCAAGTACGCTTTCAACTTGCTCTTTCATTTGTTGGTAATTTTCTCCTATTGAGCGACCTCTTTTTTGCGATGTATCAACCTCTACAATTGGAATATTAAACCATTGAAAAATCTTTTTATAAGCAGTTTCTACGCAATAATTTTGCGTAATAACATCTCCATACCACTGAATACAGCCATCTCTAGCATCAATTCTGTCATTTATAGTTTGCGCATCGGCCTTCACAAATACAATGACGTCTGGCAGAAGGATGCTTTGAGCAATATTAAGTGTATCAAAAATGGCCTTGACGACCTCTTCTCCAAGCATGACTGTCTGATATGCCAAAGTTGAAAAAATATACCTATCGACTAAGACGTCTTCATTCTTAAATACTGTTGATATAGCATGACTTTTCAATACGTTATTTAGTAAAAAAAATAGAAAAGCACTTTCCTTGGATTCATAGGTGCCAATGAGTTTTCTTAACTCCTGCGCTTCTTCCATTACAGCTGAATAAACAACAGTGTTTTTTTCTTTTGCGTACATAGAGCTTAGCGTTGTTTTTCCGCAGGCATCAAGCCCTTCAAAAGCAATAAATTTATTCATCATAATCTCCTAATATCACCACAGTGTGCGGTGACTTCAGGAGCAAGTATCAATCTGTGAAATTCACAAAAAAGGGAAGGCAGTAAATATTTTAATATTTATTCAGCAATAAACTATATTCTTCGTATTCTGCTTTTTTAGTGTTGTATAGAGTTACTAGCCATTGACCCTGTTCGCTAATAAACGCATCTGGGTTGTTGGTAATTAGTTTACCCAAAACACCAAACTCACCTTCGATGACGGCTTTAAGTGCTAAATCATATGGGCTCGATTGCGCATCAAACTCAATAGAATCAGCAATCATCTCCAATGAACTATATTGACCTTCATTAAATGGATATGGAATTTGATCTTGTGACCAATCTATATTTTCATCTGTTAAAAAGAGCCTTAAATCACTAATACGCTTATCAAGTGCTTGAAATAGTAATTTTTTAGCCTTCCACTCCTTGGTAAATTGATCAAAACTTTCAGTGTTGATTTTTTCGCCATTGAGCCAATTTACAACTAATTTTTTATCTTCAAACAACGTATCTAGAATAACCAGATTGCGAATAAATACATGATTACCTGCTTTAATAGGCTTTGGCACATAATCGACTGACTCAGATTTTATATCTTCCTCATCAAGTAGTTTAGCTTTGAGATTTTTATCTTTAACGTAATAATTTAAACGACTTCTCAACCGCTCTGGTAACAAGTTGCGGTCAATTCCCAAAGCTTGACAGGCAACCGCTGCAATACTTTTATTTTTACCAGCCATACTGATTCCCATAGCAACCAAGACGTTTTTTTGCGCCTTGAACCGTTAAAACACCTTTCGCTACAAATTCGTAATCAATTCTGTTTGTCTCGACACCGCACTGTTTTGCTACTCTATAAATTGCGCCAATACACATCCCTGCCAAATTGGCCTCCTCTAAAGATGTACTCATTGAGCCAAGTAGTGAATTTTTTTGTTCTAAAAATTCACTACAATATTTTTTAAGATTAATTTTATAGTATGAATGGTATCCGGTGCACTGCCCCGCTAAGTGCGCTTCAGTCACAGAAGTTGAAAGCTTTTCTAATAGTGAGCGTTGTTGCTCTTTTTTTTCTTTACACGCAAGGTCTATATCAACTTTCGCTAAACTGCTTGAGCTGAAAAGAATGAATATGACGAATATAAACCCTTTAAACATTGGCTGTGCCTGCTTCTGTTAAGTCTTTTTCAACTACTTGCTTTGATGGTTTTTCGTCAGGTTTAAAATTGATTAGGCACATAATAAATAAGCTAATTATTATTATGTCATCAATCCAATAAATGTTGTATTTACTCACAATAAGAACAGGAATAATGCCTAGTAGGCTTACTTTCATTAATATGTTTAGTGAATGAATACCTAGTAAGCTGATACTAAAACGGAATGGAGTGATAGCTGATTTTTTATACTTCCCGATTAAATTACTCGCTGTTTTACAATTTACAATCCAAAACCAGCCTATTAGTAACTTAACGAACAAATTGCCCTGGGTTTTATATAACACTAAAAAGCTAATAACCCCGAGCGCTAAAATAACGATTAGCGTGATTAAAAAGTGAAACAAAGAGTGAGCCCAATGGTTTGGTTTTGATAACTGCTCTACTTGTTTAGCTCTTGAAAAAAAGTAAAATTTCGATGAGTCCCCATCAGGCGCGAGTTTTTTTTGCTGCGATAAGTATTCAAAGGCAATCATATGTTTGGCTTTATATATTGCAAAGCCATTGTCTGATAACTGAAAATCTTCATTTTCATCTAGTAATGTATTTTTTTTATCTAAATACGCTATTGCATCTAGCGCAGTAGTTACTTTTTCATCACTTTTATGGAGTTCTTTAGGTACTTCAAACCCTGTGTCTTTTTTTAGTGATGCAAGGTTTACCCGCCATTGCTGTATTAATTGATTCTGGGATAGGTGGTTATCTTGAGTTTCTGCTTCTACTTTTTCATTAGTATCGGTGGTGTTCGAATGCTCGTTATTACTTTCCATACTTCTCTTAATATCCTTATACAAATAACTAAATTGAAGCTTTTTATACTATTAAAACTAAAGCTCTTATATTTTTATACTTATGAACAGAGTGACGGTTAGACACTTTAATCCATGAAAAATCACTATCTAAGGTGAATTCAACATGAATAACCTAATGATACCGCAAAGATTAAAACTTTATAAAACTTAATTTTCAAAAATCGGTGAAGGTTCCTTAATTAATAAACTTTGGTTCATATAAGACTAGCTAATTACACTTAATGGCTTTCACTAACAAAGGCAAATTATAACAAGAGTACTTTTATTAATTAAAACTTACTTCAGTCAAAAAAGGGGCTTCTAATAGAAGCCCCTTTGCTCTCATACAAACAAAATCTATTTTTCTAATTCAATCATATTGATTAACAAGTTATCAAAAACTTCTGCATTTAGCGTTGAAGAAATGATCTCACCATTTGGTGAAAATAAACCGAATGACAACTCTTGGTTACGTTTAAACATCGCCAAACCTACATAATCATCAACACGAAATGCAGCGATGTGATTGTTAGCAGTTGCAGTATAATATTGCAAAGACTGATTATTAACTTTAATAGTAGGCGTCATTCTCGCATCTTCAATATAATTTAATCGACCTTCGTCTACTTCACCATTTGCATATTCAGCAACCAGTCTCGCTTCGTAGTCAACCTTATAAACAACATGATCATAATCACCTTCGCTGTTTTTAGCAAAACCTGAGTAAATAGAATGCCACCAATCTCGACCACGTAACCCCATACCCTCATCTTCTTTAACATCATAATTATCAATCCACATATAACCATTTGGAAGAAAATTATCGTTTTCTACTCTTTTGTAAGCTTTGAAAAGCAGTGCTGTTCCATTATCTGATTTGTGACCATATGCGAAACGATATTGAGCATCACCAGCTATAGCTGTACTGTGAGTATACATAAAATCTACACATTCTTTCTCTGCATCCAATGGGATAGGCTTATTTTCTGTAATATATTCTTTAACTGAACAATAAGCATCACCAATACCCTCGGTGATCGTTATACGGCCAAACCCATCATCTTCAGTAACACGATCAAAGTAATAGGCACTCCAATCACCCACTAAAAGAGGCTCAGATAGTTCTTGAATAAATGGCCCATTACCCGCACCTCCATCAATGCTTGGCACAGAAACATACATCTGCCCATAGCTATCCAACTCGAATGAAATATCTGCTGGACTAACACCCGACTCCAGAGTTGAATATACATAATCAGCCACTAAAGACACACTCTGCGGCACACCAGAAAGAGAATCCCCCTCTTGCAACAGCTTAACGGAATAATCAGACGCAAGCCCTACCAAGATAGCTTGAGGACTCCCTGACTCCAAAAGCGTTGTGTAGTCTCCTGTCACTATGTTTAAGTCAACAAACCACATATCAGCAATTGACTGCATTGAATAGCCAGAATCAACTGACATTGTTGTTACAGCACTCACGTTAACAGTACCTGCTTCTGCGTACATTGTGTAAGCGCCATCAACAAGGGTACCAGTATTAATATCAAGTGTTTGCTCTGGCACTGCGTCAATAATAATTGCTGTATCTGCGTAGTCACCCGATACTGTAAAAGCGCCAGATGTTGATGTTAGGCCCAAAAATTCAGACTCTTCACACACAAAGTTTTGATTTACATCAGCACACACACGAGCATCACTTAATGGAGCCACGGTACCGATAACAAAATCCGTAATAGTAACAGTGCCCGTTGATGTGTCACCAACTGAATCGTTCACTTTTGGTGTAGATTCTGAACCACCGCCACCACACGCCGCAAGTAAACTACAAAGAGATAGAGCAATTAATTTTTTCATTTTGTTTATTCCAATATTTTTTAGGGCAAGTAGGAAATTGAGATAGAAACTTAAAGTATTGATTTTTATTTTTAAGCGCACTTGTCTAAGCACGCTTTTTAAACGGCTTAAAATAACTCAGCTATTAGCAACACTTATAAGATGCTCGAGTAAAACGCCCATCAGCTTTTCATCATATTGTGATGTACCGTCAGGGCTTACAGAAACAGGATGACTTAAACGATATTCAACTTTTGACTTACCGCGATACAAAAAGATTTCTAAATCTACATTTGCAACCGTACCACCTGAATTAAATGCAAAACTATTCTTGTAAACTCGCTTGTTTGACTTGTTCTCATTAGGTCGCTGCTTTAACTTCCTCTCAAAACTTGTTTGAACTGATGCAGGGTCAAACTCAACATCAAATGAGCCACTCGAATAAACATATTTATCAATATCTTTACCCGGTTTATCCATCACATTATCGAGTAACTCTTGAAGTGTTTTGTCGCTTATTGGGGAAGATATTGGAATAAACAATGCGTCAGAAGCATCTTCTGCAGTTGCAGTCACTGCAGGTAAAAGGTTAACTTTAAAAGATTCAGTTGTTTCTTCAATTTGGTAAGGAAATGCAGTGTGAACTTTTGAAAGGTAAGTACTACCTGTGCGAAATTTATCCCCGCGAAAGTAGGTAATCTTCACTTCAGAATCAGTTAGAGAAACTTTTTTACCCCATATTAATTTTATGTCTGCCGTTTGCCACTTTCCGCATTCGATATCGCATTGCGTATATCCAGTATGTGCTGAAACATGCTCCCTTAGAGCATTTTTCACAGCTCCTAAAGTAACAACATTACTTGCAACGCCTGGTAGTTTTTTATATTCAAGTGTTTTATTTTTAGCCGTTAGACTCAACGGGATATCCCTGATATCGGGAGTTGACTTACAACCCGAAACAAAAGATAAAATAACAGCGATTACAGCAAGTCTTTTTAAGTTCATTATTAATAATTCCTTCTTATTTAAAGTTTAATTAAATGCGATTGTGTAAGCTTATATACAATGGTTTTGCAGCATGTTTTTTCACGAAAGGAATATCTATGATTTTTTAAAAAGGAGGTAGTGAATAAATATAAAACAGTGTGATTTAGTGTGAAATATTATAATTATTAAATAGTTATAAATATCATGGGGATTGTTGAAATAATCAAAACAAATGGTTAAACTCCCCGAAAAAATAATAAAGCTCTCCCTGTGAACTATAAAATCAATGACTTTTTAATCTCACCAGATATTAATTCAGCATCAAAAAACAACGAAAAACTTGAATTGACCTCCCAAGAAATAATTGCACTTAAACTGTTTTTTTCGTCCGATGATGGTTTTGTTGATACACAAACTCTTGAATCAGAAATTTGGGGGGAACGCATTGTAACTAAAAACTCACTTCGTAAACTGATAAGTGATCTACGGTTAAAATTTGGCGATAGGGAATCATTTAAAAACTTAAGAGGCAGAGGCTACAAACTCAAATTTGAATCGATTGAACCCTCAACGGTTAATCACAAAAAAGTAAAGAATTATAAGTACTTGTTCACTTTACTATTTATTATTTTGATATGTATTGTGGCAATTTTATCTTATAGCTATAAGGGTAACTTTGAAACATTACCGAAAGTTTCTACCCAAACCGTTTTTGAATCTAAAGATTATATTTTGGACTATGCAACTCATAACAATACGTTATTTGTAACTGCGCGAGACAAAAACACATCAAAATTATACAAAGTTTTAAATCGTCAAAACACAGTGTTAATGTCGGAGAGTTATTCTGGTGCATATCGCGGCTTAGAAATTCATAAAAGTGGCCGCACCATAATGCATGTAGTTGAAGATTCAAAATGCAAAATTAAAATTTTTCAGAGGCCTGTCGAAGACCAAATAGATGAGATCCCCTGTAACAGGCAAAATGCATTCCCCTCTTTTGATTGGATTGATGAAAATAGGTTTTACATTACTTTTAACGTTGATCCGAGTTCATCAATTAAACCTTTTATATATGACCTGACAACTAAGCGATTAGAAGAAGTCTTTAGTACCAATTTTGAGTCAGAAAATAAGAAAAATTTTATTGATGCATACATTAAAGGACACAATGATGGCGTATTTTCATTAAGAGAGAATTATTTAGATAAAATGTCTTTGACTTACTTTGAAGGTAATAATAGGAGAACACTTTATAAATTTAGAGCTAAACCTTATTCCGTTGCTGTTGCACATCAGAACCTATTCTTTGTAGGTAATAATAATGAGCTATTTATGTTGCCCTTATCAGATGACATATTATCTCAAGATATAAATTTATCACTTTTGATGGCATCGCAAGCAACTAAAATTGATGACCCTTTAATCCTTGAAGAACAGCTCTATTTATCTTTAGGTAACATGGCAAAAGAAGTTATATATAGTTCATCTGGAAATTTTACTTATAGTTTAGAAAATGGTGTAAGAGACTTCACCTATACTGATAAGGTGCTTACAGTTTTAGCATTAACCAATAGTGGTTACGCAATAGAACAACTCAAAGATGGACTTGTATTTAATACTATTTACTTCGATTCAAACCTGAGCCTTAGGCATATAGCTTTTTTTAAAAACGAAATATTCTTAGCTGGTGCTGATGGTGTTTATAAGTTAGTTGAAAATAAACTGATTCAGATTAGCAATATAAAAACTACTGAGCTCGTGTCTAACGGTAAATGTATGATCGCAGAAGGTGAAGGTATTCATTTACTTGACAAAAGAACACATACTTTCATAAAAATAGTAGAACAAGGTGAAAGAGCATTTCAAAGTGAGCAAGGGTGTTTATTTGTTGATACTCTTACTGGGAATATTGTTAATGAAAGTCGTGAAATAATAAGTAAGCAAACAAAGAGAAGGCTATTAATTGAACATAAAGGTATACTTGCACACCGCTACAATGTTAAGGAACAAACACATATTGTGGATATCAATACTGGTAAAGTAATAGAAAAAACAAAATCACGCGCCAGATTTACAAAGCTTATTTCCTATGAGGACGATATTCTATATTTAGGTGAAGCTGATGTTAATACATCCATTTTGAGGTTGAAATTAGATTAAAAGAGTATCAGCTATAATCACTCTGAACTTTTTATAGCTAGGGTATTTAATTTCCATTGAGTAAGTAAGCGCATTGAAATTTGATGAATCTATAGTATGCAAAATTTCATTTTTCATACTACGGAACGTAAAAAAAGCGCCTTGATAAAGTCAGGGCGCTTTGTGTTTAGGACAAATAAACAAGGGTTATACAAATTTAAATAGCAAATATTTGAGCATGATTCTCATACTACGCCCATTACTTTGGCAATATTTCTCGTAGTTAATTATGCCAATAGCCATCTTAGTGCAAAACAAACTCAGAGCTATAAACCAAGCTAAGTCTTCAGTTGATTGGTACAGTGTAAACAGTAACTCTGAGCCACCAAATGTAATGGTCGAATATACGATTTCTATTCGATACCGACTAATTGCTTTCAATATTTTGAGCATTAAAAGCCATCATCAAACGAGTCAAATGCATCAAAACAGTCACCATTACTTGAATCACTTATCGATTCTTCAATTTCATAAACAGTCATTACTCTATTAGGCTGGCCCACCACATTGCCACCAACATCTACGATATTAGTGCTGGCATTTGTGATAGGTAATCCTGTTGTTGGGTTAATAGCGATATCAGTAACGTCATTGTTTTTCATTTTTCAAACCTTATTAATCATTAATTTCTGCTATCAAATTTAATGATTTCGTGATAAAAAACAAACTTGTTTGACTGCGCAGCTCAGCAACAAACAGTTTGAATTAAGTAATTAGCCCTTCCCTTATTCCACCTAATTTTATTAAGTAAAAACCTTTTATTCTTTTCTAAAAAATTCATTAATAAGTTTAATTTGGAGGCGGCTTTTGTCTGCAAGACAGGTTTTTTAAAACGCATTTTTCGGCACGACAAACTGCAAAAATAGCGCCTCAGAATGAGGCCAACAAGCGCGTAATGTGGCGTAGGCGAAGCCGTAGACACATGGAGACAGCGCGAATGTACAGGCTGGTCTGTACTAACCGCGATAATGTTTCGCATCAGCGAAATTCGATATTAATTTGGCACAAATTGATATCGAACCATCTATTTTCGTCAGAAAATAAAAGCGAAGAAAAATGCGGATAATGGGGCACCCATCGCATTGTCTGAAGCGGCAGTATGGCGGTTAGTACGGAGCGTAGCTCGTACATTCGCGCTGGGTCTACAACGCTAGCGCGATAGCGCGTCGAGTCAGCTCGTTGCGGAGCAACACCAGAGCTGGCGGGCGTTTTAGTCCCTATGGTTAAACAACGAAGTTGAGAGACCATCCGCTGAAAGCGGCTTTTGTTGCGATAATTATCGCGACAATGTTTCCGTGCATGCTGTCAGAGCATCTCGGAATGAAAAACGGCAATGTAATTATAAAATGATGATAATTTTTGTGTTGCGGTGCTAGTTAATTTTACTAATTAACTCATCAAAAGGACTTTTGAATTGACTCAGAAACCATCAAAAGATTTAGAAACGAACAACCTACTCCTCACTCACTACCCTCGCTATTTTGATATTGATATGCGGTATTATCCAGGCGCAAACAATCATCAAAAAGGGGTTAACCGAACTAGGTTGACCGTATTAATCGCGATTCGATTTTCCATTATTACCCCAGGCATTGTTCGTTGGTTATATGCCATCAATCATCGGTTAGCTTTAGAGCATTTAAACCGGCTAGAAAACGATGGTTTTTTGCGGGTGGTAAAAACACACCGAAGCCCAGACGGTCGAGTCTATGTACCTACCTACACTGCAGCCAAATTTGCAGAGGAGTTAATGGGCATCGATATACATTTTAGAGCGAATAGAAACCCTGCTCTGCAGTTCAATCAAAACAATGTAATGCATAACCTGATTAATGCATTTGTCATGCTGCGCGGTATACATAATTACCACAGTGATGAAACGTACGCACCAATGTGGAATGGGTTTATTACCGAGCCTGAATTTAAACGTATCAATAACCTATCTGATACACGAACTGTGGATGGCGCTGTGCTACTTCCTGATGGCTCAATAGTCGCTATTGAGGTGGAACACTCTTTTAAAAACAAAACTGCACGACAGGCCATTTTACTAAAATATTTGTCGTCTTTAAAAAAGGGCGATTACAGTAAGATTTTTTTATTCTCCCAATCAGTCAAAATTTTTGATGACATTAAGCGACTCCACGAACAGTTATTTGAGGAAATGCCGCAACGTTTTGACAAGAAGACACGAGCACCACTTCTCAGTGAAAGCGATGCTGAATTACTTCACTCGTCTATTATTTTCCGCACTAAATTATGTGAAGAAATTAATGAAATGTTTTATCAATAAACGATAGATAAGCAAAGGGGGAATGGATAGTAATCCATTCCCCCTTTGCTTTTGGCCTATTTAAAGCCTTGCCAACATTATTATTAAAAACACGCTTTTGTGAAGTAATAACAAGGCGCTATATTTGCGTCACGCCTTCCCCTAGAGGTGTAATCTCTATTAATGAGATTGAGCTGCTTAAACCAGTTTTCAGCTTAAGTAGTGAGCCTGCAAATAATGACTCATGGCATATTTTAGGGGTAATGATTAGGCAGTTATTTTATTATTAAAATAACTTATATTTGTCCTTTATTATTTATTTAGAAGACTGTTTATTGAATCTTGGATATTACGATCAATACGATCTTGTTCAAACTCGTCAACAAATTCATTTTCAATATCATTTTTATAGTCGTCTTCAAATTCATCCTCGAACTTACTATCAAAAACTGAATCAAAGCGCTCTTCTGGCGCATCACTAAATGCTTGCTCTGGCTCTTCATAAAACTCGTCATCGTAATCAGGATATGCTGGTACGGGTTGGTGTACATCGTTTATTAAACAAATCATTAATTTATACATCAACAATTTTACGCCACGATAATTAAGATGTTTTTTATTAAAAACTTGAGGCTCTACAATAGCCCAAAAGCCTTTAAAGTTAGGGTTATCTGCACTTAGCATGAGTTTGTTTATTTTATGATCGTTATCCCTTACAACCGTTTTGACATCTTCTAACAGGGTGATAATGTCTAGAGTAGAGGTATATCTGCAAGTCATAGAATTTCCTTATCGTAAATTAATTTTGATAATTATTATCCGTTAATAATTACTTACTCCCCTTATTATGAGGTTATTTATAAATAGGCACTCTTAGGGAGAAATAGTGACTTTTTTTGTGAGTTTAAATTATTTATTTAAAACACAATTGGATCAGAATCTTTAAAACTAAAAAGCGAGCCTAAAGGCTCGCCAGAGTTTATGAGCTTTCTATTAACCGTAACCAACTGTCTTCTGCAGCTGCAAAATATACGTTGGGTTTTAGCATAAATAGCTGCTCAAATTCTGCACTAAACAAGCTGCAAAAGTTTGTTATGTCTTCAATATGTATGAGTAAAAAAGCATACATCTCAATACCTTCCAAATACCTCTCCGAGAACTCAGGATTAGCAGCTAGTAACTGTTGAGAAATACTAATACCCAGCACACACCCCACGCTATCTCGGTGTAAATAAACGTAATTGGTGAAACCTAGTTCTAGTGTTTGCTTATCAACAACATCAGCTAGTAGCAAAATTGTAGAGCTGTCATCCCACGGTGATCTACTAGCGCGTACATATTGGCGAATAAACGGCGATTTTTGGTCTTTCATGACTTTTCCTCGTTAATTTGTCCTAAAACTAACTAGGCATAAGTGAGGAGAAAAATTGAAAGGTAATAAGATAAGAGACGTAAATTTGCAAAACACATCAAAAGCATTAAGGTTAGAGTATAACTTCAAATGTTAAGGTGTAGAAATGAGCGACTTTATATGGTTGTTACCGGCTACTGTGCTGACCGTAATATTAATTAGGCTTATTAAACAAACAAAGAAGGTAGATTAAGTTAAAGCAATAGAAAACTTCTTGGGTATAGCCGACTATAGCTAAAGTGACCAATAAGTCACTTTAAAACCCAAAATGCAGCTTAAAGATCCCTAAAAGGCACTTTATAGTTGTGTCATAAAAAAGAAAAATCTAAGTTTTGCTTTTATTAACTCTCAATTCTCTTTTCCAAATTAATTCTTTAACCTACAAAACATAAATATAAGATTCAAAGACTCTATAAGTCTAAAGTTTTCAACTATTCAGTTAATACAATTTGCCTTTTAAGACTGTTTTTAAGATACTAGCTTAGTGTTAACGAGTTACGTAAAGTCGTAGCACAAGCCATAGCACAACAAAGTAACAGACTGTTTTTAAAGACTTTAATTGAAAACCTTATAACTATCGCAGTTAATGCATTTACTATTTATGAGTAGAGCCATTTTTTAGCCTTTTCAATTAAAATCCTATAAAAGAAAAAATAGAACATTTACTGCTTTATTTTAAATAATATGATTAACAGCGTTAAATTATGCATTTTATTAACTTTTTCTTTGTTGATCTTTATCAATAAAAACCTCGGTCTTCTCTACTTTTAATCTCTAATGAAATTTTAAAGTGCCGCTGTTAATATTGTCTACCTCCTAAATAATAAAGTAGTTCTGATGGCAGCTAGTTATTCTCTTGATGATTTACGTTACTTTTGCACCATAGTAAAACTAGGTAGCTTTAAAAAAGCATCCATAAACCTTGGTATGTCACTATCAACTTTAAGCCGTAGAATACGTTTATTAGAGCAAGCTCTGCAATTAACGTTACTAAATCGAGATGCTCATCGGGTAACACTTACGCATACTGGCGAATTATATTACGACCGCTACTGCAAGTTATTTGACGAAGTAGAGTGTATTGAGCAAGCACTTTGTGATGAGAAAGACCAACCTAAAGGGAAAATTAGGATCTCTGCACCCATTTACATGGGTAAACACTTTTTAAGTGCAATTTTTTGTGAGTTTTTACTGCAATATCCCGATATTCAATTAGATTTACGCTTTTCAAATAATCTTATTGATATTGAAAAAGAAGGGATTGATATCGCGTTTAGAGTAAGAAACCCAGCCATCGATAATTGGGTTATTAGAGAACTTAAGCTTACTCATAACCTGCTGTGTGCTCACCCAAACTATGCTCATCAATCCATCACTCATCCGGAGCAATTAGAAGAACACCCAAAAGTTACGTGCGTTGGGCTAGTCCCGTGGCAGTTAAAAAATCAGCAAACGAGCGAAGAATACAGTTTTAATCCAAACACGCATGTCCGGTTAGAAGTTGATGAAATTCAAATGATGAAACAAGCCGTTGAGTCTGGTGTGGGCATTAGCTACATTCCTGATTATATAGCATTGCCTCTTATTGAAGCCGGGGAGCTTAAACGTATTCTTCCTGACTGGCAAAGTAAAGAGCAGCCATTTTCTATGCTTTATCGCGACAGAAAACAAGTACCTTATCGGGTACGACTATTAATAGAGCATACATTGCAACACTTCAACGAAAAGTAGCAATGTATGCTTTTAAAAAGAAAGCTTTAAACGTTTAAAAACTAAGCCTAAGTACAATTACACCTAAAAATGCTGTTGCTAATCCTATCACTTCTTGGCGTGTAAAAGACTCTTTTAGGATGATGCGTGAGTACAATAAAATAATTAAAATGTTCATCCCTGAAATTGCCGAAACGAGCCCTGTATTACCAATTGCAAAAGCCGATATTATTGCCACCATACCTGCCACGTTTGTTAATCCAATCAGTAACCCGTATGAAAATGTTTTACTCGCAGACCAATACCCTTGAGAAGTGCCTTGCTCTGCTAGCATTTTTTTACGCTTTACTAACCAACTAACAGCAAAAAGAAAACTACCAAAACCAAACATAGACGTTAGCGTTGCAAACGTATCGGCCTCAAGAAGTGTTGATTGCTTACCCATTAAATCATTAAATGCAAAGGCAAGTGCAGCGAGTAATCCCCATTGCGCACCTTGTAGGTTGTTCAACGAAATATCGCTTGAATAACGAATGATATAAAGGCCACCAAAAATAATGAAAAAGCCAATTAATTGAATTGTTGTTAAGGTCTCCTGCCACAATAAAAAAGCAAATAAAAGGACAAACAAAGGCGTCAATCCCGATAAAATACTAATTAAAGACGCTTTACCAACCGAAAACCCCTTATGCAACAAACCATTAGCAGCAAAAGAGCCAAAACCTAACGCTAGCCCAACCGTAATGTCTGCCCAGCCATACCATGTATGTTCAAATACCACAGTACCTAGCGCACTAATAACAAATCCTACAAAAAATACACCGAATAATAATAAGTTACGGTTAATCTTTTTCTGCGACGTCCATTGATACAACACTCCTCGAGCACCAAAAAAAACGGTTGCGAGTAATGCAAAAATTATCCACATACAAAAATGATTCCTTTAAAAAGTAATGGGGTAACAGTGAGGAGCGATTTAACAACACGTGTTAAGTACGAATATCCATTATATTCGCTTTTAAAATTTTATAAATAAGCATTAATGATAAGATAAATTCCATAAATGGTATTTAAAAAATAGCAGATGAAGATATAACTGCTCAGCGTCACTCTATTTAATAAAATAGCTTTGAGCAGTTATTAGAGTGGATCCTAACTGACCTCTTTGAATGGATTACGGGTATCTTGGTGCGCTTCTAGATTACGCATTAAAATAGCGTGATCTAAATTAATGCCCTCATCTAGCGGGATTTTTACAATGTGACCAGAACCTTTAGCATCGCTAATACTTTTGCCTCTTTTGTTTTCCATATATTCAAGCGTAAAAGTAATGTTACCTTTTGGTGTCATAAGCTCTAAAGAGTGACCAGTACAAAATTTATTTTTAACGTCTATTTCAACTAATCCATTTTCGCAGCGCCCAAGTACTTCACCCACAAATTGCTGCTTAGTTGATACAGAGTGACCGTATTCATAGTTTTGATAATCTTGGTGGGCATGGCGTTTTAAAAAGCCTTCGGTATAACCACGATGCGCTAAGTTCTCTAATGTTTTAAATAAGCTAGTATCAAATGGTTTACCCGAAGCCGCATCGTCTATTGCTTTACGATAAGCTTGTGCAGTGCGCGCCACATAATAAAATGACTTAGTACGCCCTTCTATTTTTAAACTATGTACACCCATTTTTGTTAACTGCTCTACGTATTGCACAGCGCGTAAATCTTTGGAATTCATAATATACGTGCCGTGTTCATCCTCAAACGCAGGCATATACTCACCAGGGCGACCTTGTTCCTCAAGAATAAATACATCGTTGCTTGGCGCGCCTTCACCCAATGTAGGAATCACCTGTTTGGGGTCAATTTTATGTACCATTTCGCCAGTTTCGTTCTCAACACCAGGTTTTACATCGTAATCCCAGCGACATGCATTAGTACATGTGCCTTGATTTGGATCGCGCTTATTTATGTAACCAGAGAGCAAACAACGCCCCGAATACGCCATACACAGTGCGCCATGAACAAATACTTCAAGTTCGGTGTCTGGGCAGAGTGTGCGTATTTCGGTTATTTCTTCGAGCGACAGCTCTCTTGATAAAATAACCCGTTCGATCCCCTGCTTTGCCCAAAATTGTACACTCGCGTAATTGACCGCATTCGCCTGTACTGATAAGTGAATGGGCATCGCAGGCCATTTTTCACGAACAAGCATAATTAAACCAGGGTCTGACATAATCAGCGCATCGGGCTGCATCGCAATAACTGGCTCTATATCACGTAAATACGATTTAACTTTAGCGTTATGCGGCGCAATATTAGACACCACATAAAACTTTTTATTTTGCGCATGCGCCTCACTAATGCCTATTTGCAGGGTCTCTAGGTCAAACTCATTATTACGCACACGCAAACTATAACGAGGCTGCCCCGCATAAACCGCATCTGCGCCATAAGCAAACGCGTAGCGCATGTTTTTTAAACTGCCTGCGGGGCATAATAATTCAGGAATAAAAGGCATTGAAGAAATAACGGGTAACATGTGCGCTCCATACATCGAACTGGGTTTAAACCAGTTGCATGAGTTTTACCAATTTGATTGAAAAATTAAGCATTAATCCAGTGAAATTGGTGTTATTGAAAAATACATAAACACAAGCGCAGCAGTATAAATATGGCTAATAATTTAAATTTGATCGAGATCATAAAACAGCAATCAAACTGGTTTTTAATAAAATTAGGATTTTTCACTTAAAACGCGTATAATTCGCGCCCGTTAATATTCACACTTTTACTTAAAATTATTGGAGCATAAAGATGGCTTTAGAGCGTACTTTCTCAATCGTAAAACCTGATGCAGTTGCTAAAAACCACATTGGCGCTATCTACAACCGTTTCGAAACTGCTGGCCTTAAAATCGTTGCAGCTAAAATGGTTCACCTTTCACAAGAGAAAGCTGAAGGTTTCTACGCAGAACATAGCGAACGTCCTTTCTTTGGCGCTTTAGTATCTTTCATGACATCTGGTCCAGTAATGGTTACAGTTCTTGAAGGCGAAAACGCTGTTCTTAAAAACCGTGAAATCATGGGTGCTACTAACCCTGCTGAAGCACTAGCTGGCACTTTACGTGCAGACTACGCTGATAGCATCGACGAAAACGCTGTTCACGGTTCTGATGCTGTTGAATCTGCTGCTCGCGAAATCGCGTACTTCTTCGCTGACGAAGAGCTTTGTTCACGTACTCGTTAATTCGAATTCGTTAACAAAATGAAAAGGGCTTTCGGGCCCTTTTTTAGTCATTACGCAAAGTATCCATAAGTGCATTTTTTGATATTTTACTTAATGATTAAAGTGAGTGAATTGTGTACAATTCGTCCTCGTAAATTTTTATCTCCACCGTCACCGATTGAGGTTGTTTCATGACCGAGCAAAAAAAGATTAACTTATTAGATTTAAACCGAGATGCAATGCGCGAGCTATTTGCATCGTTCGGTGAAAAGCCGTTTCGTAGTGACCAGGTGATGAAATGGATTTATCATTTTGGCGTAGATAACTTCGACGAAATGACTAACGTAAATAAAAAGCTTAAAGAAAAGCTTAAAGCTGAGTGCGAAATTGTAGCGCCAGAAATAACAGTTCGCCAACAAGCAAGCGACGGGACTATTAAGTACGCGCTTATTCTTGAAGGCGGCCAAGAAGTAGAAGCCGTTTGGATCCCTGAAAAAGAGCGCGCTACGTTATGTGTATCATCACAAGTGGGTTGTGCGCTTGAATGTACTTTTTGTTCTACTGCTCAACAAGGCTTTAACCGTAACTTAAAAGTATCTGAAATTATTGGCCAAGTTTGGCGTGTAGCTAAAGATATAGGCCTTGATGGTCATAGCGAAAAGCGCCCAGTGACTAATGTTGTAATGATGGGTATGGGCGAGCCTTTACTTAATCTTAAAAACGTAGTGCCAGCAATGGAACTAATGATGGACGATTGGGGCTTTGGTTTATCTAAGCGCCGCGTAACATTAAGTACTTCAGGCGTTGTACCAGCTCTTGATTTACTAAAAGAAAAAATTGACGTAGCACTGGCTATTTCATTGCATGCACCAGATAACGCACTGCGTGACATTTTAGTGCCGGTTAATAAAAAGTACCCTATTGAAGAGTTTTTAGCGGCGTGTCGTCGTTATATCGACGGTTCAAAAGCTAATAAAGACGTAACTGTTGAATACGTTATGCTTAATGGCATTAACGACAGCACTGACCAAGCGCATGCATTAGTACAAACGTTAAAAGGCACACCGTCTAAGGTAAACCTTATTCCGTTTAACCCGTTCCCGGGTAACGAGTACACACGCTCAAGTAATAGCCGTATCGACCGCTTTTCAAAAGTACTACAAGCTGCAGGTGTTACCTGTATTGTGCGCCGTACTCGCGGTGATGATATTGACGCCGCTTGCGGTCAGTTAGTCGGTGACGTAGTTGACCGTACTAAACGCTTAGCTAAAAAGAAAATCCGTGACGATAACGCGATTGCCGTTAATATCCACCAAGCATAATCTGTAACAGCCTTATATGAATAAACCATATAAGGCTGTTAAGTTGTTTATTTTTAAATAAATGATGCAAGAGTAAAGCTTTTAGGTAAGATAGGCGACATGGACTAAAAATAAAGAGATAAGGTAATGCGATCTATACTTGCTATAACACTATCAACACTTGCCCTAAGTGGCTGTGTGAGCGAAAGTAGTTATAACGGCAGTAATAAACCCGTCGTCGAAAATAAAGTTAATAATACTGGTGCAGCACGAACACGAATTGCTTTAGCCCTACAGTATTTAAAAACGGGTAATAATTCTCAAGCCAAATACAATTTAGAACGTGCAGCAGCATTTGCTCCTGACCTACCTGAAGTACATTACTCTCTTGCTTATTACTACCAACAAGTGGGCGAAAACCCGCTAGCTGATAAAGCCTACCAAAAAGCACTTGAAATCAAGCCAGACGATCCTAACACCCTCAATAACTACGGTGTGTTTTTATGTGGTATTGATGAATACGATCGTGCAACTGATCAATTTTTAAAAGCTATTGAAGTACCAAGTTATATTCGCGTTGCCGAAAGCTACGAAAATTTAGCCTTATGTGCTATTGAATTTGATGATTTTGAAAATGCAGAAAGCTACTTTCAACAGGCACTTAATCACAGCTCTCAGCGTACATCTACATTAATTAGCTTAGCCGCACTGTATTACGCAAAAAGTGACTTATACAAAGCCAGTGAACTTTTAAAACGCTATGAAAGTACGGGCCGAGTATCTTCTCGCGCATTAATGCTTAGCTATCTTGTAAAAAACCGAATGGGCAGAATTGAAGAAGCTGAAAAAATTTCAAACACTATTTTGCAAACTTACTCTACCAGCAACGAAGCCTATGCGTTAAAAGAGAAAAGAACACGTTTTAATGAGTTTGAAATACTGCGAGAAAAATACCGTAAAGCGCAGTTAAAAGAACTAAAAAATGACGCAAGCGGCGCGCATGTTAGTTCAAAACCAAAAATAAAAGTTATTAGAAAGAAACGTTCGCCAGAGGACGGGTCAACAAGCTTGGTAACAAACAACGAGCAAAAAACAGATAAAAAGCTCGCAACAGCAAATAACCAAGATGTAAATCCAGTTATAGCAAGAGAAAAGCAAGCTCAAGCATTGCCAAATACGCTCAGTACGCAAGCCGACGAAGCAACCGTAATAGCAAAACAAGTAACGACCCAAAAAGAAGAGGCTCCTAAAGTCGTCGCGCCAAGCAATCCTACCGATACATCGGCTGTTATGCTTGCACTTACTACTGAGCACGACTCTGCAGATTCTATAGTAGCAGCGCCTGAAAAAGCGCAACCCGTTTTAGAAACTAAAAAAGAAGTTATAGCAACAAAACAACCGGCTAAAGCCGATGACGAGGTAACAATAATCTCGTTTGGCGCACCTAAAACAGGCCAGTTTAATTCGCAGCAAACTAGTAACTACAGTAATTCTGCACCTGCAGTTACAAATAAAAAAAACAGTAGTGACGTGGTATTCTACGAAGCGACTAAAAATACAACCGTTTTTGAAAACAGCAACTATCAAAATAATGCTGATATTGAATTTAAAAGCTACGAAGCAGTGCAAAAAACTGAGCTTCCAATGCTTAATCCTAAAGTATCGCCTTTACGCGTGCCATTTCATGTAATTGCTGTTGGCGAAAACCTATTTAGCATTTCGGTGCGATACAATGTTAAACTACAAAAACTCCTGCAATGGAATGGTTTAAAAGAGTCGGATCGGGTAATGAATGGAAGTAAAATATACCTAAACGATCCTAATATTTATTACGAAATTAAAGCTGGTGATTCCCTTTACGATATAGCTACCCAGCGGCATGTATTAATTGATGAATTAATGCGATGGAATAAATTAAGTCCTGATATAGCATTAAAACCAGGGCACAGACTTTTACTAGTGGATCCAGACTCATACACATTATGAATGAAGAAAATACGCAAACACAGAGCGAACAGCCAACTGTAGGCCAAATACTAAAAAATCATAGAGAGCAAGCAAACGTTAGCATCGCAACTATCGCTGCACCGTTAAAGCTATCTGAACTTCAAATTAAACGCCTTGAAAATGATGAATTTGCGTTACTAGGCCCTATCACTTTTGTTAAAGGCTATATAAAAAATTATTGCCGTGAATTAAAAGTCGATAGCGCACCTATATTAGCAATGATGCCGGCTCCACCAGAGCCGACCAAGCCCGCTAATATGCAAAGCTTTTCGCGCCGAACAGAAAAAGAAGCAAGCGACAGCCGTTTAATGTTTTTTAGTTATTTAATTTTAGCGATTGTTATTGGCTCATCTGCTTTATGGTTTTGGCAAAACGCCACCCCCATTGAAGAGCAAACCAGTAAAATAAACGTTGCCAACTCAATAATGAGTGAACGACAAGCAGCTCAACCCAGTATTTTACAGCAACAGCAACAAGCCGAAATTAACGACGAATCACTATTAGAATCAAAAGATACGCTTGAAACATCAACAAGCTCAGAAGCTGTTACAGAAACGGCTCCTATTACATCTAACAACGAAAGCCAAGAAGATGCTAGCAGTACAATTGTTATGAACTTTAACGGCGAAAGTTGGGTTGAAATTTACGATGGCGAAGGCGAAAAAATAGCATTCGGCGTTAAAAAAGCAGGCTACATTATGACCGTAAGCGGAACGCCTCCTTTTTCAGTTGTGCTTGGTAAGCATGACGCTGTAGACATTACTTTAAACGGCGAACCTGTAGATGTTTCTGCATTTCCTAAAAACCGTTTAGCCAAATTTACATTACCACTAGCAGAGTAGTCGCTATGTTTTCAGAATCCCCAATTAAACGCAGAAAATCCACCCGTATCAATGTAGGTAACGTCCCTATTGGTGACGGCGCCCCTATTGCTGTGCAATCAATGACCAACACCGACACCATGGATGTTGATGCAACCGTTGCACAAATTCAGGCAATACAAGATGCAGGTGCCGACATAGTGCGTGTATCAGTACCGACTATGGACGCAGCTGAAGCGTTTAAAAGTATTAAAGAACAAGTGACTATTCCGCTAGTAGCCGATATTCACTTTGATTACCGTATAGCCTTAAAAGTGGCAAAGTACGGCGTAGATTGTCTGCGCATAAACCCAGGTAATATAGGTAGCGAAGAGCGTATAAGAGCTGTGGTCGATTCTGCTCGCGAGCATAACATTCCTATTCGTATAGGTGTAAATGGCGGCTCACTTGAGCGCGACTTACAAGAAAAATACGGCGAGCCTACACCTGAAGCCTTATTAGAATCAGCAATGCGCCATGTAGATATATTACGCCGCCTTGATTTTGACCAATTTAAAATATCGGTAAAAGCATCAGACGTATTTTTAGCGGTAGGCGCCTATCGCTTACTCGCTAAAGAAATAGACCAACCACTGCATTTAGGTATTACCGAAGCGGGCGGCATGCGATCTGGCTCGGTTAAATCAGCCGTAGGTTTAGGTATGCTACTTGCCGAAGGTATTGGCGATACACTGCGAGTGTCGCTTGCAGCTGACCCTGTTCAAGAAATTAAAGTAGGTTTTGATATTTTAAAATCGCTGCGCATACGTTCGCGCGGTATTAACTTTATTGCCTGCCCAAGCTGTTCTCGTCAAGAGTTTGATGTAGTAAGCACCATGAACCAGCTAGAAGAGCGCCTTGAAGATATTATTGAGCCTGTATCGGTTTCGGTAATTGGCTGTGTTGTAAACGGCCCAGGTGAAGCACTCGTTAGTGATATAGGCCTTGCCGGTGCAAACCGTCGCTCAGGTTTATACATTAATGGTGAGCGCCAAAAAGCGCGTATTGACAACAACAATATTGTTGACCAGCTCGAAGGCTACGTGCGCGACTTTATTGCTCAAAAAGAGCAGCAAACACCTATCGATATTAAAATAGTCGAATAAATACCGTATAAAGCGCCAAACCACGCTGTTTGGCGTTTACCTTTATGACCAAAACGCTATAATAACAGGTCAATTTTTAGCATTCTTGTTGTGTAAGCATTTTTTATTACACATAAACAGCATTTAGGATTTATCAGTGGCAAAACAAATTCAGGCAGTTCGCGGTATGAACGATTGTCTGCCGGGCGATACACAAGTTTGGCAGAAAGTAGAAAGCATTTTACGCGAGACAGTAGCATCGTTCGGTTATCAAGAAATTCGTTTTCCTATTGTAGAATCAACCGACTTATTTAAACGCTCTATTGGTGAAGTTACCGATATAGTAGAAAAAGAAATGTACACCTTTGCCGATCGCAATGGCGATTTATTAACACTTCGCCCAGAAGGCACCGCAGTATGCGTACGTGCTGGCAACCAAAATGGCTTACTATATAACCAAGAACAACGCCTTTGGTACATGGGTCCAATGTTTCGTCACGAGCGTCCGCAAAAAGGTCGTTACCGTCAGTTTCACCAATTTGGGTTAGAAACATTTGGTATTGCCACAGCCGACATAGACGCAGAAGTTATTTTATTAACAGCGCAACTATGGGAAGCCTTTGGTATTACTGACCACGTTCGTTTAGAGCTAAATTCTTTAGGGTCTAACGAAGCGCGTGCAGATTACCGTGATGCGTTAGTAGCCTACCTTGAGCAACATATTGACGTGCTTGATGAAGACTCAAAACGTCGTATGTATTCAAATCCATTACGCGTACTTGATAGCAAAAACACAGATGTACAAGCAATTTTAACTGATGCGCCTAAATTGTCTGAAAACTTAGACGCTGAATCAAAAGAACATTTTGAAAATTTATGTGAACGTTTAGACGCTGCTGGCGTCTCATATACGGTTAATGAAAAGTTAGTACGTGGTTTAGACTACTACAACCGTACCGTATTTGAATGGGTAACCGACAGCTTAGGCGCACAAGGCACAGTATGTGCTGGTGGTCGTTACGACGGCTTAGTTGAACAGCTTGGCGGCAAAGCAACGCCAGCAGTTGGTTTTGCAATGGGTCTAGAGCGCTTAGTGTTATTACTACAAGCGCTTGAGTGTGTAGGTGACATTCGTCGTAATGCTGATGTATATTTAGCAGCAATGGGCGACAAAGCAAGCATTCAAGCTCCTGCAATTGCAGCGCAACTACGTAAAGACGTACCAGGTTTACGCGTTATGGTGCATGCGGGCGGCGGCAACTTTAAAAAACAATTAAAACGTGCTGATAAAAGCGATGCACTTGTTGCAGTGATTATTGGTGAAGATGAATTAGAAAAAGGCGTTGTGACCATCAAGTATTTACGCGAGCGTAAAGAACAAGTCACATTAGAATTAGAACAAGCTAAAGCGCTATTAGCTGAGCTTATTAACGGCTAAGCGAACATTAGAGGTAAGAATGGATATTTATTCAACAGAAGAACAACAAGCAGAAGCCATTAAACGCTTTTTCCGTGAAAACGGCATTTCACTTGCACTAGGCATACTTGTTGGCCTTGGTGGCTTATATGGCTGGAAAGCATATAACCAAAACCAAATTACTACCGCTGAAAAAGCATCAGATTCATATACAGCGCTTGTTGAAAGTGATGATGTATTATCTTCAGCTGATGCGTTTATTAGCGAAAATAAAGATACAAACTACGCAACACTTGCTGCATTTGTTGCTGCAAAAGACGCTGTAGAAGCAAAAAAATTAGACGTAGCAAGCGAAAAGCTAAGCTGGATAGTGTCTAATACTGAAAATACAGAATTAAAAGCAATTGCGATTACACGTTTAGCGCGAATTCAAATTGCACAAACTAACTATGACGATGCATTAACTACATTAAATGCACCATTACCTGAAGCATTCAATGCAAACGTTGCCGAGCTTAAAGGCGACATTTACACACAGCAAGGTAACAAAGATCAAGCACGTACTGCATACCAAGCAGCAATAGATGCGGGTGGATTAACAAGTAACCCACTATTACAAATTAAGTTAGATGACCTAGCAGTAACTAGCCCAGCGGCATAAGGTTTTAGGTATGAAAAAATTTACAACAGCAGCCCTTGCCCTATGTATGGCAACACTGATGGGTTGTTCATCAAGTGATGATGAAGATGAACTAGTACTTCCTGAAATTGTAAACCAATTTGAAACTGACGTTGTTTGGCAAGAATCTGTAGGTGATGGCGTAGAGCATTACTTTTCTCGTTTAACACCAGCTGTTTACAAAGATACTGTATATGTTGCCAGCCGTGAAGGTCAGGTAGAAGCGCTTTCGCTTACTAACGGTGACGTAAAATGGGAAACCGATGTACGCCAAGATTTATCGTTTTGGCCATGGGCTGACAACGGTAATGCAAAATTATCAGGTGGTATTTTGCAAGCCTATGGTAAAATTTATATAGGTTCTGAACACGGCTTTATTATTGCTCTTGATCGCGAAACCGGTGAAGAAGTTTGGCGTAAAAATGTACCAGGCGAATCACTGTCTAAACCGACAGCAGGCGATGGCTTAATATTTGTAAATTTAGGCTCTGGTAAATTGTTAGCCCTTCACCCAGATACGGGCGAAGAGCGTTGGAGTTTTGAACAAGAAGTTCCACCACTAACATTACGCGGGCAAAGCTCGCCAACTGTTGCTAACGGTGGTGTATTAGTAGGTCTTGAAACAGGCAAGCTAAGCGTTTTGATTTCAGACAGTGGTTACTCAGCATGGAGCGCAGAAATTGCGGTTGCTAAAGGCGCATCAGAATTTGAACGCCTTGTTGACGTAGACACTCAACCACTTATTAGCGGTCCATACGCTTATGCTATAGCTTACAACGGCAACTTAGCTGCTGTAGATATTCGCTCTGGCAACGTAGTGTGGAAACGTGAGTACAGCAGCTACCGCGAAATTGCGATGGATGCACAAACAATTTATTTAGTAGATAGTGATGGTGTTATTTACGCATTAGATAAAAATTCAGGTATTGAACGTTGGAGCCAACCCGCTCTACGTGGTTGGTACCTAACAGGCCCTGCAGTTGCAGGTAGCCACTTAGCTTTAGGCGACCAAGAAGGTAACCTACATTGGCTAAATAAAGAAACTGGCGAGCTAGTATCTCGCGAAGACTTTGACAGCTCAGGCTTTTTTGTTGAGCCAGTTGTTGCCGACGATAAGCTAATTTTATACACCCGTGATGGTGAAGTTAGTATGGTAAAAATACCAAACTAAGTTACTAATAGTCATATGGTTTTTTTAAGGCTTCGCACTGCGAAGCCTTTTGTTGTTTTTTAAAGAGGTAGTTTATGCTTCCCGTGATCGCTCTAGTTGGGCGACCCAATGTGGGCAAGTCCACATTATTTAACCGTTTAACACGTACTCGTGATGCACTCGTAGCCGATTTTCCAGGTTTAACACGAGATAGAAAATATGGCCAAGCTAGTTACGATGGCTATGAATTTATCGTGGTAGACACGGGTGGTATTGATGGCTCAGAAGAAGGCATCGAAATCGAAATGGCAGATCAATCTCTGCTAGCCATTGAAGAAGCCGACATTGTTCTGTTTTTAGTAGATGCTCGTGTAGGTATGACCGTAGCTGACCAAGCCATTGCTAATCACTTGCGTAAACAAGAGAAAAAGTGCTTTGTTGTTGCCAACAAAACCGACGGCATAGATGCAGATTCAAACTGTGCTGAATTTTACCAATTATCATTAGGTGAAATACATCATATTGCAGCTGCACATGGCCGTGGTATTACCCTATTACTTGAACAAACACTTCAGCCGCTTATTGCTGAACTAGCTGCTCAAGATGAAGAAGTAACAGGTGATGACGAAGAACTAATCGACCTTTACGAAGAAGGCGAAGGTAATGATACCGATCATCAAGCGTTCGCAGACAAGCCTGTAAAGCTTGCTATTATTGGTCGCCCTAACGTTGGTAAGTCAACACTTACAAACCGTATATTGGGTGAAGATCGTGTAATTGTATATGATATGCCAGGTACAACGCGCGATTCTATTTATATTCCAATGACGCGTAACGACAAAGAGTATGTGTTAATTGACACAGCCGGTGTTCGTAAGCGTAAAAAAGTAAGTGACGTAGTTGAAAAGTTCTCAGTAATTAAAACACTACAAGCAATCGAAGATTGTAACGTGGTTTTACTTGTTGTGGATGCGCGCGATGGTATTTCTGATCAAGACTTAAGCTTATTAGGTTTTGCGCTTAACTCAGGTCGTTCGCTGGTTATTGCCGTTAATAAATGGGATGGCCTTGACGACTACGTAAAAGATCGTATTAAAACAGAGCTTGATCGCCGTTTAGGCTTTATTGACTTTGCACGCTTACACTTTATATCTGCACTTCACGGTACAGGTGTTGGTCATTTGTTTGAATCGGTTGATGAAGCGTACGAGTCAGCAACTAAGCGTATTAGCACCGCAATGCTTCGCCGTATTATGGACATGGCTCAAGCCGATCACCAGCCGCCACTTGTTCGTGGTCGTCGTGTTAAGCTTAAATATGCGCATGCCGGTGGTTATAACCCGCCACGTATTGTAATTCATGGTAACCAAGTTCACGATTTACCAGATAGCTACAAACGCTACCTGATGAACTATTACCGTAAAGCACTTAAAATTATGGGCACCCCAATCAAAATTGAATTTAGAGAAGGTGATAACCCATTTGCAGGGCGTACGAATAAAGTAACGCTTTCGCAAAAACGTAAAATACGTGCCTTTGCAAAAGAAAACCGTAATAAATAAACTGCATAAGCGTTAATCTATTACAGAAAAACGGCGTACTTTTTAGTACGCCGTTTTTTATTACTGAAAATTAAGTAATGCTAATTGCACCAGCCGTTCAACTGTGGTGTCTTGAACATTTTTAGGCGCTTTGGGGTAATACTTTGATTTTGGCGGCTTAATAGTTATAAACCCATGATTGGTTGCCATTTCGTGGGCTAACAGCTTTCGCTCTCGGGGGGTTAAATGGTTTTCGTGTATTTTTGCCAGCTCGCCGCTATCAAGCCATATGCCTGAACAACCTGGGCATTCGTCTATTTCAACCACTTTGAGCGGCGAAAAATACCGGCGCATCATCACAATACTTGGGCATTTAGGGCAATTTACTCGCGATGAGACTTCGCCCTCACCTTCGGTATAATTACTCAAATACTTAAGTAATACCTGACCATGCTTTAGCTCTGGCGAGCTAAATTTAAAAATTTGGCTGTTATCAAAAAATACGCCGCCTTGCGCTGACGTAAAAACAGTAATGCCGCCAACAAGTAAAGGTTCAAGAGAGGTATTTGTACGTGGGCATAACATTCTAAAAATCCTTTTTATTTTAATACTTAACTTACACTACTTTACTCAAGTGCTTTATGAATAAGCCCAACAAGCGGCCCGGGCAATGTAATATTACCTGCAAGTACAAACTCATGGGCTTCATCTGACATTTTTTGCCATGTACGGCGAATAATACCAATCCATTTTTCTTCATTGTAATCTGGTTTTGCATTGGCAAACCCAAGCATATAATGCTCAATAAATACAAGGCTTGCTACATCTTCTACTAATTGGCTGTCTGGGTTACGTTTAATATTTTTTTTAGCGACCGCATCGTACACTCGGTTTTGCTCAGCCTCGCTGTAACCAGCTTGCTTCATGAGCGCAACCACGCTGCTAGCATGAAATATATAAAGTGCACTGCGCCACTGATGATAGCCCTGTTTGTTCATTTCAAAATCACTACGTGGCGACTTCCAACGCTGAATATGCTGTGCACGCACTGCAATTTGCATGAGTTCATCGGCATCTGGTTTAAAACGAGTTAACATTTCGCTCATGCGCAAGGCGTATAAACTTTCTTTTGGAAAGCTTTGTCCATTGTGCTGCTCAGTATTAGGGTCTTGGTTATTTGCTTCATCAATTAAGGTAATTACTTTATTAAACATGACGGTCATTTTTTATAATAAGTTTTAATCATTCTAAACGCTGATAAAACAATAAACTAGTACGCCAATCAGTTACGCAGTGAAATTTGTTCAATCAAAAAGTAAAACCAAGAGTTACAAGCTATAAAAGTAAGCGCATTGATTAAGTTAACTTGGTACTATATTGAGCACAAATTAAAATAAAAAAGCGCGATAAATAATAACAAACTCGCCAATAACGGATGACTATGTTTAAAAAAAGTATTCTAGCTATATGCTTAGCGGTTGTATCGCTACCAAGCTTAGCCGACAGTAACACTGAATTAAAAACCATTATTGATAACCACTGGCAAAACGCCAAAGCTGAAAAAATATTTTTTCGTACCGATCCAGACGGCTGGAAGCCAAACGGTACTTTGCCAAATTGGAGCGAGCAAGCCATTGCAAAGCGCCAAGCTTATAACAACAGCGTGCTAAAAAGCTTAGCCAGCATTGACCCAAAAACGCTCAACAACGAGCAGCTAATGAACTACCGCTTATTTAAATATGAGCGAGAAACCGAGCAGCAAAGCTACCTTTATCAAGATAAGTATTTTCCGGTTAATTTTTTAAGTGGCTGGCATACTTATTTTGCCGAAGCCCCCGCTAATATGGCATTTTTAACACCCGACGATTACAACGCATTTTTAATCAGCCTTGCCGACTACCCGCGCTTTAATCAGCAAAATATTGATTTAATGAAAGAGGGTATAAAAACAGGCTTTACTCATTACTGCAAAACCTTTGAAAATTACAGCCAAAGCATTAGCACGCAAATTGTTAAGCAACCTGAAAAAAGTGCCCTTTACGAGCCCTTTACACGTATACCAAACACGTTTACAGCAGAGCAAAAGGCCACATACCAAAATAAAGCTAAGGCCTTAATCAGCTCAAAAGTAGTCCCTGCTTATCAGCATTTTTACGACTTTTTTGAAAACGATTACATGCCTAACTGTAGAGCGCAGCCGGGTATTGCAAGCGTTAAAGGCGGGCTTGATTATTACAAATATGCAGTTAATTACTACACCACAACAAACGCCACACCAAAGCAAATACACGAACTAGGCCTTAAAGAAGTCGCGCGTATTAAAGCGCAGATGCAAAACATTATTGATAAAGTAGGTTTTGATGGCACATACAGCGATTTTTTAGAATTTTTAGCAACCGATGAGCAATTTTACGCAACAGACGCGCAAGACTTGCTAGAAAAAACCGCTTTTATTACGCAAAAAATGTATGGCAAGTTACCAACCTACTTTAATCATTTACCGCGTAATACCTTTACTATTAAAGGCTCAGCGAGTCGCGGCGCGTTTTATATGCCACCTGCTGATAACCGCTCCCCCGGCACTTATTTTTTAGCCTCAACACCTAAACTACAGCCTTTATATAATTTAGAAGCACTTAGCCTGCACGAGGCAATACCAGGGCATCATTTACAAAACGCTATTGCAATGGAGTTAGATGTACCCGAATTTAGACGCACACTTAGCCACTCTGCATTTGGAGAAGGTTGGGCACTATACACCGAACGCTTAGGTAAAGAAGCCGGCTTTTATCAAAGCCCGTACAGCGACTTTGGTCGTTTAGGCTACGAAATGTGGCGTGCAGTGAGGCTTGTTGTTGATACCGGTATTCATGCGTTTGGTTGGAGCCGCCAAAAGGCTATTGACTACTTGGCAGATCACACTGCTTTGCCACAAAGTGCGGTGGAGGATCAAATAGATCGTTATATATCATGGCCAGGCCAAGCGCTTTCGTACAAAATGGGCGAAATAAAAATACGCGAACTGCGCGCAAAAGCTGAAAAAGAGCTAGGTGCTAAGTTCGATATTCGCAGCTTTCACGACACCGTTATAGGTCAAGGCTCGCTGCCTATGGAAGTATTAGAAGACGTAATAAACGATTGGATAGAAAAACAAAAATCGGCTATTTAACATTCAAGGAGGCGGTATTATTTGCCGCCTCTTTTTAAAACCCTCTTAAACACCTCAAAACTAATCCCTACCCGCTTTTGCTTCGTAAAGCTTTAGAGTTTAAAAACCTGAGCAAACCTATGAGCAAACGTATTTTATATTGGCTACAAAACGATTTACGTCTAACCGGCAATGCTATTTTTAGTGACCTTGTGTCGCAGCAGTGCGCACTAGATATTGTATTTGTTATAAACCCACACTGGTTTAAAAATAATAACTACCAACAAAAGCCATATGGCGTGCACAAACAGCAGTTTTTAATGCAAAGCTTGTACGAACTACAACAAGCACTTATTGAGCGCGGGCAAACCCTGCATGTGCTTGAAGGCGAACCTGTATCGCTTTTGAAAGCGCGTATTAATGAGCAAAATATAGATGAAGTTGTATACAGCGAGCAATTTGGCCTGTACGAGCAACGCCAAATAAACTTACTCAAAGCACATTGCCCCAATGTACAGTTTACAGGGGCGCAGCAAGACACGCTCTTTAAACAAAGTGACCTACCGTTTGATTTAAGCGAATTACCTAAACACTTTACCCCGTTTCGTAAAAAGGTAGAGGCCGCCACTAGCCCCATTTCACTTTCAACATTACCAAACGGTTTGCTCCCTCAGCCAATAACCTTGTGCGCTAAAAAACCTTTAGAGCGTATAGCAAATAATGGCGTAATGCATGGCGGGTTTAAAAGTGCGCAAACACATTTAAAGCAATACTTTTCAGGTTTACTACCAAGTACTTATAAAATAACTCGAAACGAGCTTGATGGCTTTAATAACACCACAAAATTTAGTACCTGGCTTGCTTTAGGTTGTGTAAGTGCGCGGCAAGTTTATAAAGCAGTTGAGGCGTACGAACATAGTCAAATAACAAACGAGTCTACTTACTGGATTAAATTTGAATTGCTATGGCGAGAGTATTTTAAATGGCATGCACTTAAGGCAGGTAAAAGCCTGTTTAGCTTTAAAGGCCAAAAGCAAACAAAACCCCTTACTACATTTATGCCAAACCGCTTTGCTACGTGGTGTAATGGCTCAACACCCTACCCATTAGTCAATGCCATTATGAATGAGCTTAATGCTACGGGTTATATATCAAATAGAGCAAGGCAAATTGCAGCAAGCTGCTTAGTAAACGAGCTTGGCCTTGATTGGCGATACGGCGCAGCTTATTTTGAACAGCAACTGATTGATTACGATGTAGCCGCTAATTGGGGTAATTGGCAATATATAGCAGGTGTAGGCGTAGATCCGCGTGGTGGTAGGCACTTTAATATTGAAAAACAAACGTTACAGTTTGACCCGCACGCTGTTTACACTAATAAATGGCAAGGTAATGAAAATGCAAGTACACAACTCGATAACTTAAACGAAGTTGATTGGCCAATTTAAGCCGCCAATCAACTTTTACAAAGTAACGTTTAAAACAGCTCAGCAATACCCACATTAATAGCGTAACCACCCAAGGTTAAAAACAAAAATAAGCAGCCTGCTAATAACAGCGGTTTTATACCAGCTTGGCGAATAGCGCCAACATGTGTGCGTAAACCTAAAGCCACCATCGCAATGGTGAGTAATATATTATCAAACCAAACAACTGCGCTTGTAGCCACTTGAGGAATAACTGATAGCGAATGTACACCACTTGCCACAATAAATAACACCGCAAACCAAGGGATCGTAATACCTGCTTTTTGCTCGCCGCCATGCTCGTTATTGTTTGTTTTAGCATGCTTTTTACTTTGCCAAAACGATAAGCCCACTAAAAATGGCGCAAGCATCATCACCCTTAGCATTTTTTCTATAACGGCGGTATCTGCAGCATTGGCGCTTACTGCTGTTCCCGCTGCAACCACTTGCGCTACTTCATGAATAGTTGAGCCTACAAAAATACCGTAAGCGTGCTCGCTCAATCCCATGTAATCAAACATAATTGGGTAGGCGAACATGCTTAACGTGCCAAACACTACCACCGTTGCCACCGCTACCGATACTTTATGCGCCTGCGCTTTTATAACCGGCTCAGTTGCCATAACCGCTGCGGCACCACAAATAGAGCTACCCGCGCCAATTAATATGGTTGTTTGTTCATCAAGCTTAAATACGCGATTACCTAGCTGCACTGCCAAAATAAATGTGCCTAACAGCATTACAACATCGGTTAATAAGCCTTCCCAGTCTACGCCCGCTACTTGCGCAAAGGTAATTCTAAACCCAAACAACACAACCCCCGCTTTAAGCAATATACTTTTAGCGTAATCAACACCTATATCGGTTTGCGTAGCAATGCGCGAAAACACACTGTTACCCACAATAATGCCAAGCACTATACCAATAGTTAAAGAGCTAAATTGCGCACTTTGCATTATGGGTAACTTACTTAATGCAACAGATGCCCCCGCCAAAACAACCACCAGCAGCATACCTAGCCACCAGCGCGCATCGCCGTATTGCTTAGTATTAATACCCAAATTTTTAATAGCGCTAAGCATAATATTCTCTCAATTGAACAACGTTAAACTGTTGACTTCATTTTAAGAAAGCGCAAAATATAACTCCAATACATTAAAATCATGATTCGATAACTTAAAGTTATGTAATTTGAGAGGCACAATGAACTTGCACGCACTTAGGGTGTTTTATACGGTAGCAAAGCTTGGTAGTTTTTCAGGCGCAGCCGAGGCACTTTTTATAAGCCAGCCGGCTGTATCTAAAGCGCTAAAAGAGCTTGAGCACCAATTAAATATTCAACTTATAGAGCGTGCATCTAAAGGCAAAAAACTTACCTTAAGCGAGGGCGGCCAAGCCTTGTATGATCATGCACGTAGCATTTTTGCCATTGAAAAGGCAGCCATTGAAGATATTAAATCGCGCACAGGGCTTAAGCGCGGCACACTCGTTATAGGCACCAGTACAACCATTGCCAGCTATTGGCTACCTCCCTATTTAGCCAATTTTTGCGCACAATACCCCCATATAAAAGTAGAAGTACAAGTTGCTAATACCGCGCAAATTGAGCTTGCCTTACTTGAATGCACTATCGATTTAGCACTGGTTGAAGGCACACCTACCGAGCCGCATATAATAAGTAAGCACTGGCAAAACGATTTAATGAGTATCGTTATACCGAGTAACTTTAAGCCCACTAAAGACTTAAAAGCATGGTTAAACGAGCAGTTTTGGCTACTGCGCGAACCGGGCTCTGGCACTTTAGAAATGTCGGTAAAGTTATTAGCCCAACATGGCGTACAAGCAGAGCAAAGTATGCAATTGGGCAGCAACGAGGCAATAGCAAGGGCTGTCGCTCAAGGTATGGGGGTCGCTTTATTGCCAAATGTAGTTACTGAGGATTTAGTGCAGCTAGGTAAATTAACACGCCTGAGCCAAAAAAATAACGAGCAACTCTCTCGGCCACTGTATCAATTGCATTATAAAGACAGGCCGTCTTCACATGCTGCGCAAGCGTTCGAAAAAAGCCTGTTTAGTGAATAATGCTCGCAATCTGTAAGTAGTAAGGCACCAGTAGCAAATTTACATAAAGTTTAATCTTTGAAGTCAAAATTTGAGCCCTTTAGTCTTTCTAATGCCTATTAGCTAAGTTAAAACTCACTTGTGTTACGTGATACACCTTTCATGCTTTACTATTAAATTAAAATAATTTTTAAACATGTGTTCAGAGCTGGTATCCCTTAAATCCACATCAAAATAGTAGCCGTCTTCTAAAACTTTCAAACTCTCTAAATCATTGCAAATGCGCTCAAGAATCAAATGTTTATATTTTGGAGTTATATTTTTGATTTCATCCAGAGTGAGCCCTTCGGCATCAAAATTCACAACAACTCTTAAACTGGTACCTGAATAACCATGCCTTACAAAACTAATTCGGCTATCAATGGATGAAAAAATGGTGCTGAAGTGATTTTTATCTTCCTCGTATTTCCATTGAGAAGCATCCCCCCAAATCAAGACAAAAATAGCACCAAAAACAGCGGCAGCTACATACAATTTGTTGGCATTTATCATAAACCACAATTGAACTTTTTCAGTTCGCATTAATTTCATAGGTCACATAACTTTAAAGTAAAAGACTAAATCAGTCGGATAAAATAAAAGACTAATAATCAAAACCAAAGTCTTGCTCATTCACATGTGTAGGTAATATAACTTGAGTTAAGAAAAATACCTTGATGCTACACCAATGCCGATAAGTAAAATAATTAATAAAACCCAATACCTTTTTGAACCATCTAAATTTTCACCGCAGACTGGGCAAGATGATGACGCGATTGGAGTCCCGTTAATATTTGTCGTTTTAACAATTGGGGAGGTAATTCCTGATTTACACTTTTCGCACTTCATAAATATCCATATTAATTATAAATAAAATCGCGGGTTGATGCTCACAAAACGCTTACTTAATTGACGTTAAATGACAGGCTATAATTAGCAACAAATCACAGAAAACCAACCTTTATACATCCTTTTAATTGAATTGCCATAACATAAGAATAGACCTTACAAACCCTGAGTTAAGTCTTGCGCTAACGTACCCGTTGGCTTTTCAATTACGCGCACTAACTCTTTGCCATTTTGTTTAACAATAAACGTTGGCGTGTATTGTAAGTCGTGAGCCTGTGCAATGCCTGCATCGTCTTGCTTGTTGTAACCTACGGCCACATAGTCAATACTGGCCAGTGTAACTTTAGATTCATCTAGCAACTTAATAAGTTTTGGCACTTCGCGCTCACTGTCGTGGCACCACGTTCCAAATAATACAATAAGCTCTTTGCCTTCTAACTTTTGCATTAGGGCAATGTCTTGTGCTGTTGGTGTATACGCTTTGTATTGCTCGTTAAACTTGTCGTAGTCGCTTAGCAGTGCTTGCGTACTTATCTCGCCCGAAAATGGCGCTGTAGCAGCGCAGCTTACAAGCGGCATGCTTAAAGCGCACAGTAAAATTAATTGTTTAAACATAAGGTACTCTTTAATTGGGTATTTAATTAAGTATTAAATGAGGCATTTAACGACTATACCCAATATTGAGTGTGGAGTGAACAACTCAAAACCGTTACTTTTTATCCATAAAAAAGTTAACTTGCGATAAGTTAGTTAAATATTCTCGCCTTACGTCTTTATTATCAGCTAGCTTGTCTAAATCACCAATCAGGGTAACTAGTTTATTATGGGAGTGGCTGCTTGTTTTTTTAAACTCGTCTTGCTTTTCGTCGCTCTCAACACGCTCTTTTTTATTCATGTTGTAGCTGTTTTCGTTTTCTTCAAGCCAAATATCGTCAATTAAGCGAATGTTGCTTTTACTAACGGTTTGCTCTTGCATCGCCATTTGTAGCTCGTATTGATTAGTTTGCGGATTAAACTCAAACATTTTTGTATCAACATCAACCTCGTGAGACTGATTAAGCCCCACAAGCTCTTTATTTTTAACGGCGGTGTTTACGTTATAACTCTCTTCTTTGTCGTAATAATCAGGGCGACTGTATTGATAATCAAAGTGGCTACTTACATTTTTACTTTGCGTTACACCGCTAATCTCCCCTAATTGGCTTTGCTCTGTCGCTTGGCTTAGCTCAATTGTACTTTTAGGCTGATAATCGCCGTTATCAAGCGCATAAGAAAATGTAGCATCAAAATCAGCGAGCTTAGAAATACCCGCTCCTAATGTATTTGGCGCCTTATTATTAAGCCCTTGGTAACGGGCATCGTTTGTAATCATGTTATCAACCAAATCGGCAACCATGGCGCGCCCGTCATTAAAGTGCTGATCTGCAAGTGACCCCAAATTGCTATAACGCTCAGCCGCCGCTGACATACTCGCAAAAGCGCCTTTAAACAATGCAAAACCTTGTTGCATTGCCTCGTCGCCTTTGCGCCCAAATGCCGACTCTTTATCGTCTTTGGTGCTGTTTACTCGGCTATCTTCTAGGCTTTGATCGAGCGACGCTAAATACCGCTGCATTTGCTGCGTGTCTTTAGCGCCAATGGTTGACATATCGAGTGCAAAATCAATGTCGTTTTGCCCAGCTGCGGCTGTAAACACAAGGGCTTGCTGATTTGATGCTTCATCAATGGAGTAACTTAAATCAAGCGTGTTCTGGGCAGTATCAAGCGCATCATTTTGCGTTGTTGAAAACGACACATTAAAACCGGCTAACTGTTCACTATTAAAGTCCGCTAAAAAATCTAAGCTCATGTCTGTTTGATTTGGCACTATAAGAGGGTTGAATGAATTTTCACTCACTTTAAAAAATTCATCGGCCATTTCGCCAACACCCGCCATAACCTGCGTTAAAGCGCCATGTTCAGCCTCAGATAAATTACCATTAACTTCGTAACTTATGCCAAAGCCATCTATCGCTTCACCTGTTTTTTCGTCATAACCTTGCGATGAGTTAAAGGTAATGTTTATAACATCACCTTCTTTAGTTTTTACCGAGAGCTCAAACAGGTAGTTATCGTCATCCTCGTATTTTGTGCGATTAAGGCTTTCCATGTATGGATTAAGTGAACGCTCAACACGTTGCTGGCTTGAGGCTAAAAACGTTTTTTGCTCATGCCCAAGCTGACCTAAACTCGATAAAATATCGCTGGAATTAGCATAAGCACCCTGAATATTTTTAACCGACGTATTTAATCGCTCAATTAATTGGGTGCTATTTTCGTTTTTTAATAACCCCTCATGCTGAGAGCTTATTACGGTGCGCAGGGCGAGTTCTTCATCGGAGAGTTTATAGTTAAGCATGCTGGGCGTGCTTGAAATAGTAAATAACGAGGTAAGTTGCTGCTTTAAAACGTCCTCTACCTTTTGATTACTAGCTAGTGCTTCATCAAGAGTTTTATTATTTAACTGGCTTAATAACCCATCGGTTATTTTTGACTCGTTAGTTTGTAAATCATTAATAGCTTGAAGGTCGCTACCGGTTAGTAGTGAAGGACTCACAGAGGTTTGGTTAGCGTTATTAACTGATTGGGCAAGTAAAGTGCTTAAATTAGCGTGGCTGCCAAGTGCATTATTAACCATGATTATCCTTAATCGCTAAACCCTATTAAGTAATTTATCGGACGCAGCATTAAAAGCTTTAGCTTAAGGAGACGTTTTTTTACCTATTATTCATACAAACAACCCATTAATAAATCGGATAAGTGTAGGTCGGATAAGCACAACGCCATCCGACAATTCACTATTCTATTCGCTTAACACTTCCATTTGTTTCTTTTATTCTTTGTACTAAAAAGTCGACCGCCGCTTTTACCTTTGGTACTAAATAACGTTGCTTTTGATACAACAAATAAACCGCCATAGTCGCATTTTGGCTTATCGCTAATTCATGCTCAAACTTAAGCTCTTGTAACTGGCCAGACTCAAGGTATGAGTCGAGCGCCCATCGAGTTGACATTAAAATACCCTCGCCATTACACGCTTTTTTAGCTAGCCACGACCCGTTATTTGAAATAGCGACCGCAGGCCCAGAAACGTCGTGCCATTGCTCATCCACTTTACATAACCAAGGTGTTGGCCCCGCTGGCGTTTTAAAATAAAGGCCACTGTGGCCCTTTAATTCCATAACATTAGTAGGCACACCGTATTTTTGTAGGTAGCAGGGTGACGCAACAGGAATAAAGCCGTTATCCATTAGTTTTATTGCTAGCACGCGCTCATTTGGCGCATAACCACCGCGAATCGCAATATCAACATCGTCACGCCCGAGTGTCGACAGCTCATCACTTAAGCTAACATCTAATATAATTTCGGGGTATAGCGTGCTAAATTCATCAAGCAGAGGCAGTAATATTTTGTCACCAAAACTCACCATTGAGCTTATACATAATCGCCCCATGGGTGTTGTTTGATAACTGCGTACAGTTTCGTGGCTTTGCTCTAGCTGATTTAATATTTGCTGAACATCGTTATAGTAAATTTGCCCAACTTCGGTCAATTTAACTATGCGGGTCGAACGCTTTAAAAGCGTCGCCCCTAGGCTTTTTTCTAAATCAGCAACTCGCCGCGACAACGACGAAGGCGGCACATCAAAAGCTTTTGCGGCTTTGGTAAAACTGCCCGTTTCAACCACTTTGATAAAATACCGTATGGCTTTTAGTTGATCCAAGTCGCCTCTCCATTAAATAAAATGCTTTATTGTCTTAAAGACAAAAGTGATTCGCATTTTCCCCTATATATAAGCAAATTAAAACAAGTAATAATGTACTCAACCTAAAGACAGGGACTTAAATTGCATTTTTTGGCAATGAGTATCTTCACGTTAATGATGGAAAGCTGACTTATGATTACTTTGCACGGTTTTGCTGCTAGCAACTATTACAACCTAGTTAAACATGTACTTTTACACAAACAACTGCCATTTAAAGAACACCTTGTTTACGGCGGTAGTGAAGAGTTATTAGCAATCAGCCCTGCAGGCAAAGTGCCTGCAATCACAACAGCTAATGGCCTTAATATTTCTGAGTCGAGTGTTATTTGCGACTTTATTGAAGAGTCGTACCCACAAACCCCGCTATATCCTACAGATGCAGGTGAGCGCGCAGTTGTACGTCAAATTATGAAAATGGCAGAGCTTTATTTTGAACTGCCAAGCAGACGGTTTATCCCTTATGTATTTTCAGGCGCTGAAGTACCCGACACAACTAAAGCCGAAGTACGCCAAGTATTAACGCGTGGTGTAACCGCTTTGAGTAGCGTGTGTAAGTTTTCACCTTGGATTGCAGGCGAGCAATTTACAATGGCAGACATTTACGTTTATTACGTAAACACCATTGTTAGCGCCTTTGGCTCAAGCCAGCTTGATTGGGATGTACTTGCACAAGTACCCGGCATGAAAGAGTGGAACGAATCAATGAGCCAATTAGCCATTGCCCAAAGCATAGAGGCCGATCGCCAATCAAATATGGCTGAATTTATGCAAAAAGTGAAAGCGCAAATTCAAGCAGCAAACGCCAAATAACGCGTAGCTATAAAAGTATCTATTCTAATTTTTAATTACTAAGACAGATCGCCAATACAATAATGCTATTGGCTTAACAAATTTAATTCTTTGCAGGAGACACCTATGACAGATAAAAATATCCAACTTACTTCAACTATCAGCGAAGACAATAAACTTACACTTGCCTTAAAAAACATCGAGATGCCAAAGCCGAATGCCGATGAAGTGGTTATTCGCATTGAAGCTGCACCATTAAACCCATCAGACTTAGGCGTTTTATTCAGCGCAGCTGATATGTCTACTGCAAAGCAATCGGGTACTGATGAAGACCCAGTAATTACTGCCGATGTTCCAGCTCAATTTATGCCATCACTTAAAACCCGTGTTGGAAAAGCAACGCCCGTAGGTAATGAAGGCGCAGGCACCGTAGTAGCAGCAGGCTCATCACCAGCCGCACAAGCATTAATGGGTAAAACCGTTGCAGTAATTGGCGGCGGTACGTATCGTCAATTTATATGTGCCAATGTACAAAGTTGCCTAGAGCTAAAAGAAGGGACTACTGCTAAAGAAGGTGCATCATCTTTTGTTAACCCACTTACCGCACTAGCAATGGTAGAAACCATGCGCGCTGAAGGCCATAAAGCTATTATTCACGCCGCAGCGGCTTCTAACCTTGGCCAAATGCTAAACCGTATTTGTATTGCCGATGGCGTTGATTTAATTAATATTGTTCGCAAACCAGAACAAGAAAAATTACTGCGCGATATGGGTGCAAAATATATTGTTAACTCAAGCAGCGACACTTTTCTTGCTGACCTAACAGCTGCAATAATCGAAACCGGTGCAACTATAGCGTTCGACCCTATTGGTGGCGGCCAACTAACAAGTGACATTCTTAACTGTATGGAAGTTGCAGCTGCGCGCGATATGAAAGAGCACACAATTTATGGCTCTGATACATTTAAACAAGTGTACATTTACGGCGCACTAGACCGCGGCCCTATTACATTAAACCGTAACTTTGGCTTTGCTTGGGCTGTAAACGGGTTCTTGTTATTTAATGCTTTAGGTAAATTAGGCACAGATACAGTAATGAAAATGCGCAAACGCGTTGCTGATGAAATCACCACTACATTTGCAAGCAACTACACGCACGAAGTGTCATTAGCTGAGGTATTACATTTACAGTCAATCGCGGCTTATTCTAAACAAGCTACCGGCGAAAAGTACTTAATTAAACCTCAAGCTTAATTAAATATTCTTCGTTAAAAATTAAAAAGCAGATGCTAATTAGGTATCTGCTTTTTTACGTTTAAATATACGCACTCTACTATTGCTAGGTTTGCAGTTAACGCGTCCTTAAAAGCCTGTCATAAAACCATCACAAAAACGTAATTTACTGAATGTTTACACATTGTTTGCACCTTTTATTCTTATAGTTTATCCACTTTAATAAAATAATAAGCGTGCCTACATGAATATAAAACCTTTTATATTTTATTCAGTTATTGCCTCTACTACATTATTGTATGGCTGCGGCGGTGCTGAGCAAACTACCGACACTAGCACAGAGCAAAGTACTGATTCATCATCAACAATCACGTCAACTGGCTTAGTTATAAACGAAATTGTCGCAAGCCCAAGTGATACCTCCTACGATTGGATTGAGCTATATGCCACTGAAGATATAGCCGATTTGTCGGTATTTTCACTTGTTGATGATAACGCCGACAGAGAGCCTCAAGCATTACCCGCAGTAGCGCTTTCGCAAGGAGAGTTTATTGTTATTCAAGCTATTGATGAAACCGACACACCGCCCGATAACGGTTATTACGTTACCTTTAAACTAGGTAGCGACGACGTTGTTACGCTTTATGAAAATGGCACTGCGGTGTCTGTACTTGATTGGGAAGAAGGCGAAGCCGCTGAAGGTTTTAGCTACGGTTTATACACCGACGGCACCGGCACCGCGCAAACATTAACACCAACACAGGGCGCAGCTAACCAAACAGCCGACACCTCAACACTTGTTACCACGCTAATTGCTGAAGATGCCCCACTGCGTATAAACGAAGTAGTAGCAAAAGACAGCAGCGGCTCCGAGGACTGGATAGAGCTTTATGTAACAAGCAGTAGCGATGTTTATTTAGCTGACTACACACTAAGTGATGACAATAACGAGCAATTTGCCCTACCCGACATTACTTTAGCGCCCGGTGAGTTTTATCGCATTTACGCCAGCACCGATGATTTAGGCGACCTCCCAAGCGTAGCGTTTAAATTAGGCTCAAGCGATACCGTAAGCCTTTACAGTAACAATGTAATTATAGAGCAGTTATCGTGGAAAAAAGGCCAAGCCTTGAGTGGTTACAGCTATGGCCGCTACCCAGATGGCAGCGATGCAACAGCGGTATTAACTCCAACAGAGCTTAGTCAAAATAGCAAAGCAACTCACGGACCACTCGTTATTAACGAAGTGGTGGCAAGCGCCACAGACGATGGTAACGACTGGTTTGAGCTATACAATAACAGCGAAAATACTATTAACTTAGCAAACTACCAAGTTATTGATGAAAGCGACGACATAGACCCAGTAACCCTACCCGATATAGATTTATACGCAGGCCAATACATTACTATTTATGCCACCGATGAAGATCCAGGCACTTACTACGTCCCCTTTAAACTAGGTAAAGAAGACGAGTTAAGCTTAATACTCAACGATGAAGTAATTGACTACATTGATTGGGACGAAAGCGATGTAGCCACAGGCTTTAGTTACGGCCTAATCAACAGCACCGACTTTACTCATGCGTTTTTAACCCCTACTCCAGGTAGTGAGAATACCGTTGCAACCGCATTTACACCCACAGCTGTTAATACGCTTTCTATTACAATTACCGACGAAAACTGGAAAGACATTCTAGATAACCCACTTGATGAGGAATATCACGAAACAGCTATTACCTTTAATGGAGTAACACTCGATAGTGTGGCTATTCGCACTAAAGGCGGCTCAAGCTTAAGCAGTGTTGCCAACTCTAGCAGTGACCGATACAGCTTTAAGGTCGATATTAACGAATACGTGTCGGGCCAAAAGTTTTTTGGGCTAAAAAAATTCACACTGCAAAACTCGTTTAACGACCCGTCGTACATGCGTGAAGTAATTGCCTACGACCTAATGGATGAAATGGGCGTACCAACGCCTGAGCATGCTTACGTTAACTTTTATGTAAACGGCGAACTATTTGGTTTGTACTTAATGGTAGAAGCCATAGATGGTGAGTTTGTAGAAAAACACTTTGCCAACAGTAACGGCGATTTATACAAGCCTGATGGCACAGGCAGCGATTTACTGTGGCTAGGTGACGACATACAAAGCTACACCGACATAAACTTACAAACTAACGAAGACACCACCGATAACGGCGCATTTATTAACTTTGTAGAATCGCTCGATGACGGCGAAACAAGCGCCATAGAGGTAGATACACTTTTACGTTATATGTCGGTTAGCACTTCGCTTTCTAATTTAGATAGCTACCACGGTACGCTTGCTCATAACTATTATATTTACGATGACGATGGCGTATTTAGCATTTTGCCATGGGATTTTAACGAGTCATTTGGCACCTTTAACATGAATTGTAATGGCGTAGATGTAAGAGAGCTCTACATTGATGAGCCAGTAAGCGGCGCATTAAGCGAGCGCCCGTTAATCGCTAATGTATTTGCCGAGCAAAGCAACCTTGATGTGTACCACAGTTACTTAACGCAACTTATTAATGGTTCACTTTCAAGCGACACATTTAGTGCCCGCGTAAATGAAATAGCCGACTTAATCCGTGAGCACGTACAAAACGACCCCACTAGTTTTTACGGCTCAGATTACTTTGAGCAAAACCTAACCTCTACTACGGGGCAGTTTTACGGTTTAACGTCGTTTATGCAGTACCGCGTAGCAAATATGGCCGCGCAGCTTGATGGCACATTGCCTTCAGCCGGCGACGGCAGCGGCTTTTGCTCTAGATAAACAACCCATCCTTTATGCAGTGCCAGCACGCTGGCACTGCACTCTGTAACTTTGCAATTTAATAATCTGAGAAAATTATGACAATTCAAGCACGTTTAAAGGATGAACTTTTTGAAAAGGACGCTTCAATTGCACCAGTAGCACTTGCTGCAATAAACACTAAAAATAAGCAGGCCCAACCTGAAAAGCCAACCGCTGAAGGCTCATTATCAACATTAATTAACGAGCTACTCACCCCGTTTGAAGGCTACGGATTAAAAGACCTTAATAACGCCAACTTAATGAACCGTGTAGATAGCAAGTTTATGCTGCCACTGTCTTTTTTACCTGAGCTACTAACTCACTTACAAGGCCAGTACCGTGTGCTTGATATACGAGGTAAGCGTTTATTTTCTTACTATAATCAGTACTTTGATACGCCCGAGCTTGATTTATACAAAGCCCACCATAACGGTAAGCTTAATCGCTACAAAGTGCGCCAAAGACGCTACGTTGATACCGCCACCGAATACCTAGAAGTAAAACTAAAAAACAATCAAAGCCGTACGGTTAAAACACGTATCAAGCTCGAAAAAAACAACGAGCAAGCCCATTGTACTGCGTTTATGAAAGAACAAATGAAAAACAGCTTTGCACATTTAAACGTAACCCAACAAAGCGGCTATAACCGAATAGCCTTAGCCAACGAAGAAAAAGCCGAACGCTTAACGCTTGATTTTAACCTGTGGTACAACACCCCAAAAGGCGATAACAAAATAACCTTACCGGGCTTTTTTATTGCCGAGCTTAAGCAAAGTAAAAAAACAAAACACTCGCCATTTTATAAGCTGATGAGCAAGCACCACATATTCCCAGCCTCGTTTAGTAAATACTGCATTGGCTGTGCTTTGCTCTACCCCGAGCGTTTAAAAGTAAACCGCTTTAAACCTGTTTTAGCCCGTTTAAAACACCTTAACCGCACTAACCCGCTTTTACCTTTAGAGAATAATTAAAATGACAAAATTAGATCTTATTTTTCTTTCCCGCTTTTTAGTAAACATCTTATCGTTGGCTGTACTTTGCTATGGCTGTTACTTCCGTATTAGTAAAAATGCAGTGGTGGCAGGCTCGTTTATTTTATTTGGCGTAGGCGTTTTTATTATTACCTTTTTACTGCACGGCGTTGATATGTCGATGGAGTTTGCATTTGGCCTATTTGCCGTATTCACCATGCTAAGGTACCGCACTGAGTCTATTTCTATTAAAGAGATGACCTACTTATTCCTTGTTACTGCCATTGCTTTACTGACCTCTGTAGGGCAAATGAGCCTAATTGAGCTAAGCATGCTTAATGGCATTATTTGCTTAATTGCCTTTTTGATTGACTCAAGCGTATTTGTAAAACGCTACGAAGTACAAAGCGTGTGCTACGAGCGCATAGAAAACATAACTCCGCAAAACCAAGCCACACTCATCCATGATTTAAAACAGCGCACGGGCCTAAACGTAGTGGCTGTAGATATAGAACACATCGACTTTTTAAGAGACGTAGCGCAACTAAAAGTAAGTTACTTAGCCGAAAAACAAACAAAGGCAGCCTAACATGACCTCTAAACTAACTATTTCTACAGTGGCGCTTTCAACACTTTGTTGTTTTGTTAGTAACGCAAGCTTTGCCAAAATTAACGATGATATAGACCTAAGCGGCTATATCATGCTCGACTACAACAAGTTTGATACCTCATTATTAGAGGATCAATACGACAGCAACAGCTCAGAAAGTACCTCAGAAATACGCCGCGCTCGCCTAAGTTTTAAATCAGACATAAGCAAAGACTGGAAAAGTAAATTTCAACTTGGCTTTGCCGATGGCGAAACCGAAATAAAAGACGCCTACCTAGAATACTCAGGCTGGAAATATGCTGATTTAACCATAGGCCAACAAAAAGAAGGTTTTGGCCTAGAAAAAATAACTAGCTCTCGTAATTTATTAATGCTTGAACGCAGCATGATAAGCGAAGCATTTTCGCCAGGGCGAAGTTTAGGTATTAGCCTATCGGGAGACATAGCCTCAGTAAATTGGCAACTTGGTTATTATCAGCCCGACGAAGACGAAGCAACATCTGCTATTACAGGGCGGGTAGCCTGGGTGCCATGGCAGCAAGATACCAACCTATTACACTTAGGCGTCGCATTTAGTGAGAGGCAGTACGACGGTAACGAATTTAGAGTAAATGAGCCACTTGAGGTTTATACCGCCGACTCATTAATAGAAGGCGATAAAATTAATGCCGATAACCTCTCGCAGCAAGGTATAGAGCTGTTATGGCTTAAAGACAGATTGACCATGATGGCCGAGTGGCAACAAGCACAAGTAACCAGTATTGAAAATACAACCAATGATTACGAAGGCGGCTATTTGCAATTTGGTTATCAGCTATCGGGCGGATACCGTAAGTATAAAAACGTAAAACTAGGCGCAAACTCAGAGCCAGGCTGGGAGCTCACTGGCCGCTATAGTCTACTTAAGCTCAAGCAAGAAAACCAAGACGCAAAAACCTACGCCCTTGGCGTTAACTACACCGTAAACAAAAACATAAAGTTTATGGCCGACTACATTAAAGCCGACTACCTTGAGGCCGGTGGTACTATCACATCGGGCAATGCAATCTCATTAAGGCTGCAATATTCGTTTTAATGCGCTTGCGTGTTAAGCCAGTTAATCTAAAACTATAAAGCCCTGTGCTAAACGTTACGCTTAACACAGGGCTATTTTAATAGAGCTGTTATAAACTCTCTAAAGGTAACTTATCAGGCTGGTACTTATCCCACTAATTACAGTAAGGCAATTTAAGCTTGTGAGCTTGCCCCCTCCTTGTTCATTAATGATGGCCGTTCAATAAAAATGAACAACTTAAATTAGTGAACAAAACTTGACTGGCGTTCAATTTATATTTATGTTCATAAACAATGAACAGTTAAATTTAGTGAACAAATGATGGACCTCGGGATAATACAGGCAGCTATTGAGAAATTAAACTTGCAGACGAGTTTGGGCGCAGAGTATAAAGCTTTTAAAAAAGAGTGTACTGAAGGCGAACTCGCTTTGCCTAATGTTAAAAGCAATTTAATTATTAAATGCAAAAAGCACCTAAATATAACCACCTTACAAAAGTATATTGCTGAATTAAAAATAAAAAATCAGATAACCAATGCCCTATTAATTACTGAGTACATCAACCCTAATCAAGCAGCTCTATTAAAGGAGCAAAATACATCCTTTATAGACCGAGTTGGTAACACGTATATTAATTGCTCCCCAATTTATATTGATATTCAGGGAAATAAACCCGAAAAAGCCCACAGTGAAATAGCCTTAGCCAAACAATTAGGTAAGGCATTTCAACCCAAGGGTATGAACGTAGTATTTATGTTTTTAGTGCAACCGGCGCTGGTAAATAAACCCATGCGCACAATTGCAAAGATGGCCGAGGTTGCACTGGGAACGGTTAAACAAGTAATTGACGATTTAATATATCAAGAGTTTATAGTTCAAAAAGACCAACACACTAAAACAATCAACAATTCAAAAGCTTTACTAGAAAAGTGGTTAGACGCTTATCCTGTAACTGTTGAAGCTAAATTAAAACAAGAAGTCTTCACTACTGACAACACGCAGCGACTACAAAAACTTGAACTAAATAATGTAAATGCCATATGGGGAGGCGAATATGCTGTTCAACAATATGATGATTATTTAAATACAAAAAATTATCTAATTTACGTAAGCCCTGAACATAAAAAAGTCATTTTAAAAACTGCACGATTACGAAAAGTAAAAGCAGAAGATAATATAAACGATGCAGTAACAAAAGTAGTTTTAGTGGAGCCATTTTTAGCTATAGAAAAACTTGTTGGGTCAAAGACTCATTTAGCACACCCGTATTTAATTTATGCTAATTTATTAGCTAGTAGAGACACAAGAAACATAGATGCTGCAACGAGGTTTTATGAAAAGCACATCGCTTAATGTCGTTGGTAAATTACCACGAGGGTTAGTTGACCTTTATCAAAAAATAAACGCCCATACTGAAGCATTAGGGATCCCTTACCTAGTCATAGGTGCTACCGCCAGAGACATTATACTCCACCATGGCTACGGTGCTGCAATTGAGCGAGGTACAAGAGATATTGATTTTGGTATACAAGTCCAAAACTGGGACCAGTTTGAACAGTTAAAGGAGCATCTGCTAAAAAATGGTTTTACCCCTGATCAAACAAAAGTACACCAGCTAGTAACTACCGTTCCTAACGGTGAGAGCTGGGAGATTGATATTATTCCATTTGGAAATATTGCTGGTGATGGTAACTCTATTACTTGGCCGCCACAGCACGATATTGGAATGTCAGTAACAGGCTTTAACGAAGCATTTAAACATGCCCTAGACGTAAAAATTGCCAATAACCCCAATCTTAATATTAAAGTTGCATCGCCTGCTGGGATGCTATTGTTGAAGTTAATTTCATGGCTAGAAAGGGAGCATAGCGTTAGACGTAAAGACGCAATGGATATTTTTTATCTCACTAGGCACTACTCAAAAATACCTGATATCGCAGATTCACTTTATGAGGATGACTTTATGGACGCTCAAAACTATGATGAACATAAAGCGAGCACAATGAAACTAGCCACTGATGCTTGCAGCATCGCTAACGAAGAAGTTCTTTCATTCATTAATGAAAAATTGTTCAATATTGAGTCCAAAGTAGACAATTTAGTACTAGATATAAGCAGAGCAGTTCAAATTGAATATAGTGATGCTGAAGAGTTTTTAAGTATTATTCCTGAGCAGCTAAATACTGCTTAACTGTTTCAATAGCTCCTTTGTTTTATATATAAAGTAATCGCTATTGAAACCGCCGGATGCAATTTTCTTATTCCCATAAGTTACTAAAACAACCTCACTTATGTTCTTTCTCATTTAAGCTTGGAGCAGGGCTTTATATAAGGCGAGGCTTTGATAAGTGAATTTCCAATAGGAATTTGGAATATTTCCCATTCAATGCTGGAATTGAGCTTATTTCTCAATTAACGCTGGAAGGGATCACCCGTACGTTGCTAGCCACCCAAGTACATTAAAGGTTTAAGGATATAGTTAATTTGATAGGCGTACTCTGGCAAACTTAGCTAGTGCGACATCAGCAGGCACTGGCAAACCTTGATGTATGAAGTCAAAATTTGACTCTTTTGACCCAAAAATTGTTGACTAAAGCGACGCAGGAGCAAAAGCCCACTGTTTTTAGTCCTGCTGATTTGCCTTATAGTTCGACCAAGTCACTTAATTTAAAAGTAACTGACTATTATATTAAGTGGAATATGCTTCTGTTGGTTACGAATATTGAATGCCAAACATCTAATGTTTTTAACAAGACGTTCGAGCCAACAGAGCACCTCGATTTCAAAACGCATACTCAGGGATTGCCGACCAAGACTATCTATAAGACCTGCGAGAAACGAGACTTAAGCACATTCCGCCCTTAACTTTAACCGTAGGCGCTATAAAATGAAAGCATATAACGTTGATAATTTTGCTGTACTCATTGGCATAGATTGGGCCGATAAAAAACATGATATTTGTGAACACCCAACTGGCACTAATAAATATCATTACACTGTTATTAAACACACACCTGAAGCGTTGCATGGATGGGCTATGGATATTAAACAACGTTATCCAAAGCAGAAAATAGCGATTGTTTGCGAGCTTAAAAAGGGGCCGCTTATTTATGCATTAGCTAAATACGACCACCTTACTTTATTCACCGTTAATCCTTGTGCTGTAGCTAAATACCGCCAGGCTTTTAAGCCCAGTGGCGCAAAAGATGACCCATCAGATGCCTTTCTACAAGTTGAAATTCTCACGTTACATATGGACAAGCTGTCTGTCATTGAGCCCGAGTCAGCAGCTATGCGTTCGCTATCTCAGCTTGTTGAATATCGCCGAAGTTTAGTGCAAGACAGTGTCGATTTATCCAATAAAATAACAGCGACATTAAAAAATTATTACCCGCAGGCACTTGAATGGTTTAAAGAAAAGGACACGTATATATTCTGCGACTTCATTCAGAAATGGCCGTCACTCACTGCGGTTAAAAAAGCAAGAAAACAGACTTTACTCGACTTTTTTGAGAGTCATAACTCACACTATTGCGCGGTCAATAATGCACGACTAGACAGTATTAAAAATGCGATGCCATTAACTCTGGACGAAGGAGTAATTGTGCCTAATCAAATGCTCGTTGAAGTGCTTATTACGCAATTTAAAGTGTTATTAAAAGGCATTGAAAAGCTTGATAAAGCAATAAAATCGGCTTATAAAGCCCAGCAGGATAAAAAGGTATTTGATAGCTTACCCGGTGCAGGTCCACAACTCGCTCCACGTTTACTTGTTGCTTTTGGGAGTAATCGTGCGCGTTATAATGATGCTGCAGAGCTTCAAAAGTACGCGGGTATAGCGCCTGTTATTGAGCGTAGTGGTCAAAAGATGTGGACTCATTGGCGTTATAGTTGCCCCACTTTTTTAAGGCAAACATTTGTGGAATGGGCAGGCTTTTCTATTCGTTATTCGTTTTGGGCTAAAGCGTATTATGAGCAACAAAAAGCCAAGGGTAAGCCGCATAACAGCATAATTAGATCACTGGCATTTAAATGGATAAGGATTGTATTTAAGTGTTGGAAAACGAATACGCCCTACGATGAATCGACGTATTTAGCGGCCTTAAAACGCAGAGGCTCACCACTTTTAAAATTTGCAATTAATAGCTAAATTTTACTAGTCGTCCACCTCAGGGCGTGTTGTTAGGTGTTTTTAACACTAAAAAATAACTCACCTAATGTTAAGTTATCATGCCATAACCCATTAAAATTAATACTATATTTTTTCTCACAATCTTCAGCTAATGTTTCAACTTCTAGAGCATCAGCCATCAGTTTTGATGGATATAATTCGCGATAAACATCTAATACTTTATCACCAGGTTCGAATTTGAGCTTATCACTTGGAGAGAGTGCGAAAGCATCAGTAAACATTAAGAGAAACTCACGAATATCTTCTTTACTAGAATTGGGAAATGTTGATTTCCAATTCTTGCCCATACAACTACGCTTGCGATACTTTTTAGGCAAGGTGTCACCAACCCAAAAGAACAACATGAGAATAACTCCGATCACGACGATGTACTCTAAACCCATGAAACACCTAACAATTTAATAGAACGCTCACCGCGCATATTTCTGCCGACATAACGCTCATCTATCTACTTTATATAGTTTTAGCAAATAACCTAAGGTATTACTATCACTAAGTTTTCTAAAATTTTTGAGTTAAGTTAAATAGATTAATATCCGCGTGCAGCTCATTTTCATGAATATATGCGCAAAAAGCAGTTTGACCAATCAATTAACTACTATATTTAGCCAATCTCAATAACTGGTTTTCGCTCATAACCGCCTTAGAACATTTGCATTGCGACATTTATTTTGGCCGCTAACACCGCTCTATTAATATGAGGTACAACAATAAACCGCTATCCACAGTAATAAACCAAAAAAGATAAAGTATAGAATTTTAGTTGGGAATCTCTGTTTAATTAGTTTAAGCCTAAAAACTAAATTCGATTCTCTATGAAGAAAAGTCTATGATAAAAACCCAAATAAGGAACAACACCATCGCTACAAGCACGGCCACATATGGCTCTTCATTCCAGATGTGTGACAAACCATTCCAAAACCGAATGAGAAAGAATAAAATGTTCTTTCTCATTCAAGCTTGGAATTGGGACCTATATACGGCGAGGATTTAATAAGTGAATTTCCAATAGGAATTTGGAATATTTCCCATTCAATACTGGAATTAAGCTAATTTCTCAATTAACGCTGGAATGAAGAAGTTTTTAACCCCAAACCTAACTTTTTGGTAAATTTAAGGCGAAAAAAAATAGCCCTAAGTGAGCTAGCTTCTAAAGATATATTCATAATAGATTATTTTAGCGGGGATTTAAAATAAACTTCTACCTCCTACTTAAAGAAGTCGAAGTATTGATGAGTGAGGAGTCAATTCGTTACTAATATTGTTTTACCACAGGGATTATGAACTATTAGCAGTTACTGTACATGCTTTTCAATTACTAAATCAAAATATAAGACTCAGTTGTACTAGCTCAGACTTGATCTGACAGTTACCCGTTTTTTAATCGGTGACTGTCAGTCTAGATTTGAGCTAAATTTTTCTCAGCCCAGATCAATTTTCCATCTAATAAAGTTTCTAATGGCGTTCTGCCACAGCATATTTTTCCTTGATGAGTTCGGTCATTATTGTAATAAATCATCCACTCGTCCAGATCCTTTTGCAATTCCGCTAATGAGCTATATAGCTTTTTACGGAATGTAACTTGATAGAATTCATTGAGTATCGTTTTGTGGAAGCGTTCGCAGATACCATTTGTTTGCGGTGACATAGCTTTGGTTTTTGTATGATCGATATCATTAATAGCCAGATATAACTGGTAATCATGATGTTCGACTTTGCCACAATATTCAGTGCCTCTATCGGTTAGAATACGTAGCATGGGAAGCTCGTACTGTTCGAAGTACGGCAGTACTTTGTCGTTGAGTATGTCAGCCGCAGTAATTGGCGTTTTCGTGGTGTAGAGCTTAGCGAACGCTACTTTGCTGTATGTATCAACGAAGGTTTGTTGGTAGATACGCCCAACGCCTTTGAGATTACCCACGTAAAATGTATCTTGAGAGCCTAGATAACCTGGGTGAGCCGTTTCAATTTCACCACACGCTTCGTCATCATGTTTTTTCTTTTCAAGCGCAGCTACTTGAGCGTCGGTGAGAATGATACCTTCGTTAGCAACTTTATTTTCTAGTGCCTTGAGACGCTTTTTGAAGTTCTCTAGGTCATGACGTAGCCATATTGAACGAACACCGCTGCCAGAAACGAATACGCCTTGTTTTCTGAGTTCATTACTCGTTCTGTGTTGGCCATGAGCTGGATAATCGACAGCGTATTTAATGACGGCTTGTTCAGTTGCTTCATCAACTCTATTTTTTAAGTTTGGCGCTCTACGACTTTTATCAATTAACGCATCAAGTCCACCGTCTTCGACGAGTTCTTGATATCGATAAAATGTATCACGGGATACGCCCATCACTTTGCAGGCTCTTGATACGTTGCCAAGTTCTTCTGCAAGATTAAGTAAACCCGCTTTGTGTTTAATAATTGGATTGTTAGTATGTAGCATGAGAGTTACCTCTTATATGTTTTGATTTAAAGATTCGACACCTTTTATCAAAACGGGTAACTCTCACTTTTTCAAGTTGATGTGTCAGATCTTGTCTGAACTAATACAACTCAGTCTAGTCAGGGATCATCTAACTAGACTTGGTTTGATAAGTAATCACTTCTTTAGATAAATCTAATTTGGGTTTTCCAAAATACCTGAATCTAGACTCCAGCTTTCGCAAGCAACAGTCGTTTAAACTTTCCTTTTTGTATACTACGAAGTCAGTTAAATAACCATTCATATAAATCATGAAAACGGGTTCCGCTTTACAGCAATCTCTAACTCGTTTCTCACAATCACGTGACCTTTCAAAGTTTGCTGTTCTATTCAATACAATATAATGACTTACAAACTGTCGGATAGAGTTAGCATCTATTAACTTCTTATCTTTTGTAAGTTTAAGAAAACCTTCATTTATTAATTTGAGGAGTGTCTTATTATCCAACTTAAGCATTTTAGTTACACTCTTATGGCCCATATCTTTAAATGATTGCCATTTACTTTTGAGTAATTCTTTAAGTCCGATTTCAGATATATGCAAGGAGTTTACATGACGTAAAGAGCTATTCACTTTAAACTGAGATTCGACTCTTCCAGTTATTGCATAATCAACCAATTCCTCAACAGTTAAATCAAATAAATCATAGATATCTTGTGGTATGTCATTAATGTTATAAAACTTATCTAAGGTTTCCATTTGAGTACTTGGCTTATATGACTTAAACATAATGTTTTTGATAGCTTCAAGCTCAAAGAATGATTTTTCAGGCCAAGTACTACAATTTAATGCTGGTAACGTATTTTCCTTTACCATATACGTCAATGAATTCGTTTTTATCCCTAAGAAGTTAGATAGCATCGCACCATTTACTTGGAAGCTTACTTGATTAATACCAGTCCCTTTTCCAAAACGTTGTTTTGCACTGTGCAATTTAGTATCAATGTCAGTATTGTGATAATTTAGCAAAATTTGCTCTGCTTCAATTGGTGACGTTAAACCCTTTTTGATATTGAATGAGCTTATCTGCGTTCGAAGTTCATTAACCCCAAACCGAGTAACAAGTTGCCCCATCCCTTCTAGATGTCTGCGATGCTTTAAAAGCAAGCCTTCCCATACATCACTTAGCTCTTCACAACATAATAGCCTGTATGCGTCTTCAAATAATATTCTCAAAAACTCGATATTTACTCTATCTAGCTTTAGCTTTGCAGTAATAAAATCCAGTGGTCGAAAAACTGACTCAGAAAATTTTAAAAGAGCGTTTTCAAATGAGGATCTTTCAACATCTTCTAAACTTAAAATATGCCTTTCAAATGAGTATAAGGCCTCTGTTGAATGTTGCTTACTCTCCTCTAGAGACAGCACGTTTACAACGTTTATTAATGGCGTCTGATGCTTAGCACAAATGGTTGTTGGGATATGTTGCCAACTTATATTATGTAAGTTATTTTCTTTAAAACACTTAGAACACACTTTTAAATGTTTAGAAAGAGAGTTTGTGCAGTTAAACTCTGAGACTTCAATATCCTGCAGTAAATTATACCTCATGACATCCTGCTGGATTTGCTCTAGGTTATAGAGCAAATCAACATGCTCACTTTTATAAAAGTTCCAAGCGAAAGGCACATGCATCTGATTGGACTTAAGCAATTTAGCAACACTTACAAAGCCATAAAAATGAGCTATCAATACACAAGCTCCATATGGCGTAATCGTTATTTTACACTTCATAATGAACCCCCAACTCTTTTTTAAGTATCATGAACTTCTGGCTATATGGATTCACTTGAGTACGACCTTTGATTAGCTTGGGACTAAATGTTTGAACCAAGTCATCTAATTGCATCTCGTCTCTATGACGCTTAGTAGCATGTAAAATAGCCTTGCTTAACACTTGAGTGAGCTGTCGTAAGTCGCCATTGGTAGTTACAAAAAGCGGTAGGTTTATTCGAGGATCCGTAAAATCAATGTGTGTGAATTTTAAGTTTTCGTTCAGGGTAAGTAAGTAAGTAGCTCACATAAACTCTGTAATTGTTTAAGGTAGATACTGATAAAAGGGACTTTTTGATTGTAAGAGAGTTCCTAGAAGCGAACTGCTCGTTAATTGACAGAAGGTTTTGGACTTTTGATGTACCCGCAAAAACTAAATACACATTAAACTCATCAACAAGCTCTTTTAAATAATCAGCTATTTGACGAACTGACTTTATACCTACTTTTTCGACCACTTGCTGAAACTCATCAAACAATAAAACTCGATAGCGCTTGGTTTGCATTTGCTTAGCAATACGTATGCGTAATTGAACCTCGGAGCCTTCTATGAGGCCCGGCTCACCAAACCCTTTAAGAACGGCTCTGTATAAATCCAATGGGCTCATGTTTGATGGGGAACGTATATAGCATGCTTGCTCTGAGCTATTAGGGGATGCTGTGTTAGCGTACAGTTCATTAAAACGAGTCTTAAATTTTTTTAGTAACGTCGTTTTCCCCGAGCCTGAATCACCAACGATAAGCGTACAGCAGCCACTATTAAGCTCAATGACATTACTTGCTTCGGATAAAAGTAAATCGAGCTCTTCTTTGTTTTTTGCACAAACAAAAGTCTTTTCTGTCAGCATCTTTGCTTTAGTCTTGAGCGTGTTATTTTCGTATGCGGTAAAAGCAGTACTCATAACTCATCACCAACCTTAAATTCAGGCATTGTTGAATTTTTAGGTTCATCAGCCTCTGCAGCTTTTAGTGCATTCATAATTTGCTCGCGGGCGTTAGAGTCATTCATGTCGATTGATTTAGCATTATCAAACTTAAGTTTATTTGGTTTTTTACGACCTGTTTCATGCTCTTTATTTTCAGCTTGCTTTGCTTTCATCTTTTTGAAATTCTTTAGCCCCCTAGTTCCCTCTTTATAAGAGTAATGTTTTCGAGGGGATGAGCTAATATCATTAAATTTTCCAATGCGAGCAACATCTAATTCAGCCTGCTGAATGCCTACTTCGTCATGATGATTCTTAGCTCGTATCGGGACAATTACAAAAGTCTTATCAGCCCTAACAACGATGTTTCTTGTATCAATATCACTGTAAAAACAATCAACCTTTTCTACACCTGACATACTTAGCTCCTTGAGTTCAGAGTTTGCATATTGTTCATTTTTCAACTTAATAGAGCCATTCTTATATAGCGTGTGATTCATGCTGACACCGCCACGAAAATGATCAGGTATAAATTCTGGACTAGGTTCACACACAAGAAGTGGATTTTCGCTTACTTTCTTTTGCCAAACGTCAATTGGAGCTCTTTGGTTTAGCCCACCATGTCCAGAAGTATGGTATGTCTGCGTTATAAATTTCTGAAGTTCTTCTTCAAACTCCTGCAATGTCATCACAGCATGTGATTCAGCTGTTTCACCCTGCTCTAAATGCGCATTATTAACACGGGTTTTTGAGCCCAAGTAGCCCGGCAGCCTAGATAAAAACTCTCGGCGCAACGTCCTGAAAAAACTTTCAATAAATGGTTTACTCCATGGACTATAAGATACAGTCACCATTGGCATTATACCGAGCACTATTGCCATTATTTTGTATCCACTACCTTTGGTTGCGGTAGTAGCATCGGAATAGAGTTTGGTGGGAATGCCATTACACGGCCAATCTATATTCTCTTTAGGCATTACAATATTTTTTAAACATTCAATTGCTAAATCAGATGATTCTGAAACCTTCTTACCTACCTTTATAGAGTAACCAACAATACAGCGAGTACATGTATCAATCGCAAACATGACAACAAGCGTGCCAAGATAAGCCCCTGTTTCACTGTTAATGCCAAGGTTGATGTAAACAGCATCCATTTCGACTCGTTCTAATGGTTTTTCAGCGATATATTCCCTACCTAACTTATAGCGCAAACCCTTTTGTTTCTGCTTACTAATCGTTCTATTTATAAGCATCTCAGCCTCTATATCCTCGAGGCGTCTGTATATACTAGATTTTGACGGGATCCTTGGATATTTAACCGGATCCTCTTTATTGAGTTGCTCGACTTTTATACATATCAAATCACTAATTTTATTTGTAGACTTTGCCGTCTTGTCACTACGAACCAGATAATAATCCATAAAGAAATCATAGATGATATCTTCAGTTTCTTGAGTAAATCGCTTTTTACCCTTGTTGCACGAAGCTGCGTCGTAATTTATTAGTTTCCTTGGATCTTTATTTGAATCTAAGTAAGCTTTCACCTTTGATTGACATGTGCTTTTACTAAAACACTTTGAATTAAATTTATTCCAGTCAAATAACATCCGACTTTCGTCAATATTCGTATTCGATGTGTAATTCTTTGAATGCCTAGCAAGGTGCTCTTCAACAAAACTGTGCCACATCTCTTGATCTTTAATTTGCTTATCACTTAAAAGTGATACTCCTGTTAAGTGGGATGTACTTTGATCATAAAAGCTCGCTTCATTATTTTTAATTTTTCTCATGAGCTCTTGATGAGTAACCACTTTTACATTAGCGCCCACTATTTTTTTTTGTGCTGCATCTAATGGTGAGAGAAATATGGACTTGTTGAGCGAGTTTTGTTGTACAGCATCAACAACGTAGAAGTGCTCATCAACTCTTAATTTCATACCTTCTATTATCATGCTCGACATAACTCACCCTCATAAACATTGCTAAATAAAACACTTTCACCAGACAAATCAGATGAAAGCCCTATTTTGAAATAATCACGGAGAATGCAATATGAAATCAAGTTAGTGTCTATGTTTAAACTTTTACAAATACTAACTGCTTTAGCGAGTGTAGTGGGCACTGACAATATATTTAAAAGGTAATTTAAAGCGTCAAAATTAACTTCCCCAAGTGCCGTTGCATTTCTCTTAATCATCATCATATTTGATAACGCTAATCGCGAAGGTAGGTGCTTTTCTGTCATGACATGAAACTCTAAGCCATGTTCGTTAAATGCTTTTTTTATCAGACCATGCTTTCGATTTTGCTTTTCATCAAGGGCTTTTGAAATTTTAACTTCTATCAACTTAATTACATTATTACAATCAGTTACAGAACAATCAGGTGTGTAAACTCTAACACTTTTACCATCAAGATATTTTATGGTAAATGGTTGGCTTTTCACTGAAACAATCGTTGGATCGAACTCAAACATCACAGCAAAATGCGCCTCATTGAATGACTCAAAAAAATGAGGCGATGAATCTTTTGTAGTTGGAAATAAGCCTGATATGTTAAATCGACTGAAGCGTTCTAAATTACGTCTCATGTTATCTTTGCGATATGCATTATCTATTTTTGTATGTCTTATATTTTTAGCCATACCTAATTCCCTCATCAAAAATTAAATTTTAGTTAAGTTTATGATGACGTCAAATATCATTACCGCAAGAAAAAACAGATCTTTTTGATACTTTCGTAGTTAAAATCATAGTTAACACTCAAAAAAGATAGAAAACATTAAAAAACCTTTATTTTTCATGTGTATTTATACATAAAAACAATAGTTAACATATTAAGGCAATAGCAACAAAGTATAAGCAGAAGATGTTTTAGAATATTTAAATCTAAAAAAACACTCAACCTGACTTAAAAGCAGGTCACTAAAAAATTAAAAAACAAACTTTTTAGGTGCAGAGGCTGACTTGAATCTGACTGAATGAACTTAATATGTAAGCTAGTTTGAAAAATTAACTTCACTTAACTGCGACTTCGTCATAACTGAGCTATAAGTAGATGTATCATTCACAGTACATGAATTAAAATGAAACTCTTGAGTATGAATCTAAAATCAACCGAAACAGCTAAAATTGCATTAAAAACATACTTTAACATTATGAAAGAATGGGATGTGAATGAAGGTAAGCAACGAATTTTACTCGGTAAGCCTGATGAATTTACCTTTGAGAGGTGGAAAAGAGGTAGCGTAACAACACTTACCAGTGATGTGCTGGAACGTATTTCCTATGTGCTTGGTATTTATAAAAATTTAGGGATACTTTTTCCTGAAAGAGCACAAGCCAATGAATGGTTAAATAAACCAAACGAAGCTTTTAATGGCTCTACAGCACTAAATCGTATGCTCCTAGGAACAATCGGAAATTTGCGTGAAGTAAGATACTACTTGGATGAGCAGCTTTGATGATATCGAAGGATATATAAAATATTACTCCCTCCAACACTGATGTATTCATAAATTAGAACCACAGTTAGTAGTAGTTTAAATCATATCAAAATATTAAGTATGTATAGCGACAGCCATTGAGAGGCTATAAATTGAATTACTTTAGATTCGCAGCATTTCCTGCTCTGGAGTGGTATAGGACAAGAAGTATCACTGATATAAGTGAACCTGCTTTTGGTAGTATCTTATATTGCTACTTGTATGGTGGGGTCTGCGAGCACTCAGGAATATATGTCAGAAATAATGAAATAGTTCACCTTAATGGTGATGGTTTAGTTGAAAAGGTTAACTCAAAAAAATTTAGGAAACGCCTTGAAGGAAAAAATTTAGCTACCCACATATATATTTCATGTAAAGGCTTAACGGCTGTCGGGTCCCAAAAAGCGGGTGAAAAAGCGCTTAAGCTCATTGGGAAAGAGTATAACTACAGTGTAACTAATTTTAACTGCCATGCTTTTACAGCCCTATGTTTTGATGAGGATATTAAAAGTAAAAGTAACACCTCTTGGGATAATAGGTTCAAACATACGGGTTTACTCCACTTACCACACTACCTTCTTCCAACATTTATGGCGACTACGTGTTACAAAATTTACGATAATTGCGCCAATAAGTACGATCATATCGCTAAAACTTGCTTAGCAGCCGATAACTGGAGAATTTGGGATACAAAATGAAGTTATAAAAAGCCTATAGCCATAGTGTGCTACCCCGTCTAATATAAGTGATGTTTCTACTGCCCTATTTGAAGAGATGAAAGAATCTGAGGTAAGAGGGAAAGATTCTAAAACTGTGGCCAAATTTTATTGACCACTACATAGCTACTAAATGAGAGCCGCGAACGATATCGCCACCAGCAAAGATTTTTGGACTTGTCGTTTGATGAGTAAATCCCCCTTGCCCCGGTGCGTTGATTCCGCCCAAGTGGTTAATTTCAACATCGTACTTTTCTAACCAATCCATTTTGCAAAATTAAATGGTGTCTTTACTTAGAAGGTGCAGAGTCCGTTTTATTGACTTTACTATAATTGATTTTCATTTGACTATTACCAATTATTCATTAGTATATTTTAAAATACCAACCCTTAACTATGATAGTTTGATGATAAAAAAATCTTTAATTTATGTGCCTCTGGTTGTAATGTCTTTGTTTAATTTCGGTTGCTCGTCTATTCCTGGTGGAGCAGAACCGCCACCTTCATTTAATTATTCATTTAGTGATAAGCTCTCTCTCTCAGATTCTGAAAAAAATTTAGTATTAACTTTATTAATTCAATCTGAGGTAGAAAGAACTCCTTTCGAGCCAACAGGCAATGGAAGGAAGATGAATCATTCGCTACTAGTTAATGATAGTTTATTGTCTTATTTCGGTCTTAATTCAACTTTCAAGCATCAGTTTAATGTTAAAGGTGAACAATTAATCACAGTGGATAAATCTGAACGCCATGGGCAATACAGTAAGGATTCAGATCCTTATTGTTTACTGTGTGATGATTTTGGTTTTTCTGATTATATTGAGAAGCTGCAAGCGAATCTTTCACAGCGTTTAGAGTCTCAGCTTTTAGATTTCTACATCCATAAATCAGCTTATATCTCGATCTCAAAAGACTTGAACCGCATTGCTGATAATTCAATAGTTGATGTTGTTGGTTTAGAAGGAATACTTCCTAAAGTGCTAGTAGATAAGTTGAATGACGGTGTCAAGATCTATGGGTTTTACAAAAATCCACCTCGTGATTACTACTACACACTAGATTTAGCCAAACAAAATTACAACCTGCAACGGAAATTAAAGCTTGGGTATCAAGTTAAAGCCAAGGTAGAACGATTACACTATCGTTCTAAAACAAAATACTTTGTTTATGACCAAATTCTTAATGAGGGCTTAGATTCGGTTCAGTTAAATATATCTGATATGCGCTTCAACTACATACCAAACAGTTTCTCAATGTCTGACAAGTCGATGGATGTTTATGTTGTCGGTTCTAAAATGCACATCAACAATAAAACTAATGAGTATTTAACTATCAATTCCGTAAATACTTATTACGATGAATCTAATACTTCAAATAATGACATTTCTTTAGTTGTGCCGCCTAAATCATCAGGTAGTGTTAATATTATTGATTTAGAAAATTCGGGTAATGCTTTTGTGAAGGTTGTAACAAAGGATCAAAAGGTTCCTTATGGCTTTTCTGTTAGTTATAGTGATTCTGATTTGAGTAAAAGGTTAACGTTGTTTAAGATTAACAATTATAGTATTCAAAATTATTATAATTAGCGTTACTACTTTACACATGAACTTAGTGATCTGACAAGACAAAATCGCTATGTAATTCTTTGGTTCTTTCCATAAAGAAATCACGTATTAATAAAAAAGGGGTTGTTAATCCCCTTTTTGCTATTTTAAATACTGAGCGTAATTTGCTCTTCACACTTTACTCAAAAGCATTAAAATGTTCGGGTAGAAGAAGCGACCAATATTATCGTATGTACCACAGTCGCTTGTGTGAAACCGATAGCGCCAAATGGAAGCAGTTAATTGAATACGTTATCAACACCAAAAATATAAATAACGCAGGCACTCACTCTAATTGAATAAAAAACTGTGTCACTACACTTACTTTTTAGGCGAAAATATATTTTTTGCTAACTAGTTACTTTTAACTCCCCCATTAAATGGATCATTGTTGCTATTAAACCTAAATTACACGCATGACTACAACTGGCACTCTCCAGCCACTCGACAACATAAAATATTGATAATTGGCAAAGTGTTTTACTGTGTCGGATGGCGCTTCGCTTATCCGACCTACACTGGCACAGAGCGAAAACAGGAGGGTCGTTCAAGCTCGTTTTTGGACAGAAACAATTTTGCCTCCTATATAACTACCTTATTTTACACCAAGCTTGTTTTGTCGTGACTCTTGATATGACTCCACCTGTTTGCCAAAATGAAGTTAACTTAAATAGAGCACGCTTTGATTTGGGTGACATATCAATTTGTGTAGTAACAAACCTTGTGTTGTATTCATTCTTCCACTTCTCAGAATATGGATTAGATTTAAAAGTGATGTAAATTCGAGGATAAGACTCTATGTTCTCCTGACGAATGAAAATATCATTGTGATGGCCGTTTAGCTCATCATGAAATTCGTTTAGTTCTTCACTTTTGATAGATAAAGACTTCTTTGTTTTATCCCATTTAATATAAGAACTAGGAACACGTGAATCATCAAATGAACTACCAATCACGTCTATCTTGTCACAAATTAACTCAAAACTTTCTGGGTGAGAGGACACTGTTGTAGCATGTGCCCCCAAATTAGCCAACAATGATATAGCTATCAACATTTTTTTCATTATTAGTCGCCCCCCTATGTCAGCTTGATAAAACCAGAATTAGCGATCAATTTATCACTGTACGAACTATTTAATAATACTTTAACAGCTTCAAAAAACTGCTCAGAACTGGACTCTTTTCCAATGGTAATAATTAGGTCACTGCCGTTATGTGTTAATTTAGCAACGCAATCTAAATCTTCTATATCTTCAACTAGTGCTGAAAAATACATCTCATAATTTTCATCTTCTGGCATGAACGGTCTAATTACACTTAGGTCTGACTCATTGATTTTTCGAATTGATAATTGATACTGCATCATATTACCTGTATGCATAACGTTGTTACTAAAAGAATTGCTCATAAAGTAACAAAGCAATTTAATAAAGGGAAGGCTTGAAAAGTCTTTAAGAATTTCCGACAATGTTTATCGCTCAAAACCGACCTACAGAGTATTCATTTTAACGTATTATAGGGTAGAAATGGGCAAGAAATACGTCTGCCCTACAGAGTTGAACTAATAGAACAAGATGACAATGACCGCTTATCGCTCTTTGCCGAAGTTCAGCTAAGTGCTGTGAGTTCAACCACTCGATGCAACACACTGATTAAATCGTTCCGCAGGTGTTTCGTAGTCTAGTGTTTTCCGCAGCCTCTCATTAAGTTGTTTGGCAACTTGGTTTAATCTTATCTGAGAATGCTCATTTAAGTTAGTTCCTTTTGGAAAGTATTGCCTTAATAGCCTATTTGTATTTTCATTGGAACCTCGTTGCCAAGGTGATTGTGGATCGCAGAAGTAAACTTGAATATCTGTAGCAAGAGTAAAGTCTTTATGATTAGTAAGCTCACATCCTCGATCCCAAGTTAATGATTTATAAAGCTCTGCAGGCAACTTTTCGGCTTGTTTTATCAACGCTTCTATTACTGGTTTTGTTTTATTACTAGGTACTTTCGCTAACATCACATACCTAGAGTGTCGTTCAACTAGGGTCGCGATGAAGCTGTTTCCTGAGCCTTGGATCAAGTCCCCCTCCCAATGGCCTGGAACAGCTCTGTCTTCAACATTTGATGGCCTTTCACTAATTGGTACAGCGTCGACTATCTTTCCTAACCCTTTACCTTTAAGAGTGGCATGCTTTGATTTCCTGACTACCCGCTGCGTTCGTAAATGCTTTTGTAGCTCTTTTTTTAAAGCACCGCGGGTTTGTATATATAGGGTTTTATATATTGTTTCGTGCGACACATTCAAATCTTCATTATTGGGATATGTTCGCCTAAGCCAACCAGATATTTGCTGAGGTGACCATGCAGATTCCATCTTTTGAGCAATGATTAAACATAATGCTTTGTTGCCATACAGCTTACAAGGCTTAGGGCGTTTAGCATTTTCCCAAGCAACTTTGTCAGCTTTACTCGCTCGATATTTTTTAATCCCACCGTGGCGGTTTACTTCACGGCAAATAGTTGAAGGAGAGCGATTAAGATATCTCGCTATTTCTCGAAGTGACTTACCTGCTGCTAACCCTCGTGAAATGTCTTCTCGTTCTGCAAGAGTTAGTGTTGCTGGTGAGCGTTTGGGCTCAAGCGGCCGAACACCACCTGCTTTATGGATAATACCTAATATAGATGAATGGTATCGATCAAATAACCTTGCTATATCATGCGCACTATCACCACGCTGATATCGATCCCAAATTAACCTTCTTTGTTCTGCATTATAATAAATACGCTTTCTCTGTTTCATATAAACGCTCCTTTAACTAATAATAAGGATAGCGTTGCATTCACCAATTGAAACCACAGCCATAAGCGGACAGTGGCATCATAGTCATTTGTTAGTTGTTTTTTAAACCTAAAGATGAAACCATATTTACATACATTTTCATTGCAGCACCATAATTTTTGATAGTTTTAGGTGATACTTGCTTAGCCTCTGCTAATCGATTAGATAGCTCGAACACATCATTTTCATTAGATAAAATACTGGGAGAAATTGTGATGTTTAGATGTTTAGAAACACCGTTTAAATAAGAGATATAAGACTTACGTGAATCTGCAACCACGTCATTATCACCAACACCGCATTTTTTTATATATTCTTTATACTTACTCAAATGTTGAATCTGAATCATACTCAATTCCTTTGAAACAGCTAACTTTTCAATAGCGAAGCAGCCCTACTTGTATGCGTCCCAGCGAAAGACGTTAATTGACGAGTTCATTCAGCTCTTGGCCTAATTTAACGCAATGTGATCTAATTGAATTAATAAACTCTACTAGTTTTTCATCTCGAATTGATTCGAAGTCCTCACCTTTAAAGGTGAACGAATCGAATACTACCCCATGATAATTCTGAGTATCAAAGCCAATACTATATTTTGGTTTGACAAGGCTGATATGTTTTACGGTATTTGTAAAAGCGTGAACATACTGATATTCGAAACTTTTCTGAAAGGCCTCTAGCTTTGATTTGTATTCTGGATTCATCATCCTTTTGACAACACCATTAAATGAGATAGAGTGAACGCTTCTAATTTCTGGGTCAGTCGATACTGCTATAATTTGGGCTAATATTTCTGGAAGCGTATGGACAGTTGTTGCCGCTGCGACCAAAGAAAACTCTCTTATACAACGAGCTTTTTCAAACTCTACATCGCTCTCCTCTGAAAATAATCGATTCATCATTTCTGCAACATCTTTATCTTTTCTACCTGAATATTTTGAAAAGACCTCATCAGCTGTATAAACATGATAAAGTGCTGCTTTACTTTTCCAGTCGAATGAGTCCATGCATATGACTGCTCGCTCAATACTGTCTTTATCATGGGTAGCTTTTAACTTTTCTCTGAGAGCTTTTAAATTCCAAGATGCCAAATTTCCCCCTAGGTGCTAACCGCTTTATCAAAAGACACTTTCCCTATTTTAGTGCGAAAACGTCCCTATTTAATGATTTCTTATTATTAGCAAATAGTGTAAGTATTGCCAGCTTTAAATATCACTCTTCAGAAAGATAGTTTTACTATGTGAAAGAAGGGAAAGTATCTATTAATACCCTTAACTAATGCCAATTAACCCTGAATGACCGCTAATCGCTCAGTGCCAATTACCATCACTCAAAAAGGTAAAAAATGGTAAGACGCTAGCGAAGTATCTATGCCACCTCTAACATATCAGTATTTTTACGTGGCTCCAATTCGAGTTCGAATTCATGTTGATAGTTATCTAGTACTTTAATAGCATTCAAAACATCAACTTTAAAAAACTCTTTACGATGATTTACTAGGTTAACTCTTTCCTTACTGAATTCGTTGTGTAAAAACTTCTCTAAGGTCGGTGCATCTTCTGAATATATATACGCATGTATATAAAATAATTCTGGCACTGAGGCATCACCAAGCTCTTTGATTCGCTCATCTGGATCCGCTCTTCTAGTCATGCCAATTTTTATAACCCCATCCCCAAAAGATAATTTATTAGAGATTATATAAACGTAGCCAGCTCGTGTTTGCTGAGCGAGTGATTGCGATCGAACTTCTCGCTTCTGTAATGCTTCTAACTCTAATTTGTGCAGCTCGTAGAGTTCTCTTTGCTCTTCTGACGCCGTCTCTAGATTGATTAATTCCTGTTCAACCAGTTTTTCCATAACCTCGCGGGCTCTCCTCGCTTTTTTCGCAGCAGCAATTATACGTTTTTCTTCTCGCTCAGCTTCTTTTGCGATACGAGCTTCTTCACGTTGCTCTTCTTTAATGTCTGCTTTAATTTGGTTTAGTTCATATATTAATCTGAGCTCTTTATTTTTTAACTGGAAATAGCCTTCAGCTAATTGTGTCTTAACTATGCGACCTGAGTTATTTATATCATCGAAAGTTTCTCGAGCGCGTTCAGATAGTCGATTAATATTGTTCCAATCTACTATCGAAGCAGCCGCTTTAAATTCATTATCTAAACAGCGGATACGGAGCTTAATTTCGCGATTAAATAGTTTTGTAGCACCAGCTTTACTTCCGTTTACTCGTACATCACCACCCATACGGCATATACAAGCTGCTTTATTTCTGATCATTCCTTTTATATCTTCTTTAACCTGAGCTAATTCCGATTCAATTTTTGTTACATCTGTCGTTTTTGATAGAAACGAGTAGGAGGTATTATCAGAGGTGCCCACGCCGAGCTTGTACAGTGAAAGCTTTTTTTTGTTGTCACGTAGTCTGTTATATTTATTATTGTAAGTAACCTGCAAGTCTGAATATTTTTGCTTTAATTGTTTTAGCTTTACTTCTGCCTTTGATACAGGAAAGTAAGCGTCTCTAACTATTTCGTCTTCCAGAATGGTCTTTTTTAGTGCTGCACATGACTTTCTCCAAAAGACCCCCCCCCCTAATACACTAATTAATAATAAAATTGTTACAGTCATGGTGATATCCTTATATTGATACAGGAAGAGAGTTAGGAGTGTCGTCGTGCTCTAGCTTATCCATTGCTTCACGAATCAAAACACTTTCTCTAAATTCTTTTGCTTCTACATCGAAGAACCAATCGCTTTGAATTTTAAGCTCATCCATCGCTACTTTTACTTCCTCGGGGCTTATTTTAAAAAACTCTTTTCGATTGTTTTCCACATTTACTCGTTTTGGGTCAAACTTTCGGTGAAGTTTTTTCTCTATTTCAGGCGCGTTTTGAACAAATGCCATAGTATGGACATCGAATTTAAATGGTACACTTGCGTCACCAAGCTCATTAACTCGATCCATTGGTTCGAGTCTTCGAGTCATTCCTATTTTAACAATACTTTCGCCAAAGCTGCCTAGGTTTGAAATAACATATATATAACCTGCTTTTGTGATCTGCGCTTGAGAGGTCGCCCGTTGAAATTTATTTTCCAACTTAGCTATTTCAGCCTTCATCTTGTAGATCTTGTCTTGCATTACTTTGGCACTTGCCCCATGAAGCTTTAAAGCTAGGGTTTGGGCTTTTTTCAGATCTGAACTTCGATAAGATATCTCGTCTTCTAAGTCATCGGTTTCATCTGCAGATTGTTGGTTTTGTTCACGGAGGATAGCTTGTTGCTTTTTCCTCTCTGCTTTTTGTCTTTCTCTATGCGATAGTTCTCGGTGCCAAGCGTTTAGCTCATTGATTTTGAGGTTAAAGAACTCAGCTGAAATGGTTACATTAGCTGTCTCGCTTAGTTTTCCTAATTGTTCGTTTACTCGGTGTAGTTTATTAACTGCCGTTTCATAAGTTGAATGGCGCATTTTTTTTCGTATGGCATCAAATTCTGCATTGAATGCTTTGAGCAAAAGGTAGCGGTAGTCTTCGACCATTTTTGCCCCGGTCTTCTCACAACCAAACCACTCCCATTTTGTATATGCGTCCGTTGCGAGGCCCTTGCTTATGAGATTGTACTGATCTGTAAAACATTTATTTATTTGAGCTTTTAACTCTTCTCGATCATCAAACCTATATACCGGTGGTAGTAATCCGACTTCTATATACAACCTTTCTAATTCAAGTTTTTCAACAGATTTATCAAGATCTTTAAGATGCTCTTGACCAGATGAGATCTTATAATTCACTTCTTTGCTTTCGCGCTCAAACTTGGACACCTGAACTTCAACAGATTCCTTTTCAAGGTTTTCCTTTTGACGTTGAGTCTCAGCTATTTGTTCAGTTCGTTTTGTGTAATTAGACTTCGCTTTTATGGCGAGAACAATTATTATTACACCAAATAGGGCCCATAAGACGTTATGTATATCTATTCCTTCGATCATATTTCCCTGCGTTTTATTATGCTTTTTGATTACTTTATCTTGTGTATAGAATATGTTCAACATTACACCTTTGAACAATTCGATTAAAAGTATCGATTTCGAAGTGACTAGTGCAATAATAAACAACCATACAGCTCTTTCATTTTTGTATCTACTAAGTGCTTTTACTTAGACTTAGTAGCTGTAACCACCGAAAAAAGAATCAAATCGAGACTTAATAAATCAAAAATTATGACTGACTGTTTATCGCTCATAACAGCCTTACTACATTGTTAGTGTCAGATAGCTTAGCTTGTGATGGCACTCTTTTAATTTATGCTACAAAAATAAACCGCTATCCATAGTATTAAATCAAAAAAGATAAAGCATGAAATTTTAGATTGGCATCTCGATTTTATGTTTTAATTAGTTTAAGCCTAAAAACCAAATTCCAAACCTTATGAAAAAAACCTAAATAAGGAACGGAAGCACCATCAATGCAAGCCTTACCACATATGGCTCTTCATTCCAGATGTGTGAAAAACCATTCCAAAACCGAATGGGAAAGAACAAAAAGATCCTCTTTGATCAAACTACTCAATAATTGTACTAAATAATGCAATTAGTCATAAATCTGTAACTTTGATCCGCGATAATCTCTATCCGATAAATGAATAGACTCAAGAAGATTAAGTAAGATGAGTACACCCTTAGTGCAACTAACATTTGCACTGCAATCATTTGATGATTCCATGTCTGCGGCGATGAGCCACGCTATGGAATATGAAAAGCTATCGCTAAAAGCCAATGCTGCGCATAACATTACGCTGCAGTGTGTGTTGCCTGATGGCGCAAATGAGAGCGATGTTATTTCACTAAGTGCAACGCAGCCCAGTGCGCGTGGGGCGCAGTATTTTACTGAAAAAACGCTGAGCAATGCAGACCTTGAATCTGGTACTGTAAATCTTACTTTAAGTAACATTACACAAAGCCAGTGTTTTGTAGTGCAAATGATGCTGCACGGAAAAAACACGACCTTAAAAGAAAGCCAGCAACTCGATGTGTACATTAAAGCATTTGAGCAAGGCTATATTCCTGAACAAATAAAAACTGAACATACCAAGTCACAGGGCGTTCGTAGCTACTTTGCGAGTATGGGTTCTACGTTTTTATCGCTGTTTTAATGCTGGCTGCACTTAAATTACGCGACGCTACTTATAAGTTATTAATCTGCAAAACTTACTTTACCCATAGTAACTCCAGCGATACCCTGCGCGGTATTACTTAGGTGTTGCTGCTCTCCGGCTAGGCATTCGTTTGCTAAAATGGCAAATAGTACGGCCTCTTTGGCATCGGGGTTTATACCTAAATCGTCGGTATTTTTAAAAGCCTTAATACGTGGGCAAAGCGCTGTAAGTTGCGCCATTAGTAATGGGTTATGAATACCGCCACCACTTGCATACACCACACAATTTTGTTCGCGCTCTGCACACTCGTTTAATGCATTTGCTATAGCGGTTGCTGTAAAGGTATTTAAGGTGGCCATTACATCTTCATGGCTTAAGTGCTGTGTATTTGTAAGCTGCTGTGCGGCGTTTAAATACGCTAAGTTAAATACTTCAGGCCCTGTAGTTTTAGGCATTGGAAGTTTAAAAAATGCGTTACTACACAATGCATTTAATAATGGTGTATTTACCTTGCCTGCTTTTGCTATTTTTGCGCCATCGTCATAATGCATATCTTTAAAATGTTGCTGCACGTAGGCATCCATAATGGTATTACCGGGGCCAATGTCGGAGCTAAATACACCGTTTGCATCACCATTTTTGGGTAAAAACGTTAAGTTAGCTATGCCGCCCATATTTAGCAAAATCCGACTCTCAGCAGCGCTCGAAAAATACAAATAATCGCCATACACAGCCAGTGGTGCGCCCTCGCCTCCTGCGGCTATGTGTTTTTGCCTAAAATCACCAATGGTTGTAATACCCGTAGTAACGGCTATTTGGTCGCTATCGCCAATTTGTAAGGTGCCATTAGTAAAGCTTTTGTGATTATGCTGCGACTGTGGGCAGTGGTAAATGGTTTGCCCGTGGCTTGCTATTACATCAATACTTGCTGGGTTTATATTCCACTTAGCTAAGCACTGATTAACCATATTGCCATGGAGTTTACCTACCCACGGGTGCAGTAAAGTTACAAGCTCTAAATCGCACTCTCTTTTGGCAAATACCTGCTTTATTTTAGTTTTATAATCGTCGTTGTAGTCAACGGTGGTAAAATTTAAAACCTCAATGTGAGTATTTAAGCCCGCGCCCGTTACTTTACACAGTGCAACATCAAGCCCGTCCAACGAGGTGCCGCTCATTAAACCAATAATTAAACGGCTTGGTTTTAGGGCGCTGTTATAAAGCGCTTTAATGTGAGGGTGCATAATGGCATCTAAAATAGGTGTAATATTTTGCTTATATTAGAGGACTTTAAAACAAAGTAATAGCCGTAAAGAGTTTAATTTAGGTTCTGATTGTTTAACTCTTAAATGATTGTTAAGTTAGTGTGCATACTAAAAATTTATGAAAAAATATGATCACCCTCAGAGAGTTTAAAGCCCAAGACGCGCCTTTTATTATTAACACCTTAAATGATGAACAGGTAACGCGTTATTTATCGTCAAAAATTCCGTTTCCGTATACGCAAGCCGATGCAAACTGGTGGATAAGCCAAGGCTCAAAAAATGGGATTATTAAGGCCATTGTTGTAAATGGGGAATTTGCGGGCTGTATTGGTATAACTCCCGGCGAATTTGAATACAGCCACAGTGGCGAAATTGGTTATTGGCTTAATAAAGTCTATTGGGGGCAAGGTATTATTACTCGCGCTATTGAACTTATATGCAATGAAGCGTTTGCAAGCTCACACTTAAACAGAATTTTTGGTGCCGTGTTTGCTGGTAATACCGGCTCTATGAAAGCACTTACTAAGAGCGGCTTTGAGCAAGAGGCTGTGCTTAAACAGGCTATTTATAAAAACGGGGTATTTTACAACAATCATATATTTAGTAAGCTCAAAGCAGACTAATTACTCTAATTAAATTTGCGCAAAGGTTGAATTATCAACCACCCGCCCAAAACTCCTTTATTAAGGTACGCATTGTACATATTCATACTGCTTAGCCGCGCATTATTGTTTAGCTGAACACGATTTTTAAAGCGTAAACATTCGGTAAGTAGTTTCTTTATATTAATAGGAGATCTTTTATGTCTACGACTAGTCGCCAACTTACTCTTGAATCACGCCCTAATGGCGCTCCAACAGATGAAAACTTTAAATTAAAAACGGTAGAGCTTCCTGCATTAAAAGACGGCGAAGTTTTACTACGTACTATTTACCTATCGCTAGACCCGTACATGCGTGGTCGTATGAGCGATGCTAAGTCGTACGCTGACCCTGTTAATATTGGTGATGTAATGGTTGGCGCAACAGTGTGCCAAGTAGAAGAGTCTAAAAACGATAAGTTTAACGAAGGCGAATGGGTACTTGCCTACACCGGTTGGCAAGACTACGCCATTACCGACGGCGAAGGCTTAATGCAGTTAGGTAAAGAGCCTGCAAACCCTTCATACGCATTAGGTATTATGGGTATGCCTGGCTTTACTGCTTACATGGGTTTACTTGATATTGGCCAGCCTAAAGAAGGCGAAACCGTAGTTGTTGCAGCAGCAACAGGTCCAGTAGGTGCAACGGTTGGTCAAATAGCTAAAATTAAAGGCTGTAAAGTAGTGGGTGTTGCTGGTGGTAGCGAAAAATGTGCACACGCCGTTGAAAAACTAGGGTTTGATGCCTGTATTGATCACAAAGCTGATGACTTTGCAGAGCAGTTAGAAAAAGCCTGTGATAAAGGCATTGATGTTTACTACGAAAATGTGGGCGGTAAAGTATTCGACGCCGTACTACCATTACTAAATACCGCAGCGCGCGTACCATTGTGTGGTTTAGTATCGCAATATAACGCTACTAGCTTGCCAGAAGGCCCAGACCGTTTAGGTATGCTAATGGGTCAATTGCTTACTAAGCGTATTAAAATGCAAGGCTTTATCATTTTTGATGATTACGGCGACCGTTACGACGAGTTTGCACAAGACATGCAAAAATGGCTACAAGACGGAAAAATTCAATACCGTGAGCACATGGTAGAAGGCATCGAAAATACAGTAGACGCGTTCAACGATATGATATGCGGTAAAAACTTTGGTAAAACTGTGGTTAAAATTAATAACCCACTTTAATTTTATACGGCTTGTAAGGCAAAGCCCTTACAAGCCACAAAAGGACTGACATGATTAAACTACACCATTTAAATAAATCCCGTTCTAAACGTATAATTTGGCTTTTAGAAGAGCTAGATGTTGACTACGAAATTGTGGCTTATCAGCGTAATAAAGACACCTTCCTAGCACCTGACGAACTAAAGCATATTCATCAACTTGGCAAGTCACCGGTAATTGAAGATGGCGGTTTAATTATTGCTGAATCAGGCGCTATTACCGACTACCTTATTACTAAATACGGCAACGGTAAATTTGCTCCAAAAGTAGATACCGCTGAATATGTTGACTACCAGCAATGGCTGCACTTTGCAGAAAGCTCAGCAATTTTACCGCTTTTACTTAAAATGTTTGTACTAAAAGACGGCGCTAAAACACAGTTTTTAGAAGGCTATGCCGACGCTGAAACAGCCAAAGTAATTAGCTACTTTAACGACCGCCTAGAAGGTAAACGTTATTTAGTGGGCGATACCCTAACGGGCGCTGACTTTATGATGTCGTTTATTGTTGAAATAGTTAAAAACTCAGGTCAATTAGCGCACTTTAAAAACCTTGTTAAATACGACGAGCAATTACAAAGCCATGAGAAGTTTCATACAGCTAATGAGCTAGAAGCAAAGTACGACTAAACCTTTATATAATATTTTTATATAACAATAAGGAGCATTTTGCTCCTTTTTTAATACCTGTAAAATATGCCCCGCCAAAGTTACGCTTGTAAACTAAATTAACAATCACCTACCTTATTGCTAATAAAACTTTAATTAATAAGGCATAATGCTGCTATTGTTTAAGTATTTTCACTAATAATACAAGCTGCTCTTGCGCGTATTGACTCACACTTGGGATCAACCATGACCATAAACATGCGTTTAACGACCGGCTTTGGCGTAATTTTATCAATGATGATTATTTTAACCATTATTGGAATTTCGCGCGTTAGCCTTATTAATAATAATATTACCCACATGACCGACGTAAATTCGGTAAAGCAACGTTACGCAATTAACTTCAGAGGCAGCGTACACGACAGAGCAATAGCCGTGCGCGACGTAGTGCTAATTACCGAGCAAAGCAGTTTAAGTACCGTGTTAAATAACATACAAGAGCTAAACGCATTTTACCAAACGTCAAGCCGCGCTATGGCTAAGCTAATGGGTGATATGAATAGTGAAGAGCGCGCTTTAATCAATAAAATAAATCAAATAGAGCAGCGCACTCAGCCTTTCATTCAAGGTGTAATAAACGCTAAAAATGCAGGAAACCTAAACGAAGCTAAACGCATTTTATTAACCGATGCGCGCCCTGCGTTTACTCAGTGGCTAAATGTTATAAACCAATTTATAAACCTGCAAGAGCAAGCAAATCAAACCACTACTATTGATACTCTCGATATTGCCAGTTCATTTGAAATTTGGATGATTTCGCTCACCGCGCTTGCAATTTTAATAGGTGCAAGCGTTGCGTATGTTATTAGCCAACTGATCAGAAAGTCAGTAGGTGGCGAACCACAAGAAGCCGCCGAAGTAATTGCCCTTATTGCCCAAGGCGATTTAAGAGGTGATGTACAGTCGTGTTGCCCAAATAGCATGATGGCTTCTGTAGGGGTGATGCAATCTAAATTAAAAGCCATTGTAGATAGCATTATTAACTCATCTGAAGAGCTTTCTACTCACTCTGCAAGCGTAGCGTCTGGCTCGCAGCAAGCACTTAGTGCCGCTGACGCACAAGTAACTTATACAAACTCGGCAGTAAGCAGCCTAGAAGAAATGAGCCGCAGTATTAATGCTGTTGCAGGCTCTGTTAAACAAACAGAAGATAACTCAAAAATAACCGCACAATTATCGCAGCAAGGTAGTATTGCAGTGCAAAAAGTAGCGGCCGAAATTGAGCAAATTTCAGTAACCGTAAAAGCCACAGTTACCCAAGTAAACGTGCTGCAAGAACATGTAAAACACATTGGCGATATTTTAAGTGTGATCCGCAGCATTTCTGATCAAACAAACTTGCTTGCACTAAATGCGGCAATAGAAGCTGCAAGAGCAGGCGAAACAGGCCGAGGTTTTGCTGTTGTAGCTGACGAGGTAAGGCAACTTGCCCAGCGTACTGGTGATGCAACAGGCGACATTGAAAAGATGATTTTGCAAGTACAAGAAAACACGCAAGCGTCGGTAACAGCTATGGAAACCACAGTACCGCAAGTAGAAAATGGCCTAACGCTTACCCATGAGGCAAACGAGTTACTGCATCAAATACAGCAACAAGCTAACGACTCATTAAGTAACGTGCTTGAAATTGTTGAATCAACATCAAACCAAGTAGCCACCGTGGCGCAAATTAGTACCGGCGTTGAAGAAATTGCCAGTATGTCCAAAGAAACCAGCATGTCGCTTAACAGTAACGCACAAGAAGCCGTTGCATTAGCTGACCTTTCAAACACGCTTAAAAAGTATATTAGCTACTTTAAAGTTTAATTTTTTATAGTAAGTAATAAACAAAGGGGCTTTTAAGCCCCTTTGTTGTTTATGTACTTTAATAATAGCGGACTATATACCCGCTAAATCGCGCTCGGTAATACACTCGTCTGAGGCCATTTCAAACTCGCGGCAAACTAATGGGCGGTTTTCGTAAATGGAGCACATAAGCGTGTTGCGGTCGAGTGCTTGGCACCAACCGTCGTCAGCGCGTTTCATTACTTCGCTGCCCCATTTATCGTATTCTATATAGTTAAATGGCACGCCGGTGTCGGTTACTATGCGCACTTCTAATTGGCAACAACAGGCTTGGCAGTTAGCACACGTAACAGGCTCTGGGGTAGTAGAAATATTTTCAACGGGAATAACAATATGAGGCATAGTGGCTTACTTTTTTGAATAAGCCACTAGGATACAGTAACTAATTTAACGCGCTAGTAGTTTTGCTTTTATATCGCTGTAACGCATCTGCTCGCACAGTGCAAAACCACTCAATTGGCGCACTTTATTACGCGCAAATAACGGCACACTCATCCCCGCTAAAAAGCGGCATTGGGTTTCAATACCCACATTATGATTACCTTTGTCTGCCATATGCGCTAAAAACTCATCCACCTTTTGATAAATAAGTTGCTCGTCAATATATGCAGGCTCTATAGAGTATTCAAGCTTAACCGCATGGCCTCTACACACACTACAATGCCCACACTGCTGTGGTGCATTTTGATCGTCAAAATAGCGCGCTAAGTTATAGCTTAAACAACTTTGTAGCTCAAAAAAGCGTACCAGTGCAGCAATACGTTTAATTTCGGCTTGTTCTTTATCACTAAAGTAGTCGTGAAGTTGCTGGGCAAGTTCTGGGTTATTTATAACCTCGCTATGCACTTTGTATACTTGGGTAATACGTTTGGTTTCGAGCGTTATTAGGTTTTTTTCGGCTAGGTAATCAAGGGCTGCCACTACGCGTTTTCGATCAACCTGCGCGGCTTGCGTAAGGGAGTCAAAATTTAGCGTGCCCCATATTTTTTTAAAATCGGTATGGCTAAATATTTGTGTTAAAAATGCTTGGCGTTGCTCGTCAAACTGACTTAGTAGCTCGTTTTTATCAACCAAAAATTTGTACTTAAAATCAGCGTAGTAGGCATATTGCGGCGTTATAGCGCCTTGCATTTCAAGCTGTACAAGTAAGGTTTTAAGTGCCAGTTGGCGAATATTACTTTCGCTTGATAAGCTGTATTCTTGCATTTCCCATTGCTGGTGGCTTTGGCGAATATCGTTAATTACGTATTCAATACCGCTAAGCTCAGGGGTGTCGCCATATACAAAGTTTTCAACCGTATTTAGTCCATCCAAATTGGCAAGGGTGTAGCAGTTTGATGGATTGCCATCGCGCCCTGCTCGGCCAATTTCTTGGCTATAGTTTTCAATCGATTTTGGTAAATCGTAATGTATAACAAAACGAATATCTGACTTATCAACACCCATACCAAAGGCTATGGTTGCCACCACTACGTTAATTTTACCCGCCATAAAGTCATCTTGAATTTGCCAGCGTAGCGTATCTTCAAGCCCCGCATGGTAAGCAACGGCATGCACACCTTGTGCACTTAGCATATTAGCGACTTGCTCAGCGCTTTGCTGTAGCGTTACATACACAATACCAGGGCCACTTTGCGCGCGCACAATGTTGGTAAGCTCGGTGTTTTTATCGGCGGTTTTAACGCTCAACACACTTAAATCTAAATTAGCGCGGTAAAAGCCCGTTTGCACAATACACTCAGGCGATATAGCAAATCGCTCTGCCATATCGCGTTTAACTTTTTTAGTCGCCGTTGCCGTAAGCAGCAATACTAAAGGAATATTAAGCTCTTCGCGGTAACGTGGCAGTTTAAGGTAGTCGGGTCTAAAGTTATGGCCCCATTCAGATATACAGTGCGCTTCGTCTACCACTAACATCGAAAGCTTAACCTGGCTTATAAACTCTCTAAAACGCTCGTTTTTAAAGCGCTCAACCGACACCATTAATACTTTAATTTTACCATTTCGCACATCATTCATTACGGTGCTGCTTTGCATTTGATCTTGGCTAGAATCAAGGCTTGCCGCGTAAATACCTTTGCTATTTAAAAAGCTAATTTGATCTTTCATCAATGCAAGCAAAGGCGAAACCACTAACGTTAAATTTGGTAAATGCAACGCAGTTAATTGATAGCACAACGATTTACCCGAGCCGGTCGGAAATATAGCCAACGACGATTGACCATTTAAAAGCTGCTCTATAGTTTGTTGTTGCCCTGTTCTAAATTGGCTAAAACCAAAGTGCTGCTCAAGTGATTGAATTAGTGGCGTGGTCATAAATGTCCTTTTCGGTGTATTTAACAGCAATTTAACTGCACAGCTAAACTATAAGAAAGTGAGTATAACTTATATGCCTTTATTCAGCATTTTTTGCTGACATCACCTTTATTTAAGCGCAAAATAGAGCACTATAAAATGAGTAGTAACTGCTTGTTGCCAAAATAATTTATTGATACCCAAGTCATCTTAAAAAACTAATAAAAATACAGATCACTTGGGTATATTATTTTTGAGGGCAACGTTATGAATATTACTACACCTAAAATCGTCGTTATTGGCGGTGGTGCTGGCGGATTAGAACTCGCAACGCAATTAGGTCATAAATTAGGAAAGAAAAAACAAGCTGAAATTCTACTAATAGACAAAAACCGTACCCACATATGGAAGCCGTTACTGCACGAAGTAGCGACAGGCTCTATTGACCCCGATTTAGATGGCGTTGTGTATTCAGCCCATGCTGCAAAACACCACTATAACTTTCAACTTGGTACTTTTTGCAATATAGATCAAAGCAATAAAACAGTTACCCTTGCACCACTTTTAGACGAGCTAGGCCACACAATTTTACCCGAGCGCACCGTGCGCTACGACCACCTAGTAATTGCCATTGGCAGCGTAAGTAACGACTTTAATACCCCAGGTATAAAAGATCACTGCTACTTTTTAGACTCAAACCAACAAGCAGAACGCTTTCAGCATTCATTACTAGATAGCTTTACACGCCTTCATCAAGACGACAACCAACAGCAATCACTTAATATTGCTATTGTAGGCGGCGGTGCTACCGGTGTTGAACTCTCAGCTGAGCTTTATCATGTGTCTGAACTATTAAAGCTTTATGGCTTAACAAATATGTCGTCTAAGCGTTTGCATATTCATTTAATAGAAGCCGGACCACGTATTTTACCAGCACTACCTGAGCGTATTGCCGTAAGTGCTAAACGCGAGCTATTAAAACTTGGCGTAAACGTGCGCGAGCAAACACAAGTAAAAGAAGGCACCGCACAAGGCTTTATCACCAAAGACGAAGAACACATTGATGCCGATATTATGGTGTGGGCAGCAGGCGTAAAAGCACCTGATTTTATAAAAGACTTAGGTATTTTTGAGCTGACGCGCAGCAACCAAATTCAAGTAAACGAGTTTTTACAAAGCACCGTAGACGAAAGCATTTTTGTATTAGGCGATTGCTGCGCATTTACCCAAGCCGACGGCAAGCAAGTACCACCTCGTGCACAATCGGCGCATCAAATGGCGCAGTGCGTCGAAAAAAATCTAATCGCAACGCTAAAGCAGCAACCACTACGCGGCTTTAAATACAGCGACCATGGCTCACTTGTTAACTTATCAAGCTACAGCACTGTGGGTAATTTAATGGGCAACCTAACCAGCAATACCTTTTTTATTGAAGGTAAAATTGCCCGCTTTATGTATATATCTTTATACCGTATGCACCAACGCGCCATACACGGTAGCGCAAAAACCTTTGCATTATGGATAAGCGAAAAAGTGCTGCGTGTAGTGCGCCCTAAAATGAAATTGCACTAATAAATTAAGTACGCTCACAAAACCACAAAAAAGCTTTAAGAGTTAATAAGTATTATCTCTTAAAGCTTTTTTGCACTTTGCGTACCTAAAGTAGTACGATGTGAGAATATTTTAATAACATCAAAGGATTGGCGGTTATGAAAAAGCTACTTCTCGGACTTATAATTATAGCGGCTTTGGCAGTATATCTATTTAAAACCCAGCCTAACACAGCCGCTGTAGAGCAGCCCAACGTGGCTACACCAAATGCCACTGAGCCTAACTTAGTTAATAAAAAGCAGCCTGCAGAAGGCACCCCGCTACGAATAGTCACAGATCTAAAAAAAGATATTCGCCTTTGCAGAGATCAATCACAGCAACAACATATAAAAATAAATAATTTAAACCAATCGCTTGTTTCATTTTTTGTGAGTGAGCTTAAAAAAGGGACGTCGGTCCCTACGATTTTAAAGTATGCAAACCTATCAGAAATCAATAAGCGTCAATACATTGCCTTTTTGAGAGATGCCATAGTTACTGAGCAAAAACAGCAGCTTAATATTACTAGCTCTTTAAACGAATTAGCTAATTGGCAAGGCATTGAGGCAATTAAAGGCTTCACCAATGATAAAGTAAAAGAAATGATTCAACAGCTTGGAGATAATAAGCATAGCCCTCCAGGACTTACTCTGAGTGTACCCCTTGATGAAAATGTACAAAAAGAAACCCTTTATGCTTTATTAAACAACACAGATACATTTACCACTTACTCTAAAACGTTTATTAAACTTGAAGGCAGTGAGGTTATTTCCCCGGCTACATTGTTTGTGCTTAATGCAAATAAATTTACGCCAAAAGAGTTTGAGCAGGCAATTTCATCTAACCAATTTACAGTAAATGAAGTAGCTACTGCGATTAAAAACAACATTCCTAATGAGTATATTTTTGCGCTTATGAAGCAGGTGCCGGCACTGGATGCTATGCCGCTGTACGAAGAAAATTCTGTTTTATATAACATGGCTGATATTGCCGTAAGCCAGTTTAATTTACCGCTTGTAAAAGCACTGCAGCAACTAGGCGTAACACCAACCAATCAGCCAGGCTTATTTACGGGTTTAGACGTTGCAATAGTAAGCCTGCCTAAAAGTGGTAACTTAACGCTAGCCCCCTTAGATGCAAAGCATACTCAAATGTTAAACTACCTTACAGAGCAAGGCTATAAAGCTCATAGCCGCAATGCTAGTGACGCTCTAAATAGCAAAGGCGTTTCTTTTGTAAGTGATTTTATTTACCAGCAAGGCGCCTATATTAATGGCCATGAAAACCCTGAGCAATATGCTTACTTTAACCCTATTGGTAAAATAGACAACGCCACATTGCCCCAAGTGAGTGAGCCCGATAATTCTGATGTTGCACGTTTTTTAGTAGATTTGAAGCAACAAAAGGAGGATCTAGATAATAAAAGGCAAAACTGTGAACTATTACAGCAGCAGCTAAGCGCTACTGAACAATTACACTCTACTATGCGAGCATATAATACGGTGCTAGAGGTAAAAAAAGAGCACGGTAATAACTTCGAATATGTTTTACAAGAACAAGACCCCGTATTAGTTAATTACTGGTGGAGTATACTAAGTAATCAGCTTTCAAACGATAGAAGTCATAGCGCGTTCAGCCAATATTTGTCTAAAAAAGATTACCAAAAAGCTTATGAGTACAGCCTTAGTAAACCATTAACTCAAACAGAAACCGATACACTTTTTTCATTCCTACTATTAGAGCCTCATGACTTTATAACGATCTGGCAAAGCCGAGTTGAACCTAAGCCACCGAGTGATTTAGCAAGATTAAGTCGTTTTCCTCTTAGTCAATGGCAAAAGCTTAAACAAGCTGGTTTTGATTTTTCGATTACCGATACGTATGGGCGCGACGTTTATGTACAAGCTGCATCGTCTTCTGTCGAGGTAGTACAATTTCTAATTGATAATAAAATACCCGCTGATTCAGAAAAATTAGGCGTAGATATATTCGACCTAGCGCTTGAGCAAAGCTACACCAAAGGGGAGTTAAGCCCAATGATTCCTTTAGCCCTACAGCTTGTTGAAAAAATTGAACCGAATCACCTTTCTCGCGCAGCACGATTAAAAACGTTTTATCCTGAGGTTTACGAGCAATTAATTAAGTTAAACCCCGCATTAAAACCCGCAGAGGGCACGCAGCTAAATCACTATACTTTTAATAGCCTATAACCCGCACTTTTAATACGCCAACAAATTAGTTGGCGTATTTGTTACTAACCTAAATATTGTCTTTAATATTTAACATTGTCTGTGTAGAGTATTTAAAACAACTAAGGAAATTGGGTTATGACGGGTAAAACGCTAATTTTTAATTTTGACGGCACAGGAAACGAGCCCCGTGATGCAGAGCAATTTAGCTCAGAGCATTTTAAAGAAGACTCTAATATTACCAACATTCTAAAATTGCATTTACTGCTTGGCGGTAAATTAGAAGACTCCCCCATTACTCCTTTTGCTAACCAACTCAGCTTTTATTATCAAGGTATTGGCACTAAAGGCAGCCGCCTTAAACGCATTTTAAACCAAACCCTTGCACCTCGTGGTGACGACGTAGCCAGTATCTTAAATCAAGCATTAAGCGACTTTAAAGCTCACTACCTAATAGGCGATACCATACTGCTAACGGGTTTTAGCCGAGGCGGTGCACTCGCTAGGCGTTTTGCCAAAATCCTAGAGCCTTTAATTGCTGATAATGTTTACGTATGTGTATTTGATACTGTCGCCTCTATTGGCTTATCAAAAGTAAGTAAAGCTACACGCGGCGCAGAGCACGTTATTTTTGAAAACCACACCATTGCCAACAACATTACTCACGCGCTGCACTGCGTAGCCCTTGATGAAAAACGCCGCGCCTTTGAACCCACACTCATGAACCATCAAAGCAATATTACTGAATTATGGTTTGCAGGTGCGCATTCAGACATTGGCGGCGGTTACTACCGCGATGGCCTAGCCGATATTTGCTTGCGCTACGCACTTGAGTGGTTAATAGAGCAACCGCTTAATATATCGTTACTCACTAGCCACGATATAGATTACGAAACCCTACTCCCCGATAGCAACTTAGTAGCACAAGATGACGTAACCGTAACGCCCGATCCGCTCGCATTAAGCCATCAACAAAATTACTTTTGGTTTAACCCATTTTTTAAATTAGTAGATAGGCAGTGCTATGTATTAATTGATGACGAAGCCAGCAACCTTGAGCCTTTAGTGCACTACAGCGTAGCCGAACGCATTAATAAGCTAACCAGTTACCGCCCAGAATCGCTAAAAAAACTGCATTACAAAATTAGCTATAACGACAACACCACACTTAGCTTTATTGGTTTAAGCCAACATATAGAACTGGCTAATCAAAACATGAATGTGCTGAGCATTAACCAAAGCCAAGATGTAATGGTATTTGCCTCAGAGCAATACAACGCAACCGGCCTTATGCTAGAGCAAGGCGCTACGTACCGCTTTACCCCATACCCAAATCAATACTGGTTTGACGATGGCATAAAGTGCACGCCATTAGGCTGGAACCGCGATAACGTACAACTTGGCGTAAAAGAAATCCCCATGGCTGTGCTTGAACCATTTAGACGATTTCCTCGTGCACAATGGTTTTCACTCATTGGTGCTATAAATAAAAACGACGACCACCTTTTTGAAATAGCCAACGGCGCCGACATTAAAATGGATAAATCTGGCGAGTTTTGCCCATTCGCAAACGACCTAAGCCGCTTTTATGGCGCTAATGCCGGTAAAATAAAAGTGAAAGTAACGCGGTTGGGATAAGAGGTAACCGAAGCTTTTAAATTGTAGGCTGGAATTTACATCGCGCTTTGGCTTTATAAAAACACCATGCGAGGTATAAAACCTCACCTACAACAACTCAAACACCACACTCAACAAACCCGTAGGTGCGATTTTACATCGCGCTTTGGCTTTATAAAAACACCCGCGAGGTATAAAACCTCACCTACAACAATTAAACCACTGCACGGAACAAACCCGTAGGTGCGATTTTACATCGCGCTTTGGCATTATAAAAAACACCATGCGAGGTATAAAACCTCACCTACAATAATTCAAACACCACAAAGCCCGCCTAAACACCTGTAGATACCATCTCTCATTTTAAGCTTCAAGGTCGTATTTAACTTTCTTGGAGCTTAAACGCTTCTTGGTTTTTTATTACACCAAAAAATATATGAATTAGCTTTCGCATATTTGCACACACAGCTTGCATCGGTGTTTTACCATTATTTATTAACGTTAACTTGTGTCGTTTTATTGTTTTATTCCATTGCCCGGCGACAATGGCTGCCATATAAAGTTTGCATCGAATTCTGGCTGGCCCAAGTTTACTGATTGATGTTCGCCCTTTTAATTTACCCGATTCATTATGCCGTGGGATTAATCCACAATAAGCCGCCGCTTCTTTGGCTTTATTAAATTTTTTAGCCGCAAACAAATACGTCAGCTCTCTCGATAATACGGGCCCAATGCCAGGGATAGACTCAAGTAGCTTCCTGTTTCTTTTTAAATCAGGTTCATTATCTATGTGGTTATCAATGTCAGATTTAAGCTGTTTAATTTCATCATCTAAAAACGCGATTGTCACTTTTATCGATTGGCAAACACGCGCGGAAACGTTGCTAAATTCACTTGCTTCTAATCGATTCGCTTCTCGTTGGCGGTTACTCTCAAGCGCATCTAAACGACGAATAAGGGCTTTAAGCTCTCTAATTTCTAACGCTTCAGGTTGCCAATAACTAACGACTGCGTGCTTAGCACAGCCGTAATGAGCAAGCATCGTTGCATCAGATTTGTCTGTTTTATGAATTATGTTTAAAGCGTCTGCATACTTTTTAGCTTTACCGGGATTCGCTAAAATAATATTAAAGCCTTGCTCGTGTAAAAAATACATCAGTGCTTCATGATAAACACCCGTTGGTTCGAGGGTGATAACGAGCTCATTAGCAGCGCTTTTAGTTGTATTTAAAAGCCATTTTTCTATTGCTAAAAAGTCTTGATGCTTGTTTTTAAAGACTTTTGTTTTAATTTTGTTTGTAAGCTGGTCTCTCAACCACGATAAATCAATCTTCTCTTTACTAATATCAATGCCGATAAACATCATCTCTACTTACTCCCCTTGTACATACAGCATCTACTTAAAAAAAGTGTGCTTGGATACCATTCAGTTTCTGAGAATAGAAAGTCAGGGCCTTATCTACGGAGCAGTATTAAATACTAGACGCACAGGCAAGTTCACTGACTTCGATGTGATAAATGATAGCTAATCATTTATCAATGAGAGATACAAGGCGCACAGCTTGCTCGCGCGAAAAGCGAAGCTTTTAAATTAAATAAAACAAATATCAGTTTTAATGTTCACTATAAAACTGATAGGTTATTATTACTGTTTTTATCAATGGTTACTTTTTCGTGGCAAATGAAGTTATACAAAAAATAATTGAGTATTTACATCAAAACACCGACATTGATGTAGTTTGGCTATATGGCTCCCATGCAAAAGGGACAGCTCAGCCTCATAGTGACATTGACTTAGCCATAGCATTTAAAAACTTTGATCTGGAATCGTTCGATAAGCGCCTTAGGCCAAAAGAGCTTGAGCTTGAAATAAGTAATGCACTTAATCTTAACGAACAACTTATTTCGATTGTTGATATAAATATTATTCCAAGTTATTTAGCTTTCAACGTTATTGAATATGGAAAAATAATTATAAGCAATAATAGTGTTAGAGCGATGAAAGAGCAGCAGCGTATATATAGCCAGTTCGAATTTGAAACCATAGCGAGTAAACATGACTGATACCGGAATTACACTTTATTTAAGTGAAGTAACACGCCATATTGACGAATATATGCAAGAACTCGACGAACTCAGTCAAATCGATTCACTTAATAGTAGAGACTACCGAGCTGCAGAGCGATTACTACAGTTAATGACCGAGGTGTGTATTGGTTTATCAAAGCATTGGCTAAAGCAGCACAAAAGTAGTACCAGTAGCAACGCCTATCAAACATTTAGCGAACTTACTAATTTAGGCTTTTTGAGCGAGGCAGAACTACTGTCATGGCGTAAAATTATAGGCTTACGAAATGCTCTTGTTCACGATTACTTAAATATTGACCAAAGTATCGTTAAAACAATCATTAAAAAGCAACACTACACAACTATGCACGCATTTAGTATTAAAGCGATTACAGAGCTAAACAAAGATTCATAGATAAAACCTCACCTACAACAATTAAACCACTGCACTGAACAAAACCGTAGGTGCGATTTTACATCGCGCTTTGCTCTTATAAAAACACCCGCGAGGTATAAAACCTCACCTACAACAATTCAAATACCTATTCACCTCACACAATGAGGCGAATAATATGTGTAATTGCCTCATTAGGCAATTTTGTAACGTGTACTACGCCCACCTGCGGCGGTTTTTGTTAAAAATCCAAGCGTTTGCAAGTCCGATAAATGGCGTGTTGCGGTTGCACGGCTAACCTTAGCTACCTTTTGATACTGACTCGCACTAATACCCTGTTCAAATTGGCCATCAAGTAACTTATTAAGCACTTTTACTTGCTGCTCACCTAGCTTTGTTTGATCTTTACTTGCCCAGTAATTGGTTTTAAAAATTGTTTGCTCAATATTATTAAGCGTATGGTGTATCGCATTATCAAGCGTACGTAAAAACCAATTAATCCATTGGGTAATACAAAGATCTCCACGTTGAGTGGCTTCAAGCACCTCGTAGTAGCTTTTTCTGTCTTCTAAAATAGCCACCGACATAGCGTAAAATCGAATTGACTCAGCATGTTCTTGCGCTAATGCCAGGTCGGTTATAAGCCGTGCAATACGCCCATTACCATCCTCAAGTGGATGTATTGTTACAAACCATAAGTGTGCGATAGCTGCCCGAATAAAGGGGTCTATTTGAGGATCGTTTTGCGTTTTGTTAAACCAGTTAAAAAATAGCGAAAGCTCTTTATTTACTCGCTCTTTAAGAGGCGCCGTAAAATGTAATACCGGTTTATCTAAGCGCCCCGATACCACTTGCATTGGCTCGTCACCACGCAATTGCCCGCCCTCAATTTTAGTAAATAAGCTTTGCTCACCTGCAAACAATAAGCGATGCCAATTAAGCACTCGCTCTAAATTAAGCGGTGAGTCTGTGTTATTTATTGCATCAAGCATAATCTCTGCAAGATTATCGCTTTGCACTGTTGTTGGGTAAGGTTGCTCATTAATATTGAGCTTTTTAGCAAGAGAAGAGCGAACCGAAAATGCATTAAGCTTTTCGCCCTCAATCGCACTGGAGTGAATAATATTTGCAAGTAAGGTATCAAGGGCCTGCTGCTTTTGTTGAGCACTTTGCGCGCCCATACGCCCTACTAATAAACCTTGATTATATGAAAGATCCCTTAGTAAAGGAGCAAGCGCTGCAGCATCCCACGTAAAGTTTGGCCAGTTTTGCTGTTGCCATATCCACATAGTCTTTAGTCCTAAAGGTAATTAGCCTCAGTCTATGTTATTTATTTGCCTCATGCAATGAGGCGAATATAAGAGTTAATTGCCTCATTACTTTTAAGCGCTACATAGAACAGTAATTCACTTTCCTGTGGTAAAAAAATGTATTTTTAAGCGAGGTATAAAACCTCACCTACAATAATTTAAACACCGCTCTTAACAAAAGCATAGGTGCGATTTTATATCGCGCTTTGGCTTTTAAATAAGGCCAAGCTCAACACCTGTAGGCGCTCAGCTTGCTCGCGCGAAAAGCGAAGCTTTTAAAATAATTTACAAATATCGCGTTGGCGATGGCAACCAAAGAAAGACAAGCGCCGGTCTCTCTTTGGAATCACACGGCGCCCCTCGATTTCACTTATCCTTAAACAAATAATTAATATGAACGTAAACGCGATGAAAGCACATCCATGTGCAAGCATCGCTTTACTCGAATCCATGCGAAGTAATTACTCATTAATTATGTGTTTGCAGGTGAAGTCGAAGGGGGAAATTCCTTAGCAGAGGCCTTAAAATTGGCTGTAGGCGCCCAGCTTGCTCGCGCGAAAAGCGTAGCTTTTAAAATAATTTACAAATATCGCATTGGCGATGGCAACCAAGGGGCAGATACCGCCGACCGCCCCTTGGAACCCCACGGCGCCCCGAGGATCACATTATTTCCTCAATTTAAATTAATGATATGAACGTAACCAGCGCAGATAGGCCATCCATGGCCAAGCTACGCTTTTAACAGCATCCATGCTGTTAATTACTCACCATTAATTAAATTTCGTATGTGATCACGGGGGAGAACCCCTTGGCTAATGCCTTTAAATTTAAATTAGTGCTGCTAATTTGTTCTATTAGTAGTAGTGCTACTATTTAAAACTTTAAGACCGTGTATAAGCCTGGTATCATCCTACGTCATTAAATTATTTAGTAGTAAAGTTATGGAAAACGGTGAAATTCTTGTTATAGATTTATTCGCAGGCCCGGGTGGTCTTGGCGAAGGGATTTCAGCAGCCCAAACCTCGGATGGTAAATCGCCTTTTCAAATAGGTATTTCTGTTGAGAAGGATTTCCATGCCCATAAAACTCTTACTACTCGTGCTTTCTTTCGCTCACTCAAAACAAAGTCTCAGCCATTAGATAATTACTATAATTATCTGCATGGAAAAATTACACGTGATGAGTTGTTTGAACTTCACCCCGATATTGCAACAGAAGCCAATCAAGAAACTCTCAATGGTGCTAAAGAGCTTGGCAAAGATAATAAGCTTATCCATAAGCGTATAAAAGAGCTTGTAAAAGACCATAAAGGGCCAAAAGTACTAATTGGTGGACCTCCATGCCAAGCTTATTCACTTGCAGGGCGTTCTCGAAATGCCGGTAATAAAAGTTACGTTGCAGAAGAAGATACTCGCCATTTTTTATATAAAGAATACTTAGAAGTAATTTGCCTAGCGAAGCCTGATATTTTTGTGATGGAAAATGTAAGAGGAATACTTACCGCAAAAGTAAATGGCCAAGTGATGTTCCCGCAAATACTGGAAGACTTGCGTAGTCCTGGTTCAGTAACAAAACATAAAAAGATTCCAAAATATAAAATCTACTCATTAGTCGTTGATGCAGAAAACCCAGAAGATCCACAATACAAAGATCCTGCCGATTTTTTAATTCGTTGTGAACATTATGGAATACCTCAAGCAAGACACCGAGTTATTCTATTAGGTATTCGAGAAGATATAGCTGCTATTCCAGAAACACTAAAAATATGTGAACATCAAGTTACCGTAGAACAGGCTATTGATGATTTACCTAATTTACGCAGTGGCTTTTCAAAGCAAAAAGACAATGCAAAAGATTGGGAATCAGCTGTTACTAAAAATGCGGCTAAATTAAAGAGGATACTGAAAAAACAATTTAATGCAGAATCAGCCAATTCATTAAGCCTTAAGCCAAAAATCGGTTTGTCTAGAATAGAAACTGCATTAAGCGACAAAACCCCAGCTATGCCAGAGTCATTAAAAGCCTGGTATATAGACCCTAGCTTAAATGTAGTGCTAAACCATGAAACCAGAGGGCATATGGTTGACGATTTGCTACGCTACGCTTACTGTGCCGCATATGCGCAAATAGAAGGCTCATCCCCAAAATCTCGACACTTCCCACAAGAGTTAGCACCAGCCCATGCAAATTGGGATACAGGCACACACGCAGACCGCTTTAGAGTACAAGTTGCAGATAAGTACGCTACTACAGTAACAAGCCATATCTCAAAGGACGGCCACTATTTCGTACATTACGATCCACAACAATGTAGAAGTTTAAGTGTTAGAGAAGCTGCACGCTTACAAACGTTTCCTGATAACTATATTTTTGAGGGAACTAGAACGAATCAATATGTGCAGGTAGGAAATGCTGTGCCACCGTATTTGGCTTTCCAAATAGGGCAAGCAATTTTGAAAGTACTCACCTCTTTAGTCTCAAAGTAACCTATTATCACCTGCATAAACGTACCTTAATTAATAAGCTTTATAACATCATACTTATAATGAAACAGTGTATTTTTTAAAAATAGATAATGTGCTGTTTTTCTTCATTAAACCCTGAATTTCTTCACATTCCTTAATTGACTCCCATAATTCAGGTTTTTTTGAATATTCATTAAAGTCTTCACTGGCAGAGTATTTTTTTATCAACTCATTCATAAGAATCATGAGCTCTTTTAAATATTCTTGTAATTCATAATCAATACCTTCGTCTTTCCATATTCTTTCTAAATTAAAGCTTTTTCCTGATTCTGAGGCATCGGTATGAATGTACAACACTGATAATGTGTATGGAATAACAGCAGCCCGTAATTGACCCAGAGAGTTCTTACCTTGGCCATAAATTTTTTCCATTTGTCTAAATAAAATAATTTTAGCAATCAACTTTTCATAGAACTCTCTATCTATTTGAATTTTTGCTTTACCTTCTTCTTCAGACTCAATCATTTCAATGAAATGCCTAAAAATCTTTTCCCCGCCTTTTTTTACTAAATGCGGTGAGTTACCCCAAGCTGAGTAATACTTCGCTAGTTCCATATTTGTAAAGCGACGCTCTCTTGGGAATTCTTTTTTTAGACGGTTGCCATTAGAGCCTGCATGTCTAACTTTAGTTAAAAACTCTCCCTTTGCTCGTTCAAAAAACCATCTAAATCCGCTTGGCGCTATTACGCTATCGCTTAGCGACTTTAAGGTTCTTAACTGTGGACTTTTAGAGCGTAAATCCACATTTGATACACGAGATTGCGTGTTGGAAAACTGACTAATATTTGAGATTAAATTATCTAAGTCATTTTCAGCAACATCTTTAGCGATATTAATCTTTGCCATCACCTTAACTTTACTTATATCTAATCCCTCTTTATGTGAAAAGTATATTGACGCTGTTGTTTGTCCACCGTTAACTATCTGAAAATCAGTCAAAGCCTCTAAGTATTGGGATTTTTTATAGGGCTTAATGATTGCATTTGTGGCGGTAACAGTTAAACCATTATTAAATGCAATAAACTGTTCTGGCTTGGTTCGTATCGTTTCTTTGATCCCTTTATTTACACCTTTAAACTGTAAAAAAGAGCGAACATTTTTCTCCAATAAACGGCTACTGTATCGCTTATATAATCCCGAAATGACTTCAGCATCTAAAACGCACAAATATGATGCAAAGTTTCTTTCGTCTGCGGCTTGAATAACTTCAATCCGTTTTTTGAAATCGCGAGTAAAGTTAATAGTCAGTGGTTCCCGGTTGCCTCGAGACTCGATTACGTTAGCTAAAAAGTTTAAATCAATAACTTTCTTTAAAATTAGGATATCTTTTGTTATCGAAGCATTATTTTTTTCATACTTAACTTTCAAATAATCATCTTCGAAATGAACTTTTCGAAGCTGTATTGATTCTCCCTTATTCGAAACAGTTGCAGTTAATGTGAGTAGGAATATTTCAATTACATCAAATTGCTCAAGTCCCTCCACGGAGTTAATTTTAGCAATAAGGGATTTGACTACACCATCAGAATCTTGAACCTTATCGCTTAAAGTCCCCTTTACAGAAAGATTTAAAAACTTAATAGCTTTTTTAAATTGTCTTTCATAATCAGCCTTTAACGTTACACACAATTCTTGCTCAGCTGTTGTTTCATCTAAAGATAATTCATCTATAATAAATAACTGTAATCTTTCCTGAGATTCATTAACGGTATAAGCATTAATTTTTATATTGTCATGTCCGGGGGAAAAATAAGATGGAGTGATATCCTCAGAATCGACAACTTTAGCATCTAGCATGTATGGCAGTAATTCAGACAGCACTGGTTCTTGCCTTATAAATGAGTCCTCATCTTTAGACGCATCTAAAATATCTTGTCTATATTTAAATAACTCTTGAACTTCCATTTATAGCTCTCTTACTTGTATTGTAAACTTCGACATTTTACTTAGGTTTAAATCGTATTTTACATTGGTAATATTAGAGGGGAGGTTCGCTGATGTTATCTTTGGAAAACCTTCATTTAAACAATTAAAGTCTGTTATTGTCATAGCTTTAAAACGATAATTGTCATAGCAACTCAAATTCTGCAGCGTTAACCCTTTTTGATGGAGTGCTTTCAAAACGATTGAAAAGTCACCAAACATTTCGAATGTTAATACCTTTAACTCTTGAACTATCATCTTCAGTGAAGCTCCATTAATCAAGTCTTCTGAAACTGACACTACTGACAAAATTAATTTCTTTCCTTCTTCGATAGCAAGTTGATGTTCGCTTGAGATCCTTACTGAAACTTGTTTATCGTTTTTAGTTTTTACCTCAATATTTTTATCCAAATAAACAAAGTCATGCGTCTGATCATATGGGCCGACCCAACCCAATAATGCTTCATTAATATCTCTCCATCCGCTATTTAAAACTAGCTCTCTTAAAACAATAAGTTCACCCAAAATCCCTTTAATTACATCTTTAGATAACTTTGTAGAATACTCCGGTGAGAAAAATAAAACCCACTGATGGAAAGTTTGAATAAATACTTTTGAATAAACTTCAACCTCTTCTATAGATTTAATTGCGTTATAAATTGATAAAATTAGATCATCAAACAAACCATTAAATTCGCTATCTAATAAAGTCATCACTACATAGTTCTTGTCAGAGAAATATTCTAACGAGATTTTATCTTTTTTTATCACTTTAAATTTCAATTCATAATCGATAGGCAGTATTAAAATAAGACAGTGATTGCCCTGTTCATCTATTGCTAAATGCATATCTGAATAACAACTAGCATTAATTCTTAAAGATTTATGCCCCTTAACAATATTAGAAGCAGAGATTTGTCCCCACTTAGTATTCAAATGCTCAACTTTCATTACAACCTTTCCTCTTGAAAATCTTCAGGCAAAGCAGAATCATCTATAGAGTAATCTTCTTCATAAGGTTCATCTTCTTCAATGTCATAATCTCCTTTGACATAGAAGCCCCCAGGGTCATTTTCTATTGGAGGAAAGCCTATTGCGAAACCAACCAGAGGAGTGTCTAAGTTTATATGGTTCGCCTCTACATATTTCTCAAAATCTGTATCATCCTTACCTTCTTCTTGGTTAAAGGAATACTTAGAGTCAAAAAGGTAAATGATTAAAATAGCTTCATCTTCGCCCATTCTTTCTCTATAAACACGCTCAGGAATAGTTTTGACTTCTTTTTTCGCTTCTTCTAATGACAATGACGGCTTTTTCTTTTGTATATCTAGTATCTTCTCATTATAGAATTGCTTTTCAGCTCGAGTTATCGTCGATTCATTTAAGCGAAGACTTAAGTCCTTTGAGGAAGAAATGATATTGGCATTTTTCCCTGTCATATGAAACTTGTGCTCTTCTAAAAATCGTTTACGGTAAGTTTCTTGGTTAAGGCTTTTATTAGGCCCTCGTCTAATTGACATTTCAACGTCGGAAACTAAATTTGATTCAGAGGCTTTTATAATCCTTTTACCTTGCATATCTTTAGCAGAACCGGTAGTTTTTAAGGCAATTTTCCAATTATTCAGTTTATTATTTTCATTACATAATTTTATAAACTGAGTCATCGTGGAAATATCCTCCATTGAAAAGTTATTTTCACTTTCCAAAAGATTTATTACATCTTGCCCAGTAGCTTCGTAAGATAAAAAGCCTAGTGAAGACCCACTTTTTAACTTTGGCGCGATATTTTCTTTAAAGTTACTCCATACCCGATCAATCTTACTCTTTGTGACATCAAACAAAGTAGTCATTTCTAATTGATCTTGATACGACCATTTAACATCGACGGTTCCCCTGAGTATTGATGGCCTAGTTATTTTTAGAGTCCCTGGGTGCTTCTTCACTCTTAATACAAAATTCTCTGGTGTACTGCCCTGTCGTGACATTTTCTTAAATTCATGCTCAAGCTCCTCTATGCACTTGGTAGTTTGGTTATATTTAAGGATTGCGTCCTCAGTAGTAAAAAGCTTACAACAATCTAAGTAACCTGGACGGTAGCCAAACCATCGCCCCATTTGAAGTAACGTATCCGAATAATTAGTGTTTCTAATAAAGTAATTGATTGTTAGACCTTCCAAAGTAAACCCCCGTGACAAACGGTTACCGCCTATTGCAATATACTTTTTAGGGGAGGCTTTTGAGTACTCTAACTTTTGTTTGGTTATGCTATTAATAGCCTTGACTTCAATACCATTAACAGCCTCTGGCAGATAGCCCTTAATCGACTCAAATACCATTGGGGTTAGGAATTCATCAGTATATTGAGATGGCAGGTAATTGCTTATTGACTCTACAATTTCAGCATAATATTTGTACCAAACTTTTTCAATTTGGGCATATATGGAATTATTAGACATTGGATTATCATTTAGTATTGCACTAGTTAAACTAGATAAATATTCTCCTATCAATGAACTTGTCGTATTTTGCCACAGTGTGAATCTTGAAATATGGATAAGCATTGTATGATGAGGCTGGTACAAAGCGGAGCTTATTATCTCAGGTTTACGCTGCTCTCTTATAGCTATTGATAAAATAAAGCAAATGACAGACTCTTTTAATGATTGCGGCAATTTTTTAGGAAAATTATCATAAGATTTAGCAGCTCTTGTTTCAGCTCTATATTCTGAATAACTACTGAAATATAAATCACTTTTAGCTCTTTCATCCCATTCCTTCTTACTAGCGTAATTTTCTATTCCAATTGGATCGTCTTCACCAAATACTCTAGTTGGAAATTCAGAGATATAGTCATCGACTGGAGACGCTATTAAAGGGATCTTTTCCCCTTCAGCTTTATTATCAATAACCTCCAATGTTTCAAAGATCTGTTTGGCGCCAATATAATTACTTGGTGAATTCAATAAGTAGATGAAGTCTTCAGGGAAAATATTATCAACCTGCTTCAAGAATTTTTCTCGGCTCTCACCTTTATCCTTATATTTTATTGGCCAATCTTTGGTCGGCTGTTCATTCCTGTCTTGAAGGACATTAGCAAATGGGGTAGCGGTATAACCTAGGTAAGACTTTTTATGGAAAAGGTATAGAAGGGCTCTAATATGGCCATTTATCTTCGACGCATACTCATGTCCTTTTGAACCTTCGTTATTTAGAGACGCATTGTCTGCTTCATCATCGATAATCAAAAATGGAATATTAAGTTGATCCTTCCCTTTTTCCACATAATCACTTAACCAAACTATTAGGTTTTTCAGAACACTTACATTTTTCTTACAAACCAGAATATTAGTATGATTTAAGGAGAACTCAGCGTCTACTAAGCTTTTCTTAAAGTCTGAATTAGCAGATGTAACCGAAACCACTTGCTTGATTTCGGAGTTACCTAGTTGACCAAATCTAGCTATGTTACCAACACCCTTCTTACCTTTTTTTCCTGACTCTTCGTCTAAACCTTCACCAATAACATCACTTTCAATCCTTTGCTGGGTTTGACTTCTCAGATCCTCCATTATCCCTGATAAAATAATAATTAAACCGTAGCCACTGTCTACAGCACGATTAATTACGGCATTAAAATTACCTGTTTTACCAGACTGAACTTCACCTACAACGAGCCCTTTTACGTAAAACTCGTCTGAAGATGATGGATCTCCAAGCTTACTAACAATATCTTCACTTGAACGACTAGTTTCATTTATTATTTTTTCAGAACGACCAGTATCTTTTAGGAGCCTCAAATAGCGTTCGGTATAATTCCACTTAATTGCATCTTTTCTTTCTGAAGTTAACCAAGATTTATTCTTAGTTTTAGTTAATGAGTCAGCAGGATCTATTTGAGTTGGATTAATAGATAAATACTCTTTCCTCGCAAGATCAAAGTAACTTTTTAAAGAAATATCATCAATAATAGGCAAACCAATCATTGGAGCCATCACAGGTATATTCACTTTAATTTTTTCAAATATAACTTCAAAATCACTCAATAAGATATTATTAGTATCTGATAAGTCAGAGACCAATACATTAATCATCTTTTTTATTTGTTCTACATATTCATGAGCTGACATTATTTAACTCCTTTTAAAATTTCTATAACAGCTTGCGGAAGAGAATCAACATTAAAGCCTAACTCTGGAATTAAGAACTTGTAAATCACCTCAGGATTAACACCTCTCATAATTAGATCCTGAATATTGATTAGAAGTTCTTCCTCAGAAAGACTCTTTGAAATAGTAAAGTCTTGATTCTCATGTGTACTTCTTATTTTATTGATGCGGGTATTAACCATAGAGATTAGCATATTAAGCTTTGCTGATTGCCGGTTGTCTAATTCAGAGAATAAGCTTTTAATTAATTCAAATTCTTTATTAATTTCTAACACAGGACCTTTACTTGAAGTCCTTCTTTCAAACAAATGAACATGGGAAGTATTTTTTGGTTCATTGAACTGCCTAATCCCACGATTATAAAACTCTTTTTCTGCTTCTTGCTTCAAGTCATTTATGTAACCTTGGAAAGCATTCTTTAATTCATGTGGAATAATAACTTGTGATTTTGCGACGTTTAAATGAAGCAAGTGATCAGCGCTGTTACCTATTTCGACTTGCAATCGAGCTAATTGAAGGCGAGGTGCCTTTTTTATTAACCCGTTCCAGCCACCAAACAAGATTAACCTGTTTGCTCTGTATATATATATGCCCTCCATATCCATTAGGCTACGATTTTTTGTAGCCCATATAGACAGTCCTTGATTAGTTTCTTTGATACTTCTGGAAGGCAAGATAAATCCTTCTATCTTAATAGAATCATCCCCAAACTTTCTTTTTCTAAACTCTAAAGATCTAAAATCATTCTCTTTAGTTGGAAATGGGTTAAATGGTTTTAAGACTTGATTGTTAATTCTAATTTGAAGACTTTTACCCTGCTTCTCCATAAAACGGTGAAAAACTAAACTCAAGTGATCCGAAATTATATCTATTTCTTTAAATAGTGCATTTTCACGGTTTTTTTCTTCTAGATACTGCTCAAATTTGTACAAACCTTCCCAAACAATAATTGTATTAGCTTCAAAGTCGGGAATTGCATTGATACGTGAATGACTAATACTTCTATACTGTTCTAAAATATCGGCAACATCTTCATAGGAGTTAATTAACAGGTTCCATTTGTTGTTTTTAAGTATCTCCAAATCCCAAGTTCTAGCAGAAAATGGGAACTCTCCTTTAGGTCTTGATATGGTTGTAAATTTTCTAGTCTGGGAGAAGGAAGCTGTTTTCATTCCTAAACCAAATCGCCCGAGATCTTCATCAAGTCGGTTTACATCAGGTGATTGGCTAGGAAATTTCATACAATTTTTTAATTGGTCTTCATTCATCCCTTTACCATTATCTGCAAGATATAGTTTAAATGGCTCACTTTCTGTATCAATTAAGATTTCTATTTTGTCAGCCTCAGCAGAAATAGAATTATCGATCAAATCAGCTATAGCAGCTTCAAAGCTATAACCTTGTTCGGAAATCGATTTAATTAAATATTCAGGATTTGGGGTAACATCTTCAAAGCTACCTGCAATAGAATGTTTTCTCATAAAGTTTTACTACTATAAGCCCTAAGTCATTTATATTATTTTTTAGTCTACCGTGATAAAAACCAATCAAGCATGTACATACACTAATCTACCAAAACACTCCAATTCCCCGGATCACACTCGAAAGTTATAAATTGATGAGTAATCACTTGCATGGATGCAAGTTAAGCCGTGACTTCGCCATGGATGGCGAATACACGGCGCTTACATTCACATCAATTTTTAACTTGAGGACACAGTGTGATCCTCGGGTGCGCCGTGGGATTCCAAAGGCCGGTCGGCGGCAGCCGCCCTTTGGTTGCCATCGCCAACGCGATATAACCTCGAATAGAGGTTTTTAAATCCTTTAACCCACATCAAAACACCAATTTATGAGCGCGATATAAAATCGCACCTACACATTAATTACATCGAAGTTTAAAAGCTTCGCTTTTCGCGCGAGCAAGCTCTGCGCCTACAACCCAAAGCGCGAGATAAACTCCCACCTACAGCACGAACTACAAATTCTGTATTACACGTCATACCTTGGCTTTTCTTCCGCCACTAAATCCAGCCCTGTACTTGGTTGCTGATATTTAAAACCAGCCGCCTCTTCAAAATAACCTTTCTTTACCCATAACTTTGCACTGTTAGCCTGCGCAACCTGATATGCCCAATTACTGACTGCAAGTGACTTATCTGAATCACAATAAAAGTAAGGTTGGAGTTTATTGGCAATTTCGGCTTTATGCGTATCGAGGTTTTGTTCTAGCCAGCGGTCGCGGTGAGCGAATGCTGCGAGGTGGTCTCGCTTATTGTTATTACAATCAGCATGCGCAGCAACAAAGTTATGTGCTAAGTCGTTTGGATAGCGCTTAAACGGAATAAAATGGTCGACCTCTGGTGTTTTTTTAGTTTCTTTTTCGTTTTTTAGGTTCATTGGCTTTTGGCAATAAAAGCAAAGCCCTTTTTGAATATCAATAAGCAGCGGCGCAACTACTTTTAAAGCAGTTCTGTTAGTACCAAACAAAAATTCTTGTAGCTGGCTTTGCGATCCTAATAGCGTTTGGTTCGCTTTTATTGTTTGTACTTTTTCTACCCATTCAGTAACACTAAGATGCACAACCAAATCGTAAAAACGCCTAAAGCACTGAGCAATACCTACATTTAAAACAATTCGCTTTGGCTCTCTGCCTTTACCTAAAAGTGTATGAGGATATAAAAAGCACTCTTCTTTTCCCGAAAGTAACTGCAAGCGCCAAAGAGGCCCATCAATAAATGTACGCCGTAATGAGCTTATTACTTTGCTGTAATGCTGATGATTTTTGAATGCGTTATAACTTTTAATACCTGCATTTTGCAGCTTAAATATCTCGGTAATGAACTTTGCTTGGCCTAAGCTATTTTGCTTAAGTAACATATCTTCGGCATTGGTTATTATATCTGTTGTGCCCAATGCATATGGCACTGAATGATTCCAATACAGTTGAATAAACTTATCAACCAAAGTGTCGATTTCAATTTCCATTGGAGCATCGGGATTACTATTTTTATGCTCTACACACACATCAGCAATTGCATGTAACAATGCATATTTATAAGTAGCTGTGAATTCACCTTCAACTAACATTCGCTGAATATATGCTATAAAGTCGAGCTGTTGCTGCATTGCTCCAATCATAAAACGTGCACTACTTTAATAAGCGCATTTAGCCACACTTCACTTTCGCGCTCTGGGCGCTGATCAACGCTTTGCCATTGTTTAATAGCTTTTAACTGCGTATTGCTAAGTAAATGCGTTAAAGCATTTTCGTTTAAATCGGTAAATTCACGACCATTATGCACACGCTCTGTATCGCCATATTTAAACGATACATACAAAACGCCATTCGGTTTAAGCGCATTTTGTAGGTTTAAAAACACCTCCGGTAACTCAGCTTTTGGAACGTGTAATAAACTAGCGCAGCACCAAATACCGTCGTATTTATTTACACAATTTAGCTGTTGGAATGTTTTAACCGCTACAGGTTGTTGTAAGTAACTGCTTGCCAACTCAGCAAGCTTTGGGCTTGCATCAAACGCACTTACAGTAAAACCCTGTGCTTTAAAGAATGCGGCATCGCGCGCACTGCCACAACCTGCATCTAAAATACTCCCGTGCTGTGCAACGTGCGGTAAAAACTCAGCATAAAGCGCCGACATATCAACGTTAAGTGTTGAGTCGCTAAAAGCTTTGGCATTTTGGTTGTAATAAGTAAGTGTGGTGTTTGACACGAGACTCACCGCTCCTTGGCTAATCGTTTAACAGCTAAGGCACTGTTAATACTGCATTCATTATTTGTTTAATCTACAGGAACAGGCGCATTAAATATAGGCTTAATAAGTAGAAATTTTTAAATTAATACGCTGTTATTATTAAGTGCTTATGTTGAGCACTGAGCGCGATATAAATCACGCTAAACGTTTTTCGTTACTTTTTTCTCAACCAAAAAAGACTCGCAGGCACCGAAATCCACGCCTGCTTACCTAACGAATCAAGATAAACAGCGACTTCTTCTTTACTGCCTGGGCTGAAGTATGGCGATTGTTGTTCTTTTAGTTTTTCTTGCCCTGTAAGTATTTTGGTAAAGTGTTTATTTTGCTGCTGGAGGATTTTTTTGTAATCGTTAGCGGGTTTTGAATCACCATGCTTTACAAAAGCACTTAGCGCACGGCTTGCTGTTGTGTGTAGTTCTTGAAAATCAAAGTCGGCCAATAGAGCATCCAACTTGTCCCATTGTTTATTGATGATTAGGCAGTTCATTAATAAAAAGCGGTTTGCTTGATTGTCGTTTGGGTTTAGCGTTAATAACGCTTCGAGTTCTGACTGCGCTTTTTGGGTATAACCATGCAGCGCATGTATTTTTGCTCGATGCGCGCGAAGCATCATATAAGGGCGGGTTTCGTGCAAGCCCCAAAAGTGCCCAGTGTTGTCTTTAATAAATTGCTTTGTTATGAGCCCACTTTCCATTATGTCTAGCAACATTTGTATTGGCTCAAGTGCTTTTAGCTCGGTGTCGGCAAGTACCAGTTCAAGTAATTCATCAAGCTCATCTAATTCATCCGGTTCTTCGTCTAAAAAGCTGTTGTTAAATTCAGCCTCATCTTCATCACTTAAAGTTAGGTCGTTACTAAATCGAAGTTCAAAAATAGCGTCGGCCATAAAATACACATAATTACGTTTATATTCTTGGGCGTTATATTGGGCAAATTCACCAAATTCTTTTGTTGCTGCTTTTTCATTAGAAAATGCTTTTAAAACGCTGCTTAGATTATTAAGAGCCTGCTTTTGCCCTGCATCAAGCATACGTTTATTTATATTTTTAAGCGCCTGTAAAACCCCTTTACAGTAACTTGGTAGGGGCATGTTCGGCTTTAGTGAATCCCGATAGTCTTGCTTAGATAGGCTGCATTTTGCTGGCATTTTTAATTCGTTTTGAATTACTTTATCCATGCTTTAGTTATACAACGCCATTAAGCTTTCGAGGTATTTTATCTCGCTCTCTTTTTGAAGGTTAATATCTCCAAATAAATCAGGTTGCCACTCGCTTGGGGGAAGCATTTGGGGTAATGCACCTAACCCCATTAAATAACCTTGTATAAAATAGTAGTTTGGTTGTTTAGTGCTTAATTCACTGAGTTTTATAACATTGTTGCGAATTTTAGTTGGCGACATAACGTGCCCTGCTATGTATAAATTTATTATTAGTGTACCCATAGATAAGGTTACCAACAACGTTAGTTCGGTTGTTTTATCCTTAAATTGATTTTTAACGATTTATTTACACATTTGAACAAACCCGTGCCGCTAAAATACAAAAGCTGGTTTATACTGTTGTAATAATGAGCAAAATAATAACTATGAGGCGTAATGAATAAATTAATTACCGTATTTTTATGTTTGCTGTTTACGGCTCCATTTAATGTATTTGCTTGTGAAAGAACCTTTAGCGTGGCATCGCACGATGCTTTTTGGCCGCCTTATGTAATGGGCATTAACGGTAAGCTGCAAGGCTCTGAGGTTGATGCACTCAACATTATATTTGCTGACTCCCCTTTTTGTTTTGAAGTTAAGTTACTGCCAAATTCTAAGCGGGCTTTTATTGAGCTTAAATACGGCCGTATTGATTTAGGGTGGGCTGCAAGTTATACAGATGAACGCGCTAAATATGTGCACTTTAGTGATAACTACCGAACTGAGGTTATGCGCTTATACGAAAACAAAAATAATCAGCATAGCGTTAAAAACCTCGAAGACATTTTTAAACAAGGCTTTATTGTTGGCGCTAACTTTGGAAGCTATTACGGCGAGGAGTTTGAGCAATATAAAACTAAATATAAAAAGCAGATTGAATACACCAGTGCAACCAGTAAACGCTTTGAAATGCTTAATAAACAACGTATTGATTTTGCTATTGAAGACGAGCTAGTGGGTGCTTATTTTGGCAAAAAAGGTTCAAATATCAAATTAGTAACCGACATTGAGCATGTAAATAAAGACGATATTTATTTAATGTTTAGCAAACAAACGGTGTCGGTTAGTGAGCTTGCAATAATTAATGAGCACATAAATAAAAACAAAACAGCACTAAAAGCGCTGTTTGAATAGTAGGAGCGTAATGAAAACTTTATTTTTAGCGTTTACAACGCTGCTATTTACTCAGTTTAACGCCCTTGCGTGCACTAAAACATTGGTAATGGGCACTAACGAAACTAATTGGCCGCCTTATCTTGTAAAACAAGGTGATACATTTTTAGGCACAGAAGTGGATGCTGTTAGGGCTATTTTTAAAAATTCAAAATTTTGTATTAAATGGACTTATTTCCCTAGTTTTTCGCGTGTTCAAGCTGAGCTTAAAAATGGTCGAGTAGATATAACCTACGCGGCAAGTTATACAGATCAACGTGCTCAATATGCGCACTTTAGTTTGCCTTATCGCGAAGAAATAATGCTGCTTTATAAACATAAAGATTCGGCTGATGTAACCAGCTTAGCTGATCTTTTTAGTCAAGATTTTACAGCAGGTATTAACCGAGGAAGCTTTTTTGGTGATGAGCTTGAACAACTCAAAACCAAATATTCAAAACAGGTCGTGCTTACTGCTCAAGCAAATAATCGATTTAGCATGTTAGATAAAAAACGAATCGACTATGTTATTGAAGACTCGGTGGTTGCGCAGTACTTTGTGAAAAAACACTCTTCAATTTCGCAGGTAAAAACTATTACACCGATTAACGTTAACAATGTGCACTTTATGCTAAGCAAGGAGTCGCTAACACTTGATGACGTGGCGACTGTTAATCAGTTAATTACCAAAAATGAGGCGGCTATAAAGTCAATTTACCAACCTATGCATTAAAACATAGCTAATAACTTAGCTATTTGGCGCCCCCTCTTTAATATTGCTTGGCATTAGTAATTATTTACATTGTGGCTGTAAGTACATTCAACGCTACATACGTTAAAAATAGTGACTTAAAACCGAGAATTGCCGTTATTTTTACTTGGTTATAAATTAGCTGCCTTTTATCTTTCATTCGTTGTGGCTGATCTGTATAATTCGCCAGCTAATTTACCCTATTGTCTGGTTCTTGTTTGTGGCGTTTTGCTGCAGCGTACTCCTGTCAGTACTAATCTAGGATTACCTTTTTTGATCTCCACCGCAAATATTACGATGCAGTTTGGCGCAGAGCCGTTGTTTGAAAACATTTCAGCTAAATTTGGTAACGGTAACCGTTACGGTTTAATTGGCGCTAACGGCTGCGGCAAGTCGACTTTCATGAAAATTTTAAGCGGTGCGCTTGTTCCAAGTGCGGGTAATGTATCTATTACTCCAGGGTTAAAAGTAGGTAACCTAAGCCAAGACCAGTTTGCTTTTGAGCAATACAGCGTTGTAGACGCGGTAATTATGGGCGACGTGGAGCTTTGGAAAGTAAAGCAAGAACGCGAACGTATTTACTCGTTACCAGAAATGAGCGAAGAAGACGGTATGAAAGTTGCCGATCTTGAAAGTGTATTTGCTGAAATGGACGGTTACACGGCAGAAAGCCGCGCTGAAGAAATTTTGCTTGAAGCGGGTATCGATAAAGAATTTCATTACGGTTTAATGGCAAACGTTGCTCCAGGTTGGAAACTACGTGTGCTTTTAGCACAAGCGTTATTTGCAAACCCTGACATTTTACTACTTGATGAGCCTACCAATAACTTGGATATTCATACAATTACGTGGCTTGCTAACGAGCTTAACAAACGTAAATGTACGATGATTATTATTTCGCATGACCGTCACTTTTTAAACTCGGTATGTACACACATGGCCGATATTGATTACGGTGAGCTGCGTATTTACCCTGGTAACTATGAGAAATTTTTAGAAGCTGCGGGCTTACAACGCGAGCAACTTTTAGCTGAAAACGCTAAAAAGAGCGCTGAAATTGACGAGCTACAAGACTTTGTTAACCGTTTTGGTGCTAACGCTTCAAAAGCCAAACAAGCAAGTTCGCGTGCTAAAAAAATGGATAAGATTAAGCTTGATGAAGTTAAATCTTCAAGCCGTATGAGTCCATCGCTTTCGTTTGACGAAGGTAAAAAAATGTATCGTCAGGCGCTTGAAGTTAATAAGCTTGGCCATGGTTTTGATGGCGAAACGTTATTTAGCGGCGGCGACTTTTTACTTGAAGCTGGCGCTAAGCTTGCTGTAATTGGCGAAAATGGTGTGGGTAAAACTACATTTTTACGCTGTTTAGTAGACGAGCTTAAAAGTAACGAAGGCGAAATTAAATGGTCTGAAAATGCGAGCTTTGGTTATTGCCCGCAAGACAGCACTAAAGATTTTGATAACGATTTAACGTTGTTTGATTGGATGTCGCAATGGCGTACAGCTAAGCACAACGATTTAATGGTTCGTGGCATGTTAGGCCGTTTGTTGTTTACAGCTGACGATTCAAACAAAAAAGCGCGTAACTGTTCTGGTGGTGAAAAAAACCGCCTGTTATTTGGTAAGTTAATGATGCAAGACGTTAACGTGCTTGTTATGGACGAACCAACTAACCACATGGATATGGAAGCCATTGAAGCGCTTAATAACGCGTTAAAAGATTTCCAAGGTACGCTTATTTTTGTAAGCCATGACCGTGAGTTTGTTTCGTCATTAGCTACACGTATCATTGATATTAAAGATAAAAAAGTAATCGACTTCCAAGGTACGTTTGACGAATACCTAGCAAGTTGTGAAGAGAAAAAAGCGTAACCTTTTTCTTATTGCTTATAAAGCGGTGCTAAATTTAGCGCCGTTTTTTTATGTCTGGAATTTGAGTTTAACTATAAAATTAATTAATAAAGGCTTAAATAAATAATTCACTAAGAGGTTAAGAGGCGCTACGCTTTTAGAGTCAGTGATAAAATACTCGTTTTCTGGCTTGGCTCTTCTCATTTACTCCTCTTTGGCTTCTCCTAGTGCAATAGTTTTTCAAGTAAATAGTTCACTAATGGTGATATAAGACGCAGCGCTTTTAAAGTAAGTGATAAAATAAAAAACACTGTTTTTTGACTTAATTTTTCTTAGTTACTGCGGCTTCGCTTTCCCTTATGCAATTAATGGCTCTTATCGCAGAGCTGATTATTTACATTATTTTATTGGTAAATTCTGGACTCATCACTGCTTTAAATCTAGTCATATTCTCCTGTAAGTCTTTGTCACTTAATGCTAATGTTGATGGAGTGAATTATTTAAAACTTTAATAGCTAAACCAAGAGGTAACTATGTCTAATTGGGTTGAAGCAACAGTAAAAAATGTCACGTGGTGGAGCGAAACACTCTTTAGCTTAACCGTTAATGCAAACGTAGAGCCGTTTAAAGCTGGCCAATTTACAAAGCTTTCAATAATGGATGGCGACAAACGTATTGCTCGGGCTTATTCATATGTGAATGCCCCTGAAAACCCCGATCTCGAATTTTATCTTATTAACGTAATTGACGGTTTGCTCTCTCCTCGTTTAGCTACCTTACAACCTGGCGACACAGTATTAATAGAACAACACGCAACCGGCTTTTTTACCCTTGATGAAATACCACAAAGTGATCAGCTTTGGATGTTAGGGACTGGCACTGCCATAGGGCCTTTTTTATCGATATTACAACAGCCCGATGTATGGAAAAAATACAAAACTATAAATTTAGTGCATGGCGTACGTTTTAATAACGACTTAAGCTATCAGGCACTTATTAACGAGCTATTAAGAGTGTACCCAGCACAACTCAACTATATTCCGGTTGTAAGTAGAGAGGAGCCATTACAAGGCTTAAGTGGGCGAATTACTAACGCAATTGAGAGCAACCGCTTGTTTGAACATGTAAAGTTAAACCCAAAGCCTAGTAACGCGCAATTTATGATTTGCGGAAATCCACAAATGGTAAAAGACACAACCGCGCTACTTCTCGATAAAAACTTTACGCGTAACCGCCGTAAAAACCCCGGCAATATTACGGTAGAGCAGTACTGGTAGGCTTCAGTGGTGGTATTAACTACCCGATAACGTTAAAATTTGCTATGTTGCACCCTTATACCAATTTTATCAAAAATATGGTCATTCTATCGCATTGAATAACTCACTAACTGCGTTAAAAGTTATTCATATAGAACAACTATATGTCACAATTTTCGCGTTGTTATTGTGCTATTTTTTAACGCTATAATAGATCGCCTATTTAATGTAATTGGTATTACACGTATTTAGTGTTCATTTTAGGAAAGTTATGAAACCGTTATCTATTATTTTAGCCTCATTAGTCACTACCGTTGCGCTAATTACTTATGCCGCAGAGCAAAGCGAGCCTGAGAAAAAAGAGCCGCAAGTTGAAACTCAAACAAGCGTTGAAAAGCCAAAAGTTGAAAATGAGCAATCAGTAACTCAAACCAACACTGACGACAAAGTAAATACGCTTGAATACAAAGCGCCAGAGCTTAAAAAGCCAACAATTGATGCGACTAAACCAGACGATTCAAAAGTATTAGGTAACGAGCAAATTAAACCTGCTGAAAAGCCTAAAAATAAAATAGAAAAAGCAGTGGCTGTAGCCGAAGCTGAAAAAGCAGTAACGCAAGCAAAAGAAGCACTTACAGTTAAGCAGCAAACTAAAGCTAAACAATCGCGCGAATCACTTGCTGTGGTAGAGCAGCTAGTTAAAGCATATAACGCACGTAACATTGAAGAGTTTCTTCGTGTATATGCCGAAGATGTTGAGTTTTATATTTTCCCTAATGAGCTATTATTTAAAGGTAAAGAAAAACTAATAGAACGTTATGGGCTAATGTTTAAAAAGTTAAAGTGTATTCACTCATCACCAATTAAGCGCATAGTGCACGGTGATATAGTGATTGATCACGAACTTTCAGAAACTTGTTCAACTGACGAAAACGTAGTTGATAAACGCTCAGAGCTTATTTCGAGTTATCAAATTAAAGATGGGAAAATAGTACGCGTACTGTTTTTTAGATAAAGGCTTTAAATGCAAATAAATGACGACAAAAAAATTCGCTTAATGTATCGCATTGAGCCAGGTTGCCTTGGACCTAAGGGTGCTGAGCATATTGAAGATTTTTGTCGTTTTGCAAACAAGCATATTAAATCCCCCTTTTATGGCCAATTTGTATTTTTACCACGTTACGATAAAACCATAGACGAGCGACAATACAGCGTTAACAGCCGTAATTTATCACTTGCTCAAGCTCGGGCTTACTTAAAGCACTTTGATATTAATATTGAAGAATTTGAAGAACAACTCGACGAGCTCCTCACAAAAGCGATTGATTTATACTTTAAGCGATAGCGTTTAATTGCTGTTGCTTAGGTATTGCCTCCCCTCAAACGTACATTTTTATTTATTTTAATTATTATTAAAAAGCTGCGCGTCTACGGTAAGCATTGTATCGAATTTGACGTAATACGTTGTTTTGTAGATGTAGAGCTTGCTCACGTTAGAAGCGTAGCTTCTCCTTGTTTTGTGTATAGGGTTTGATACATATGTAGCTTAACAATTTTGTAAAAGCGTTGCTTTTAAACGCCAGCAAGCTGCACGTCTACAGGTGTTTATACCAAAGTTTAAGAGTATGACTTGTAGAGCACTTTCTTGCACGAGAAGCACAGCTTTTGATTATTTACTCACCTAAAAACTACGTTTTTACATGCTGCCATGGCTGCCCCTCTACAACAAAATTTTAAAAGCCCTAAAAACAAAAAAGCGGTGTTAATTTTAACACCGCTTAATGCGTAATATATTTAGCTTTAGTAAGCTTGGGTTACAACATAGGTTTTATAACATCAAACACAGCTTCTATATGGTCGTCTCTGTCGTTTAGTGCCGCTATGTAACGGTATTTTTCGCCGCCTGCGTTTTCGAATATTTCACGGTTTTCACCTTCTAGCTCTTCAAGTGTTTCTAGGCAGTCGGCGCTAAAAGCAGGACTTATAATAGCTACATCGGTAATACCTTCATCAGGTAAGGCTGCAAGAGTTGCGTCGGTATAAGGCTTTAACCACTCTGCTTTACCAAATCGACTTTGAAAAGTACTAATTACTTTGTCTTTATCAAGGCCTAGTTTTTCGACAACTAAACGCGTGGTTTGTAAACATAGGCAATGGTACGGATCGCCGCGATCTAAAAACAATTTAGGCATACCGTGATACGAAAAAACAATTTTTTGTGGCATACCATTCGCTTCTAAATCCTCACTAATACTATTAGCAAGCGACTCAATGTAACGGGTGTTTTTATGATAGCCATTTATAAAATGTAGTTCTGGCACCCAGCGCCATTTTCGCAGTACGCTCGATACAGCATCAAACGTAGAACCCGTAGTTGGGCTAGAATATTGCGGGTACATTGGTAAAATAATTATACGCGTTAAGCCTTTATCACGAAGCTCTTCAAGGCCTGCCTCTATTGAAGGGTTGCCATAACGCATTGCCATTACTACTTCAGTATTGGTATAACCTTGCTCTTTTAATAAGATATTTAGCTTTACGCTTTGCTGGCGAGTGATGTGAGTAAGCGGTGAGCCGTTTTCGGTCCATATACTCTCGTATAATTTAGCCGAACGTTTAGGGCGTACGCGTAAAATAATGCCATGTAAAATTATCATCCATACCAAGCGTGGTATTTCTACAATGCGTGGATCTGATAAAAATTCGCGTAAATATGTACGAAGCGCAGCCGCTGTTGGTGCATCAGGGCTGCCTAAGTTAGTTAGCAGTATTCCCGTTTTTTGGTTAAAACGCCCATCATGGGGGTTGTCAGTAACCGCAGAAAATCGCGACACAGAGTGCTCCTTCAAGCAAATTCAATAATCTATTTTATGCACATTGTAACGAAAAAAACTGCGGTTTAGATCAATCATTTAGCAGTTTTCACCATTATTCTGAACGGGGCTGGTTTTTTCGATTCTAGCTGTTGGAGTTTTTCTATCGATTTACTGCCAAATACATGACCCTTAGGCAGCAACATTATGCCCGTATGGCTGTGTAGAGCATGGCCCAGTACCATTTGCTCTTTGAGTTCATGGGCGTTACAAATTAGCACTGATCCTGCTGAACTTTTTTGTTCGTGTAGTTTTGCATGGCTTGCTTCAAGTGCACGTACAATTTTAGGATGATAAAACGATCCACTATAAAGTTTTACACTTTCGAGTGCGTCATCGTGGCGCTGCTTTTCATCACTAGCATTGCTCTGCTCAAACGCGTCCCAATAGTCGCGCGCTAAACCTAGCACCATAGCGCCTATAGGTATGTCGTTTCCGGCAAGGCCTTTGGGCATTCCGTTTCCGTTAAAGCGCTCAAACTGATAATAAATAGCATCCGACAAGTCATGTAAATGTATTGCTGGCATTAACATTAATTGTGCAGTACTTGGATGAGTATAAAAGGTTTTGCGTTGTTGCTCGTTTAAGCGGTTAACTGGTTTTTTATATAGATCAGGATCCATAGCAAGCAAGCCTATTTGCGCTAAGTAACCAGCCATAGGGGCAAGATCAATGCTTTTTTGCGACAAGTTTAAGTAAAGTGCTATTTGTGTGCAGGTATTAGCAATATTTTGTGCTTTGTTGCCATCTAGGTAAGGGTTTGCGTTAACAAAATTATATAGCAGCTCTACGGTCGATTTATGCTCTTGTTTTTCGCGCTCGTTGGCGTCTTCAAGCTTTTTTAAAACCTGTTTGATTTGTAAAGTGCGTTTTTCTACTCGTTGCTCAAGCGAATTATTAAGCTCTAGCAACTCTTGGTTTTGCGCTTTAACTTGTGCCTCTAATTTTTGATTTTGTTTTTTTAGTGCAAATTTTTCTAGGCTATCTCTAATGCTACGAAGTAATAAATCGTTTTGCCAAGGCTTTTGAATATAACCATTTATTTGGCCTTGGTTAACAGCCGCTAAGGTAGTTTGTATGTCGGCGTAACCGGTTAATAAAATGCGTTGAGTGTCGGGTGCCAGCGCACGCGCTTTTTCTAAAAACTCGGCACCGTTCATTACCGGCATACGCATATCGCTAATAATTAAACCAAACTCATGATTTTTAAAAAGCGTTAGTGCACTTTGCGGGTTATCGCAAACAATAACCGACAGGCCATTTACTTCAAGTAGCCGTGTTAACGTGCGTAGTACTATTTCATCATCATCAATGCAAAGTACATCAACCTGATTTATTGGTGTGCTTGGTGTTACTTGAGTCATTGAGTCGCCTTTAAATTACTTCTGGTTAAATAATAGCTTAAAAAAATATTCTATGGTGCGTTTGTGACTACCTTTTATGTTAAGTGGTATTTATATAATGGGGTTATTAGCAATAAGTGGATAATTACTCATGCATATCATGCATAATATTAGGCCTTGGCTGCACTAAAGTTGCAAATTTGCATACAGACGACTAAACGTTAAGTATAAAGTTATCTATATGGATGAAGGGAATGGATGGATCAGATGGTAATTTTGAACGTGCTTTTTTAAACGAACAAAAGCTGCGCTTAGCTGCAGAGCAATTACTCAAAGATAAAAGTAGCGTTTTAGTTGCCATAAATAATGAACTACAAAAAAAAGTAGCCGACTTAGAACACCAGCAAATGCTGTTTGTGCAAACAGAAAAAATGGCGACCTTAGGTACACTGAGCGCAGGCGTTGCCCACGAAATAAATACCCCACTTGCCTATGCAATGAGTAACGTAGAGAGCCTACAAAACGCAAGCCCTTTACTAGTAGCGCTGCTAAAACTTAACGAACAATATTTAAATAACGAAATTAAAGAGAGCCGTTTTAAACACGAAATCGATATACTCAATTTACAGTATCCGTACGCGTGGATTTATAACAATTTGCAGGGACAAATTAACGATAGCGTTGAAGGACTTAAACGTATAAAACAAATAGTGCATGACTTATTAAACTTTGCCCACCCCACCTCTTCTCAAGATAAACAATTAGCCGATGTAACAACGGGTGCTAATAATGCTTTAAGGTTATTGAGTAGCAAACTTAAATTATGCGAAATAAAAACGCGGTTTGAACCCCTACCACTCATTTGGTGCAATTTATCGTCAATTAATCAGATTTTTGTAAATCTTTTAATGAATGCTTGGCAAGCTTGCGAATTAGATTTAGAAAAAGGCTGCATTATTGAAGTCAATATTTTTGAACTCAACACAAATATTTGTATTGAAATAAAAGATAACGGTTGTGGCATGAATGAAGACACAATAGCGCATATGTTTGACCCTTTTTACACAACAAAAGAAGTTGGAAAAGGCACCGGTATGGGTATGACACTTGTATACGCTATGGTGAGCGATCACGGTGGAAAAATAGAAGTTAACAGTATATTAGGCACAGGTACGACCATTCGCTGCCTATTACCTTTAAAAGTGTAAAATAACGAACAAAACCACATTGTAAATAAAGTGTTAAACATTCTATTTTTTGATGTTCAATCCCTTCTTAGCGCGTATTTTAACCGATTTGATGTGGTTTTTTCTTATCTTTAAGTTTATTTGCATACTTAGACCAAACATTTAGTTTTTTTCATTTCTTTTTGTTTGCATATGTTGCTAGGATGTTTGCAACAGGTTATGAGCATCATAACCACACACATATTATTAAGAATACAAAAAAACAGGGTCGTCACTATGTCAACATACCGTTTAAACACACTTGCTGTAGCCGTTGCTTTCGCGTTTAGCGCACCAAGCATTGTTAACGCAGAAGAAGCACCTGTGCAAGCTGCTAAAAACATTGAGCAAATATCTGTATTAGGGTCGCGTGTATCTAACCGTACCTCTACAGAGTCTTCTTCTCCTATTGATTTAATTGACGCGGATGATTTAACTAAAGGTGGTTTTACCGAATTAGGCCAAAGCCTTCAAGCGACAGCGCCTTCATTTAACTTTTCGCGTACACAAGTATCAGACGGTTCTGATTTATTTAGACCCGCCACACTTCGTGGCCTACAGCCAGATCAGACCCTTGTATTAGTAAATGGTAAACGTCGTCATAACCAATCAATTTTTGGCCTTAACGGTACAGTAGGCGCAGGCGCTGCGGGTACTGATATGAATGCCATTCCGCTAACAGCACTTAAAGGCGTTGAAGTATTACGCGACGGCGCTGCAGCACAGTATGGCTCTGATGCTATTGCAGGTGTTATTAACTTATCTCTTAATAACTCAACCGGTATTACAACGGGTTTTGTACAATACGGCGGCACAAGTGAAGGTGACGGCGACACTATTTCAGCAGGTTTAAACCGTGGTTTTGAATTAGGTAACGAAGGCGGCTTTATTAACCTATCGCTTGAGTACCGTGATGCCGACGGCACTAACCGCGCAGAGCGCGATACGGGTGGTTCGCTTAATGTTGAACCAGGTACACTAAGTGAAGATGTACGCTGGGGCCAAGGTAACTCAGAAAGTGAATTTACGTCGTTATTTTATAACATGGCATTACCAATGGGCGACGGCGAGCTTTACTCGTTTGGTGGCTACTCTGAGCGCACGGCGCTGGGTAATGGTTTTTACCGTAACTTTAACGAAGCGTCTAAAAACGTAACACAAGTATACAGCGATGGTTTTTTACCGCGCATATATAACGAAGCACAAGATATTTCAGTAGCGCTTGGTTTTAAAGGCGATATAAACACAGACTGGACTTACGATGTATCGGCTGTTTATGGTGAAAACCAATACGATTTTACATCACGCAATACATTAAATGCTTCTTACGCGGCTGAGTATTTATTTAATAACCCAGATGCAAGCGATGCCGACATTGCAGCAAACTCAGGCCCTACTGGCGGTTACTCAGGTGGTTTTAGATTCGATCAAACAACGGTTAACCTTGATGTAAACGGTATTGTAGATATTGGCCGTAGTGAGCCTTTATATGTAACAGTAGGCGCCGAATACCGTAAAGAAAACTACGAAATAGTGCCTGGCGATGAAGCATCATACGCGTGTGGGTTAGCAAATATGGATACTTCGTACCCATCAGTAAACGATCCGGATCAATTTGCACAGTGTGGTTTTCAAGCTTATAACGGCCTTCGCCCTGAAGCGGCTAACGACAGCGACCGTAACAGCTACGCAGTTTATGTAGACGTAGAAACTATGATCACCGATGCATGGAACGTCAGTGGTGCGCTACGCTATGAAGATTTCTCAGATGCTGGGGATGATTTAATTGGTAAATTAGCAACACGTTATGAATTTTCAGATGACTTTGCAGTACGTGGTGCAGTATCTACTGGTTTTAGAGCGCCATCACTTCAACAAAGTGGTTATACAGCTTTTACAACTAACTTAGGCTCAGACGGCACATTAACGCAGTCGTTCACGGCAAACACAGGGACCGCTTTCCCAAGTGCTTTAGGCGTAGATAGCTTAGAGCTTGAAACATCAACAAACTACAGTGCAGGTTTTGTTTACGATGTAACAAGCGAGCTTTCGTTAACGGTTGATTTTTACCGTGTAGAAATTGAAGACCGTATTACACTTGGCAGCTTGCTTTCGGTTGACGATGTATCGTTTAGCTCAGAAGCGGTTGCAGCGCTACAAGCAACTGGTGCAGTGCAAGCTAACTACTTCTCAAACTCGGTTGATTCTACTACACAAGGTGTTGATATTATTGCATCGTACCGCACTGAAGTTGAAGGCGGTAATTTAGGAGTAACCTTTGCAGGTAACCTAAACGATACTAAAATTGACAACGTAAATGCAGAAGACGGTATTCCTGAAGCGGTTGCTTTTGATGATTTACAACGTAGCTTTTTTACCGACGGACAACCAAGTGAGCGCGCAACGCTTACGTTTGACTACGAACGCGATGCCTACACATCAACCATTCGCTTTAACTACTTTGGCGAAACAGACGTAAAATACTTTGGTAACGACCATATTTCATTACCAGGTGAGCTTTCGCCTACGGGGTCATTTAAACCAACAAGTACGGTTGAGTCTGCTGTGTTAGTTGATTTAAATGTTAGTTACCAAATTAATGACATGTTTGCGCTTTCGGTAGGTGCCGATAACGTATTTGACGAAACGCCAGATGAATTAGGCGACGACGAAGTACTTAATTTTATCACCAACGGCGCATTTAAATATCCAGTACGTGCATTGCCATACGGTTTTGACGGCAGAACGTATTACGCAAAAGTAAGCTTTAGTTTTTAATTTATCAAGCAAACTAAAGTAATATTAAGCGCAGTTATTAACTGCGCTTTTTTTATGCTTTTTTATTATTAAAAAGTACCTGTTGGGCATTAAAAATACTTGCGCGGTTGAAAATTAAGCCTACAATCGCCATCTCTTAAATAGGCCAATATAAAAGCCTCTTTATTATTTAACTTAAAATAACCATTAGTTGATAGGAAATATATGACTAAAAAATCTAAAGCAAAAACCGTAAACACCAGCGCGGTAGACACAGGACGAGGCGTTATAAACCACAATGCACTAGCGGCAATGGTCACCTCTAAATTATTTAAACCACAAGTGGTTAAAGCTAAAAAAGGCAAAGGTTCATTTAAACGCAACAACAAGCATTCAGGACAAGAGTCCTATTTAATCGCGGCTTAAATAGCACCGATCAAATAGGGCTTTTGAATATAGTAAGCGAGGTTTTATACCTCGCTTTTACTTTAAAGCATTTAAGCCACGTTACATGAGCGCGAAGTAAATTCGCACCTACGGGTTTGGTGTTTGCACGATGTAGGTGAGGTTTTATACCTCGCTTTTACTTTAAAGCATACAAGCCCCGTTACATGAGCGCGAAATAAATTCGCCCCTACGGGTTTGGTATTTGCACGATGTAGGTGAGGTTTTATACCTCGCTTTCACTTTTAGTTCTTTATTATTTTAACTCCCAAGCTATCCTCTAAAAGCGCAGCGTCTCTAAACCCCTTTGTGAATAACAGCCCTTAAAATATGAACGCACAAAGAGAAGAAAAAGAGGAGTAAATGAGCAGACAAAGTCCATTTGTTTAAGTTATATGATATTTCACCACTGAGGCGCTGTGCGCTACACAAACAAAACACGAGTAATGGTTAGTCACGGCTCCTTGTTTTCTCCTTCACTTCTCGGTGGTGATTAAGTTACTTGTTTACTAATGCATCCGACTAAATGTAAAAGCGGTGCTTTTAAACGCCAGCAAGCTGCGCGTCTACAGGTGTTTTAACTGTTTGTGATGGGTTTGCACGATGTAGGTGAGGTTTTATACCTCGCTTTTACTTTTAGTTCTTTATTATTTTAACTCCCAAACTATCCTCTAAAAGCGCAGCGCCTCTAAACCTCTTTGTGAATAACAGCCCTTAAAAATATGAATGTACAAAGAGAAGAAAAAGAGGAGCAAATGAGCAGACAAAGTCCATTTGTTTAAGTTATATGGTATTTCACCACCGAGGTGCTGTGCGCTACACAGAGAAAACACGAGTAATGGTAAGTCACTGCTCCTTGTTTTCTCTTTCACTTTTCGGTGGTGATTAAGTTACTTGTTACTAATGCATCCGACTAAATGTAAAAGCGGTGCTTTTAAACGCCAGCAAGCTGCGCGTCTACAGGTGCTTATACTCAAGTTAGAGTATGGTCTGTAGAAGGTTACTTGTTTACTAATGCATCCGACTAAATATAAAAGCGGTGCTTTTAAACGCCAGCAAGCTGCGCATCTACAAGTGTTTATACTCACGTTAGAAGTGTAGTTTTAACCTTTAAAACTATTATTTTTAACTGTTTGTGATGGGTTTTCACCAAATAGTTGCGTGTAATCTTTAGCAAATTGCCCCGCATGCCAAAATCCCCAATTGGCTGCTATTACTGAAATGGGCTTATCTTGGTTTGGTTTTTTTAGTTCCCGCCTTACATTATTTAAGCGGGTTAAACGTAAAAACCGCAAAGGGTTAATTCCTAAAATACTCTCAAAGCTATACTGAAGTGTGCGCCTACTTACAAAGGAAAGCTCGCACAGCTCGGTTATGGTTATTGGGTTTTGTGGATTTGTGGCCACGTAATCTTTTACTTTATCTACTACGGCTTTGCGGTGTTTATAACTTGGCGCAATATTTTGCTGCGGATTGTCTGCTTGTAATAAGTGTAGTGCCAACATGTTTAGCATATCTTGCTGTGATTCGGTTTTAAGTCCAAAGCCCTTGCCTACAACCATACTATTAATTATTTGTCTTGCCGTTTGCAAAGATGAGTTGCTCACCGATAAACGAGCTGATTGTGCAGATGCCAGGTTTTTCAATGTTACGCCTTGGAGCTGCGCCATATATTCAATTGAGTTCCAATCGATTACCAAACCATAAATATTAAATTGCTCAGGGGTTATCAGCTCAAAGTCGTTATCACTTGTACGGCACATAAATTGATTACTTGCCACACTTAAACCATTAATTTTACTTTGCTGCGACTGACAAGGAATGCCAAGCCAAACCGAATTAGGGGCTATGTTACATTGCTGACGAAGCGCTCGCTCAGTGTATTCTTTAAACACATGAATATTGGCGTAATCCGTTTCTTCAATACAACCATAAAAGCTGCCGTCGCTCATTTGATCGTATTTTTGCTGCCATTGAGTAAGGCTATGCGCTTGCTCGTCTATATCGTGTGTTTGCACCTTGCTCTTTAGTGGTGCGCTGAAGCTACTTTGCTGCGCCATATCGGGGATGCTCTTTTTCGTTACACTTTCATTATGCTTAAGTTAACACCGCTTTGCGTGTGTAACCAATTGAATTGGATTAATAAATAATCTTTTGCCGAAATTCGATAGTTACTTGGTACAAAATAAGCTGTCTTGTAACTATTCAATATTGATTTATAGCTAAAGATGCAGCAAAACCTATACCAAGGTTGATCATATTAGTTATGTGGAGTAAATCATGGGGCAAGCGTACAGTTACACTTTAGGTACACATACTTATAAATTCAAGAACTTAGCCCAGTTAATGGCTAAAGCTACGCCGCAGCGTTCGGGTGATCGCTTAGCGGGCGTAATTGCACAATCAGCACAAGAACGTGCTGTGGCACAAATGACATTGGCGGATATACCTCTTAAAACATTTTTAAATGAGGTACTTATTCCCTACGAAGATGACGAAATTACACGCTTAATTATTGACGAGCACGATGCAAATGCCTTTATGGCTATTGCACATTTAACCGTAGGCGATTTTCGTAATTGGCTTTTAAGTGACTTTGCAACACCTGCTGTACTTGCAAGTATAAGGCAAGGTATTACGCCCGAAATGGCTGCTGCTGTTAGCAAAATAATGCGCAATCAAGATCTCATATTAATTGCTAAAAAGTGCCATGTTACAAGTGCTTTTAGAAATACTATTGGCCTCCCCGGGCATTTATCTACACGTTTACAACCAAATCACCCAACTGACGATATTAATGGTATTGCTGCATGCATGCTTGATGGTTTGCTATACGGTAATGGCGATGCAGTAATAGGTATAAACCCTGCAACCGATAACGTTGCCCAAGCCATTAAATTAATGACGTTAATGGATGATGTTATTCAAAAGTACGCCATACCAACCCAAAGTTGCGTACTCACCCATGTTACTAACACCATTGAATGTATAGAAGCTGGCGCACCAGTTGATTTAGTATTTCAGTCGATTGGTGGCACAGAGGCTACTAATTCAAGTTTTGGTTTTAATTTAAATACCTTGGCTGAAGCGCAAGATGCCGCTTTGAGTTTAAAGCGTGGCACTGTTGGCAATAATGTAATGTATTTTGAAACTGGGCAAGGCAGTTCGCTTTCAGCAAATGCGCATCATGAGCTTGATCAGCAAACGTGTGAAGCTCGCGCTTATGCCGTTGCGCGTAAGTTTAACCCGTTACTGGTAAATACCGTGGTGGGGTTTATTGGCCCTGAATATTTGTTTGATGGAAAAGAAATTACCCGAGCAGGACTTGAGGATCATTTTTGCGCTAAGTTACTAGGCATACCGATGGGATGCGATGTGTGTTACACCAATCATGCAGAGGCTGATCAAAACGATATGGATAACTTGCTTACGCTATTAGGTGTTGCTGGTTGCTCGTTTGTAATGGGAATACCTGGCTCTGACGATATTATGCTTAATTACCAAACTACGTCTTTTCATGATGCATTATATGTTCGCCGTGTACTTGGCTCTAGACCTGCCCCTGAGTTTGAAGCATGGCTAAGCAAAATGAAAATAATGCAAAGCACTACCGATATTACACTTTCAGATACCTTGCCTCCCGCTTTTGCTAAACCTCTGGGTGCAATTACTGGAGGTGGCTCATGAAATCACGTTCAAAACAGAACACTCCTTTAGATGACTCAGTAAACGAGCATAAAAATAACGGTAATGTAGTGCATAACCCTTGGAGTGATTTACGCCGTTTTACCGACGCCCGTATTGGGCTTGGTCGCGCTGGTATAAGTTTGCCAACCTCAGAAATGCTGGCTTTTCAGCTATCTCACGCACAAGCGCGCGATGCGGTGAGTTTTCCGCTTGATATTAACGAAATGACTGAGCAACTAGGCAGTATTAGCGTATTAAAAGAAGTTGCCCCTCCCCTGCATTTACACAGCCAAGCTGTTGACAGGGTTACTTACCTTCAGCGACCCGATTTAGGCCGCAAGCTTGATGAAAATGGTAGGCAAATACTTCTCAGCTATATGAATAAACAAAAGCACACTACGCAGGCTAAATACGATTTAGCGATTGTAGTGGTTGATGGACTCTCCTCGTTGGCGGTACAAAAAAATGCATGCCCATTTATAACAGAGCTATTAGCGCACCTTACAACAGACAAGCAATTTAAAATTGCCCCCATTACTTTGGTTGAACAAGGTCGAGTAGCAATTGGCGACGATATAGGTGAGTTGCTAAATGCGCAGGTGGTTATGGTGTTAATAGGAGAGCGCCCAGGACTTAGTTCGCCAGATAGCCTTGGCTTGTATTTAACATGGGAGCCTAAAACAGGACTTAACGATGCATGTCGTAATTGCATATCGAATATTCGCCCAGCAGGCCTACCTTATACAGAAGCGGCTAGGCGTGCGCTGTACTTATTACGTGAAGCTAAAAAACTAAAACTAACTGGGGTTAATTTAAAAGACCGTACACAAGATGATGTAATTGAGCATCAGGTTTCAACCACTAACTTTTTAATTGCTGAGTAATTTTAATTAAAAACACGTGAAATAAAACAATAAAAACTAAACATCAACGGAGAAGGGTTATGTCTACTAACAATACAGAGTACCTTGCTAAAAGACAGTTAAAACGAGGTACTGCGGGGTGGTTATTACTCGCAGGTTTGGGTGTGTCGTATGTAATATCGGGTGACTTTGCAGGTTGGAACTTTGGTATTGCCGAAGCGGGTTGGGGTGGCTTTGCCATTGCTGCAGTGTTAATGGCAGTTATGTATTTAGCGCTGGTATTGTCGCTTGCTGAAATGTCAGCCGCAATACCTGCAGCAGGCGGTGGTTATAGTTTTGCGCGCCAAGCTATGGGGCCTGCGGGAGGCTATTTAACTGGCCTTGCGGTATTAATTGAATACGCTTTAGCGCCCGCTGCTATTGTTATTTTTATAGGCTCTGCAGTTGAAGCCCTCACCGGATTTAATGGACCATGGGTATATGCATTATTTTACTTACTATTTGTGGGAATTCATTTAGCAGGCGTAGGTGAAGCACTTAAAGTAATGATGGTAATAAGTGGTTTAGCAGTATTAGCTATTATTGCAACGGCTTTTGTTTTAATTACAAATTTTGATGCATCACGCTTATTTGACGTCCCCGTAACCGATGCAGTGGGAGCCAGTGAGTTTTTACCTTTAGGTTGGTACGGGGTTTGGGCTGCATTACCGTTTGCCATGTGGTTATTTTTAGCGGTGGAAGGTGTACCGCTTGCTGCAGAAGAGGCAAAAGATCCCGCTAAAGATGTGCCAAAAGGCATTATTGGTGCAATGATCTTTTTGTTATTTACTGCTTTTTTAGTTGTTGTTTTAGTGCCTGGCGCTGGCGGTGCTGCTGCAATGGGCGCAAGTGCTGTACCTTTGGTTGATGCATTAAATGCATCGGGTAGTGAGGGCTTAGCAACTGTAGTAAATATATTAGGGCTTGCGGGTTTAGTTGCTTCGTTTTTCTCTATTATTTATGGTTATAGTCGCTTAGTGTTTGCTTTATCTAGAGCCGGATATTTATCGCGTTCGTTGTCGATTACGACTAATCGCAAAGTGCCAGCACGTGCGTTGATTGTACCTGCCGTATTTGGTTTTTTAGTATCACTCAGTGGCGAGGGTGATTTAATACTTGCAATGGCTGTAGTAGGTGCAACGGTATCGTATGCATTAATGGCGCTGAGCCATATTTTGCTGCGCGTTAAACAACCTGATTTACCTCGCCCGTATAAAACCCCAGGTGGCGTAGTAACTTCAAGTATTGCTTTAGTGCTTTCGCTTATAGCATTAACCGGTGTGTATGCGTTCGACCCTCGTGCATTTTTATACACTATAATGCTGTTTATTGTGGGCGCCGTATATTACTTTGGCTACAGCTCAAAACACTTAGTTGCTAAAAGCGCTGATGAGGAGTTTGCAATGTTGGCAGATGCAGAATCTGATTTAGAAATGGCTAAGTAAATATTAATAGTTATTATAAGTGAGGCTAGCCCTCACTTATATTTTTATACAAGCAATACGGTGTAAAAATAGTGCCTGCATGTAAATATCAAGCCCTTAATCTACTTTATTAATATCATTTAAAGCTAAAACTTTATGCTGCCGCGTAGCGCTTTGTTTTGCCCATGCTTGGTTTTTTTGTCCATGCGCTTTCGCTGTGAATTACGGCTGGGCTTGGTGGCTCGACGCGCTTTATTAACTACCGTAGCACTAAGAATTAAATCCTTTAAACGCTTAAGGGCATCTTCTCGATTTAGCTCCTGGGTACGGTGGCTTTGCGCTTTAATGATTAAGACGCCGTCTTTGGTAATTCTTGTATCATTTAAGGCTAATAAGCGTTCTTTGTAGAAGTCAGGTAATTTAGAGCGGTTAATGTCAAAACGTAAATGAATTGCACTTGCTACTTTATTAACATTTTGACCACCGGCACCTTGCGAACGAATAGCTGTGAGCTCTAGTTCCCATTCATCGATAGTGACAGTATTTGAAATTGTTAACATTGTGTTCAGCTCTATTTGTCAAAAATACATTATATCATCAGTACATTAGCTTGTGGTGAATCAACTAAATTCTTAGAACTTAAATAAATTCTCATAAATTGTACTATAAATCAGCCAATATTTTATTTTGTGTTGGCAAGTGTTGCTTATTAGTTTCTAATTGGCACTACTTTAATACTAGGAAATGCTCAATGAAAAAAATACTTGTATCACTTAGCTTATTAGCGATGAGTTTCTCAAGCCTTGCAGAGGATATTAACGAAGGTCAACTTCAAAGCTATATGAAAGCACTGCCAGCTGTGACTAGCTGGGCAAGCAGCCAAGAGTCGTTAAAAGACTTAGATTTAGCAAGTATGCTAGGTGGTTCTGCAGATCAAAGTGTTGGCGAACAAAGCTCTTTAGCTAACAGTGCATTAAGCATGATTAAAGAACAAGACCTATACAAAAGCTTTGCGAGTGTTACAAACCGTTACGGTTTTACGCCAGAGCAGCTAGTAACTGTAGGTTCTGAAGTATCAATGGCTTATATCGAAAATCTTAAGTCGGGCCTTTCTGCTGATAATCAAGAAACTGCTAATAAAGTAATGGGCGGTTTTCAAAGTATGAAAAGTGCTAAAGATAAAGGCGCTAGCTCATTAATGGGTTCGTTTGGTAAATCGTCAAGCGCAGCTGAGGAGTCTACAGAATCTTTAGTAAGCGAAAACAACCTTGAACTTGTGAGCGAATATATGCCACAACTACAAAAGCTTTTTGCACTTTTATAAGTTTTATTGCTTTAAAAAAAGCGGGCTTATCTAGCCGTGAAATTAAAACGCATAAAAAACGGGGGAGTATTCAATACTCCCCCTTTTTATTTAGCGTACAGATTATTTAAGATCGAACCTGTCTGCGTTCATTACTTTTACCCATGCATTAACAAAGTCATGTACAAAACGTTCTTTATTATCGTCTTGTGCATAAAACTCACTTAGTGCACGTAAAATAGAGTTTGAACCAAACACTAAATCTACGCGTGTGGCAGTCCATTTAATGGTGCCTGTTTTGCGTTCAACAATATTGTAAAGACCTGGCTCTAGTGGCTTCCAGTTGTTGGCCATGTCGGTTAGGTTTACAAAAAAGTCGGTAGATAGCGTGCCTACATTATCGGTAAATACACCATGTTTAGTGCCTGCGTAGTTTGTGCCTAGTACACGCATGCCGCCCATAAGTGCTGTCATTTCTGGTGCTGTTAAGCCCATTAATTGGCTGCGCTCTAGTAATAACTCTTCGGCTGATACTGCGTAATCTTTTTTCAGCCAGTTTCTAAAGCCATCGTGAATGGGTTCTAGGACATCAAACGATTCTGCATCAGTCATTTCGTCTGTTGCATCTCCACGTCCTGATGCAAATGGTACTGTTACATTAACACCGGCTTGTTTTGCCGCTTGTTCAACAGCCGCTGTACCACCTAAAACGATTAAATCAGCCATGCTTACTGGCTTAGATAAACCCGCTTGTACTTTTTCAAGGGCACTAAGTACACTTGCTAAACGCGCAGGTTCGTTACCTTGCCAATCTTTTTGTGGTGCTAGACGAATACGTGCGCCATTTGCGCCACCGCGTTTATCAGAACCACGATACGTACGTGCACTATCCCACGCTGTATTTATTAAATCACTCGCACTTACACCGCAATCAAGTAGCTGTGCTTTTAAGCTTATGATTTCATCGTCTGATAATGTGTAATCAACTGCTGGAATAGGATCTTGCCAAATTAGGTCTTCGCTTGGTACATCTTTACCTAAGTAACATGCTTTAGGACCTAAATCGCGGTGAGTTAGCTTAAACCATGCGCGTGCAAATACATCAGAGAAGTATTCAAAGTCGTTATAAAAACGCTCAATAATTTTACGGTACGCAGGGTCCACTTTCATGGCCATATCGGCATCGGTCATCATTGGGTTTAAACGAATTGATGGATCTTCTACGTCTACTGGTTTGTCTTCTTCTTTAATATTTACAGGCTCCCACTGATGAGCGCCAGCTGGGCTTTTAGTAAGTTCCCATTCGTAATTTAAGAGTAAGTGGCAGTATCCGTTATCCCATGTTGTTGGGTGTGTGGTCCATGCGCCTTCAAGGCCTGAAGTTACAGTATGACGACCAAAGCCGCCTTCTTTGGTACTGTTCCAACCTAAACCTTGCTCGTGTACGTCTGCTGCTTCTGGCTCTGGGCCTAAATGCTCTGCTTTACCATTACCATGAGTTTTACCCACTGTATGGCCGCCCACTGTTAATGCTGCTGTTTCTTCATCGTCCATCGCCATGCGAGCAAATGTTTCACGTACATGAGCCGCTGTTTTAAGAGGATCTGGTATACCATTAACACCTTCAGGATTAACGTAAATTAGGCCCATTTGTACTGCGGCTAATGGATTTTCCATTGTGTCTGGTTTTTCTACATTGTCGTAGCGCTCATCACTTGGTGCTAACCATTCTTTTTCAGCTCCCCAGTAAATATCTTTTTCTGGATGCCAAATGTCTTCACGGCCGCCCGCAAAGCCATAAATTTTTAGACCCATTGATTCGTATGCCATGTTACCTGCAAGAATAAATAAATCGGCCCATGAAAGTTTGTTACCGTATTTTTTCTTAAGTGGCCATAAAAGTCTGCGTGCTTTATCTAAGCTTGCGTTATCTGGCCATGAATTTAAAGGCGAGAAACGTTGGTTACCAGTACTTGCGCCACCACGACCATCAGATAAACGGTACGTACCCGCTGAGTGCCATGCCATACGAATCATTAAACCACCGTAATGGCCCCAATCGGCAGGCCACCAATCTTGGCTGTCGGTCATAAAGGTTTTTAAGTCGGCTTTTACTTCGTCTAAATCTAGAGATTTAAATTCTTCTGCGTAGTTAAAATTAGTACCGTATGGATTTGATTTAGTATCGTGTTGATGAAGAATGTCTAAGTTGAGTGTGTTTGGCCACCAATCGGTGTTTACTTTAGAAACAACTGAATTACTACCGTGCATAACAGGGCATTTACCCGCTGTTGGCTTGCTCATTGTAAAATCCTTAAAATAGAAAAGTAAAATACTTAATCAATCAGTATTATTGCTTATGTGTTTATAACTTTTTAAAAAGTAACGGTTATTTTTATTTAATAGGCTTACTTTTTACTCAGCGTGCCTACCTAAGTGCTTACGTATCCTTAATATAGGCGTATAAATTATGCTACGCCAGCCTCAACATACTATTTAAAACGATTGCTCCAATTTATATTTTTGATTGCCCTTACGTTAGTGATGTATTTAACAATAGGCTTAAAGTCGGGTTTAAAATAATAGTAAAAAAGTCAGATGGCGCTCATATAAAGTATTACGCAAAATAAAAATTTAAAAATCGGTGAATTAACCTTAATCTTTTTACTAGACCTGTGATCGAATTGAAAAATTTCGGCGTAATGGTATGTGAAGGGTTTGAAAGTGGCTTTAGTTTACTAAAGCGCACATTGGAATACCCCCCTTCACCATGAAATTGTAGTTAGATAGTTATAATGATAAAGGTGCATTACTTAAGCCCAATGCACCTTTACTTTATGAACCGAATACTTTGAGTATTCTTATATTTTTAACTAGTTGAATTGAATTAAGTATTTGTTCATAAAGATTCAGTTAGTATGAAGTTGTTCTCCTGTGAACCCCTACGACATATTGTTGTTTTAAGCAGTTTTTGCCAGCTCACCTTGAGCTGGTTTTTTTTTGCCTATTTTTACTCAAATTACCTGAGCATGGGTAATATGCTCACGCTTTACCCTATTATTGCTAAGCTCACTAGGCTAAAAAAATTTTACAACTATTGCTCCTATCTAAATTAGGTCAATTTTAATCCACAAAGAACAACACGCCCTAGTGCCATTAAGCCCTGCATGTTAAAGTTATTACAGTAATTAATTTAATTAGGCGTACCAATGCGTTATTACCTATCTGTACTTTTTGTTTGTTTAACTTTGTTTTCAGGCATAGTGAACTCTGCTGAAAAGCAACCAGCTTCACCTACAGCACAACAAGAGCAACAAGCTCTTCAACAACTCAAAGAGCCTATGTATAAGCCGCTAATGGAGCGTTACATATTAGATGAGCTAAAAGCAGTTAGGCAAGATCAGCAAAAGCTTCGTGAAGATGTAACTAAGCAGGTTACTCATGCGCAGCTTGATACTGCAGATCGCGCATTAACGTACACTACAGATACCATTAATAATGTATTTTTTATAATTACCGCTACGGCGTCGATTTTAGTTTTAGTGGGTTGGAACTCGTTGCGCGATGTTAAAAACAAAGTAGAAGATATTGTAAATACGCGTGTGAGTGTAATTACAGACGAGTATGAAGACCGATTAAAAATTCTTGAAGAAAAATTACGCGTTCGCTCAGAAGAAATACTCAGCAACCAAGAGCGCATATCGGTGACTAACGAAGTTCATTCGTTGTGGATGCGCGCAAACCTAGAAAGTGATTTTGCGAACAAAATTGAAATTTTTGATGAAATACTCAATCGCAAACCTGAAGATGTTGAAGCCATTGCTTATAAAGCCGATGCATTACTAGAAATAAACGAAACAGCACAAGCCATTGAGCTGTGTAACCAAGCCATTGATATAGATAGTGACTATGGTTATGCCTATTGGCAACGAGCCTGTGCTTATGCACTTACGCACAAACATGCTGATGCATTAGCCGATATTAAAATGGCACTTGAATACTCTCCAAACTTACGTAATGAATTATTACACGAGAGCGCATTTGCAAGCCTGCATGACAACGACAGCTTTAATACAATAGTGGCTGGTGAAGTTGTTTAAGCACTAAGAATTTGGCCTGTATGATTAGGCGCAACACCATAAAAAAGGGCTTTGGCCCTTTTTTTGTTTTTAAAGGTAAATTTTGTTGTGTAATTAAGTAATTAGAAGCTACGCTTCTCGCGCGAGCAAGCTCTGCGCCTACGTGGAAAACTTAACGCGGTGGTTAAAACTCACTTATAGACGCGCTGCTTGCAGGCGTTTAAAAACGTAGTTTTTAGGATGGGTGATTAAGTAATTAGAAGCTGCGCTTCTCGCGCGAGCAAGCTTAGCGCCTACCTGAGAAACTTACACTCAGCAGTTTAATTTACCTGTAGACGCGCTGCTTGCAGGCGTTTAAAAACGCAGTTTTTAGATGGTTGAATTAATACCAACCCGCAATAATACTTAATCATTTTTAGGGGCTAAACGTGTCGCTACCTGCGTTAAAAAATTCTCATTTAGAACAACTAAATAGCGAATTTTTTGCCTAGCTATCAACACGTTTTTCCATCCTCAAAATAGATCACTTAATTAAGCGAATTGGTATAAGTAATTAGAAGCTGCTACCCATTTTTTCAGGCATAAAAAAAGCCGCATAAAATGCGGCTTTGGAGGTTAGTCTCACTTCACTTTGGGCGTGTCTCCAAAACTTAGTGAATACGTTACCAAGGAACTGTTATGTATTATTTAAGCTATTGACTCTAATGCAATTTTAACCATTTCGTTAAACGTGCTTTGACGCTCATCAGCAGGTGTTGCTTCACCGGTGATTACGTGGTCACTTACTGTAAATAATGCCATTGCGTTTGCGCCGTATTCAGCTGCAACGCCATATAAACCGGCTGTTTCCATATCTACTGCTAGCATGCCTAACTTGTCTAAGTCTTTATAGAACGAGTCGTCTGCTTGGTAGAAAGTGTCGGTTGTAAATACGTTACCTACTTTTGCTTCTATTCCTAGCTCTTTAGCGGCGTTTACACCGTTTAAAAGTAAGTCAAAGTTAGCAATAGCAGCAAAATCGTAGCCACGAACACGTGCACGGTTTACGTTTGAATCTGTGCTTGCACCTTGTGCAAAAATTACGTCACGGATTTTGATATCTGTGCCAATACCGCCACACGTACCAATACGTATAATATTTTTAACGCCAAAGCTTACAATTAGCTCACGTGCATAAATAGACATTGATGGAATGCCCATGCCTGAACCCATGATGCTTACTGGCTTACCTTTGTAAGTACCAGTGAAACCGTACATATTACGAACACCTGTAACTTGTACTGCATCATCTAAAAAGTTTTCAGCAATATATTGCGCACGTAGCGGATCGCCTGGCATTAATACTGTTTCGGCGAAATCACCAACGTTTGCACTGATATGCGGAGTACTCATTAATTGTTTTCCTTTTTATTTGGCGTTGTTAGCTCATTTAAAAAGCTGTCGCCGTAATCAAGCGCAGATAAGTTAAACCACTGTGCCAGTGTTTGACCGATATCTGCAAAGCTGTTGCGTTCACCTAGAGGTGTGTTACTCATACCTGGTTTATATGCAATAACCGGTACGTATTCGCGAGTGTGCTCAGAACCTGGAAAGGTTGGGTCACAACCGTGATCTGCAGTGATCATTAATATGTCATCTGCGTTTAACTGCTTTAGTATAGTTGGTAAATAGTCATCAAATTCTTTTAATGCTTTAGCATAACCTACTGGGTTACGGCGATGACCAAATTTTTCATCAAAATCAACTAGGTTAGTAAAGATTAAGCTGTGTTCTGGTGCGCTTTTCATTACTTCGCTGGTTTTTTCTAGCAAGTTCATAAGCCCAGGTGCTTTATGCTTTTGGGTTATGCCCTGATGCGCGTAAATATCTGAAATTTTACCAATACTAATTACTTCGCCGCCGTCTTTTGCTAACACATCTAGCAATGTTGGTGCTGGCGGAAGCACTGAATAGTCGCGACGATTACCCGTTCGAGCAAAGTCTTGGCTATTTGAACCCAAAAATGGCCGCGCAATCACTCGTCCTATATTCATTTCATCAAGTAGCGCCCGTGCGATTTCGCAAACTTGATAAAGCTTCTCTAGGCCGAATGACTCTTCATGCGCGGCTATTTGAAACACGCTATCAGCTGAGGTGTAACAGATTGGTTTACCTGTTTTTACGTGCTCTTCACCTAGCTGTTCTAAAATGGTTGTTCCCGATGCATGGCAGTTGCCTAAAATGCCAGGAATACCAGTACGAGCTATAAACTCGTCTATAAATTTTTGTGGGAAACTTGGCTGTGTTTTTGGGAAATATCCCCAATCAAATAACACAGGTACTCCTGCCATTTCCCAATGACCTGATGGCGTGTCTTTTCCGCTAGATAATTCTTTAGCGTAACCCCATGCTCCTTGAGAAGCTTGGCGGTCTGAAATTAAACACGGTTCTCCACCGGCAGCTTCACATGCATCCACTAACCCAAGTTTTGATAGGTTAGGAAGCGATAATGCAGCGCCTGTTTCGTCGTAATATGCTTTTAGTAAGTGAGCGAATGTATTAGCCCCAAGATCGCCGAATTTATCTGCATCTGGTGCTGCACCGATTCCTAGGCTATCTGCCATTAAGATAATTGCTCTTGCCATTTTGACCTCACTTTGATTCTAGGTGGTTACTTTATCCGCTGATCGATTTTTCCGTACAGGACAAAAGTCCTGTTTCATAAAACCTAAACATTATAAATTTGCATTCTTAAGCGAAGCAAAAGAGATTAATCGTGTCTTTTTTGCTATTGTGATCTACCAACAATATATCCTTCTGTGTGGGTGAGAACTTTAGTGACACGAACTACTATTATAGCTATTGCAGGCGCGTCTGCGTCGGGCAAATCTCTTTTTAGCCAAACTATATACAATGAATTGGTTAATGAGCTTGAACCAGGCGCTATCGCCATTATTGAAGAAGATGCTTACTACAAGGATCAGTCGCATTTACCGATGGCGCATCGTACGCAAACGAATTACGACCATCCTGATGCATTTGAACATGCGTTAATGCTTGAGCATTTAACACAGCTTCGTAGTGGAAATTCAGTTGAAGTACCAACGTATGATTATGCACAGCATACACGTAGCGAGAAAACTCGCCGAGTGCCTGCTGCTAAAATACTCATTGTTGAAGGTATTTTATTATTGAGTGACAAAGCGCTTAATAAAGAATTTGATATTAAAGTGTTTATAGATACGCCTTTAGATATTTGCTTAATGCGTCGTATGCAACGTGATATGGAGCAACGAGGCAGAACATTACAATCTGTTGTTGAGCAGTATCAAGCAACTGTTAGACCGATGTTTTATCAATTTATTGAGCCTTCTAAGCATAACGCAGATTTAGTTGTGACTCGAGGCGGTATGAACCGCGTTGCGATTGATATAATAAAAAGTAAGATAAAATATTTACTACAAGAATAACAACGGGAAACATTTGTATGACAACATTTATGAGCTTAGTGGGCATGTGTGTGCTACTAAGCATTGCCTTTGCGGCATCAACTAATCGCAAGGCAATTAATTTAAGAACCGTTGGTATAGCATTTGCGATGCAAGTAGTTATTGGCGGTTTTGTCCTGTTTTTTGAAGCAGGAAAAAATGTGTTAACGAACATGTCAGCAGCCGTATCGTCGGTTATTGGTTATGCAAACGACGGTATTGGGTTTTTGTTTGGCCCACTTGCCTCACAAGACACATTAGGTTTTATTTTTGCGATTCAAGTTTTGCCCGTTATCGTGTTTTTCTCAGCACTTGTTGCTGTGTTGTATCACCTCGGCATTATGGATTGGATAATTAGGATTTTAGGCGGCGGTTTACAAAAATTATTGAAAACCTCTCGCACAGAATCGCTTTCAGCAACGGCAAATATTTTTGTTGGCCAAACTGAAGCACCGCTAATAGTTAAGCCATTTATAGCAACAATGACTAAATCGGAATTGTTTGCAGTGATGGTAGGTGGCTTAGCCACTGTGGCAGGCTCTGTAATGGCTGGTTACGTTATTATCGGCGTAGATCTTAAGTATTTAATAGCAGCGAGCTTTATGGCTGCTCCAGGTGGTTTTTTAATGGCCAAGATGATTGTGCCAGAAACTGAAACGCCTAAAGATAACTTAGCTGATTTAGATTTAGATGACGAAGATAAGCCTGTAAATGTAATTGATGCAGCTGCATCAGGTGCAGCAAACGGTATGCATTTAGCACTTAATGTTGGTGCAATGTTACTTGCTTTTGTAGCGCTAATTGCACTACTAAACGGTTTATTAGGCGGTATTGGTGGGTGGTTTGATTACCCAACATTAACGCTTCAAGAAATATTAGGTTATGTATTTGCTCCTGTTGCATGGTTACTAGGTGTGCCATGGGATGAAGCAATTATAGCCGGCAGCTTTATTGGTCAAAAGATAGTAGTGAACGAGTTTGTTGCTTACTTAGACTTTATAAATTATCGCGATACGTTAAGCGCGCACACACAAGCAATTGTTACTTTTGCTCTATGTGGCTTTGCTAACCTATCATCGATAGCCATTTTACTAGGTGGGTTAGGCGGTATGGCGCCTAGTCGGCGGAAGGATATCGCACGCTTAGGGCTCAGAGCAGTGTTAGCAGGATCTATGGCTAACCTTATGAGCGCAGCAATTGCTGGGTTTTTCCTCTCGCTAGCTTAGAAACTTATTGAGATGAACACCGGTGTTGCAAAACAAGAGGATAGCGCTTTAAGGGGTTAAAGCTCTATCTGACTTGAACGATACTTCACCAAGGGCCGCAAGGCCCTTTTATCGTTTTAGGCCTTCCAGATTTATACACTTCCAACCTTCAAGCTATTTAACCTTATTTATGGTTATACATAACTCAAATAAACCAATATCTTAGTAACAAAGTCACATAAATATTTTTTGTGTTTTTCGTATTTTCAGCCACACTTATATTACTTAAGCTAACCGACTAACGATCCGCTATTGTGAAATATATTCTTTATTCTCTTTTTTTAATTTGTTCTGTGTATGTTCAAGCAAAAGAACCCATCCTTGTTGTTACAGAGTTAGCACCGCCAAACCAAGTGTTGATTGATGGTGAGGTAGCAGGTGAAGGCACTCAATTTATTAGAGATATATTTGCTGAGGCTGATCTAACACCTAACATTCAAATGTACCCTTGGGCACGTGCTTATAAAATTGCAGATGAGCTTAAAAATACCTTTATATACAGCCTTGCACGCACTGTAGAGCGAGAAGACAAATTTTATTGGATAGGACCTGTCGGACGTTTTGAACTAGGCTTTATTGGCCTATCAGAGCGAGATGATCTTATTATAAACACTACTGAACAAGCCAAAGTGTACAAAATTGCTATGCAGCGTAATGACTTTTCAACACAAACCCTCGCAAAACTGGGGTTTGAAGTTGTTTTAACCTCTGATATTCAAAAGTCATACTCTTTACTACTCGCTAAAAAAGTAGATTTAATTGTAGATGATCCTTTATATATGAAGCAGATGAGCGACTACCTAAAGCTCAAACCGGCACACTTAAAGTTTATTTATAAAATAGATGAGCTAACAATTGATGCTTATTTAGCTGCGAATAAAAAAACAGATATGCATTTAATAGAAGCACTGCAAGCTGCTTTTTTAAAAATAAAGCAAAAAAAAGGGCTCCCTTATGAAAGATAAATCATTGAAGGTAAGTATGCTTATGGGCGACAAAATCATCTTTCATTTTTAACTTTTTATATTCTTTGTTAAATCGCTTTATGACACACAACTACTTACTTATTAAATTCGATGCAATTTAGCATGCGCACAAATAGGTAATTTTTGCAGCCTTACAGCACCTTTCCCACTTTATAGTCAAAGGTTCCAGCTGATGCATTACTGTAAATATGAGCCAAAAATTAGATCTATTTTCTTTTTAAAAAATTATAAGAAGAGAAATGGGCGGTATTAATCACAAGCTTAAACTCACTTGCATTAACACAATTGCTTAAAAGAATGGCTTAGAAGAATAGAAAAACAAATACTAGGAGGGGCTAATAACAGGCGTTGCTTGGTTTATGTCAAATTTCAGACACAAAAAAAGCGCCTTAAGCGCTTTTTTTCATTTTACTTAAAAAGTAAAATTATACAGCTGTGATGTTATCAGCTTGTGGACCTTTTTGACCTTGTGAAAGAGTGAACTCTACACGTTGGCCTTCAGCTAAAGTTTTGAAACCTTCGCTTTTGATTGCTGAGAAATGTGCGAAAACGTCTGGGCCATTTTCTTGCTCGATGAAACCAAAACCTTTAGACTCGTTGAACCACTTAACTGTACCTGATACGATGTTAGACATTGTAATATCCTGATATAAAATAAAAAATATGCTCATAAGAGCGGGTGTAGCAAAAAATGAGATGGTACTTTAAAAACTTCAGGACGGTACTACAAGTATTACTTATACAACATCGAAATGGAGATTTATAGCTTACATGCTTTCTTTCTAGCTGCAGCCCACTATATAGATTTTTTAAAATATGTCAAGTACCTATCTATAATCAGAGTGATAAACAACCAAAACCGCTTTCCTTGGTTATTAAAATTCAAATTCTAATGCGAGCCTAAAACTATGGTTTTTTTCTGATTGACTTACTTCGGTGATAAAACCCGCTTCCCACTTTAATTGCTTTTGCCCATCAAAGCGCTGTAAACCTATAAAACCAGGCCCTATACCGACAAAGTCTTCTCCTACGTAGACTTCAATAGATGGCTGAAAAGCAGAACGATAGCGATAGCGATATTGTGCTCTAAACTCGCTTTTCCATTCATTTTGAATATCCTGTCCCCACTCATAAACCAAAAAAGCGTTTAGTGTAAGGCTCGTTTTTCCAAATTCTTTTTCGATCACAAAACCCGAAGTTGCTTCATACACATCTTCATTATGTTTTTTTTCAAGCTCAAATAATGCCCCCCAATCGGCCCATAATTTACCTTGCTCAATTAATTGCCAGCGTAGCTCAAGCTCATAAGCTTCTAAACCAAAGTCACCGTTATCGTCTCGCTCACCAACGATGTAACCTTCTAGCGCCATTGTATCGTTAATAGCACCGCCACCACCCAAACGCTGCGCTAGTATGTTGCCACTATCTGTTTGGTGCGACACTAACCGCCATTCAAACTCTCGCTCAAAAGGTAAAACATAGGGGTGATATACCTTATCAACAACAATTCCATCGGCCTTTGCTGGGGTTGAAAGTACCAACAAACAAAAAACGGTAAAGCTAAGCGCTAAATATAGGTTGAGTGCTTTCATACACGTTCCTTAGAAATTGAAGCCGAAATAACATAACAAAGTGATAAAAATATCACGCTACTTGTACTATATATAAGTACACTCATTAGATCCGGGGTAGCCTCGTAACCAACCAGGGCGCGCAGTACGCGCCCGAGTTCAGAGTTTTCGCTTAATACATCGCGTAAATCCCACACGGTTGCGGTGTTGGTAATTAAGTCTATTTGGCTTGCCAAATCCAGTGCAACTAATAACTTAGCCGCGCTGTTAAAAGCAAGCAAAGTAAAAAGCGGATACATACCAAAGCGGTGCTTAATTGCATTCATTAAAAAGTACAGCAATACGCTAAAACTTAAACAAATTCCAACACCTAATAAAGTGCCAATAAATAAGCTTTGCCCTGCATCATTACTTTGCCAAAAACTGGTGAGGTAAATAATATAGTGGCTTAAATACAATGTTATTGTGCTTATAACAGCAATATAAAAAGCCGCTGATTTTTGTTTTATTGCAAATACTAATACGGCTATAAATATAGTAATACATAGCCCTATTTGTGAGTACTCTAGCCCTTGGTGTTCAAACCACTGGCTCACCCATGATGCACTTTGCATGTACATAAACGACATGAGCGCGCCAATTAGTAAAGCAGATCCTATTTTTAAAGCGCTTTGTTTTTTAACCACTTGTAGTAGCACTAATAAAATAGCCACAGGTAGCAATTGATTAAGACTCATGACTAAACTAGTTATTAGCATGCTGCGCCTCCTCATCACCAACTATTACAACGCCCCTTGCTGTATTGGGCGAAAACTCACCAAAAAATTCGTAATACCCTTTACTAAGCGGCCCTATATAAATAATGCTTTTACGGTTTGGGTAGAGTACTTTTTCTCTGTTTAGATCAAAGCTATCAAACTCTTCTGGTGTGCTATCTTGGTTTTCTATCAATAGTTTTACTTTTTTATTCGCGGGAATGGTAATTTGCGAGGGATAAAACAAATGATCTTTTAAAATAATAAGGTACTCTTTACTCGCCGCATTGAACGACAAAAATAGCAAACAACAAAGGCACCGATTAAATAAACGTTTAGTCACTCTTCACTCCTGTAAAAGTAACCTTAACGGTTAGTCCGCCTAAAGGGCTATTCGCTAAATGAATAGTTGCGCCATAAATAGCAATTATGTGTTGAACAATCGCCATACCTAAACCGGCACCTTGCTCGCCTGATGGATGCTGATCGCCACCTACGCGATAAAAACGATTGAATATTCGCTCTTTTTGCTCTTCAGTCATACCCGCACCAGAATCATCAATTTGCCAACTAAAGCCGTTATTACTTGATACTAATTTAATTATAATTTGACCATTTTTGGGTGTGTACTTTATGGCGTTGCTAAGTAAATTAGCGATGAGTGTGGTTAATGTAAACTCATCACCATTAATAATAAAGTCATCGCCTTCAAGACTAATGGTTTGGTTTTTTTCATCTATTTTGTCGTATTGCTCCGATACGACTTGCTGAGTAATCGTTAGCAATGATTGTTCGCTAAATTGCCTCTGCCATTGTTCAGGCTGAGTGCGTCCTAAAATTAGCATTTGCTCAACAATATTACTTAAGCGATTAATGCCCTGCGACATAGCTTGTAATTCTTGATGGTCTTGCAGATTACTTTGTTTATTAGCCAAATTATGCACATTAATTTTTAAACTACTAAGCGGGGTACGTAATTCGTGAGCTGCATCTGAGGCAAAAAAACGCTCCCTTAAGTAGGCAGTTTCTACGCGTTTAAATAAGTCGTTTAAACGATTAATAACAGGTTTAATTTCCTCGTCGGTTACTTGCCAGTTAATTGGCGTAAAGTCGTTCGCTTGGCGAGACGCCAACTGCTTAGATAATCGAGTAAGGGGGGTTAATGCGTATTTAACAAAAAAGCTAATAAAAATAGCAAGCAGAGGGACTGCCCATAGCATAGGTAACATTGCAGATAAAATAACGGCTTCAGCTAATTCAAAACGCTTTGCCATAGGTTCAGCAACGATGACTTTACGGGTATTTTTACTCATCACAAATACTCGCATACGCTGCCCTGCTACATTAGCCGTTTGAAAGCCCTCGCTAAAACTAACATGGTTATTCGTTAAACTCGATGAGCCACTAAGTAAATTATTATTTTGCCAAATTTGATACAACAACTGAGCGCTATTATTACTTACTTGTACTGCATCTGTGCTTAGTGCCAATGGTTGCTCAATTAAAACGCCAGCCACTATTTTAAGTTCATCATCAAGCAAACTTTCGCCGTGGTGCATACTTTTTTGATAGCCTTTTACTAATGCTAAAAAGCAAGTTAGCACCATCATTGAAAGTAAAATTAAGGTCAGACGTTTACGAATTGACATTTTCAACCTCGAAAAACAAATACACTCTAACGTTTACCAACCACGTAGCCAATGCCACGTAAGGTTTTAATAAAATCACTAGGGAATTTTTTACGAAGATGATGAATATGCACCTCTATGGCATTAGAGCCGACTTCTTCACCCCATTGGTAAAGTTTGTTTTCGAGTTGTTGTTTTGATTGTACCCTTCCCTGATTTTCCATCAGCGCTTTTAAAAGCATGTATTCTTTTCGAGGTAGTGCAAGTGACTGCCCACTTAGCTTAACTGTATGAGCAGAGGTATCCATTACTACATCACCACAGCGTAATAAGCTTGATTGTGTTTGATTAATGCGCCGGCTTGCTACACGTAAACGGGCAAATAGCTCAGCGGGGTCAAACGGCTTTGCAAGGTAATCATCTGCCCCCATATCGAGCCCTTGGACTTTGTCGTCAATACTGCCGCGTGCAGTTAAAATAACCACTGGTATTACTTTTTTTTGCGCTTTAATATGCTTTAAAACTTGCGAGCCGTCGCCATCAGGTAATCCTAAATCGAGAATAACAAGCTCAATATCACCACTAGAAAGGCACTCTAGGGCGTGTTTTACTGTGCCACTGTGCTCTACGCTGTAGCCCTCTTGGCGCAAAGAGCGAATAAGCCCTTGCGCCACTAAACGATCGTCCTCAACGAGTAATAAATGCATTATGTGTTTATCTTTTTAATTTTTTATCTACTTTTGCCAATAACTGACTTATTGCTTGTTGACGATATTTATCTGCTTTTGCCCGAGTATCACGAATCCCAGCAGCTTGTGCTACAAGTAGTCGCGCTTTAGCTTGTTTATAATCGCCTTCGTCATACAAGTATTCACCGTATAAGTAATTAGTATCAATGCCTTCGAGATTAAAAGCGAGCGCTTGTTTAAATAATTTTTCAGCTTTGTCGTCATCACCAAAACCAATTGGCCAACCAGGTACTTTGCTATAAAGCGTTGCAAGGCTTGCGTAAGCGGAGCCATTTAGTGCAGTGCCATCAATCGAGAGTGCATTTTCGAGTGACGCTTTTGCTTCTTTTGCTAAACCAAGTGCGCCCAAGCCCCCTTTTGCGCCAGCAAAACTAGCTAACACAATGCCATTCCAAATATGTGTTTGCGCTGAGCTTGGATAGTTTTTAACAAATAATGCGCTTTGCTCACTTAGTTGCGTAAACGCGTCTATTTGCGCATCGTCTTCAAGTTCGTAATTAGCAATTGCCCACTTTTGTTGAATATCGGTTAAGTCTTGCGCTTCATCTGCGTGTACTGTAGTTGCAAATACAGAGGTTAGTATTAAATAAAATGCGAGTGTAAATTTATACATAATTTTGCCTTTGTGTGTTTGTTAACTTAAAAAACGTTTAATTTTAGGAAGTTGCTTTGCAATAGCGTTATCAACAACGCTGGGGAATACGCCATTTATGCGTGCAAATAATTTTTCAGGAAAACCAATAAAGCGCCTTGTTTGGTTTGAACTTATAAGAGCTAATAACTCTTGAGCAACTAATTCTGGCGAGTCCATTTTATTGCCGAGCTCTTTATTCATTGCCCGCGCTTTACTGCTATTAATGGATGTATCTGTTGCTCTTGGTGCTAAATAGGTCACTTTAACGCCTGAACCATTCAACTCACGTGATAACGCTTCTGTAAAGCCACGTAAACCAAATTTACTGGCGCAATAAAGCGTTTGAAACGGGTAGCCAATACTGCCAAACGATGATCCCACGTTAACAATGGTGCCTTTGGTATACGCTAACTGCCCTAAAAATAGCTGGCATAATTTAATAGGCACCGACAGATTAGTAATGAGCATATTATCTATTTGCTCATTACTTGTGTGCTCAAGGCTTTGCATTGTATTTATACCGGCGTTATTAATAAGTAATTTAACGCCGCCGAGTTGCTTGGCTTTTATTGCTAGGTTAATACGTGCTGTATCGTCGGTTAAATCGCCCGTAAATATTTCACTGTCTGGGCATGCACGGCTCAACTCCTCAAGGGCTTGGGTATTTCGCCCTACAAGTAGTAACTTCCACCCTTTTGCATATAGGGCTTTAGCAATCGCTTGCCCTATTCCGCCTGTTGCACCAGTGAGCACACACAAAGAACTACTCATGCCAATTTGCCTTGTGCACGTGCTTTAAAAAATGGTTCGTCATCGAGTCCACGAAATATATCGCCGTATAAACGATAAAAGCGCTTTGCACCATGAAGTATGGCTTGCTGATCCGCCTCATCCGTTATTTGGTTCATTAGGTTTTCAAAAAACTTTACATGCTCTATATCAAGCGCGCCGTGAGAGGTTAAATAACTAAATGCTTTTTTAGGTAAGCCCACAGCATTTGCAATGTTTGAAGCGGCGCCATCCGCAAGCGCTATAGAAGTGCCTTCAAGCACATGCACCATGCCAAAAAAGCTCAACGGATTTTTACGTGCAATGGAGTCGTACGCATACGACACCATCATTTCGGTAGCAAATTGCGGCTGACTACACCGTACTGTTTCTTTGTCAAAACCACAGGCTGCAATGTCATTAAGTACCCACTCTTGATGACCAATCTCTTCTTCAATGTATTCTGCGACGGCTTCGCGCAGCCATTCTTGATCGTCGGTTAATCGTGCACCAACCGACATCATTAATGGCACAGTATGCTTAACATGATGATACGCTTGCGCTAAAAACGAGGCGTATTCTTCAAGTGATGCTTCGCCTTTAAAAACACGCTGAATAATCGGCGCTGCAAGCAGGTAGTTTTGCTCTTGTTTAGTTTGCTCTTTAAGGGTGTTAAAAAAATCACTCATTAATTACTTCTCCAAGTCGGTAAAATTGATCAAACACAGCATGGTATTGCTTACTTATGGCATCTCGTTTTGGGCGATTATTTGTTGTTAATAATCCTTGTTGCACACTTAATGGGGCAGCTAAACGATGCCACTTTTGAATTCGAGCATAGTCGGGTAGTTGTTTATTAATTGTCTTAATGTACTGCGCTAACACTGGGTTACTTAGCTTTGTATCGGCGTAAATAATGGCACTGAGAAAAGGTCGCCCCTCACCAAACACAACGGCTTGTAAAATACCGCTTTGACTGAGTAATAGTGATTCAGGCCACTCGGCACTGATGTTGCGCCCCATGCTGGTAATAATTAGATTTTTTAATCGGCCTTTTATCAATAAAGTATTTTGACGCTGCTCGACTAGATCGCCGGTTGCATACCACTGGTTTTTGTTGTGAGGTTGATGGTTTAAGTAACCTAAAAACAAATCGCCTTTTATAAAAAGCTGGTCATTTTCAATTTTGGTTTGAATATGAGGTAACACAGAGCCGGCACTGTGGATGTTATCGTTTGTGGGTGTATTTAAACTAACTACAGATGCCGCCTCAGAAAGTCCATAACCTTGGTACACCGGTAAGTTTAAGCTACGTGCTTTTACTATTAGCATTTCGCTGACAAGCGCACCACCTACGGCAATAAACTGTAACGAACTAGGCGGTTGCCACCCATCTTCTGCAAAAGTAACTAAGCATGCTAATAGTTCAGGCACTAAAATAAGCGTATTTGGCTTAACTTTATCAATAGCAGCTATAAGCTGTGCGGGCTGTTTTAATGCAGTACCAACAAAGCCTAATTCATTTAACGGCATTAAATGCACTGTACCGCCACTTTTTAAAGGGGCATACACACCGGCTATATTTTCAAGCAATACAGCAAGCGGCAATAAACATAAATGCACAGGCTTTTTAATATTAATTTTATCGCACAGAGATTGAGCTACCTGCATTTGGCTATTTGCAGATAAACACACGCCCTTTGGTTGCCCAGTCGATCCTGACGTAAATGTTACTTTTTGAGTATCTGGAAAATAACTGACGGGTTTAGCTACAACAATTTCGTAAATATATAATGTGTAACACTCAAATAAAGTAATTGATGCGGTCGGCTCCCCAAATAAAGGGTTTGGTATGTCGCTCATAAATATATTAGCGCCGCATTGCGCTAGTACATATTGAGTTTGTTGTTCACTAAAAAAGTGAGCAATTGGCACAGCCACTTTATTCGAAACCGCAGTAGCGGCATCAATAACAAGCCAAGCTGGCGTATTATCGAGCTTATAAGCGATACATTTGCCGTTAAAGCTATGTAGTATTTTTACTATTTTTTGTATTTGCTGGTTAAACTCATCCCCGTTAATTTCAAGTGTTTGTTCTTTATTGTGGGCAATAATTAATGGCGATATTGCATGGGTATTATAGTAATTCATACGTTCACCAACGCATTTACCAAAGAATTGATATTTGAGTGGTTTTGCTGCATCAAACTATAAAGCATTGGGGTATTTAATACTTGTTGGTGAGCTTGCTCTAGGCTCACAATGCATACGGTAGGCTGATTAGCGTAGTAACTTCCCCAACTTAGCGGATGCTCAACAACAAAACTGTTTGCCACAGCAATTTCAGTGCAGTTAACGCCTAATAAGCGCAGCAGTGCACGTACTTTTTTAGTGGCGCAAAATACTAAATGTTTTGCTCCTACACTTTGCAGGGCTTCATTAACAACAATAAAATGCCCAAGCGTTGCTTTGCGATGTGTAGAGCATAGATTGCCAAGCTCAAATACTTTATTACGCAGTGTGTCCTCAGGTAAAAAATGCTCAATGGGCTGTGCTAAGTATTGCTCTATAAATAGAGGAGCTGTTGCTTGCCTTAAACCCAATGTGCATTGCCCTTCGTTTGTCGTGTATTGGCAAAGTAATGGCATAAAAGAGGTAAGCGTGGCGTTGTAAGCGACTAAAAACCCTTCTTTAACTGTGTTTTCTAACGCACTTCTATGCTCATCATTAACGCGAGCACTAACAAAGCGTGAGTTATTTTGAATATAAACGGGTGATGAAGGTAGGTGTGCTAATTGCATAAACATCGCTCATATAAAGTGTATGTTTGTAACTTAGCGAGCGAAACTTAAAGAAAACTTAAGAAACCTTAATTTAAATAAAAAAGCGCCTTAATTATTAAATTAAGACGCTTCAGGATGAAAACTGTTTAAAAGCTTAATAAGCTAAGCTATTAAAAATTATAAGCTATCGACATTTTAAATTGCGTAGGCGCCCCCGGATAAACCCACAAAGCGTTGTAACTACTTTGAGCGTAGTCTTCATTAAAAATGTTATTAATGCTCACATTTAGCTCTGTTTTATCTGTTAGATTTAATTGACCAAACAGGCCGACCAATTGGTAACTTGGTAGTCTAAAGCTCAAATCTGCGGCATCACCTAGGCGGCTGCTGGTATATTGGTAACTTGCACCAAATTCAAGCTCTTTACCCATTAACGCTGTTTGGTGGCTAAGTGTAAGGTTTAGGTTATTTTTTGGTACATTAACCAGCGGGCTGCCTTTTTCAATTGGCACGCCCCAATCGGCATTAATAATGTCGTTTGCTGTGGTGGCGTCTATGTAGGCGTACGATAAGTTAAACGCGGTTGCATCAGTAATATAGGTGTTTAAATCAAGCTCAAACCCTTTGCTATCAGCTTTACCAATAGGCGCCGAAAATCCAACATTTACAGGGTCTGCCACTAACATATTACTTTTAGAAGCATCAAAAAATGCCACAGTACCGTTTACACCTAAGTATTCAAACTTAGCACCAACTTCAAACGAGTCGCTGTACTCAAAGCCAAACGGGTCGCCGTTTGCATCAGTACCGCTCAGTGGTAAAAAGCCTTCAGAGTAACTGCTGTAAAAGGTTATAGTATTATTTAGTTCATACACTACGCCAACGCGTGGGCTTATTTGGCTCTCAGAACTGGTTGAAAACACACCGCTGTTGGTTTCTAAAATATCTTGGTCTACGCTATCAAATCTAAGACCAAGTAAAAGTTTAAACTTATCAGTGATATCCATTTGATCTTGAATGTAAATACCGTAAGCGTTTTGCTCTTCATCATTTTCATAAAGTAGCGAAACAGCAGGACGTTCACCAGAATAATCAGGCTCAAAAATATCAATAGTATAAGTGCCATTACCGCCACGATAACGAGAAAGCGCCGTGCGCAAATCGTATTTATATGCATCAATACCTATTAATAAATGATGCGAAATGCCGGCTGTATCTAAACTTCCACTAACTTCAAACTTTACACTTAAATCTTCTACTTCGTAGTCACGATAGCGCTGCTGGCGGGTAAGTGTGCGGCCATCGTCAAATAACGATTGGCGTGACGGTGCAAGTTCTGCATCTGACGAAAAACCCGTTAAGCTAGAGTCTCGATAATTTGCACCTACAACGAGTGACCATTCATCGTTAATATCGTGATTTAACGTAATTTGATGGCCTCGAGAGTAAACCTGAGTGTCTCCATCGTTTGGGTTACCTAAATAGCGCGAGCTTGGTACGGTGTCAAAATCGTTATCGAGTACGACAACACCACGGTCGAATAGCTGAGCTAAATCTACGTATTCAAACTCATAAGTTACACTGGTCGATGTGTTTATTTGATGATAAATAGACGGCGTAATCACTTTTTTATTGGTGTACACCTCATCGCGGTAGCTGTCACTATCTTGCCATGCGCCATTTATTCTAAACGCGGTGGTATCGTTAATGCCTTGAGTGTAATCGCCTTCAACGCGATTAAAACTGTCGCTACCTAAGCTTAGTTTTAGCTCACCCTGTGAATCAAACTGTGGCTTTTTAGTCACAATATTTACAGTCCCGCCTGGCTCTGATCGCCCATAAAGTGCTGAACCTGGGCCTTTTAGTACTTCAATGTAGTCAATGTTAGATACATCACGCGGGCCGCTAAAACCACGCCCACCGCTAAAGCCATTAACTAAATAGCCCGATGGCATATTTTCGTTACCCGAAAGGCCACGAATAGAAAAGCTATCCCACAATGCACCGCTATTGTTTTTACGTGAAATACTAGCTGAAAAATCAAGCGCATCTTGTAGTTGAGTAATTCCTTTTTTATTAAGCTCAGCACTATTAATACTAACTATAGATTGTGGCATTTGCTTTTGAGGAATATCACCGCGATAAGCTTGTCTATAAGTGACAGATATTTTTTCGATTTCTTCTTTTTGATCTTGCGCGATACTGGGCGCACTAATTCCTAGGCAGGCTAAATAAATTAAAGAGTACTTCATGTGATTGATTAACTAAGTAAGTGTTATAGTATAACAAAATTGTAGCATGTGTTACTTTATAACAAAACTTCTTTTTAAAAAATCACTGAGCGATTAATTAATGCACTAGCGACTGCCGTGTCATCACGTTAGTATAGTGTTCTACTTAAGTTACATAACGATAATTACATGAGCATAAAAACAAACGCGTTAATTTACTTTTTAGCTTTTTGCAGCGGTTTTTGCATTATGGGGATTGAACTTTTAGGAGGGAGAATTCTCGCCCCTTTTTTTGGTAGTAGCGTACATATTTGGGGCAGTATAATTACAGTATTTATGCTTAGTTTATCTTTTGGGTATTTACTTGGCGGTAAACTCAGCACTAAAAATGCATCACTTACCAAATATGGTTTAATATTTTTAATAGCCAGCATTATGGTGGTGCCTATTACATTATTTTCGCAGCCAATAATGGAATTTATATTTACCCATATTGAAGATAGCCGCTACGGCTCACTCTTAGCGTCAACTGCTTTATTTTTTATACCTACCGTTATTTTAGGCATGATCTCGCCCTACTCTGTGCGCTTACTGGTAACCGATAGCGATAAAAGCGGCCAAGTCGCTGGGCGTTTATACTTTGTAAGTACGCTTGGCAGTGCACTGGGTACTATTATTACTTCTTTTTACTTTGTACTCGCGTTTGACGTAAATACAATTATTAGCGCCTTTGCTCTAACGCTTGGGTCACTGGGTTTAGTCGCGATTGTAATTAATACCTTGGTTAGTAATAAGGAGCTTGCTCATGCTTAAATATTTACTACTGCCGTTAATTGCATTTTCGGGTTTTGCGTGCAGTAAAGTTATCCACGAAGAGCGCTCGCTTTATCGCAATATTATTGTTGAAGAAACGAGCGACTTACGTTGCCTTAAATTTAATACTAAAAGTAACCAAACAAGCCAAAGCTGTATGTATAAAAACAATCCCGACAAACTTGTTTTTAATTACACAAAATTGACTTTTGCGAGCCTTTTAGTAGCCGATAACCCTAAAAATGTACTTATTATAGGGCTAGGTGGCGGTACGCTTTCTAACGTTATTCATGAGCTATACCCCACTGCAAAAATTCATAATGTTGAAATAGACCCAGCAGTAACTAAAGTTGCACGCGATTACTTTAACTTTATAGAAAACGATTTAGTGACATCAAGCGTGCAAGATGGCCGTATTTTTATAAAACGTGCCGCTATTAAAAAACAAAAGTACGATTGGATTATTTTGGATGCATTTAACGGCGACTATATTCCGGAGCATTTACTTACTAAAGAGTTTTTTGAAGAAGTACAAAGCGTATTAGCCGAAGGCGGTGTTGTAGCTGCAAATACGTTTTCAAGTAGTAAACTTTATCAGCATGAGTCGGCAACTTACCACGCTGTATTTGGCGACTTTATAAATGTAAGTCGCGAAAATCGTAGTAATCGTATTATTTTAGCGGGACTTAAATCAATGCCGAGCGAAGCGCAAATTAACACGCGTGTAAATGCTCTCGCCCCTAAATTAGTAAAATACGGTATAGACATAAAAGCGATTAGCCAATTTATGCAATTTACTAAAAACGCCCAAGATTGGCCCGCAGATACAAAAGTACTTACCGATCAATACTCCCCTGCTAATTTACTTAACTTTTAAACTCCTGCTAAACCTCACCATTTTTACAAGTGAGGTTTAGCAAATATTTTGCCACTTCCCGCACTTACACATATTTACTTAGCAAGCTAAGTAATGATAAAATAGTTAGCTTGCTAACTATGTTGGGATGGCTATGCCTACACACAAACCTTTTCACGAAACGCTCGATTTAACTGTTATCGGTAATATGGGCCGAGTTCATCGCTTATGCCGCGAAGCGGTAACCATTGCGGTTGAGCCTTTAGGGCTTACTCAATCGCGCTGGACTGCGCTAATGCATATTAGTATGCGTGGTGAGGGACTAACACAACTTGAACTTGCTAATAGCTTAGGGATAGAAATGCCCTCACTGACTCGTACACTTAAGCAATTAGAGGAGCAATCGTTAATCGTTCGCCGTGTAGACAAACATGATAAGCGCAGTAAAAGACTCTATTTTACTGAGCAAAGTGATGCCATTTTACATTCATTGCAAGAGACTATTTCCGATATAAAAAATCAGTTATACAGCGGTTTATCTGTTGAGCAACTAGATGCGATTGCATTTGGTTTGATCAAAATGGAGCAAAACGCCCTTAAATGTATTCAAGTTAATAAGTAAGGCTAAAAATGACACCGGATCAAAAGTTTGCACGCTATGTAAGGTTTTCTCTCATAGGGTTTATCTTAGTATTTATTTACTATTTAGTGGCCGATATGGTTTTGCCTGTGACACCACAAGCACGTGTTTATCACCCTGTTGTGCAAATATCACCGCAAATTAGTGGCCGAGTCACTAGTGTGCAAGTTAGTAATAACCAATCAGTTAAAGCAGGCGATATATTATTTAGTATCGATGAAGGCCCATATAATTTAGCTAAAGAACAAGCTCAACTCGCCCTTGATGATGCCAAATTACAAAATAAACGCCTTGATACCAATGTTAAAGCGCTTGAGGCACAAATAAGTGCTGCAAACGCTAAACAGCATGAGCAAAAACTATTAAAAAGCAGAGGCGAAAAGCTCTATAAGCAAAAGTCTATATCGGAGCAAGAACTTGAAAGCATTCGTGCTAATTTTGAAGCGAGTAAAGCAAATGTTGCAGCCCTTGAAGCGCAGTTAGCTGAAGCGGTTTTAGCTAGAGGTGACTCAGGTAACAAAAACTTAGCCATGCGCCACGCTGCTAACCAGTTAGCACAGGCTGAGCTAAATTTATCCTACACAAAAGTGCGCGCATTAAGTGACGGCGTAGTTGCTAACTTACAATTATTAGACGGCGCATACGCAGTTGCAGGCAGCCCATTATTAGCTATTGTTGCTAAAAAGGCAGATTTAGTTGCCGACTTTAGAGAAAAGTCACTCTCAAATATGAAGCAAGGCACCCAAGCGCGCGTAGTATTTGATAGCCGTCCAGGTGAAGTTTACGACGCAATACTTGAAACATTTGAAGCAGGCGTTAGCAGTGGTCAACTTAGTGCTAATGGTTTACTAAGTACAACAGAAACCAGTAATCGCTGGGTGCGTGATGCACAGCGTCAACGCATTCACTTAAAGCTCATTAATCATCAAGACTTAATAGCAAACATGCCTAGTGGCTCACGTGCAACAGTACAGTTATTACCAGAATCAACAATTGGGCAATGGTTTGGCTCTGCACAAATCAGGTTTATTAGCTGGTTACACTACATTTATTAATGGAGGCTTTATGACTCAAATTGTTAGCCAAGGCCCACAATTAGACTCCAATGGCCTTCGCCAAGCACTGCGCATTGCAGGTGGCTGTACCCTTGGCTTTACTATTAGTAAATTAATGAACTGGCCCAATGGTATATTTTTTACCGTTTATCCTATGTTGATATTGGGCATGGTACCTACGTTAAGTCGTGGGCTTATAAATCAATTTATAGCATCTGCTGCATTTAGCGCACTTATAGTGCTGATAATGCAGGGATTGTTTTCTCACTTGCCAGTCGTTATGACATTGTTAGTGTTTGGTGTTTTCTGCTTTTTATTTCATAAAATGAGTAGCGGTAGTGCCTTTTTATTTGGCGCTTTAGGCGTAATCAGTCTTTCTATTCAGCTACATTTTTCCAGCTATGTTGATCAAGGAAGCAGTATTTATCCGTTAATCTTAACTAATGGTTTGGCTATATTCTTAACCGTTATTATTGGAGCATTAATGCATGGCCTATTTCCTGATGTAACCGCAAGGCCCGGGCGAGTAATGCCAGCTAAAGCAAAAGAAAGTATTCGCCATGAGGTATTGTTATGCTCAACCGTGGCTACGCTCTCTTTTGTTGTTTTTCAGGTTCTTGATTTACAAGACTCAATATCTGCGCAGGCAGCTTCTGTGCTTATTTTATTTTCGTTGTGCTGGAAAGCCGCAGGTATGGCCGGTTGGCAGCGAGCAATTGGAACGCTTATAGGCTGTAATGCAGCGTTACTATCGCAACTATTTTTGTATAGTCACTCTGATTTTTTACTTTTTCCGATGGCTATTTTATGGATACTTTCGTTTGTTTTTGCGCGCTTTCATATTTTAGGCGGAGGCATACCTGGCATTGGTTTTGGTGTATTGACTACATTTGGTATTTTGTTTGGAAATTCACTCGGGCCAGGCCAAGATCTTGTTTATAGTGCAATGTACCGGTTTAGTTCGGTATCTGTGGCTATAATCTTAAGCTTATGTGTTGTGTATGTTATGCACCATATACTTAATCGGTTTAGCGTAACTCGCCATCATACTTATGATTAGGTAAACTCTGTTTGTAAAACTAAAGGCTGCAATTGCAGCCTTTTTAATAAGCTTGGTTAAACTATTTTAATCATCTATATGAGCAATAATTTCGCTTTACATATTCACAGTTTTTAGTCTTTCCTGGTGATAATAAGCGTTAGCACACCCGCTATAATCCCCCAAAAAGCAGACCCTACTGAGAGCAATGTTAAGTTAGATGCAGTTACTAAAAAAGTGACTATTGCGGCCTCAGTATATTCAGTACTACTAAGGGCTTGCTGCAAACTATTAGCAATGGTGCCAAATAGCGCAATGCCCGCCAAAGCTAAAATAAGTGCCTGCGGTAAACTTGCTACCAAGCCAACTAATGTAGCTGCGCACAACGCCATTAAAATATAAAATACGCCAGCCGCTATACTCGCCCAATAACGTTTATCATGATTTTTATCCGCCTCATCACTCATACATATAGCTGCGGTAATCGCGGCTAAATTAATAGAGTAGGCTCCAAAAGGAGCACTAAGCATATTTACAAAGCCAGTAACATTAAGAGATGCAGATATAGGCGCTTTATATTTATGTGCTTTTAAAACCGCAATACCCGGTAAATTTTGCGAAGTCATGGTAACTATATAAAGTGGTAAGCCTATACTAATACATGCTTGCAAGTGGAAAGCGGGTTCAATATAAGCAAATTCGCTCATTTTCCAGTGCAGCGCGCTGGTATCAATATGGCCCATTTGCCAAGCGAGTAATACACCTATAATAAGCACGCTTAACATAGCAAAGCGGGCAAAAAAGCGTTTACCAATAAAGTACATAACGACCATTAAGCCAATTACTAAAGGCATGTCGTTCATAAAATTAAACACATCGATACCAAAGGTAACAAGCACGCCGGCCAACATGGCGCATGCAAGCTCACTTGGAATACGGTTCATTATTTTTTCAAACCAGCCCGTAACCCCCGACAAAAACACGAGCAATGCACTGAGCATAAACGCGCCAATAGCCTCATTTAAGTTATACCCTTGGGCACTTGAAATAAGTAATGCAGCTCCCGTGGTAGACCACGCAATTAAAACAGGTACTTTGTAATAGTACGATAAACCAATTGACGTTGTGCCCATCACTAAACCGAGCATTAAAATCCAACTAGCTACTAAATCGGGCGTACCACCAAGGGTTATCACTACCTGATAAATTAATGCAATAGAACTCGAAAAACCAATAATTACAGCCACAAGTCCTGCTGTAATTCGGTTAAGCAACTGATCAGACACCTTCATAAATTCCTCGTAATGCATTTATGCAGCACACAACATACGTGCCCAATAATTACATTGCAATTAGCGATTGGTTTACAAAAGGTGAAATAAATTCACTTTTTATTTTTCATTGTAATTAACGTCAAAAAGTCACTTTTAACCATTGTATTTAACTAAACAAACAAGTACCTATAACTGCGCCAAAGCCCGCGTAAACACTACTAAAAACCAATACTAAAAAGAGCAAAAAACACACCAAAAATAAATATCCTTATATTTTATAAGGAATTATAAAATTAAGAAATAATTCTTTTCGGTTACATTTATTATCTTGATCTAATCCATTTAATAATATAAAACGTAACAAATAGTTAACCAAAAACACTAAAAGAGAAACAAATGAAGAGATCTGTCGTCTTACTAATTGCTATACCATTATCGGCATTTGCAGTTTATGGGCTATTTTTTAATGCAGATGAAACGGGCGAACCTATCGCGCCTGTTGCTATTGATTTTGTTCCTATTGATTTACAAAAAACGCGCAATACACATCCCCCTGCACCTATTGATATGAGTAAAGATCCAATTACCGTAAAACCCATTGTTGCCCCTGACAACAGCTTACCGTTTGAAGAATTTGATGCCGTAAATCGCTTATCAGACAAAGCAAAGCAAGTGCTTATAAACGCAAAAGTTTTACCTACCGACTTACATAACGAGGCCTATATTGAGTTTGATTTAAATTCTTTACAGGCGTTAGAGACTGGCGAAAATTTTGATTTAGCTATTCCGCAAACAGCCGAAACATTCACCGCAGAAGTGACTAGTGTGGTTGAGTCTGAAAATGGCGATAAGAGCATATTTGGTAAAATAGTGGGTGTTGACGGTCGCATGCATAATACCGTTTTAACGGTAGGTAAAGATGCCGTATATGGCCAATTTACTGCACCTTCTGGCAACTATGTATTCGAAAGTAAAGGTAAGTACGGATGGATTGCAGCAAAACGCGATTTATATAAAAGCCACATAGAGCATGAAGTAACCGCACCAAAGCCCAAATCAGATAAAAGCATCGATATATTTGCACCAAAAATTGATGGCTAACCAATAATCAAAATATAAAAAACAACTAAAGCCGCACTATAAAGCAGCTTTAGTGTGTCTGCTTTTTATGAGCTCAACCAAGTTAAAAACAAGTTCCAACCACAACAAGAGTAAGGAAATACAATAATGAAAAAAGTAATCACAACAACCGCACTGGCTGCGGCATTATGTGCAGCAAGTGTTGCACAAGCAGAAACAATCGATATCGGTATTTTATATACCGACCAATCAGCTGCTGCAACTAGCAATATTGACACTAAAATAAATCAACTAATTGCTTTTAGTAATCAGGTATATAGCCAAAATGGCGTTGATATAACACTACGCTTAGCTGGCAAACAAAACTTAGGTGACTACGCAGTAACGCCGTCTGAGGATTGGTTAGATTCGGTTACAAATAGCAGCTACGTAGATGGTTTACGCAGCGATTGGAAAGCCGACATGATTGCCGTATTAGGTACTGGCCAAAGTGCTGGCAATGGGCTTATTTCATGTGGTTTAGCGTGGGTTGGCCAAGGCACTAATGGCAATCTATATAGCTCAATGAGCAGCCGTATGTACTCAATCACTGCAATTGATTGTGGTGCAACTACATTTGTACACGAACTTGGTCATAACCAAGGTTTAGCGCATTCACGCAAACAAGGTGACACATCTGGCGGTGTATATGTAGATGGCATGGGTCATGGCGTACAAAATGAGTTTGCAAGTATTATGGCTTACCCTCACGTTTACGGTAGCGCAACTCAGTACGATTACTTCTCTAACCCTAACTGGAGCGTAAACGGTATTGCATTTGGTATTACAAACCAAGCGTATGCAATTCGCACGGTTACTGCTACAAAAACAAGTATTGCTAACTTTAAATAAGTAGCGCATTAAAAAGTGGGCTAAATAGCCTAATGCCGATCAGTTAAGAAAATGACCGGTTGACCGATCCAAACGATCATGCAAAATCCGTAGTTAGGAAACTAACTACGGATTTTTTTGTGAATATAGAACAAGCACTGCAAGCAACACTTGAAGAAAGCAGCCGATACCATACCTTTGAAAAATTATCAGAAATTCTTGACCCTGAAATCATTGAACAAGGTTTTCAACAAGCAGGGATTGCAACCGTTCGTAAGCGAAGATTACCGCTTGAAGCCGTTTTGTGGTCAGTTATTGGCATGGCATTGTTTCGAAAAGAATCAGTTTGGAATATCGCTAATAAGCTAGATATCATGTTACCTGGCAAGAACCAACTCGTTGCTCCAAGTGCGATGGTACAGGCTAGACAAAGGTTAGGTGATGATTCCGTTAAACACGTTTTCAATAAATCTGCTCAATCAATGTATAAGCAACAGTCATTCGAAACATGGAATGGTTTGAACCTATTAGCTGTTGACGGTGTTGTGTGGCGAACAGCCGACACGCCTGATAATCGTAAAGCCTTCTCTTCAGGTAGCAACCAATACGGTGATACAGCCTTTCCTCAAATACGCATGGTCTGTCATATGGAATTGACCAGCCATCAACTTCTCAGTAGCGAGTTTGATAACTATAAAACCAACGAGATGAAATTAGCTGAGCGTTTAATTGAACGTACACCAGATAATTCACTGACTATGTTTGATAAAGGATATTATTCTTTAGGCCTGTTAAACCGTTGGCATCAAACTGGGGAGATGAGGCACTGGCTGATACCAGCAAGGCCCGACTTACAGTATGAAATCATCTCCAGCGCGGGTAAAAATGACCATATCATTGAATTGAAAACCACAAAGCATGCACAAAAAAACTTTCCCGATGTTCCTGAAACGATTAAAGCGAGATTAATCAGCAAAACAATAAAGGGCAAAAGCTACCGTATATTAACCTCGATGACGGATAGATTGCGTTATCCAGGTAATGAAATTGTTGAATTATATTGTCATCGTTGGGAGATAGAACTTGGGTTTAGAGAAATCAAACAAACCATGCTTGATAGCGCATACCATTTAAGAAGTAAGCGTCCAGACATGGTGCGTCAGGAGCTATGGGCCGTGTTACTCGCCTATAATTTAATACGAAGAATAATGACGATGGCGGCGACAGTCACAGGGATATGGCCTAACCAGCTTAGTTTCTCTAGCAGTTCGATGGCTGTCATTCAGTATTTCTCGTCAGTATCTATAATGAGCCCAGGGAACATTCCAATACACTGGCAGCACTTACTCGATACACTGGTCTTATTTAAGCTTCCAGCTAGACGAGAGGATAGAAGATATCCCCGATGGGTTAAGCCAAAACCATCTAAGTATCCCCATAAAAAGAAAGATGCCAGTCAGCTTAACTGACTGGCATTAGGCTAAATAGCCCACTTAAAAGTTTTAACATGTTCTTCCCTGCAGAGCGCTTACGCGCTCTTTTTTATAACATTAACAAAAATTAATGTTCTGTCCACCTTCTTGATATACATGGTTAAGTACAATTACTCCATCAGCAATAGTTATTAACTTGGAGTTTCCCATGACCAACCAATCAATTAAAAATACAGCAAAACTAATCTCATTAAGTGCTATTACACTTGCGTTAACAGCATGCGGCAGTAGTTCGTCAAATAACGACAACAACGAGCTAACTGCTTCAGCTAATTTACCGAGTGTGATCATTGGGCAAGTAACAGGTGTAACGTCGGATTCAATTACTGTAAACAATCATATTATTGCAGCAGGCTCAGCAGAAGTAGAAATAGAGGGCAATAACGCAACTCTTGCTAATATAAAACAAGGGATGATGGTAGAAGTAGAAACAAATGGTGCCCGCGCAACTGAAATAGATTACGACCCCGTATTTAAAGGTCCTATTAATATAAAAAATGATCAAGTAAATATTGCAGGAATAACACTCAGTAACTTAAACAGCAGCGACTTTAGTCAAGGGCAATTATTTGAAATAAGTGGCTACAGTCATTCATTAAGCTCATTAACGGTTACCTACCAAGCCCCTATTACTAACAGCCAATCAGAGCTTGAAGTGCAAGGCAGTATTACCAATTTAAACCAGCAGTTGCGTACATTTACTTTAGGTGATTTAGTTATTAACTACCAACAAGCTGATATAGACGGCACACTAAGTAATGGTCAACTTGTTGAGGTTGAAGGTTTTTATAATAATGCAATATTTAGTGCAACCGAGGTTGATGCAGAGCAAAGCCTTAGTTTTACCGATAATATAGACACCGAGCTTGAAGGCGTAATCACCTTTGTAAATAACAATATGAGCTTAATAACATTAAACTCGCAGTGGCAAGTTAGCATTAATGATCAAACTCAATTTGAAGATGGCACCACCGCTAATCTTGTTGTTGGTCAAGTTATTGAGGTAGATGGTGTATGGCAGCAAGCCGATAATAAATTACTTGCTCAAGAAATAGAATTTGAATCAACAAACATCAACTCAAATACAACTAATCAGCAGTTTTCGGTAGCCGGTGTTGTTAGTTACGAGCAAGATATAGCGACAATAAATGGCATTGAATTTACATTTAATAGCCAAACTGTATTTGAGGATGGATTATCGGTTAATACCCTAGATGGACAGTGGGTTGAGCTTGAAGGCACTTATAACAATGAGAAAAACAGCGTAAGCGAAGTTGAACTAGAGGACGATACAAGTGAGATTAACTTAACCGGTTTAGTGTCGGCAAATCAAAATCAGCAAGCAACGCTTTGGGGTTACATAAGTGAAGATAACTCATTAACGCAATATTTAAATCAAACCGTAGAATTAGAATGCCAATGGGTTGCAAGCAACCAAGTAAGAGCATGCGTTTTAGATGACTAGTAGCAATATAAAGCGCTGATATAAAGAATAAATCATACGACTAAATAAATGTGTTTAGCCCTCTTATTTGGTAGGCTAAACACATTAAAACAAGAGCATACTTACATGAAACATATTTTTTTGAGCGCCTTATTTTTTTGCAGCGGGTTGTGCTATGCAAGCAGCTCTGCAATTTTTGACAAACTTAATAATGCAGACGAGCCATCACCACAAAGTATTTTAAAAAATATAGAAACCGAATACCTAAATACAGCCGTTATTGTAGAGTTTGAGCTAGAGTTCGAAAAAGGACAAACCACCTACGAGGTAACACTTTTTGAGCAAAAACATAATCGCTTTATTGAATTGCTAGTTGATGTAAAAGGTAAACTTATTGAGCTTGAATATGCCCCGCCAGAGCTTGATGAAGACGACGAAGTTGCAGCCGCTAAATTAATGCGTAAAAAAAATTACCGCATGTATCAACTTGTCCAGTCGTTAGATTCAACACAAACACAATACTTAATAGAAGCTCAACTTGAGCAAGATATGGGCGTAACTTATATGGTTGCCACATTTGTATCGTTAAAAGGGCGCCATAAAAAAGCCATTGATCTCGCAACAGGTAAAAACCTACCACTACTGCGTTGGGGCAATTAATGAAATTACTTTTGGTTGAAGACGACAAACAAAACCGCGAGTTTTTATACAAAGCCTTTAGCGAGCTAGGCTACACCGTAGATACCGCACAAGACGGTCAACAAGCATTATTAATTGCCACATGCGAAGAACACGACGCGATTATACTAGACCGAATGCTACCAAAGCTAGATGGTTTGCAAGTACTTGCTGCGCTTAGAGCAACAGGAAAAACAACGCCTGTACTAATACTCTCGGCGCTTGATAAAGTAGACGACCGAGTTGCAGGCTTAAAAGCAGGTGGCGATGACTACCTTATAAAGCCCTTTGCGTTTTCGGAATTGGCCATTCGTGTAGAAAACATAATTAAGCGCCCTTTTCATAACCAACCACCACAAACCGCGTTAAGTTTAGCAAACGTAAACCTCGATTTTCGTCATCACAAAGCAGATGTAGCTGGGCAAACACTTAACTTACAACCTAAAGAATTTAAACTTTTACATTTTTTACTCGATCATAAAAATAAACTCGTTACGCGCACTTTGTTGTTTGAGTCGGTATGGGAATATAATTTTGACCCTGGCACAAATGTAATAGATGTACACATAGCAAGGTTACGTAAAAAGCTAACATTGCTTGGTGCAAAAGTACAAATAGAAACAATACGAGGCGTTGGCTACCGATTACAAGTAGAGCAAAATAATGATTATTAACTCCAACCTTTGGCAACAATTTAACCCGCGTTTTAGTTCTGTATGGCGACTTACACTCGCGTTTGCCACCATTACATCGGTTGTTTTAGTGCTATGCGTTGTGCTTATATATCAGCTATTATTGGGCGAGCAAACACGCCAAGTAGAAAGGCGCTTAAACGCCGAGCAAGTTCGTATTGCGGGGCTTGCTAATGAATTTGATAAAGCGTCTTTTTTTCAGCAACTAGCGGTATTTCGTAACGAGGGCGAAATTTTAATATTTTGGCAAAGCGATGACGAGCAATTTCAGCAATTAAGCTTTTTACCTAACGATATTCCAAAGTTGCCAAACACCCTTGAGTTTCCTGTGCTCGACACCCAACGTGGGCAAATTAGGCTACTTACCACCGGTATTGTAAACACCAAACATGGCAATATTGTTATTGCCACAGCCACCGAACATTTAAGCCGCTTAATTACTGAATTTAAAACCATTGCAACCTGGGCTTGTTTGGTCAGCTTGTTACTTACCTGTGTGTTTGGCTATATTTTTGCGCGCAGGCATTTAAGGCGTGTAAATTATTTTAATAACGTAGTAGAACAAGTTCAAAAAGGTGATTTATCGGCGCGTGTAGTGCATAAACAACACGGTGATGAGTTTGTAAAACTAGCCAAACATATTAATACCATGCTAGACACCATCGAAGAAAACTTTGCCTTAGTGCAAGGCATTACCGATAACATAGCACACGATTTAAAAACCCCACTTACTCGATTGCGCTTACAACTAGAGCGCCAAGCAGTAAAACAGCCAGAGCTTGGGCTTGAAATAGAACAGCTTGATACTGTATTACATACCTTTGATGCCATGCTTAAATTGACTCGCCTTGAGCATGGGCAATTTCCGTTAAAGTTAGAACCTATAAACTGCCAAACACTTATTAATGACTTAATAGACATATTAGAGCCCAGTGCACAGCAAAATCAGCAGCATATAAATGTAATTAATCAGGGGGAGTTAGTACTTCAAGGCGATAAAAACTTACTTTTTCAGGCTTTATTTAACCTAGTCGAGAATGCTATTAAATACGCAGGTAATGAAGCAACTATACACATTACGCTTACCAGCAATCATATAAATATTAGCGATAATGGCAAAGGAGTAGAACCCACACAATTATCGCAACTCACTAAGCGTTTTTATAGGGGCGACCCCGCAAGGCAAAAAGAAGGGTTTGGATTAGGTTTAGCCACCGTAAAAGCAATATGTGAACGCCACCAACTTGTGCTTACTTTAACAAGCGACGAACGCGGCTTTACCAGCACTATAAGTGTATGTAACTAGTAAGGAGAACTAGTACAGGTAATGAGTATAAATATCTCTGCAGTTAAACATAAAAAAGCGGCTATTAGCCGCTTTAAATATCACAAAACCGGTCGGCTTAATGCACAACCACTTTTTGCTTAATTGCTGGCATTAATGTTTTACCATTGCCATCTACTTTGTTTAACAATTTAAGCCCCATCACTTTTGCAAGTACTGGGTAAATATCAAGGTTACTCACTTCTTTAAGGCTTACACCTTGTTTAAATGCAGGGCCTACAGCAATAAATGATGCAGCCATATCCTCGGTATATGCATAACCGTGAGTCCCTAAATAGGTTGGTTTTTTACCATTGGTAAATACCGCTGGCGCTGTAGTTTGCACCACAATATCGCCTACGCGAGTGCCTTTATTGTAATGATACGCTGCTAACTGCTCGTCAGTTAATACTGTATAACGACCGTTTGCTGCTTTTTGTAAACGAGCTTTATAGCCGGCTATATTCGCATTTATTGCATCGGGTTGAGTGTATATGAGTAAACGTGGACCGGTGTTTTTAACTAAAAAGTTTTCATCTTGAGGCAGTGTGGTTACATCAATACTTTTATCTGGATCTATACTCGCCATACCATGATCCGAGACAATAACTAAGTTTACCTCTTGCTCTAATTTACTTAAGCGAGTTTGTAATTGCCCCATTAATTCATCAAGCTGTTTAACTGCATCTCGCGTTTGTGGTGCGTCTGGCCCAAATTCATGCCCCATGCTATCAACTAGCGAAAAGTAACTCGCAATAAAACGTGGGCGCTGTGCTTTTGGTAAACTTAACCACTGAATAATTTGATCAACACGGCTTTGGTAATCGCTGTATTTAGAATAGTGATAAAAGTAATCTGGTGTCATGCCGTTAAATAACGCATCTGACTCAGGCCAAAAATAAGTAGCCGATTTAAGCCCCTGCATTTTTGCTAAATTCCAAAGCGGAATACCCTTTACCCATGTGCTATCGCCTAATGCTTTGCCCATGCTGTAACAGTCGTTCTTACGCGCTTTATCACAAAAGCTATTATCAACAATGCCATGGTTTACCGGCAGTAAGCCCGTAATAATAGAAATATGATTAGGAAACGTTTTAGTTGGATAAACAGGTATTAGTTTTTGTGCGCGAACACCGCGCTCGGCCATTGCTTTTAAATTTGGCGCACCGTGTTTTTCAATATAATCCCAACGCAGGCCATCAATTGATACAAGCACCACAGTTTGCTCTTTTGCAGCAAATGCGCTGTTCATTCCTAACATTAGGCAAATTGATACTGCCTTTAAAATCCACTGTTTCATTATAAACACCTATAAATGCACAACAATTACTCAAAAAATTATTTTAAAGCAAGTTGTTACTTTATGATACAAACTGATAGATTAAACCCTGTATATTAAAGACAAATGACTATGTGCTAAAAACTATGCCAGTCATCAATTGTAAAAAAGGACAAGTATAAAGATGACCATAGATTTTAGTAAAAAAATAACGCCAGCACGAATGTACCGCACAACCTCTAACTTACAGATGGCGCTAGAAAGCGACCGTGGCCGTATTATTAACAGTGCCGCTATTCGCAGGCTGCAGCAAAAAACACAAGTGTTTCCACTTGAGCGCAACGCAGCTGTTCGTTCGCGCTTAACTCACTCGCTTGAGGTACAACAGGTTGGTCGTTTTATAGTGCAACGTATTTTTGCTAATTTAAGCTACCAACAACAAAAAGATTACGGCTTAACCGATCTAGAACGCCCCCTAGAAAGCTTAGTAGAAATGGCCTGCCTAATGCATGACATAGGCAACCCACCGTTTGGACATTTTGGCGAAGCGGCAATAAACCACTGGTTTAATAACAACCTAGCAAGCGTAACACCCGAGCGCTGCAAAGAGCCCAATACCGGTATAGGTGTTGTTTTTAAACACCTTGCGCTTGATATTTGTAACTTTGAAGGCAACGCTCAAGGCATACGTATAATTCATTCGTTGCAAACGCTTAATTTAACTTACAGCCAAAGTGCTGGTATTTTAAAATACACTCGCCCTGCTGGGCTTGATGTAAAAGACATACCGCAAAATAAAAACTACTTAATGAAAAAAGTGGGTTACTACTACAGCGAAAAAAACTTTGTTGAAGCGCTACAAAAAGAGCTCACTATTGAGCCTTACTGCCGCCATCCTGCAAGTTACATAATGGAAGCCGCCGACGACATTTCGTATTGCCTAGCCGATATAGAGGATGCTGTTGAAAAAGGGATCATAAGCACCGAATTCTTATGTACACAGCTTAAAAGTCATTATAAAAAAGCACTCATAAACCTAACAATAGACGACACAGAGCACCAAACTTTTGTAGATAAAGCAGTTGACTACGCACATGAGCGCGCCAAAGCACAACCGTATAACTTTAACAGCGAATTTTTTATATACCTGCGCGTAGCACTTTTACATCCGCTAGTTGGACATGCTGCAAAACGCTTTATTGAGAACATAGAACCTATTTATCATGGCGATTTTAACCAAGCACTTTTAGAAGATAGAAGTCATCTACACGCTGTAACCAAAATGCTAAAGCAAGTTGCACTTGAGCATGTTTTTTCAAATAAAGAAGTCGAAAAATTAGAGCTGCAAGGTTATAGAATAATTAATGGCTTACTCGATTGCTACAAACCGCTACTTCAATTGAACAGCGATGACTTTAGGCGCGCTCTAAATGGCGATTCACGTTTATTAATTGAGTCGCGACTTGTTAAAAAGCTCTCTAAAAAGCACTTAAATAGTTACCAACACGCAATAGATGCGATGCAAGAAGAGCCCGATCACTTTGCAGCGTACGAATTTTATTATCGCTGTAGATTAATTCAAGATTATATAAGCGGTATGACAGACCAATTTGCTTACGATGAATATCGCAGCCTTATGGTTATTGATTAGTCGTATTACTCTGGATAATTTTCAATTTTGCGCTTAAAATCAAACTATTAATATTTAAGCGCGCATAACTTTATGATATCAAAACTAATTAGATTTACCCTTTGCTTTGCCCTATTTTATAGTGCGCAAAGTGCTGCATACAACGAAGCTATGTGCATTTTAATTAAACAAGAAATGCAGCAAAACAGTAATAATAAAGCGAGTCAAAAATATCGTAAGGCAGCGCGTGATTACAAAAACAACTGTAATAAGCCAAAAGAAATTCAAGCACAACCAAAGCCACAGATAATAGAGCCAGAGCCGGCGATTATTACTCAGCCGCAACCTAAAATTGTTGAACCTGCCCCTGTAATACAACCCACTGAAGAAGCTGTTAAAAATAGCATCAACGAGCAAACACTTAATTTAACTGATGATCAAAAACAACAAATTAACGATCAGCTAAATACCAACAGTAACGAAATAGTAATTGATGCAGAGCCAACAAAAGCAGCACCCGAGCAAGTAGTTACAGAGCAAAAAAACGAAGCTGTGATAGAGCAAGTAAAACCGGCAACGCCAGAGCAAAGCGTTCAACCTACGCCTGAAAATCCTGTACCTGTAAAACCAGCACCTGTGTTAACTAAACCAGCGCCAGTAATTGCGCCGCAACCTGTAGCGCAGAGCCCAAGCTCGTTACTTTTACCCACTTTAATACTTGTTATAGTGATACTTATTGGCGCTATGGTCGTCGTGCGCCTGCGCCGTGCAAAACAAAGTAAAACAATGGCAGAACCTACTATGGCGGCTCCACCTGAAGTTAAATCAGAAAAAATTGCTACGCCAGCTAAACCTGAAACTACAAAAGAGCCAGAGATTGAGCCTGTCGTCATCAACGAAGTAACTCAAAATAATAAACCAGTTGAGAGCAGCGTAGAGGCAAATGAAGAGCCTTTAGAGCCTACGAACACTTCACAAAATGCTGATATTGAACATATACCACCGCAAATTTCAGATGAGCAAAACAACGTAGTTACATCATCGCAAACAAGAGAAATTGAGCCTGCACAAATAGAGCCAGCAGATACTTTAGAGCAAACAAGTACCGCTACGTTTAACGAAGTAAAACAAAAACCAGAGCCTAATACAGCCGAGTTTGAAGCAGCAGCAAAAACAACCTTAGAGCGCATTAAAAATGCCAGCAGCTTTCATGAGCCAGAGGTACGCGACTTTGACCCAGATGCAAAGCCTGAAAAAAAACAGCGTAAGCACCATACTGCTCATATAACGGAGCCTGCGCCAATAGAAGCCGAACATAACACTGTAGAGCCGGTTATTAGTACTCCTGAGCCAGTAACAGCGAGTGAGCCTGTTGTAGATTTACACGCTCCAGAGCAAATAGCTGACGCTCAATCGACTACATATACAACAGAGCAAGACTTTAAAGAACCAGAGATACGTACATTTAATCCAGATGCACCATTACCTGGTGAAAAGCCGATGCCTAAAAAACAAAGCGCAGCACCTGAGCAAGCACAAACAACACCGCCAGTTGATGAGCCACAAAGTGAGCCTAAAAAAGCAGACAGTAACAATCCATTTGCTAACTTATCGTTAGACTCAAGCTGGGATCCTGACTCAACTGAAAAGCCCAAAATAGAAGAGAAAAAACGCGCGCCTAAATCGCAAGCATTAATAGATGCAGAAGAACGCGCTAAAAACATGCAAACCAAATAGTAAGTTTTAAAGTAGCGCCTCATATTTGAGGCGCTGTTTTTCACCGTATTACTTACACTCTTATCCCATCCTAAAATGCGCCTTAGTAATTAGAAGCTTCGCTCCTTGCGCGAGCAAGCTCAGCGCCTGGCGCAATATTCAAGCTTGAGAGTGTTTTATAAGCCTACAACTTGTTGACGCGATGGGTGCAGTGCATACATTTAACTGATGGTATTTTTAGGCTGGAGTTTACGGCTACGTTATCCGCAGCCATAAATTAAAGTAACGTGGTCAACATGCCCTAATTAAAAGTCCTAGTTAACAGCCCTAGCGGTACGTTTATTTTTAAGCTTTAACCCGCCAATTAATAACAGTGGCCCTATAAACATGGCAAGGCCATACACGCCACCGGTAACTGCGTATTCTGGTTTATTTAAAAAGCTAATAGCGATTAAAATAGCTAACGATGCATTTTGAATTCCAACCTCAATTGAAAGCGTCAGCGAATCAGTTAAATTTAATTTTGAACACTTAGCAATTAACCAACCAACAACCATTGAACCAATATTAAGCGCTATGCACGCCCAAAATACGTTGTTAAATGAGCTAACTAATAAATCGCGCTCTTTTATTACTAGTGCGGCAATCATCATAAGCATAAAAAACAACGAGAAGCGTCTAAAAAACGGCTCTGCTTTAATGGCAAAATCACTTTTAAAGTGACGTAACCAAATTCCTATAGCAACTGGCACTAAGGTAATAAAAAATAGCCCTAATGAAGTAGTTAAAATAGAAAAAGTAGCATCGTCTGCTGGGGCAAACTGACTCATAGCAAAGCCAATAATAAACGGTGTGGTTATTATACTAATTGCGGTAGAGGCAGCTGTTAAACTTACCGAAAGCGCTAAATTAGCTTTAACAAGCTGACTTACTACATTTGACATAGTACCGCCGGGGCAAGCAGCTAATATCATTAATCCAATAGCGATAGGCGTTGGTAGGTTAAGTAAATAACACAGCCCTAATGCTAATAAAGGCATTGCTACAAGTTGGCCTATTAAACCCATGACAATGCCAAGCGGGTTTTTAAATAGACGAGTAAAATCGTTTGTTGTGAGCCCAAGACCCATACCAAACATAATAAGTGCAAGAGCGAGCGGAAGTATTACTTCAGTTAATATAGATGCATTCAAATTAGACAGCCTCGTTTGTTATTGTTTTTAATTAGAGTGTTAATTTTTAAGTTAACTGTATACCAATTCGCTTAATTAAGTGATCTATTTTGAGGATGGAAAAACGTGTTGATAGCTAGGCAAAAAATTCGCTATTTAGTTGTTCTCGGCAATTGCTCCTGCATTGCTCTACCTTCTGCATCCATGCAGTCGTAAATGAGAGTTTTTTAACACAGGTAGCGACACGTTTAGCCCCGCAAAATGATTAAGTATTACTGCGGATTGGTATAATGCCCCTTTACAATAACTAGAAGTATTACTTATTTAAAATAGCAGCAACGTGCTTATCTAGTTCCGGAAGTACATCTTGTTCAAACCATGGATTCTTTTTAAGCCATATATTATTACGCGGACTGGGGTGTGGAAGTACTAAATAATTTGGCCAATACTCACGCCACGATTTTACTAACTCCGTAAGTGGCATTTTTTTAGTCTCCGGTAAATGATACGCCTGCGCGTATTTACCTAATACTATTGTCAGCTCAATATTTGGTAGTGCAGCCAATAATTGCTCGCGCCATGCTGGGGCACATTCTTTTCTCGGTGGTAAATCACCCGACTTACCCCTACCCGGGTAGCAAAAGCCCATAGGTAAAATTGCTATATTATTGGCATCGTAAAATTCATCACGTGTTAGCCCAAGCCATTCTCGTAGGCGGTTTCCGCTTGCATCATTAAACGGCACGCCTGTTTCGTGAACTTTTATGCCAGGTGCTTGCCCTGCAATTAAAATGCGTGCGTTTGGGTTAAATTGTATAACAGGGCGAGCCCCTAAAGGTAAATGAGGTTCACAGATCACGCATTTACTAACTTGCTCTATTAATTGGTGACTATTCATGTTTATTTGGCCTTAAATGCTTAATATTTATCCTAAATGGCCATTTAGGATAAGTGAGTTGGTAAAAAATCGGTTTATTTTAATTAAAACGAGCGTTAGTTAGTAAAATCGTGATCTTTAAGCTCATTCGCGCTAGAAGCCTTGTAAAACCTAGTGTTGCTCTGCCCATACAGCAAATTCATTGCCGCTCGGCTCTGCAAAATGAAACCGGCAACCACCCGGAAATTCAAAAATAGGTTTTAATATTGTGCCACCATGGAGTTGTACTTTTTTATACGTAGCGTGAATGTCGTTACTATAAAAAACCAATAACGCAGCACCATTTTGAGTTAGCGATTTAAGCGGCGCATTAAAAAAGCCACCATCAAGCCCTTGGCCACTAAACGCCGTGTATTCTGGGCCGTAGTCAGTAAACTGCCAATTAAATACACGACTAAAAAAGGCCTTAGTCGCGGGTAAGTCGCATGCAGGGAACTCAACGTAATTTAGTTTTTCGTGATCGCTCATCGTTATTCACTCTTTATTTTTACTCAGTTTATTAACCTTAAGCTTTACATAGAGCCTGTGCAATATCATTAAATAATATCAGATCAGTATTTTACTAAGTAACCAAGTACGTATAACTTACTTAAAAATTAAATATCACAAATGAGAATAACTATCTTTTGTATTTGTAACATATATAATAGCGCCTTTGTTTTATCCTCAGCTTTAAATAAAGGGATTAATTAACTATGCAGGCACCTTTGCACAGTGCGCCATTCGATAAGGTTAACGTAATTGCGCTTATAGTAAAAAGCGTAAGCAGTTATCGAGTTTTGGTATTTTTACGTTTTTTTATTGCCATAATTGGTGGCTATGCTTTTACCTCTGCAAGCACTGCGTTATTAAGTTTTGTATTGCCAATAGCTAAACAAGACGCTGTGCTGTTTAGTGTTTCAATCAGCATCTTAATTTATGCCGTAGTATTTATTTATGCCTTTAGCGTTAAATCATTAAAAACAGTGTGGATCAGTATTTTACTAAGTACAGGTGCGTTTATCGGATTGCTTGTATTACTAAAGGGTTGGGTATGAAAGACAGCTTTTTCAGATCGATGACTTGGTTGCACACTTGGGTAGGGTTACTCGTTTGTTGGTTATTATATTTAATATTTTTTGCAGGAACACTTAGCTTTTTTAGAGACGAAATAACCTTATGGAATCAACCAGCCATACATAATGTACAAGCCCAAACACAGCGTATAGAAGCGCAAAAACAACAAATAATTACAGGGTTCGATTACTTAGCTAACCATGGAGCTAACTCATCAAGCTGGCGTATTACATTACCCGAGCCACGCATTCCTTATTTAATTTATGGTTATGCAAAACCAAAAGAGCCAGGCCAGCGCCGCAGCCGGTTTGAAAACACACAGCTAAACCCTAATACCATGCAAGAGCTTGAGCCCTTTGTAGATACTAAAGGCGGTAACTTTTTTTATCGGCTGCACTATGATTTACATTACATGGATGCAATAACCGCACGCTGGATTGTGTGCTTTGCTAGCTTTTTTATGCTGATTGCCATTATATCGGGGGTGGTTATTCATAAGCGTATTTTTAAAGATATGTTTAGCTTTAGGCGTAACAAAGGTAGCCGTACATGGTTAGATGCCCATAACTTAAGCTCTGTGCTTGCCCTTCCTTTTCATTTAATGATTACTTATACGGGTATAATTACACTTATATTTATGTTGTTTCCCTACCCTGCGCAAATCTCTTATGATAACGGCATGCGTGGCTTTTTTAACGATGTAACCCCTCGCAACACCATGACCGATAAAGCCCAAGGCGAATCATCAATGGTGCCGATTCAACGCATTTTGGATCAGGTTTATACTAAGTGGCCTCATGCAGATATTACTCGCGTACAAGTTAATCAACCAAATATGGCAGCTTCAACAATTACCGTATTAGTAAGCGCAGGTAAAACACTACGTGACCAAGCACCACGCTTAATATTTAGTGGTGCTACAGGGCAAATGGTCGCTAAAACTGATGACGAGCTAACTAGCAGCAAAGCGCTTTACGAATCGCTTAATTCTATGCATACAGGGCGTTTAGCTACGTGGTTGTTGCGCTGGTTATACGTATTAGGCGGTATTGCAGGCTGTGTAATGATTGGCTCTGGCTGTATTATGTGGGCTAAACGAATTCGCGAGCGAACTAAAAATAACGTTAAACCTTCGTTTGGTTTAAAACTAGTTGAAGGGTTAAACCTAGCCACTATTATGGGACTACCACTGGCAACGTGTGCATTTTTTATTGCTAACAGACTACTTAGCCCAACTACCGCAGAGCGCGCCGATAAAGAAATACTCGCGTTCTTTTTAACATGGCTAGCGGTTGCTCTTTTAGCACTTATAAAGCGCGACACACTGCAATGGCGAGTTATGGCAGCTATAAATGCTGTTGCATGTTTAAGCGTACCGGTTATTAATGCACTTACAACTAACGGTAATATAGTTAGCTATTTGATGCACAAACAGTGGGCTTTATTTACTTTTGATGCACTGTTTTTGTTATTTAGTATATTGTTTTTTATACAAACCGAAAAATTACGTACTGCTAAAAACAACTCAGAAATAACCAGCCCTGGTCAATCTAATAACCTTAAAAGGCAAAAACCATGATTGATTTACTTGGGTTTAGTCTATGCCTGCTCAGTTTTAACTGTTTTGCGCTGACTAAGTATAATCATTTTAAAGATGTATTTAAAAAACGCCCTACAGAACCCCAACGTAAAAAGCTGCTATTAGCTGCTTGGATCAGTATTTTACTAAGCTTGGTGCTTTGTATAGTTACTCAAGGTGGATATGGAGCATTACTATTTTGCGGATTTATGAGCCTAAGTGTCTTAATTATAATGATTTTTTATAATTTTTTAGTAGGCTACGTAAAGTGGTTTAGTGTTTTAAATAGCGTGTTAGTTGTACTAAGTGGGTTGTTTTTAGCATTAAACTAGCCTTAGTTAGTAAAAACATGATCCGTTACTTTCCCATATATTAGGCAAAAAAAATGGCAAGCTATATAGCTTGCCAACAATAGGGGATATTCAGTGTTTCTAATACTTGCTGTCTCACGGCAAGTACACACAATATAACCATAATATATTTAAGTTACTTTACAGTTAGGTGACTCTTTTATTACTACTGTAAAGGGGCTTTACATTGTTTATTGCTTAACCCAAATTATTTCATCGGTAGCAAAGCCCAACTCTTTAGCTTTAGTTAAAAAGTGTTCTTTAAGCTCTTTGCTAACCGTTGGTGTACGCGACAGAAACCACAAGTAATCTTTGTTGTAACTGGTTATAAATGCATATTGATAATCGGGTTGGTCAAGTTCAAAAATCACGTAAGCGCCATAAAATGGACCAAAAAACGAGACTTTAAAATGTCCGGTGTCGGTGCCCTCAACAAACTTGGCTAAGCCTTCGGCGTCATCCCATTTTTTATCATCCGTTAAATACCCTTTGTTAAGGACCTTTACTGTGCCGTCGTCGTTAATTGAATAAGTCGCGGTAACTTGCTCCATACCTTCTTCAAATGAGTGATTGAGCCGCGCTATTTCAAACCATTTGCCTTTATATTTTTGTATATCAAAGTTTTTAACGGGTGTTATTCCCTCTGGAGGGCTGGTGCAGGCACTAAGAAAAAACAACCCTGTAATAAGTAAACCGTATTTTATAGCCTTCATGTAAGCTCCTTTTTAAATTACATAAATAGTACGTATTATCTAAATATAGATGGATATAAAGTTTGCTAGCCGATTAAAAAAATTTGCTATAGGATCATATTAATTCTAAAGCAATAAAAATGACCATAGCATGAAAATTTGGGTAGATGCAGACGCGTGTCCTGTTGTTATAAAAGAAATACTTTTTAGAGCTGCAGAGCGTATGAAAATCGAGACTATTTTAGTGGCTAATCACGCAATGCGTATTCCGCCGTCAAAATACATAAGCCGCGTTCAAGTATCGTCAGGGTTTGATGTAGCCGACGACGAAATAGTAAAACGTGTTGAAAAAGGCGATTTAGTTATTACAGGCGATATTCCGCTAGCAAGTGAAGTAATTGATAACGGCGGGCAAGCACTCAACCCACGTGGCGAGCTTTATACCACCGAGAATATCCGCTCAATACTTAACGTGCGCGACTTTATGGATACCATGCGATCAAGTGGCGTAGAAATGAGTGGTGGGCCGCCGCCACTTAGCCAAACCGATCGCCAAAATTTTGCAAATAACCTCGACCGTATTTTAGCGCAAAACAAGGCTAACTAACTTGAATACCCAATTAGTTGGCTTAGGTGATACGCAATTTAGCGTGGCGGTATACTTAGCAAAAGCGCCGCCAATGCCGTTTTTTGAAACACTTGAATGCCTAGAACCGGTTATAAATGAGCAAATAAATACCATAAACCAGCACTGTGGTAATGGTTGGCGCAAAGTGTTTAACGTGTATGCAAAAGTGCTATTTGCCCTGCCAAGTGAGCATTATTCATTTGCCAAACAAGCCCCTACTTGGCAACAATATCGCGATGAATTTTTACTGCAAAAAAACAGTAAAACCGCCCTGCTATTTAGCGCGCCTGACACTACTATTACTTGCCCAGATAAAGCTACTAGCAATAAAAACCAGCTACATATAATTGCTGGGCGTACGCACGCTAAAAACTTATTACAACAAGGTAAGTTGCATGCACAATTTGATTGGCTTGACGACGAGTTTGCAATAGACACAACTAACAACATTATTGTGTGCCCATATTTTGATTATAGACAGTTAAGTAATATAAAAATTGCGAGATTAAGCGAGCTAGTCGCGCAGCTAAAAAAATAACACATTGTAAGGAACGACCATGGCCGGAATTTTAGAGTTAAACGAATTATTAAAATCAATGCAGCCAGCGCTTAAGCAAGGCGAGTATATTTTTTGTTGCTTAGCAGGGAAATTGGCTGATTATGTTCACTTAGAGCCACTTGCCACTTATGTTGAAGAAGAAGGGCTAACCCTTATTTTAAAAGCTGAAACCGCCGATAAAGCAGGTATTACTTACGAGGGTAAATATAATTTAATTACCCTTAACGTACATTCAAGCTTAGAGGCCGTTGGGCTAACAGCTGCGGTATCTGCAAAGCTAACTGAGCATGGCATTAGCGCTAATGTGGTAGCTGCGTTTTATCACGACCATATTTTTGTACAAACAGACAAAGCACAAGCTGCAATGAAAGCGCTTGGAGAGATTGGTTAGGATTTTTGCTAGTATGGTAGCAAGCTAAACATTTTAGTATTAATGTAATAAGCAGATACTAAAAACATATAACTTTATTCTTATTGCTAAAAGAAAACTCAATTAAGTAAGGAGACAATAAGTTGAGAAAACCAAGACTATTTATAGCTTCTTCAGTTGAAAGCTTACCCGTAGCTGAAGCTGTAAATGTTAATTTAGACCATGAATTTGAAGTAACGCTATGGAAAAATGGTACTTTTAAACTCTCATCAACAGTGATCGATGATCTTGTTGAAAAGTCGTCATTTGTAGATTTTGCACTATTTATATTTGCTCCAGAAGATATCGCTACGATCCGAAATAGACAAGAACATGTCGTAAGAGATAATGTAATTTTTGAAATGGGATTATTCGTTGGAGCTATAGGTAAATCTAGATCATTTATCCTGAAGCCTCGCGATATTGAAATGCATCTACCAACCGATTTATTAGGAGTAACTCCTGCTGATTATGATTCTGGACGTTCTGATTATGATTTGGTTTCAGCGACTAACCGTGCTTGTACATTAATTAAAGCTGAAGCAGAAAGGCTAGGAGTGATCAATAATCAAAATAGCTCTGGGATAAAAAGAAATATTGCGAATCCATCAGTTTATAACCTTAAGGCACAAGATTATAAATTTTTAGCAGCTTGTCTACAAAGTTATACGTCTGACCCTGATGGTCTCCCATTTTATAGAATTTCTAATAACTTTAGTTCTACAGATGACTCTATTTTGCAAATATCGTTGATCAAGTTAGAAAGAATGGGATATTTAAGTAAAGCTATTGAGACAGATCAACATAGTGAATGCGATTTTTATACTTATTCAATAACCGAGATGGGGATTGATATATTGCTGCAGAATGAAGACTTACTTCAACCTCAAGGCTATAAACCTGATATACAATTTTAAGTTTACATTACACTATGTGAGCTACCATTTAACTTCCCCGTCGGGTGGCGCTTCGCTTAACCGACCTACGCTTAGAGAAACTTCGGAGTTTAGAGAGGTTATATTAAAACACCGAACTTGTTAGTTCGGTGTTTTAATTGAAGCTAAAGAGCGAGTGCTTATTTAGCTTGTTTGGTATTGTACAAATTTAATACAACGTTAAACTACATACCCACTAAAACCTAGGGCTTTAAAATACAGCTTCGGAATGCCAAATTTGCACTCATTTAGCAGTTCGCTTAAGCGCATTCTATCAAGCGGGTAAAACTCATTTTCTAAGTCGTGCCCTGTTTGTGTTTTACCTGTTTCGGTTAAACCCAATTGCGCGCACGTTGTAAGCTGGGCTTCGCGCTCAAATGAAGTTTCGGGGCGCATTAAATCCGCAATATAAAGGTTTGCGTCTTTTTTAAGGCTTCCTTTAATTGCTTTTAATAACTCTTTTTTATCGCCGTTATCTTCTAAAAAATGCATTACTAGTAAACATAAAACGGCATCGGCTTTAACCGATAACTTATCAACGGGGCCATTATGTACATCTACGCGACTTGTTATGCCTTGTTCATTAAATTGCTGCTTTGCGATAGCGAGCATATCGGCTGATGTATCTTGCGCAGTAAATTGCCATGTAGGGTTTAGTGCAGCCAGTGCAAGTACTTCTTTGCCTGTGCCTGCCCCTACTACCAAAATATGTGCATTATCGCTTAGCGTTGCTTGTAGTTGCGCATTAGTAAGTTGATGTAATAACTCATAACCAGGAACTAAACGGGTTATACGGCTATCGTATTGTGTTGCTTGTTCGCCTGTAAACGTTGGCATTGTATCTCCTTGTTGGCAGTAATGTTGTTTATAAAACTTCAACTGTGGAATATCCACCTGGCTTTTTGGCTACATGCACTTGAGTGGCTACACGCTCGCTCATTTGTGTTACGTGCGATATAACGCCTACTTTTCTGCCTTGCGCTTGCAAAGAATCCAAAGCGTCCATTGCAATGCTTAGGGTTTCGCTATCTAACGTACCAAACCCTTCGTCAATAAACAAAGAATTGATTTGTACTTTGTTAGACGAAAGCGATGCTAAACCAAGTGCAAGCGCTAGCGATACTAAAAATGACTCACCGCCCGAGAGCGTATTAACAGAGCGTTGCTCGTCAGCCATGTCGCGGTCGATAATTGCAATGTCGAGCGTTTGCGCTATTGCGGTTAATTCGTAGCGTTTGTTGAGTGTTTTTAAATGGCTGTTGGCATAGTGCAATAATATTTTTAACGTTTGTGTTTGTGCTAAGTTACGCATGGTTTTACCCGTTGCATCGCCCAATACTTTATTAAGCAAGTGCCACTGCTCTACCTGTGTTTTAAGCGTAGTTAACTCAGCTTGTTTGCCTTCAAGCGCCTTTGCGTTTTGGTTGTGTTGCTCAATAGCGGTATTAGTTGCTAGTAATGAATTTTGCAGCTGCGTTTGTTGCTCATTTAAGCTGCTTAATTGCGTACTTAAAGCCTCTGCACTTTGTGTTGGTTTATCGCTACTGTTGTGTTTTTCAAGCGTAAGTTGCTGCTGTTTTAATGCGGCATTTGCATCTGTTAACGCTTGAGTTAACTGCTCGTGCTGAGTTAAATGCGCTTTAATAGTCTCGCTACTTAGCGTTAGTAAAATTTTGACCTGTTCGTGCGTAACATCGCTGTATTGCGCTTTAAAGTCAGCAAACCACTGGTTATAACGTGCCTCAAGTGTTGCTAGTTCTTGGCTGTTTTCAAGTAAGCGTTGCTCCACATTTTTAAGCGTTATAGCGTGTTCATCTCGTTGTTTTATAGCGTCGTCATAGGCTTTTTGACTCGCTTGAACCTGCGATTGCTTTTGCTCTTGCTCACTTGTGAGTTTTGCTTGATAGTCGTCTGCGCTTATTTGCTCGTTATTAAATAAAGCTAAGCGCTCACTTTGTACAGCGTCTAATAGCTCTTTTGCTTTTACAAACTCTTCATTAAGTACTTTTAGCGATTGCTCGCTTTTACTAACAAGCGGGCTAAGCTGCTTTATTTGCTCACTAGCTGTGTCTTGGCGCTTTTGGCTTTGCTCAAGTTGCGTTTGAGTTTGCTGATACTGCGTAACCTGCTTGTTCAGCTCGCTAAGTTCAAGCGTATTGGCTTGTAGTTGCTGCCAAAAATCACTGTTTTCAAATTGATTATTGAGTGTTGTACTAAGCTCGTTAATTTGCGCACTTAGCTCGCTTTGCTTACTCGTTAACTGGTTTTGCTGGTGTGTAAGCTCAAGGTGTTTATTACTCAGTTGCTGCTGTACTTGCTGCTCTGCTTTAAGTGCTGCTTGTAGCTCGTTTACTTTGGTTTGCAGTGTACGTTGACGTTTTTGTTGCTCAAAGTATTGCGCTTTTTGCTGCGTTAATTGCTTATAAGTTACTTCAAGCTGATCAGGCGTTAAGTCGTTAAGCTCATTACGTGCGCCTTGCATGGTATTTTTAATGTCGAGCTGTTTGGCTTTTGCTGTTTGTATTATTTGCTCAAGTTGTCCGTGTTCAGCAGTTAACACAGCATGTTGAGTTTGGTGCTTATGCAGCTCGCTTTGTGCATGGTCAAATTGCTTTTTAGCTATATTAAAAGCATTTTCAAAATCAATAATTAAGTTATTTAATTGCTGATTTTGATTTACCGCATACGGGTGCTCAGTTGCACCGCACACTAAACAAGGCTCATTAGGGCGAAGCTCAGTGCGTAAATGCTCTACGTTTTCGCTGGCTCTTAAACGCGCTTGGTTAAGTGCGTACTCGCTGCCTTTAAGTGCTTGCTCGCTGGTTATTAAATGCTGATTAAGTAAAGCATGGGCTTGCTGGCTTTCATTTAGCTGCTGATTAAGTACTTGCTGGCGTTGAGTGCTTTGTTTTAGCTCTGCATTAAATTGCTTATAGCGCTCTCGCTGCTCTTTTAAGTAATCAATACTTTTTAGCTGCGCGTCGCAGTGCTCTGCATTAAATTCATTAAGCTGAGTATTTAAAACTTGCAAAGCTGACTGCTCGCTCGTAAGTAACGCCTCGCACTGCTGCACTTTATTATTTTGTGTATTTAAACGCTCGCTCTGACCTGCAAGCTCGGTATTAAGAGTTTGGCTTTGTGCAAGGTTTGCAGTTAATTGCTGTTGTGCATTTAAGTAGGTATTAAAGCTTTGCTGATAGTAGCTCCAGTCTTTTGCTAAAACGTGCAGCTGTGCATGCTCATTAAGCCATTGCTGGCTTTTAGTTGAGTCGGTATTAGCGAGTTCTAGCTCGTTATTGCTTTGTTTAAGCTGCTGTATGAGCTCATCAAGTTGAGTTTGCTCTTTGGTTATTTGCGACTCTGTGCCTTTTACAGCTTGAGTTTGCAAAGCAATGCTGCTGTCGAGCTCTCTCGCTTTTGCTATAACGGGCGCTGCATTTTGTTTTTGCTCATTGGCGTTATTAAGTAGCTCAGTATGCTTAGTAAGCGCGGTATTACGCTCGTTAATTACCGCTAAATGATCAACACTTTTAAGCGATGTTATTTGCTGATCTAGCGCCGTATTTTGATCGGTTAATTGAGTAAAACGGCTGCGGTTATCTTTTATTTCAAGCGCTTGTTTAGCTTGTTTTGCCTGCTCGCTTTGTGAGGTAATACTTTCAAGCGCTGAGCTTGCTTGTTGCTGGGTTTGCTGTGCTTGCAGTAAGTTTTGCTCAAGCACTGTAGCTTGCTGATACCAGTTAAGTCCTTTTTCGGTTTTGGTCTGCTCTTTTTTAGTGTGTTCGGTTTGCGCTTTTAAATCGGTTAACTTGGTTTGTTGTAGCTCAAGTTCATCGCTCGTTAATAAGGTATAGCTTTCAAGGCCTGCTTTAAGCGCTTCAAGCTTTGCTACTTGCTCTTTATGGCGCTCAAAAATACGCACGCCAATACGGCTAAATTTATCGGTGCCTGTTAAACACTCTAAAAGTTGTGCTCGCTCATCGCCAGTGGCTTTTAAAAATGCAGCAAACTCATGTTGCGCTAAAAGTACGGCACGGGAGAACTGCTCAAAGTTAAGCCCTATTTTACTCTCGACTTCTTTTATTGTATGGCTTTTGTCAGCTATTAAAGTTTCGTCTGGCAGGGTAATTAATGTGTGCTCTGCTACTTTAAGTTTGCCTGTTACTTTTTTATGGGTGCGTGAAATTGTATAGCGCGCACGATAAAGCTGTTTATCTTGTCCTAAAAAGTCGACCTCGGCGTAGCCTTCCCATGTGCCTCTGCGTAGCAAGTTTCGCGCATCATTAAGCTTAATGCTGTCGCCGTTAAACTCAATTAAGTTACCTTTATCGCCGCGCAGCCTCGCTGTTTTTGTATAAAGGGCTAAACAAATAGCATCTAAGAAGGTACTTTTACCAGCACCGGTATCGCCTGTTATCGCAAATAAGCCTGCATCTTTTAATGGGGCTTTAGTAAAATCTATTTCAGCGTCAACTATTGAGGCTAAATTATGAATACGAACTGCGGTTATTTTCATAGTTGTTCTTGCTCCGTAAGCTCGTTTATCACATCACTTAAAAGTGCTTTTAGCTCATCGGGTACGCTTTGCCCTGCCATGTCTTTATCGTTTGCGAATGCTTGTTCTAATAGGTTTAGTGGGTTGAGCATTTCAACTTCGCTTAAATCTTCAAATACGGTGTTGTCGTCATTTTGCGCTGATTGCTCACGTACACGTTCAATACCACAAAATTTAATATGCTTGCCTTCAAGTGCTTGTTCTATTTGTTCTCTGAAGGTGGTGTCGGTATCGCTTGATTTAAGCTTTACACGTAAATAAGGCGCTATTATATTTTGTGCGGTGTCGAGCGCTTTAATTTGCTCGCATAGTTCGCTTAATGGTACACACTCCCCTTTTGGTAAAATAATCACATCGGCAGAGCGTGGAATGTAAAGGGGGTTTACAGTTGTACTAATATGTTGTTTTTCATCAATAATAAACTCAACAACATTTACTTGGTGCGTGTAGTTACGCTCTGAAAACGACATAGGGATAGGTGTGCCGCTGTAGCGAATAATATCGCTTTTAGCGACTTGTTGCGCTTTGTGTAAATGCCCAAGGGCAACATAGTTGGCTTGTTTACCAAATACATTGGCTGAAATAGACTCCTCACCACCTATCACTAAGTTACGCTCAGAATCACTTGAGATATCCCCGCCTTTTGCGTGTAAATGTCCCATAACTATTAATGGTGAGTTTTGCTCGTTTATATTAGTAGCTTGTTCTAGTGCAAGCTCGTAAGCTTTTGCAACGCCTTGAGCATAACTAGGGCCGCTTTCGGTTTGGCTAAGTAAACTTACATCGCTTGCACGTAAAAATGGCATAGCGACGATTACAGCGCGTTTACCATTGGTATTTATGGTAATAACAGTTTCATCGGGTGTTGCGACATCAAAGCGCCCTACTACGTGAGTATCAAACTGTGCAAGTAATGGCTGAGCTGCCAAAATACGATTTGCAGAGTCGTGGTTACCCGCAATAATCACTACATGTAATAATGGGCATGCTTTTTTGGCGTCTTTAATAAATTGATAAAGCTGATTTTCGGCGCTAGCACTTGGAGTCGCTGTATGATAAATATCGCCAGCAACTAGAAGTAAGTCTATTTGTTGTTCAACAAGAGTGGCTAATAACCATGTAAAAAAGGCTTGATGTTCAACACGGCGATCGTGTTCGTAAAATTGTTGGCCAAGGTGCCAATCTGAGGTGTGGAGGACTTTCATGTCGCGCTCTTAATAAAACCGTAAGAGCGCCAATATACCCAAGGCTGTTAAAGATGCAAGCCTAAGCCGTGCATTACCTTAGGTTAAACTGTACCAAGCTGAAAAAACAACCGGTAATGCTAAAAGTGCCATTAATAATGGAATTTTTAACGTTTTAGTTTGTTTTGCGTGTAGCGCCTTTAATGCATTAGTTTCGTTGCACGCTGCTACTTTATCGATATAAAAATAACCCGAATCGAGATACTGCTTACAGTTATTCTCACTTGCTGGAATCGCAATTAGTTCTTGTTGTTTTTTTAGGATGTAAAAATCCATAAGCCCACCGCATTTCTTGCTAGTAATCGATATTAATTTGAGGATAAATGTGACGAATTTATTTGCCTCAAATAAAAAGGTTGGCGATTTTAAATATAAACTGCACTAAAGATCAACCTAAAATTGAACTATTTATCATTTATCGTAAAAATAGCGAATATTAAGGAAGTTCGGCAATATTTGAGCCAATAATTCAGCTGTTTTCACTGTATTTTTGTTCAGTAGAGTGGGCTTTTAGCTCATTTTACTTATTGCAAATTTGAGGCATTTATACATAGGATTATTGGTTTACCTGATAATGCTAAAGCAATACTTTTTTAGCAAAGTAGGTAAAGTTAATGTGCTTTTTCCAAGCTCTAAAACTTGTATTTAATAGCTCAAAACCATTATTAAATCCCACTTTTGTAAACCCCCTTTACAGTTTTTATTTATTCGTATTTTGTTACAAAATAATTGTACTTTTCAATCTAGCAAACTAAGTGAACATCACCCTAAAAATACGGTACTTGGTCGCTAATTTATTGAAGCTAACTGGTATATTTGTCAAAGTATGCTCACAAAATTATATTAGGACTAACAATGAAAAAAATAGGTCTTACGCTAAGTGCTTTTGTATTGCCTTTGGCAATATCTAGTGCGGTTATGGCGTCTTCGGTTGAGCAAACAAAAGGTTCTTTTGTTGATAAATTTCGTCAATTAGACGAAGCGCTTCCTACACCCAACGTTTATCGTAGTGCCGCTGGCGAACCAGGTGAAAAATACTGGCAGCAACGTGTAAACTACGATATTGATGTAAAGCTAGATGAAAAAAAGCACCGTATTACCGGTAGCCAAAGCATTGAATATAAAAATAACTCTCCGCATACACTTAAATATTTATGGTTACAGTTAGATCAAAATATTTTTAAAAGTGATTCTATTGCCGAAACAACTAAAACGTTTAAAAGCACTTTAGAAAGTCTACCAGCTCAAAAGCCTGCTAAATTAAGTTTAGGTGACTTACGCCGTCAGCAATTTATGAGCGACAACGAACTGGGTTATACAATCAGTGGCGTAAAGGATGACGATGGTAAAGAGCTACGCGTAACTGTAGTTGATACTTTAATGCGCATTGATTTAAACGAGCCATTAAAACCAGGTAAAGAAGTAGAATTTAGCATGAACTTTGCCTTCAACATTGTTGAAGAAGATGCTGTAGGTGCACGTTCTGGTTACGAGCACTTTGAAGAAGATGGCAACGACATATTCTTAATTGCTCAGTGGTTCCCTCGCTTAGCGGCTTATACCGATTACGAAGCATGGACAAACAAGCCATTTTTAGGCTCTGGTGAGTTTACGCTTGAGTTTGGTGATTACGATGTTGAGATTACTGTTCCGGCAGATCACATTGTATCGGCAACAGGTAAGCTTGATAACGCGAGCAAAGTACTTACAAGTACTCAGCGCAAACGTTTAAAGCAAGCTGAAACATCTAAGCGTCCTGTGTTTATTGTTAACGCAGAAGAAGCGCTAGAAAACGAAAAAGAAGGCACCGACAAAACTAAAACGTGGCACTTTAAAGCACAGAATGTTCGTGACTTTGCTTGGGCGTCGTCTCGTAAGTTTATGTGGGATGCAAAGGGTTATCAGCAAGGTGGTGACGTTCAGCCTTTAGTTATGGCAATGTCGTTCTTCCCTAAAGAAGGTGGTGACTTATGGAAAAAGTACTCAACTGAAGCGGTAGTACACACAATGGAAGTGTACTCTAAGTATTCGTTTGATTACCCGTACCCAACTGCACAGTCGGTTAATGGCCCCGTTGGTGGTATGGAATACCCAATGATCACCTTTAACGGTCCGCGTACTAAGTTACAAGATGACGGTACTCGTACTTATTCTCAGGCTGAAAAGCGCTTTTTACTTGGCGTAGTTATTCATGAAGTTGGTCATATTTACTTTCCGATGATTGTGAACTCAGATGAGCGCCAATGGACGTGGATGGATGAAGGCTTAAACAGCTTTTTAGATGGTGTTGCTGGTCGTGAATGGGATCCTACTATTCCTTGGGGTGTTGAGCCTCGCGATATAGTGAGCTACATGAAGTCTGAAGTCCAAGTACCAATTATGACTCAGTCAGACAGCGTATTACGTTTAGGCCCTAATGCTTATACTAAACCTGCCGCAGCCCTTAATATTTTACGTGAAGTAATTTTAGGCCGTGACTTATTCGACTTTGCATTTAAAGAGTATGCTCAGCGCTGGAAATACAAGCGCCCTACCCCAGCTGATTTTTTCCGCACAATGGAAGAAGCCTCTGGTGTTGATTTAGATTGGTTTTGGCGTGGCTGGTTTTACACCACAGACCATGTTGATATCTCTTTAGATAAAGTATATCAACTACGTTTAGACACTAAAAACCCTGATATTGATTACAGCCGTTTACGTGATATTGAAGCAGATAAGCCTACGTCATTATTTGTTGAGCGTAACCGCGCCGAAGGTAAAAAAACATGGGTTGAGCAAAACCCTGATGTTACCGATTTTTATGACGAAAACGACCGCTTTACTGTAACCAATAAAGAACGTAACTCGTACAATAAGTTTTTAAAAGGCTTAGAGCCGTGGGAGCGTAAAACGCTTGAACGTGCTTTAGAAGAAGATAAAAACTACTACGTTATGGAATTTTCAAACCTAGGTGGTTTGGTAATGCCTATATTACTTGAGCTAACATATGAAGATGGCACAACTGAAGAGCGTTATATTCCTGCTGAAATTTGGCGTCGTAATTATAAAAATGTTCAAAAGCTAATTGTTACCGATAAAAACAAACCGCTTGTATCAGTTACTGTAGATCCTAATTGGGAAACTGCGGATGTAGATATTGAAAATAATAACTACCCTCGTCGTATTATTCCTTCACGTATTGAAGTGTTTAAAAAGGAAAAGAGTAAAGCTAAAGTAAGTCGCGATATCATGCAAGATATTAAAACTGAGCTTAAAACTGATGAGAAGAAAGACGAAAAAGATAACGGTGAGGAGCCGCAATAATGCGCTTTTTGCTTATTATTGTTTGCCTTTTAGTTGCTGCGCCGAGTATGGCGCATCAACTAAAATCGTCAGTTACAACCGTGCTTTTTAATAAACGAACGCATAATGTTGAGTTAATGCATCGCTTTTATTTACATGATACCGAACATGCCGTAGGAACATTATTTGAAGGCAAAATCGATATTATTAGTAATAAAGCCGATCAGCAACGTTTTGCTAAATATGTTGAATCGCATGTTGCTCTACAAACATTAAGTGGTGAGCCTTTACCACTTAGCTTTGTAGGGGCGCAAGTAGATGGTAAGTTTTTTTGGGTTTACCAAGAAGCACCAATTCCTGAAAACATTGAAGGAATTAAAATGAGCAATGGCGCGCTTCGTGATTTATGGCCATCTCAGGTAAATATGGTAAACGTTGAGGGCAAAGGTAAGATTAAAACTTTAAACTTTGCACAAGATGATACTTGGCTCGAAGCCCGCTTTGAGCAAAATTAACAGTTAAAACTTCCCCAACCAACGCGCACTGCAGTTAATGTGCGCGTTTTCTTTATACGTTTAAACTGCGTTCATTTTTGATCTGGTATATGTAAATTTACGTAAAAAATGGTAGTTCAATTTGTATATTTACCATTTTTTGCGCATGCTACAACTACCAATTATATTTACTGTATTATCAATAGATTGATAGCAGTGCAAATAAATAATTTAAATATAGTTAGTTTCATTTATCCCTTTAGCTATAACTGGCTTGGGCATAAGCAGTAGAGAATTTTATGTTTAAATTTTATTTAGTAATAACTAAATTCAGGGAATGATATGACTACTCAGGTTGAGGCTATTTTTGGAGTAATTTTTGATTTAGATGGAACATTAGTTTCATCCGAACTAGATTTTACATTAATTAAAGCCCAAATAGGTTGCCCTTGCGAGCAAGACTTGCTTGATTACATTGCTCAGTTGCCCTCACCGTATATGCGTGAAGAGGCAATGAATATAGTTCACCAACACGAATTAATAGACGCACAACACGCCAGTATTTTACCTGGGGTGAGTGAAGCTATTAATGCTTTAAAGTCTAAAAATATACCGATGGCAATTGTTACTCGCAATTTTGATAAAGCGGCTGCAATTAAATTACAAAATAACCCACTTCCTATTAGTACAGTTTTAACAAGAAGCGATGCACCTGCAAAACCAGATCCCAGCGCTTTAAATGCTATTGCTACACTTTGGAACATAAATGCCAGAAACTTACTTTATGTAGGCGATTACCTTTACGATATTCAAGCTGCGCATAATGCAAATATGCGTGCATGTTTATACGCTCCAGAGTTAACGCCAGCTTACGCCGATCAGGCCGATTATGTTTTACATGACTTTGCTGACTTAGTGACATTAGTTGATAGTTATTCTGAAAAAATAGAGTTATGTTAAATAGCATGTCATTTAATTTATTCTGAAATGAGTATGTAGTTATAAAAGTTTTTATTAATCAAGTTTTGCCCATTGCGGAGCTAGCCCAATACGTTTTGAATTGGTAAAATACCGCAAAACGTAACGTATTCATTAGGGGCACAAAATGGGCAGAGCATTTGTAGTTCGTCAAAGTTCTATGATCAAAACAGCCAATGCAAAAACAAAAGTAAACTCAAAGTACGGCAAAGAGATTTACGTTGCAGCAAAAAGTGGTGATCCCGATCCCGAAGTAAACCAAACACTTCGCCGTCTAATCGAAAAAGCTAAAAAAGACCAAGTACCCGCACACGTTATCGAAAAAGCAATTGAAAAAGCAGCCGGTGGCGCAGGAGAAGATTACTCTGTTGCCCGTTATGAAGGCTATGGCCCTGGTAACTGCATGGTTATTGTTGACTGTTTAACTGACAATCCGAACCGTACTATCAAAGATGTACGTTTACCATTTACTAAAACAGACTCAAAAATTGGTACTCCTGGCTGTGTAGCGCATATGTTTGATCATTATGCGGTACTTGGCTTTGCAGGCGATGACGATGAAGTCGTATTAGAAGCATTAATGATGGCTGATGTTGATGTAAGCGATGTTGAAGCCGAGGACGGTAAAATATCGGTATTTGCACCGCCAACAGAATACTTCAAAGCTAAAACAGCCCTTGAAGACGCATTTGAAGGCATTAACTTTGAAGTAGACGAAATTACGTTTATTCCTCAAGTTAATATTGAAATTGAAGACGAAGAAGTTATTGCTAACTTTGATAAGTTTATAAATATGCTTGAAGATTGTGACGATGTACAAAATATTTATCACAATGCCATTGTAAAAAATTAAACGTAAACGGTTAAAAGCTTTAAAAAGCGTGTTTTGTGTATGCAAAACACGCTTTTTTACGTTTGAATAAATGTTAGATATTCATGTGTATTATGCTTATTTGAATATATATTTTTAAAATGCCTTAAAAGTGCTGTTATTCTAATTTTAGGCGATAAAAAACCAGCTTAAAAGCTGGTTTAGTACTTAATTTTAACTTTGATTAAGCAGTTAAAGCGTATTCGACTTTTGTTCTTTATATTTTATACGGTAGCTATGTAGTAGTGGTTCAGTGTAACCACTAGGTTGCGTTACGCCCTCTAAAACCAGCGCAGTAGCAGCTTGAAACGCAATGCTATTATTAAGGGTTTCTTCGCTTGTTGCCATGGGTGTATACGCAGTGTCATGCTCGTTTTGGCCATCAACCACTTTGGCCATTTTAGCCATTGTTGATTTTATTTGCGCTTGTGAGCACACACCATTTAGCAACCAATTAGCCATATGCTGGCTTGAAATACGCAGTGTGGCTCTGTCTTCCATTAAACCGATATGGTTAATGTCAGGTACTTTTGAGCAACCTACGCCTTGATCAATCCAGCGTACAACGTAACCTAAAATGCCTTGTGCGTTATTTTCTAGCTCACTTTGAATATCTTCTTTTGAAAGCGTTTTAGGGTCTGCCATTAGCGGCGGTGTAAGCAGGTCATTAAGACTCGCAATAGTACGTTTAGCTATACTTTGCTGCTCAGTAAATACGTTTATATCGTGATAATGCATTGCATGCAGGGTAGCGGCTGTAGGGGAGGGCACCCATGCTGTATTAGCGCCTGATTTAGGGTGAGCTTGTTTTTGATCCATCATTAATGCCATTTTATCTGGCATTGGCCACATGCCTTTACCTATTTGTGCTTTATGACTTAAGCCACAAGCAAGGCCAATATCGACGTTGCGATCCTCATAAGCTTGTATCCATGGTTGCTGCTTAATCTGTGCTTTTGGAAGCACAACGCCCGCTTGCATAGAGGTATGAATTTCATCGCCTGTTCTATCTAAAAACCCGGTATTAATAAATACAACACGCCCTTTAGCTGCATAAATACACGCTTTAAGATTTACAGAAGTACGGCGTTCTTCATCCATAATCCCCATTTTAAGCGTGTTTTTAGGTAAGCTTAGCGCTTCCTCTACTAAGCTAAATAAAGTGTTAGTAAATGCTACCTCTTCAGGGCCATGCATTTTGGGTTTTACTATATTAATACTTTGCGCGCTTGAATTTTTTATACCTGTTTTTTTATTTAGGTCGTGCAGGGCAGCAGTGGCTGTAAACATCGCATCCATAATGCCTTCAAACACCGGTTGATTAAACACATCGGTAATAGCAGGGTTCGTCATTAAATGGCCAACGTTTCTTACAAACATCATGCTACGGCCTTTTAAAGTAACGGTGCCGCCATCAAGTGCGGTGTATGTTTTATCACTTTGCAGAGTACGCTCAACAGTTTTATCGCCTTTTTTAAACGATTCAACTAAGTTACCTTGCATCAACCCAAGCCAATTTTTATAAACTTGTACTTTATCTTCTGCATCTACCGCAGCTACTGAATCTTCACAATCCATAATGGTGGTAAGAGCGGCCTCTAGCACTACATCTTTTAAACCAGCCTTATCAGCTTGGCCAATAATGTGGTGGTGATCGATATGTAGCTCTATGTGTAAATCATTGTTTTTTAATAACACTACAGTTGGGTTTTGTGCTTCTCCTTGATAGCCAATAAGCTGAGATGGGTTAGCTAATGTGGTTTGAGAGCTGTCACGCAAGGTTATTAAAAGTGCGCCATCTACTACTGAGTAATTCGTGCTTTCTATATGGGAGCCATTGGTCAGCGGCAATGCTTTATCTAAAAACTGGCGAGCGTAGGCCATTACCTTAAAACCACGAACAGGGTTGTAGGTATTACCTTTTTCAGCCCCGTCATCTTCGCTTAACACATCAGTACCGTATAAAGCGTCGTATAACGAGCCCCAGCGAGCGTTAGCGGCATTAAGTGCAAAGCGTGCATTACTTACAGGCACAACCAACTGAGGGCCTGCTGTAAGGGCTACTTCGGGTTCTACATTTTGGGTTTCAATTTCAAAGTTGGCAGGCTCTTTAACTAAATAGCCAATATCTTGCAAAAAGGCTTGGTATTTAGCGCTATCCCAGGTTTTATTAGCAAGATGGTAGTCGTCTATTTGCTGTTGAAGCAGCTCTCGCTTTTCAAGCAGTGCCTTATTAGTAGGGGTAAGTGTTTGAACGATATGTGCAAAACTTTGCCAAAATTGTGACTCACTTAAGTGAGTACCTGGTAGCAATTGATTTTTAACGAAATCAGCGAGTTGTGTGTCTACGCTGAGTCCTGAATGTGTGAGAGTGTGGGACATAGTTGCCTTCCTTTAAACGGTCGCGATGTTGTTGTGTGCTTGTGCGTAAGGCAACAATAACTCAAAAAGGCAATGTTGAGTGCTTTTTAGCCATTCACAAAATGTATAGCCACAATAACAACTATAAATTTACTAAATCTAGAAAAGGAGCCTAATGTTGAATTAAGCGCTACGGAACACACTCCTAGCCACTCTCACAACATTAAAATAATTTACACACTCGTTCGAAGGATTTTATTATGACAACATATCAACGCGAAACAGACACACTCTCTACTCTTTGCCAAACACAAGGCAGCGCATGGAAAGCTATTAACCCTGAATACGCAAGCCGCATGCGTTTACAAAACCGTTTTCGCACAGGGATTGAAATTGCGCAATACACAGCAGACGTAATGCGTGAAGATATGGCTGCATATGACGCCGACACAAGCCAGTACACCCAATCTTTAGGCTGTTGGCATGGCTTTACAGCCCAGCAAATGATGATGGCTATTAAGCGCCATCAAAAAACAACTAAACGCAGCTATGTATACTTAAGTGGCTGGATGGTTGCAGCGCTTCGCTCTGCATTTGGTCCGCTGCCAGATCAGAGCATGCATGAAAAAACATCGGTACCTGCACTAATTGAAGAAATTTACACGTTTTTAAAGCAAGCAGATGCACGTGAACTCGATCACTTGTTTAACGACCTAGATGAAGCAAAAGCGAACGGCGGCGATGTTCAAGCTGTTATTGATAAAATAGACAACTTTGAAACCCATGTTGTGCCAATTATTGCTGATATTGATGCCGGTTTTGGTAACGAAGAAGCAACTTACTTACTGGCTAAAAAAATGATTGAAGCCGGTGCGTGTGCCATTCAAATAGAAAACCAAGTATCTGACGCCAAACAATGTGGTCACCAAGCAGGTAAAGTGACCGTTCCACACGAAGACTTTTTAGCAAAAATTAACGCAGTACGTTACGCCTTTTTAGAGCTAGGTATTGATAACGGCATTATTGTGGCACGTACAGATTCATTAGGCGCCAGCCTTACTCAAAAAGTACCTGTGTCGCAAACACCAGGTGACTTAGCAAGCCAATACAATGCATTTTTAGAAACTACGCCAATTAACGGTGTTGATGATTTAAATGAAGGCGATACGGCAATGAAAATTAATGGCCAGTTATGTAAACCAACTCGCCTAGATAACGGTTTATACCAGTTCCGCGAAGGCACTGAAAAAGACCGCGTAGTATTAGATTGTATTACTAGCTTGCAGTCGGGCGCTGATTTACTGTGGATTGAAACAGAAAAACCACATGTTAAACAAATTGCAGAATTGGTGAATCGTGTAAAAGAACAGGTGCCAAATGCAAAACTGGTATACAACAACTCGCCTTCGTTTAACTGGACGCTTAAGTTTCGTGAGCAAGTGTATCAAGAGTGGGAAGAAGCAGGCCGTGACCTTAGTGCTTACCCAAGCCTTGGCGATAATAAAGGCCTTATGGCACCAGAAATGGATGCAACAGAGCTTGCACAAGCAGCCGATTTACTAGTGCAAAACTTCCAGCGCGATGGCGCACGTGAAGCAGGTATTTTCCATCACTTAATTACTCTGCCTACGTATCATACTGCTGCGCTAAGCACTGATATTTTATCAGAAGGTTACTTTGGCGATATGGGTATGCTGGCTTACGTGCGTGATGTACAACGCCAAGAAATTCGCCGTGAGCAAGCTTCTGTTAAGCACCAAGACCTAGCAGGGTCTAACATGGGCGATACGCACAAAGAATACTTCTCTGGTGATAACGCGCTAAAAGCCGGTGGTGAAGACAACACCATGAACCAGTTTTAATTCCTAACTAGATAGTGTTACTCAAGGGCCAATAGGCCCTTTTTTATTGTTTTAAATAAAGTTAGAACATTTAAGCACAATTACAGATCAGACTTTAACTAGGGCGTGTTGATCTTTGTGGATTGAAATTTGTTCAAACTAGGGGCGATTAAATCGCGGCGCGAGGTTTGTAACCTAGTGGGCTAAGTAAAAACCGAGCAAAGCTTTCGCGTCCTGCTCACGCCCCTTACCTACATCCATGTAGGCAACAAAGAGTTTATCGTCCCTAGAAAGAACCCAAAGGGCAGCGCATGTTTGGTATTTATGCTACGTTATCGCCTATTCATGGGGAATAACCACACTACATAAGCTCCGCCTTGCCTAAAAACCAAACATACTGCTGCAAATTAACCCACCAAAGTTCAACACGCCCTTGCCAAATCATGTTGGATCACTATTTAACTACCTGAGTGAATTTACAGATCAGAGTTTAACTAACCTTTTATAAAACGGCATATTTGGGGTAATTTTGCTGTAAAAAGCGTTTACAACAACTTTAAAAGGCAGGTAAGTGACTGATTTTTGCTTTAACAGACAAACTTAGCGAATTTATAAACCGATTTTTTACTAACTTCTCCGTGCGATAAAACAAAATTTTACTAACTGAGAGGCTATAAACAGTGACTCAAACCGATTTTTTACCAACTCAAGTAACAAAAAATGCTATAAACCGAAATTTTACTAACTGAAGTTTTAGCTAAGTCCGATATTTAACTGTCACAGAAGTGTAAAGGGGGTTTACAGTTTGAATACTACGGCGATAAATATAAAAGCCACTTATTTAAAGTGGCTTTTATTTGAGCAATAAATGTTATACTAATTTTAGGTTATTTAGTGTGTTTATCAAACCACCATTGAATATAAGCTACTTTAGTCATTAAGTTTGATGGGCGAGCTGTAATACCATGTGAAGCATTAGGAATTCGCACCATTGCAGTATCAACACCTTGTAGTTTTAATGCTTGATAAAACTGTTCAGTTTCTGAAATTGGTGTACGGTAGTCAGATTCACCAGTGAGCAACATAGTAGGAGTTTTAACGTTTCCAACATAACTAATAGGCGAGCGTTTCATGTAATGCTCAATGTGATCCCATGGTTTTCCTGGAAACCAGTAATCAGCAAAAAACGGGTAAAAATCGGCAGTTAGTACAAAACTGATCCAATTAATAACCGGTTTGGCAACTACAGCCGCAGCAAAGCGATCGGTATGACCTACAATCCAAGCTGTTAATACACCGCCACCAGAGCCACCGGTTACAAACAATTTAGACTCGTCGATAAAGCCTTTCCCTATTAGCGCATCAACGCCCGTCATTAAGTCGTCAAAATCGTTACTTGGGTAATTATGATGAATAGTTTGTGCAAACTCTTTACCGTATGAATCACTACCACGTGGGTTCATGTATAAAACGACATTACCTTTGGCTGCAAACAGTTGAATTTCAGCGCTAAAATGTGGGCCATAATTAGCGACAGGACCGCCGTGTATTTCTAGTATTAGCGGATATTTTTTACTGCTATCAAATTCTGGTGGGTAAGCAACCCAACCTTGGATTGGTAGCTTATCGTGACTTGATTTAATCCAAATTTCTTCCACTTTAGCCAAAGCTTTGTCACCCAATGCATCTGCATTAAGGGTAGTTAAACGCTGCGCTTTACCGCGTTTAATTGTTGCTATATCAGCAGGGCGCTGAGTATCGGCAAGGGTAAAGGCTACCTCGCCATCTTCGCTTACATCAAAGTCGCCACCTGAATAAGGACGACCAAAGGCAACGCTGCCAATTTGGGTTGTTATTATTTTACGCTTGCCACTGCGAGGCTGATAGGCGAGGGCGGTTTGGCCTTTATCAGCGTAACTAAAGTACACACCTTTTGAATTGGCACTCCATTTTATTTGACCTACGCTACGATCAAAATTTGGTGTTAAACTAGTTGTGTTACCTGTTTTTAAATCACGAATATAAAGTTGAGCATTTTCGTAATTAGTGCGTTTATCGTCATAACCTGTGTACGCTAAGTAACGACCATCGGGCGATACTTTAGGTTGTTCATCAGGGCCATCTCGGTTAGTAATTTCGGTTATAGTTTGCGAGGCCAAATCAAGTTTATAAATTTCATTATTTGTGAATTTTAGCTGGTTGTTTGTGTGCCTGTTCGCAGAAAAATAAAGTGATTTACCATCGTTACTAAAGCTTACATCGCCCGCGTTATCAAACTCATCATGAGTGAGTTGTTTAGCATTACCACCGTTAGCATCTATGGAAAATAATTGGCTAAAACCTTTTTGTGTGTAACCGCCACCATCTGAGCGGTAATACACATCATCAATAAATTTGGCGGGCTCTGCCCAGGTTGCGCCTTTTGGTTTACCTGGTAAGCTCACTGGCGCTGAATTAGCGCTTGGGACAAACATGCTAAATATTAATTGGTTAGAATCAGGGCTCCATGTAATCGAACGTGGACTACTCGTTAAGTTACTAATTTTTGCCATAGCACCTGTTTTAAGCCATTTAATATATATTTGGCTGCTGCCATCGCGGGTTGATATAAACGCAAGGCGTTGACCATCAGGAGAGAGTACTGGCGAATAATCCATATGTACGCCAGAGGTTAGTGGCTGCATTTGTTTGGTTTTGTAATCAACAGACCAAATATTACCCACTTTGCGATCTGTTTTTATATCCATGCGGTTACGCACAAAATAAACAGTTTTACCGTCTTCGGTTATATCTATTTGATTAGCATATTCTAAATTAAACACGTCTTGCAGTTGTAGTGTATTTGTTTCAGCGTAGGCTAAATTGCTACAGCCTAAAATGAGGCTAAGTGTTAAAAGCTTTTTCATTTTTATCCCTGTTGTTACTTTTTTTAATTTGCTAAGTAGTTATATGTTAGGGATTATTAAATTAACAGTAGGATGCGATGAAGCTCTTATTTAAATCTATGAGTTAAAGCTGTAAAGGGGGTTTACAGCTTCTATTTGTGGTTGTGTAAAAGTGTTTAGTTAGCTGAGTTACACAGGGCTTTTATGTCTTTTATAAGCGCTATGCCATCAGCGTTGTCGCCATGTACGCATAAGCTATGGGCGTTGAGCGTTAGTTTTTTTCCAGTTCGTGTTGTCACGCTGCCATCGGATAAAAGCTGAGTTACTTGTTTTAGTAATGCAGCTTTGTTGTGAACGCTACCCTCAAGTGTTCGTGACACTAAATGCCCGTCGTCGGTGTACTGCCTATCGGCGAATGCCTCAAGTATTAGATCAACTCCTGAATCTTTAGCTATTTGAATGTGCTTATTGGCATTTTTAGTCGCTAAAACCATTAGCTTTAAATCTATTGGGTAGCTGGCAATTGCATTTATAACGGTTTGTAATATTTTATCATTTGCCATCATGTCGTTATAAAGTGCGCCATGGGGTTTTACATAGCAAAGTGTTAAACCTTGTACTTTTGCCATACCCTCGATAGCGGCTATTTGATAATGCAGGCAATTTGTAAGCTCTTTTTCGCTAAGTGTCATTGAGCGCCTACCAAAGCCCTGCTTGTCTGGGTAGCTTGGGTGAGCACCAATTTGTACGTTATGTTGCTTGGCAAGTACAAGAGTGTTTGCCATTACGTCGGCATCACCTGCATGAAACCCACACGCAATATTCGCCATATCAATATGTGGCATAACGTCATCGTCTAGCCCCATTTTCCATGCGCCAAAGCTTTCGCCTAAATCACAATTGAGCTTCATATTAGTGCGCCTTTTGCGGTTTTATTGTGACAGGTAATACACCGTTAGCCGGTGCTTCTCCTAGTAACACTTTTGCAAGTGCGGTAAAAGCAGGACCAGACACAATGTCATTTTTATCTACATCAATATTATATGCATACGATGCAAGTACAGCATTTGCATAATCGCCAAATTTAGCAATGTCGTAAGGTGCTCTTAGGCTTATAAATACAGTGCTTTTGTTTTCTTCTTTTGCCACTTTTAATAATGACTCAAGTGCTTTTGGCTGCTCCGCATTATTAAGTGCAAAATTTGAATCATCTTTTAAATCATCCATACCGCCAATTTCGACCGCACTTTGATTAGGTGTTGCATTACCGGCGATAACTACATCAGCAGCGTGTATTTGTGCTTTTGCGAGTGCTGGGTCGAACCCTTGTAAACTACTACAACTATAGTTAAGTTTTTGCTGGCTGATAGCTTCAATCGCTTGCTGCATTGCCATACATTTACGCTTGTCGGGCATAATAATATGAACATTACTTCCTGCTTTTAAATTAAGTGGCAAAGTACTGTTATTATTTTTAACCTGCGTTATTGCCTCTACAGCAAGCTGCGCTTCTATTTCGCGATGTGCTGCACTGCCAATTGTTTGCTTTGCATTTATGAGCGCGGTAATAGGGTCAAAATTAGTGCTTAATCTAAATTTATTTTTAAGTGTAATTATACGCTGTGCCGATTGTGCTATTTCTTGCTCATCAAGTTGGTTTGATTTAACCGCTGCAACAAGATCTTTAATAAGATCATCGAGTTTATTTAAATCATCTGGTGTTCTAATTCCAATAGGCATTAGGGCAATGTCAGCTCCAGCGGCAAATGTATTTATTACCGCTTGAGTTGGTGTGAAGAAGTTACTAATACCAGCCATATCAAGCGCATCAGTTACTACAACTCCTTGGTAATTAAGCTCGCCACGTAAAATATCAGTAATGATTGCGCGCGACATTGTTGCTGGTTTTACCATAGTTTTGCCATTAACACTTATAAACGTTGTGCTATCAAGCGCTGGGTATTGAATATGCGCCGTCATTATCATTCCTGGGTTTTGCTTGGCGATAATGTGTTTAAACGGTGCTAGGTCTTGCTCGTAAATAACTTCTTTTGCATGGTTTACTTTAGGCAAGCCTGTATGGCTATCTACGTTTGTATCGCCGTGACCCGGAAAGTGCTTTAACGAGGTAATCACGCCATTGCTTTCAAATCCTGCAGCCTGTGCGGCGCCCAATTTACTCACTAATGCTGGGTTTTCACCAAACGAACGAACGTTAATAACAGGGTTATCGGGGTTCATGTTTACATCAACCGTGGGCGCGTAGTTTACATTTATACCGAGCGAATTTAGCTCTTTAGCTATTACTGTTGCTGTTTTTGTCGCAAAGCTTGTACCGTGTTTTTTGTAGGTTGCGCCAATCGACATATTACCGGTAAATGAGGTGGCAACATCGCGTGGTAAACGCGCTACACGTCCGCCTTCTTGATCTATTGATATAAATAGCGGCAGCTTACTACTGGATTTACTTGCAGCTGTTTGCAATTGGCTATTAAGCGCAATTGTTTGCTCTATCGATTGAGTGTTTTCAGAAAATAAAATTACCCCACCAATATCGTATTTTGCAATAGCGGTAGCGAGCTCATTAGGTAACTCGGTCATTGGAGTTCGGCATTTATTACTTACTCCTTGCTGGCAGAAGTAACGAAAGTCGAGTATTAGCTTTTGCCCAAGTTTTTGTTCAAGAGAAAGCACGGGTTTAGCAAGCGAGGATTGTAATGGCATTAAGCACCCAGATAAAAAAACGATAGACGATACAATACACTTATTTAGCAAAACACACTCCAAAGCTAAAAAGTAGATAAGTGTAAGCAGCTTAACTACTTTTTGAGGTAACTGCAAAAGAAGGATTTTTTGCAGAGGAACCAATAACATATTGTAAAAGTTAAAGAAAATTTATAATTTTGCTATTAGCGAAAAGTTATATTTAGTTGTATTTTTTGTGGCTTTGTTAATGTTAGATAATAAATTTTCAAGAGGGTATAATTGCGGGCTTTATATACAATTATAGGTTCGGGTACTGAATACCTGTAATTAGGATGGCATACGTTTGCGAAAAAAATTATTAACGGCCTTAAATCTTCGATTTCTTATTTTGCTTTTAGCGATTACGGCTTCTATTAGTACTTTAGTAAGTAGCTTTTATTCTACCTACCACGTACAAAAGGAGCAGTTAACGGCTTACACGCTAAAAAGTAACTATGCTTATGCCAATAAACTGGCATCAGCAACAGATAATTTTTTAGAATCCGCAATGCAACAACTGGCCTATTCAGCTAAAAAAATAGAGCGAAGAGTTGATGATGAAGATTTATTAAACCAAGAAGCGACCCGCTTACACTTACAAACGAATAGCTTTAACTCGGTTGTAATTAATAAGCATAGTGTTGTTGTCGCAACCTCTCCTAAATTTCCGCAACTTATTGGTGAATCAATCCACTCACCTGGCGCTGTACAAGCGCTACAAGAAAAAAGACCATTAATCAGCGCGCCTTATATGTCGGCTGCTGGGAACTTTATTGTTTTTATTTCTCATCCTTTGTTTGATCAAAGTGGAGATTACCTTGGTTATATTGGTGGCTCCCTTTATCTAAAGGAGCGTAATATTTTAAATAGCTTATTAGAGCAGCATTATTATGAGGGTGGAACATATATTTATGTGGTCGACGCTAGTAGGCGAATTCTCTATCACCCAGATCAGGCACTAATAGGGACAGTCGTCACAAATAATTCCATCACTAATAATATGATTACAGGCCAAAGCGGTACTTCTATTGTTAAAAATAGCCAAGAGATAGAAATGCTAGCAGGCTTTTCCTCTGTGCCTAAAGCAAAATGGGTAATTGTCGCTCAGCGCCCTGTAAGCGCAACGCTTTCGTCACTTGATTTACTCATAACTGAAGTAATAAAACGTACATTACCGATGGCTGTTATTACGTTTCTTTTAATCGGTTTTTTTGCTCACTTTATTTCCAGGCCTTTAAAACAACTAGCAGACAAAGCAAATACACTTGACGATCCAACAAGTATTGAAGAGCTAAAAAGTGTTAAATCTTGGTACTTTGAAAGCCAAAGACTAAAAATTGCAATGCTCAATGGAGTTAATACTTTGCAAATGCAGATAGGTCAGCTTCGTCATGATGCGCAAACAGATCCCCTAACTGATACTCATAACCGTAGGAGTTTAAACGGTTTATTAAACCAATTGATGTTTAAGCAAACTCCATTTGCTATTTTAGAGATAGACATCGATTTCTTTAAGCGAGTTAACGATACCTTTGGCCATGATAAAGGAGATGAAGCTCTTAAATCGCTTACTGATATTATCAAAAAATTATCTCGAAAAGACGATATCGTAGCACGTATAGGTGGTGAAGAATTTGTACTTGTCTTGCCTAATGAAAACAGCCAAAGTGCACTCAAAATAGCAGAGCGACTACGTAAAACTGTTGAGTCTACAAATATGGAAACTATCGGCTTTATAACAATTTCAATTGGGATTGCAACTTGGCCTGAGCACAGTAACGACATAGACCAAGTTTACAAATGTGCTGACAAAGCACTTTACCATGCAAAAGAACATGGCCGTAATCAGTGCATTGTTGCTGATATTAGCTAAGCATAGCTTAGCTAAGTAATATTTTGCATTGAACTTAAATTGATAAATCCTTTACAAAGAGTGCATGAGTTTATTAAGCCAGCCATCAGCTTTTGATGGTTTGTAAATCATTACTACCTCTTCGCTGTAGTGACTGTTAACCCCCTTTACAGTAAATTTTTTAAGCCCTAAATCATCAATCACAAAGTTTGGTAAATATGCCAACGTCTAGCCACTTTGTACAACCTCTATTAATGCACTTCCAATTAGAATCTAGGAATCAATAAATAAAAAATTAAGTTGGGTGTCATCTTAAAAATAAACTCAACAAACGCTGCAGCTTCATGCAGCGTTTGTTGCTATTTAATTTTCTAGAAGCTAATTAAAACACATAGCTTATTTTGGCTGAAAAGTTACGCCCAGGTTGGGTGTATTGGCTAAAATCAGCACTTTGCGATTGCCCTGCAATTAGCTCAAAAGGCACATATTCTTTATCGAGCAAGTTAAGTACACCTACATTTAGCTGCCATGCTTGCCATTCGTAGTTTGCGTATAAATCAACAACGCCGTAGCCATGTCCTTGCGTAGTTTTATTACCGTTTGTATCAAGTACTACATCCGATTGCGATTTAGCCAAACGCAACGCGGCGGTCCAGTTAATATTACCCTGTTCTGTACTTAACAATACTGAGCCATTTAACGGGCTAATGCTGGTAAGTGGCTGATCGGTTTCTTTATTTTCACCATCAACGTAAGCCACGTTTGCCTCTAGTAGTATATTTTCAGCTACATACATGGCAATTCCTGCTTCAACACCGCTTATTTGTGTTTCGCTAATGTTTTGGTACTGATACAGCGTTTTGTTTACGCCAGGAATGTACGTTGGCTCAACACCCACTACGGCGGTTTCTATAAAGTCATCGTATGCTGCATAAAAAGCGCTTAAATTTACGCTAATATCGCTGCTGGCGTATCTTAGCCCAAGCTCAAACGAATCACTGCTTTCAGGGTCTAAATCGGCGTTTGGTAATATTTGATAAAACGGTTCAACGCCGTGGCTTTGATAGGCTTGGTCGTGTGGTGGTATTTTAAAGCCTCGTACGTATTGCCCGTACAACGACAAGTTATCATCCACTTGGTATATAGCACCTAGCTTAGGGGAAAAAGCAGATTCGGTAATATCACCAAGCTGCGCGTCAGCGTACAGCTCATCATTTTTAGCCTCTAGGGTGTAGTAATCGTATCGCACACCCGCAATAACCGACCACGCGCTATTATTAAACGAAATACTGTCTTGTACATAAGCGCCAATTAAAGAGGTATCAGCCCCCGGGAATGCTTTTTGTTTTTGGTCTGTAAAATCAACAGTGCCATCGGCTAAAATACGGGTTTTAAAACGTGGGCGGGTGGTGTCGTATAAGTCTATATCAATCCCGTATACCACTTCATGATCGGCACTCTCTGCGTTAAACCCTTTATTAAATACCGCTTTTAAACCTAAAATATTTTGCTCAAAACGATAGTCGTTATAATCGGTGTAGGTGCTTGCGCCACTAATTTGATCGCTTTGTTGCTCGTAACTACTATAAGACACTTGCCCGTACCATTTATCAAACGCAGCTGTAGTTACTTCTGAATGGTAATCTAGCGCCAGTGACCAACTCGTGTCATCTTCTTCGGTTTCTTGAACCGCGGGGGTTATTACTTGCTCAGTTGTTTGGTTAAAGTAATCAAGGGTGTATTTAACTGTGCGTTTTTCATCAAGCTGTTGCTCAAATTTAACTAATAAAGCGTCCGACTTAGCATCATAACCGGGTAAGTTTTCGTCATAGTTTTGTACTTCTTCGCTATCGCGGTGGCTATACACGGCGCTTACTGCAAAGTCGCCTAAGTCTTTTGCAGCAGTAACATCGGCGGCAACTTGATTACTTTGACCTTGATACCCAAGCGCCATTTTTACAAAGCTGCTGTTATTTTTTAAATAATCACTAGGATCTTTAGTGGTTATAACCACAATGCCACCGAGTGCGTCAGAGCCATATAATGACGATGCAGCACCTTTGGCTACTTCTACTTGTTTTACACCTGCTACGTCAAAATAATTACGGCCAACTAAATAGCCCCCTCCACCTGCATAACCATCGTTGGTGCGTCGGCCATCTTTTATAAATACAACCCGGTTACCACCAACACCACGTACTGTAAGTGTTTGCGCGCCTGCGCCACTGCCTGTCGTTGCAATGCTTGGGTCGTACTTAAACATGGTTTGTAAATCTACAGCTAGCTGACGCTCTATGTCTTGCTCGGTAATAACAGTGACTGAGCCTGTTACATCTTTAAGCTTTTGCTCAAAGCGCGAGCCACTTACAACAATATGATCGTCAATTATGTTTTCGGCAATGGCAGTGCCCGAGCCGAGTAGTAAGGTTGCTATAGCAGTAAATCTAAACGCAGAGGGATTCATTTTAACTCCAAATGATAATAGTTATTATTTATGGCGGAGATGTTACAACTAAGTCAAATTAAGATCAATTAATTATGATAATCATTTTCATTTAGATTTAACTGGTTATAATAGCCAAAAAATAAAACCGGAGTGTGTAATGAAATACCTATTTATATTGTTTGCTTTAATGGCCCAATCTGCACTTGCACAAGAGCGCGTTATTAGCGCTGGCGGCACCCTTACTGAAATAATTTATGCGCTAGGCAAACAAAATACCCTTGTAGCTGTTGATCAATCGAGCATGTACCCGCACCAAGCCACGCAATTACCGCAAGTGGGCTATTATCGCGATTTAGCTGCAGAAGGCGTACTTTCAATGCGTCCAACCACCTTGTTAGCGCTTGAAGGCGCAGGGCGAAGCCAAGCACTTAAGCAAATTGAGGCAACAGGGGTTAAGCTAATTCATTATAAAAAGCCGACCTCAGTTAACGAGCTACTTGAGCTTATAAAACGCCTTGGTACCGACTTAAACGCCAAGCAAAAAGCACAAACACTTATTACACACATTACAAAATCGTTACCTGAAAAAGCAAAAGCGCAAACACACAGCGCGCTATTTTTACTCTCAGCTAATGAGCGCGGGCTTATTGCAGCCGGGCAAGAAACCGTCCCTAATTTATTATTTAGCTATGCAGGCATTACCAATATAGGCGCTACGCATTCAGGCTTTAAAGCAATTAACACCGAAGTACTTGCTATAAATCAGCCCGACTTTTTAGTAGCCCCAGCCCATGTTGTACACAGCCTTGGCGGTAAGCAGGCTTTTTGTGAGCAGCCTACACTACGTTTATTAAAAGCGGCGCAAACCTGTAACTTACTTGTAATGGATAGCCTACTTTCGCTTGGCATGTCGCCACGTATTGCCACAGCAATTAATGAGCTTAACGAGTACAAAGCCCACTTATGAACACCCTAACATTGAGCCGTTTTAAGCCTGTAACACTTAGCCAAACCCATAAATGGATGCTATTAGCCTCTGTGTGTATTTTTGCTTTGGCGCTACTTAGCATAGGGTATGGGCCAGCAGGGTGGAATTGGCGTTTAGCCATTGCTTGGCTTGCGCCCGAGCGCTTTAATCAGTTTGATGCGCTGCAAATAAATGTCGTAATGCAAATACGTTTGCCACGCTTTGTCCTTGCAGTGCTTGTAGGGTTGGTGCTTGCTCAAACAGGCGCTTCAACGCAAGCACTGTGCCGCAACCCATTGGCCGACCCATCTATTATTGGCATTAGTGCGGGTGCGGCTATGGTTGCTGTGGCGTTTATAGCACTTAGCGCGCAGTTTAATTTTAACGCGCAGTTGTATTTACCTTATGCGTCGTTTTTAGGGGCGCTTGGTGTTACCTCGCTGGTATATTTTATTGCCAAGCAACAAGGGCAAATTAATATCACCACACTTATATTAGTCGGGGTTGCTATTAACGCATTAGCATTTGCGGTTATTGGGCTACTGAGCTTTTTTGCCGATGACAGTGCATTACGATTAATAAATTACTGGACCATGGGCTCATTAGGCGGAGCAAGCTGGAGTACGATAATTCAAGCTTTGCCATTACTACTTATTAGCCTAGTTGGGCTATGGCGATTAAAAAATCCCATGAACTTACTCCTTATTGGCGAGTCACAAGCTCAGTACCTAGGAGTAGACACTAATAAACTTAAATTATATGTAATTATACTTGTTGCATTGGGTGTTGGGGCGGTTGTGGCGCTTACTGGTTTAATAGGGTTTGTTGGTTTAGTAGTCCCGCATATTGCCCGCTTAATGGTGGGGCCGCATTTACGTAATATGCTGCCGCTTTGTATGTTAATTGGCGTAGTGGTATTGCTACTTTCTGACTGGCTAGCACGCATTGTGATCATGCCATCAGAGCTACCCATTGGCATTATTACTGCGCTTTTAGGTGCGCCACTGTTTATTTATTTAATCGTTAAAAATAAGCGAGGTTGGTCATGATCACGTTTAATAACTTAACTGTTGGCTTTGATAATCACTGCGTTTTAAACGCTATTAATGGCAGCGCTAAACAAGGGCAACTTGTAGCACTACTTGGTGAAAATGGCGCAGGTAAATCTACCTTGCTGCATACCTTAGCAGGTATGCACTCCTTTACAGGCAGTGTACTTTTTAATGCTAAGCCGCTGGCCTATCACGCTAAAAAACGCCTAGCCACACAGCGCGCAGTGATGATGCAAGCAAACCACGTAGGGTTTGATTTTACTGTATTTGAGCTTATTGCAATGGGCCGCTACCCGTATGTAGAGTCATTAAAAATGCAAAGCGAAAAAGTAAATAAATACGCCGCTATTATGGATTTAAGCCATTATTTAACTCGCCGCGTAAGTGCGCTTTCGGGCGGAGAGCAACAACGTGTGCATATGGCGCGCACTTTGGCGCAACTAAACGCCTTTACACAATCGGCCGAGCCAAAACTAATGCTGCTCGACGAGCCTACATCAGCACTTGATATGCGCCATCAACATGCTTTGCTCAGCTGCGTTAAAGCATTTGTAGAGCAGGGTAACAGCGCCATTATTGCAATACACGATCTAAACTTGGCCAGCCTTTATGCAACCGATGCTATTTTACTGCACAACAAAAAAGTGCTGCAAAGTGGGCCTATAAACACCGTATTAACTGAACAAAACTTACAACAAATGTACGCCATGAAACTGCACGTAAACCCTCATCCTTATAACGATGCACCAATGGTTTTTTCTCAACGTCAGGAGTTTTTATGAGAGAGCAAGCGTTAAACGATGCACGCACATTGGTTTACAAAACCAATGCTGGTGTCATGTCGACCATTTCTAATAATTTACGCGGTTACCCGTTTGGCTCAGTAACCCCCTATATGTGCGACGAACAAGGCCGTGTTTACTTTTTTATTAGCGATATAGCTCAGCACACTAAAAATCTAAAGCACGACTCTCGTATGAGCCTAACTGTATATGATGCCGCCGACTACGGCGATCAAAACGAGTACGGGCGGGTAACGCTTGTAGGCGATGGCTCTGTTGTGCCAAGTGAGCAAGCACACACTTTACTTAATAACTATATTGCCCTATACCCCGAAGCCGCTAGCTATCGCAACGCGCACGACTTTCAATTATGGCAATTAGACGTAGTGCGAGTGCGTTACATTGGCGGGTTTGGCAAAATATTTTGGCTTGAACAAACCGAGTGGCAAAACGAGGCAAAAGCCTGGGACGAAAGCCAACAGCAAAGCATGATTAACCATATGAATGAAGATCACCAAGATGCTATGTCGCTCATATTAATGCAGCACTACGGCGTAGCTGATAACACCCCAATAATGAGCGGCTTATTACCCACTGGCTTTTATATACAAAGCCAAAAGCGTAACTACTTTATTAACTTTAAAACCCAGTGCCACAGTCCGTTAGAGGTACGTAAAGCGCTGGTTGAGCTAACCAATCAAGCCCGAAATAACTAAACTAAATACATGACGACATAGTTAACCTGAGCCCTGGTTAAGAGATTCACTAACTATGTCGTTATTTTATAAGCAAGCTGTTTGCTCGCCTCGCTCACTTCGCTTGCCTAACGCTTTAAAACCCGCTTGTTGATGCTGTTTTTGCACATAACGAGGAGGCAAAGGGTTAACCTGCAACTGATATCCATTTTGATTAGCTTGCACACTTGTTACCGGCGATATCCACACAACATTTAGCTCTGGCGCTAAACGCTTAATAACGCGCGCTATACCTTCGCCATTTTTCACATGAAAATTGCCCGCTATATGCATTACCTGCGCATCTTTATGATTATTTAAATAGTTAACAATAGATTCTGCCATGGTTTCATCCCAGGTAACTTGTGCTGCAAAATAGTTTTCGTTTTGACTCGGTGAGCCGTGGTGCATTGACGCCATAAAACGTTGTTTATAATCACTGGGGGATGTATCAATAGCGGCTGCAATGAAGCTCTGCTGTGTTTCATCAAGTGTATTTAGGTAACTTATGCCTTGCCTGCCAATACAGGTGACTATATTTTTAGGGGCATTTGCAGCGATTACATCGCTATTGTTCGTTTTTGCCAGCTCTACCAGCGCCCGATAATCGCTTTTGTAATTAGGCCACGCTTGGGTATTGTCAATTAAATATTGCTCACCAATTTCACCTTTAACATACTGGTTTAAAATAGGCTGATCGGCGCGGCTAAATTGTTCAAGCGACAGGGCAGTGCGTTTATTGACTCTGCTTAATTGCTCAAATAACTCCGCCTGAAATAAATGCACACCCGGGTGCGTATGCCATTCACCCACTAAAACCACATCGGCATTTAATAGCTTGGGCTCTAATAATACAGAGCTAACAGGCTTTGCTTGTGCATTATAAAGTGCTGAGTAATATAACGATGAGCTTTTATCAGGCGGCACAGTTGTTGTACTACAACCACTCAAACCCATAACTAACGCCAGAGTTAACATAGACTTTTTCATACACACCTTTCAAAATCCGTTAATAAAAATAATTATCAATATCATATACTTGTAATACCTATTAAGCCAGCCAAACTGCTGCTTACTTACATAATCAAGGAAATGAGCGAAACGCGCATTTATATGCCTTAACTTTGCTTGTAAATATTAAATAGCTTTTGATAGCAATGCCTTAGGTAATTTGTTAAAACTGTATAAAGTAGAAGCATGAGCGTGACATCGGCAGAAGTATGCTCGATTCGCGGCCTATAAAATTGTTAGATGTTAAATGGAGTTCTATGAAGCATCCACTTTTTAGTGAAAACATGGAAGATGGTTTTAGCCTATTCTTACTAAAATTTTCAGAATCAAGAAGCTGTCTCTTATTTGGTACCTCAGCTCTTTTGTTATTTATATTTGCAAGTCAAAACACCAGTTTTATGAGTTTCCTTAATGAACACTGGTTTGGTAACATTCTTAAGATTTTATGTGTAATTGGAGCTTTATTAAGTTGGTTTTCAGCACAAGCACATTCATATAAAAATGGACACTTTAAACTAGTAGCTTCCATATTCTTACTTTGGCCCATTAGCTATATACTTGTTTTATATGCAGTTAACTAAAAAACCTAACGTAAATATCAAATGAAAAAATTATAGTTGGCTGTTTTTTGTTCCTAAAACCATTTTGGTCAACTATATTTTTCCGCTTATGTAAGCGTTAGGCACTGGAGAAGGTTTAATAGATGGAACCAAATTATTCAGAATATTCTATTACTGAATTGCAAGAAGCTATCACGTCTATTGATAGGGCTTTGTACCCTGAACGCTTTGAGCTATTAAAAGCCGAACTATTAAATAGAGACGAGGAAGAGCATAATGCATCTCAATTAGTAAGTCTTTCATCAAAAGACTTACTTATTAAGCTCAGCAATGCATTTTTTGTAATTCCGTTGATGATCTATGTAGGAGTAGATGCACTTAATAGGGGTGAAATACTCCTTAAAGGAGCAGCTATATCAAAAAATGAAAACTTTATATTATTTACATTAAGCGTAATGTTTTGTTTTTTAATCTCAGCGGTACTGACATGTAGCCTGTTTGTGGATAAGAGCAAAAGTTCCTGACAAATACATTATGTCGTTCATAAATTCACTAGGACACAGTTCGATTGGTAGTGTTTTTCTGGAGGTTGATAATATTTTCAACTCAGGGCAAAACATGCTGCACAAGCTAAGCAAAAACAAGTTATAGAGAATAAGAAGACGGTGAAGTGTATTTAAAAACTCTATAACTGAAACAAAAAGGCCGCAGTAATAAATACTGCGGTCTTTGTTTTTAGCTAAGTGCTATTTAGTAAGCGCCTGCGCTGTAAATAAGCTCGTAGCTGTGGCTGTAAATCTCAAGGATGTTACCAAACGGGTCTTCCATGTAGATCATGCGGTATGGCTTTTCGCCGGGGTAGTAATAACGAGGGGCTTCCATACGTTTTTTACCACCTGCTTCTACAATACGCTCGGCTAAACCTTCTACATCAGGGTCTTGAACACAAAAATGGAAGATGCCTGTTTTCCAATATTCAAAATTGTCTTTTGGGTTTTCTTGGTTTTTAAATTCGAAAATTTCGACGCCAATACGATCCCCTGTAGATAGGTGCGCAATTTTAAATTTTTCCCACTTTTCGCCAAATACTTCTGTGCACATTTCGCCAATTGGGCTTTTGTCTTCGGTAATTAAAGTGGGTTCCATTATGGTGTACCAGCCCATCACCTTAGTGTAAAACTCAACTGCTTTTTCAACGTCCGGAACCGAAATACCAATGTGCGAAAAACTACGTGGATATGTATGACTCATAATGCTTCCTCTTTAACTTGTGACTTATCTTGTGACTAGTTGATGGAGTTAGTTTACGAATCAGCAGCTATTAAGTAAAATTATCATTAATCATCATTTTGAGTACGTTTTGTAATGATAAACCCTACATGGTTAAACACGTTTTGCACGTTGGTTGAGGTAAATCATTTTACTCAAACCGCCGAACGCCTTTTTATGACCCAATCTGGCGTAAGTCAGCACATTAAAAAGCTAGAGCAACAAGTTAACTGCGCTTTACTTGAGCGCCATGGTAAGCAGTTTTCTCTTACTCCTCAGGGCCAAAACTTATATCAGCAGGGCAGCCTACTTCTTAAAGATTGGCAGTTTTTAGAACAACAATTAAAAGATGATTCGCCGTACAGCGGAGCGGTAAAGATTCAATCTCCGGGCAGTTGTGGTTTAAAATTTTATAATCAATTATTAGCACTGCAATCTGAGCATAAAGAACTAGTTATTGATTACCGCTTTGCGCCCAATGTAAGTGTTGAACAAGCTGTAGCAAATCACAGTGCCGACATCGGGTTTTTAACTCAAGCTCCAACATTTAGCGAACTAACCAGCCATAAAATAAGCCAAGAACCACTACTACTTGTAACGCCGGCAGGTATAAACATGCCTAATTGGCAAACCCTGTGTGAACTAGGGTTTATTGCTCATCCTGATGCAAACCATCATGCGCAGCTACTACTAAGCGAAAACTACAGTGAGTTTGAGCATATTGACCAAATAAGACGTACGGGATTTTCTAACCAAATTAGTTTAATACTAGAACCAGTAAGTTTAGGGTTGGGCTTTACGGTATTACCTGCTCATGCTGTTGGCGCATTCAATAAGCCCGCGCTTATTAAAACGCATCATTTAGAATGTCCGGTTAGTGAATCTATTTATGTGTGCCATCACCGAAATAGGCCGTTGGCAAAACGTATGAATACAGTGATTGAGCTAATAAAGGCGGGAGTAAATAGTTAAAACGTAAACCCCCTTTACACCCACGGCACTTAATACCATAGGCAAAAGGGGGAACAGAAAATTAGTTAACGCTTTCTAATTTTGCTTTTAAATCGAGTAAGTCGGTTGCAATAGTATTTGGCTGTATTTCCCACGGATCGAAAATAGATTCTTTAGATCGTTGAATCCACGCCGCGCGCATACCGTGCGATATAGCACCGGTTACATCAAACGGGTTACTTGATACAAGCCACGTGTTTGCGCCTGTTGAATTGGTTTCGCGTAAAAAGTGGCTATAAACCCCTGGGTTTGGTTTAAAGGTTTTAACGTCGTCGGCACTTACTACCCCTTCAAAAAGCTCACTAATGCCAGCAGTTTCTAATAAGGTATGAACTGCGTCGGCAGCGCCGTTTGAAAATGCAAACAAACGGTAATCCTTCGCTTTTAATTGCTCAAGGCCTGCTTTTACATCATCGAACGCAGGAAGCGTTTTATATAGCTCTAGCAGTTGCCCCTTTTGATCTTCACTTAGCTTGGTTTTGTGCGCTAAGCAGGCGTAATCGAGTGCGTGTTTTGTACATAGCGAGAAAGGAATATAATTTTGCATTAATCCACGTCTAAATGAATACTCTAATTGCTTTTCACGCCATGTATTTGAAAATGCTTGGGCGTTATCGCCAATCATGTCGTCGAGTAAGGACAGTACGCCGTGAGTGTTTATTAGCGTACCGTATACGTCAAATGCAAGTGTAGTTGCCATGTTTGCTCCGCAATAAAATAAATTAAGTTGGTTTTAGAGTACTTGCTTACAGCTTAACTTACTTTGAACGAACGCTCAAATTAATAAAACTTGTATGCATCAAGCGCTAAAATATCCATTTCTATATCTTCATGTATTTTTTTGGCTTTACCGTCACTACTTCCAAGCGCTGCAAAAAGAGGTAAAAAGTGCTCTGCAGTAGGGTGGTTAAATAAAGCATTGGGTGCTTCATTTAAATAGTTAAGTAACGCTTGGGCGTTTTGCGCTATTAATTTTTGCTCAACCCAATGGGTAAACTCATCAACCATTTGAACACGATTAGGTGTAGAAGGGTTTTTAAATATTTCACGTAGATTATGACTAATCCCGCCGGAGCCAATAATTAATACGTTATCGCTGCGCAGTGGTGCAAGTAACTGCCCGTATTTATACATAGCCTGAGCACCTAAACGCGTGTTAATAGACACCTGAACAATGGGAATATTAGCTACTGGGTACATTAACCGCAGCGGGATCCACACACCATGATCCCACCCTTGATCTGCATTTTGCACCGTTTTAATACCCGCTTTGTAAAAGTACTCACTAATAGTATTAGCAAGCTTAGGGTCTCCTGGTGCTGGGTATTGAATTTCATACAGGGGCTTGGGGAAGTTATAAAAGTCGTGAATAGTAGGCGGCGCATCTCCTGATGTAATAACTATATCGTGCGCTTTATCAAAGTGGGCAGAAAAAACCACAATAGCACGTGGTTTACTAAGCGTTTGACCTAATGATGCAAGAAAATCTGACGTAGCCGATTGCTGAACAGCCATCATTGGCGAACCGTGAGATATAAATAAAGCGGGCTGAGTCATGCTAAAACCTTAAACAAATAGATGTGTTATTAAGCACTATATTAGTTTTTATTTTGACGATAAATATGGTATTTATTTATACATTATCAATAAAATATTGTTAAAAATGGATAAACTCACCACCATGAAGACCTTTTTAGCCGTTGTGCAAGAAGGATCGTTTTCAAAAGCGGCCGATAAACTCGATATTTCGCCGCAGTTAGTCAGCAAATATATTTCTGCGCTGGAAGATAATCTACGCACGCGTTTATTACACCGTACAACGCGAAAAGTAAGTGTTACAGAAGCTGGAAATCAATATTATCAGCGTTGTCAGCAGGTGATTATTGATATTGAAGACATGGAAAACTCACTAAATAACTTAAGCGAAAATGTATCGGGTGTGCTTAGTATTAGTGCGCCTATGTCGTTTGGTACTAAACATTTAGCATGTTTGTTGGTTGATTTTCAAAAGCAGTATCCAAATTTAAAGTTAGATTTACGGCTCACCGACCAATATGTAGATATAGTAGAGCAGGGTATTGATATTGCTCTACGCATTGGCGTATTAAAAAACTCAACGTTGATAGCTAAAAAAATTGCACCTATACACCTAGCGGTTTTTGCATCACCCGACTATTTAGAACGCCATGGCACGCCACAAACACTGCTAGATTTACAGTCACATAATTATTTACGTTATTCCCACAGCGAACCCACAAAGCGATTATTTGGGGTTAATGAGCTAAAAAGCGAGCTAAAGCTTGAAAGTAACTTTGTGGCTAACAATGGTGATTTGCTACTAAATACAGCCATTGCGGGTGGTGGTATTGCTATGCAGCCAACATTTATAGCAGGGGAAGCACTGGCTCAAGGTAAAGTAGTGCGCATTTTAAAAGACCATGAACCCGAGCCAATGGGGCTTTACATGGTGTATGCAAACAGACAGTTTTTACCCAGTAAAGTACGTGCGTTTGTTGATTTTGCAAGTGGCTATTATGGCGATACACCTTACTGGGATTTAGGAGAGTGATATGTCGATAACTAATCAATTAACGTTATTTGTAGATGTAGTGCAAAAAGGCTCATTTGCCAAAGCCGCAGCACTGCATGATATGGATAATTCGTCGCTGTCTAAACAAATTAAAAAACTCGAAACCAGTTTAGGTGTGCAATTGTTAAATCGTTCTACGCGCTCGTTTTCGCTCACCTCAGCAGGAGAGGAAATTTTAACGCAAGCGCATATTCTTATCGATACACTTTCTGATATCCATAGCATAGCCGACTCGTATCAGGCAAAGCCAAAAGGTATTTTGCGCATTACCTCCGGTATGTTTTTTGGTCAGCAGTATATTCAGCCCGCTATTAATATATTTATGCAAAAGTATCCTGAGGTAAAAATAACCTTGATGCTTGACGATAAGCGTAACGATATTATTGCCGATCATTACGATTTAGCCTTTAGAATAGGCAAACTAAACGACTCTAATTTAATGGCTAGAAAAATTGCTAATATGCACTTTGCGCTTGTTGCATCACATGATTTTATAAAAAAGCACGGAATGCCAAGCACGCCAGAAGATTTATTAGCCTTACCCGCTATTATTTATGGCAATGGCGATGTAAGTCTCGACCAAATTAAGTTAAGCACTGAGCCTCATGGTGATGAGCAAAAAATACATAAAATGAAAGGCAATTACAAAGTGAGTGATGTACGCGCTATGGTCGATGCAGTAAAAGCAGGGCTTGGGTATGTAATGCTCGATTTATTTAATCTAGAAGAACCTATTGATAAAATGGGCCTTGTGCCGCTTTTAACTAATTATAAACTATCAACTATGGGCACAGGTATTTACGCGCTTTACCCTCATCGTAAACAAACCCCATTGGTAAGTGAGTTTATTAAAACCGTGCAAGAGTATATTGGTACACCGCCATTTTGGGTTGAACATATGCCTAATTACAAACAGTTATACAAATAGCAGATATAAAAAAGCCCCGTTAGGGGCTTTTTTATGTACTCAAAATATACTTATAAAGTGGTTATTTAAAAGCCCTCTAAAACAACTTTACCTTTAGCCGTTTGCGTTTCAAGATGCTGATGCGCTTTACGTAAATTAACGGCGTTAATAGTGCCTAAATGCTCACCAAATGTTGTTTTAATCAGGCCTTCGTCAATCATCGTCGCTACGTTATTTAAAATAACGTGTTGCTCTTGCATATCGTCTGTTTTAAATAATGAACGAGTAAACATAAGCTCCCAATGTACCGACACACATTTGGTTTTGAATGGCACAATATCAAGTGTTTCAGGGTCGTCAATCAGTGCAAACTTACCTTGTGGCTTAATCACTTTAACTATTTCAGGCAAGTGTTGAGCAGTGTTATTTAAACTAACGACATAATCTACTTCACCTAAATTTTTAGCTGCAAACTCTTCACTTAATAAATTACGGTGATTAATAATAGTATCGGCACCTAAATCCTCTAACCACGACGTGGTTTCGGCGCGAGACGCTGTAGCAATAATTTTAAGCTTAGTGCGCTGCTTTAACAATTGCACCATAATTGAGCCTACACCGCCGGCAGCACCAATCACTAAAATACTTTTAGAATCATCATTTTCAGCTACGTTTAATCTATCAAACAACAACTCCCATGCGGTAAGGCTAGTAAGAGGAAGCGCTGCGGCTTCAAAGTTAGATAACGTCGTTGGCATTTTACCTACAATACGCTCATCAACTAATTGAAACTGTGTATTACTACCTGAACGCGTTACATCGCCGGCATACCAAACTTTGTCGCCAGGTTTAAATAAAGACACATTTTCGCCAACAGATTTAACAACGCCTGTAGCATCAAAGCCAAGTACTTTGTATTCGCCTTCTGGCGCTGGCATTGATTCACGAATTTTAAAATCAGCCGGATTAACAGATACTGCTTTTACTTCCACTAAAATATCGTGGCCGTGTGCTGTTGGCATTTCAAGTTCAATGTCTTGAAGTGATAGCTCGTTTGAAACAGGTAAGTTTTGTTGATATCCAATTGCTTTCATGTGTTTTGCCTCTCGTCGTTTAATACGCTGTGTTAATGACGCTATTTTGGCTTTATTGACACAGTTAAAAAAGAGGTAAAAAACCCAATCATTATGGAAATAATATTCCACAATAGAAATTTTATAACAGCCCTCGTAATACACTTCGAAGCGCTTTAAACACTTTTTGATTACTATGCCGCTGATGCTGTAATACATCAACATTAGCCAACCAACCCATTTCTTCAAACTCAAGAGGAAGTTTAACCAGCTCACCACTTTGTACTGCATCTAGAGCTACATGGTTTGGTAATAAGCACCACCCGTTACCTTGTATTGCTAGCTCGAGTAATACAAAGTAATTATCGGCATACCAAATCTCTGGGCTAATTTTTAGCTGAAAGCTGCTTGTTTGTGTATTGCGCGAACGAAGAAGAAGTTGTCTATGTAGCCGAAGACCATCCATATTCTCACATCTGATCCCCGCTAAAGGGTGCGACTTAGCAACATATAAATCAAATTTTACCGTTCCAATACATTCATAGTCTAAGTAACTCGGTATATTTAATTCACTAAAAATAATACCCGTTATAAGCTTTTCGCTGTTTAGCATGTCAATTATGTCATGGCTGGATGCACTTAAAAACTCAAGCGATACGTAAGGATACTTACTTTGCAGCTTGCTAATAATACTCGCGATAGTTTTAAACGGGATCCCTTCGTCAAGTGCGATAGTGATTTCGGTTGGTGTTTTTTCGTTTAGTGCTAATGCAGAGTTTGTTAATCGCTGGTGTTGATTAAGCACGGCCTTAGCCTGGGGTAGTAACTGTTTACCGGCTTCGGTTAATTGTGGATAGCGCCCTGTGCGCTCAAATAATGTCGCATTACAGTCTATTTCTAAATTAATAATATGCTGGCTTATTACCGACTGCGCTTTACTTAAACCGCGCGCAGCAGCTGAAAACGATCCAGCTTCAACGGTAGCCACAAATGCCTGAAGTTGTTCAATACTAAACATATCGCTTTTCCCGATACTAAGTAACTAACACATATCTTTATAATGAATGAAAATACAGCCATCGTCATCAACTTAAGAAGTTATTTGTATATGAACACAGCAGAACGTATTTTTCAGGCCCTAATATTTGAGATGATTGCATTATTTTTTGTTGTACCTGCATCAGTTTATTTTGGTGGGTTTGCAACAGGAAAAATGGCAATAGTAGGCATTGGTTTATCAATTTTTGCCATGTTGTGGAACTACATTTACAACATAGTGTTTGATAAAATAGCAGGACATAACCGAAAAGATCGCAGCTTACTAACTCGTGTTACTCATGCATGTGGCTTTGAGCTGGGTATGGTGGTTATAACGTTGCCAATACTTGCTTGGTATTTAAATATTACATGGCTAGCCGCTACAGCATTAGAAGCTGGCTTTTTAGTGTTTATACTCATATACACATATATTTTTAATGTACTGTACGATAAGCATCAGCCTTACAAAAAATGGGTTAATAAATCATAATGCGCTTGATAAGCTAAAGCTAACTCACATACACTTTATAAAACACATAAAAATAAGCCCGAATGGATATTCCTAACATTGGTTTTAACCATGATAAGTCAGCGCAAGCTGAGCTTGAAATATTGCCTCTTAGTAATTTGTACGAGCGAGATATAATTTCTCACGACCCGCAAATGCCGCATCGAGTCTCGTTTTATATGATTATTTATATAGAACAGGGCAATGGAAAGCACATGGTTGATTTTACACAATATTCATTTGAGCCAAACACACTTATTTTTTTGCAACCCGACCAAGTGCACGCATTCGACTTTAGTAAGCAACCAACAGGGTATGTTATATTGTTTACGCAAACATTTTTAGACCGCGTGCATACCAATATGCGCTTACCAAATTACACACCAACCCATTTAAACCAACAACATACGCCATTACTTACGCTAAATAAACATAGCCAAGCGCGGGTAATAAATGCCATAAACGAAATGGAAATAGAAATTGCACACCCGCAATCAGACCCACTCATTGTTATGTATTTATTTAGCGCGCTGGCTTTAGGATTGCATAGGCTACGCCCAGAACTGCGTCATGATAATATCAACCCAGAGCAAAGCATTAAACTGGGTACTTTTTATAAGTTGCTACAGAGCCATTTTCTAACTATTCGCGATGCTAACTGGTATGCAAACAAGCTGCATACAACCTACAAAACCCTTAATAGTATTTGTAAATTAAGTACCGGCCTTACAGCAAAGCAAATGATTGACGCGTTTACCTTAATAGAAATAAAACGCCGCTTAATAATAAGCAATGTAACAACACAAAAACTCGCTTACGATTTTGGTTTTGAAGATGCTAGCAACTTTGTAAAATATTTTAAAAAACAAACAGGAGCTACACCGAGTCAGTTTCAAGTACGCCATAGTGCCACTATTTTATAGCCGACTTAGCTTAGATTGGCGGGGTTCGATTTTTACCATTTTAGCGCCAACTTACACTCTACTGCACATTATAAATATTACATAAAATGCCTGCATACCAATAATTAAGGGCATTACAATGAAACCATTATCACTACTTACTCGCAGTGTGTTAGCGACTGCAGTTATTAGCTTAACTGCATGTGCAAGTGTACAAAAAACCACATCTGAACAAACTACACTTAGTAATACCGATAAAGCGGTTGCAGTTATTTCAAGCATAGAAACAGGCGATGCCAAAGCCATTAGCCATATAAACCCAACTCAATACACACAGCATAATTTAGCCGTTAAAGATGGCCTTGCAGGTTTTGGTGAAGTACTCCAGCAATTACCTAAAGGCAGCGCAAAAGCGCAAGTGAAACGCGCTTTTTCTGATGGTAACTACACAGTTACACATACTGAATATAACTTTTTTGGTCCGAAAGTTGGCTTTGATATTTTTAAGTTTGAAAACGGTAAAATTATAGAACACTGGGATAACTTACAAGCCATTACACCTGTAAATCCAAGTGGCCGTACGCAGTTAGATGGCGCAACAGCGATCACCGATTTGAGTAAAACAAAAGCGAATAAAGCGCTAGTTAAAGGCTTTGTAAATACCATTTTAATTAACGGCAACATGGCTAAAATCAATGACTTTATTAGCAGTGAAAAAGGCGAGTATATTCAGCACAACTCTGCAATTGCAGACGATTTAAGCGGCTTAGGTAAAGCGCTTGGTGAACTCGCTAAGTTAAACATGCCAATGATAGTAAGCAAAAACCATATTATTTTAGGCCAAGGTAACTTTGTTTTAGCAGTAAACGAAGGTACATTTATGAATAAGCATGTATCGTTTTATGATTTATTCCGTGTAGAAAATGGCAAAATTGTAGAACACTGGGACACTATTGAAACTATTCCTGCAAAAGCACAATGGCAGAACAGCAACGGTAAATTTGGTTTTTAATTAAACCAATTAGCCCTACTTAATTTATTAAGTAGGGCTAATTTACTCTTTTACAGTTTACCGGCTAACTGTAATGGGGGTTTACAGTAACTTTTTGCGTTATACATTTAGCTCTTTTAATTTATTCCAGACGCTCTGGCCGCCAGGGGTGAAACGCAGCATGATACCGATATGCGTAATATGTAATAGGCACGTAATAATGCTTTTGGCCAACCACAACTAAACAATCCTCTTTTAACATACTCACTGAGATGTTCATTTGGTTTATAAGGTTACGAGCTGTTATATAAAATATTTTACTGCTTGAGGTAGTGTAATCGGTAGATTTTTCCTGCCTATTAGCTCTGCGCCTTGTGTCTATTATTTATCGAGACACAAGATGTATAGCTTGCTCACGCGAGAAGCGTTGCTTAAAAATAAACCATATATTAGCTATGAATAAGTGTGCCAAGCAAATGGCACACCTATTTTGTTATGCAGGTATGGGGGCGTTTTGGGCAATAAGCTGTTTAGATTTCAACTCACTCCAAAATTCGCTTGGTATGGTAACTTTCATTGAAGCTACATTAGCTTTAATTTGCTCTGCCGTGCGTGCGCCAGGAATAATTGAGGATACCGTTGAAGGCGCCTCTGCGAATTGCAGTGCAGCTGTTTTAATATCAATCCCATGTTTAGATGCAATGTCGCTTATTGCATTAAACTTTTGCTGCATAGGCCCTGGAATTTTAGGCGAGTAATTAAAGCGATTACGACCGGCTAAAAAACCACCATTGAGCGGCGCACCAATGACTGCTGAAATACCTCGTTTATCAAGCATAGGAAAGGTTTTATCAAGTGCCTGCTTGTGATCTAAAATTGAATACTGCAGCGCTAGTAAGCAAATATCTGGGTCTGACATATCAAGCGCTTTATAAACAGCATGAGGTGTATTTACTCCAAAACCCCAGCCTTTAATTATTCCTTCATCACGCATTTTAGTCAGCTCAGGAATAGCACCTTTAGCCGCTTGATCAAAATACTTAAGCCAGTCATCTCCCATATCGCTGTTTTGTGGTGATAAGTCGTGAATATAGACAATATCGAGTGAAGCTACTCCAATACGATGCAAAGTATCTTCTATTGAACGGCGCGTGCCTGATGCTGAATAATCATACTTATAATGAAACGGTGAGTGATCAGCCCAATGCCAACTATTTTCTAAAGGCTCTGCTGAAGGGGTAAGAAGGCGGCCTACTTTTGAGGATAAAACATAATCTTCACGCTTTTTATTTCGAAGTAAATCACCGAAGCGCCTTTCGCTTAAACTCAAACCGTAAAAAGGTGACGTATCAAAATGACGAATACCAGAATCCCATGCTGCATTTAGCATTGTTAAAATTTCTGTATCGCTTGATATAGTATTAAAGCCATTCCCAGCGGCAAGGCCGCCCAAGCCCATTCTTGATTCCGGCCGGTAATGCTTAGCGTTAGTAACATCGTTTGTGGGTAGAGCAGCGCTTTTATCTATTGATCCTTTAGTTTGCATAACACTGCCGTTAGACATTTTTACCTTTAATTGCTCAGCCAAAGCTGAAGCACTAAAAATAGAGCCTAAACTTAAAGCAGCCCCTGCTTTAATAAAATTTCTGCGAGATACCATGTGACTATTCTCCTTGAGTAGGTTAAATATCTACGTTATAAGCTAGTATAAATAACAACCAAATTCAAGCAACAAGAAGACAATAAATATCAATACTATCAATAAGATAGTTAAATTAACAAACGCTGAACAGACATTTGAATTAACATTTAAAACTGATTATTTTCTTTACTCGTATAGTCCTTTTAAATGTACAAAACAGTGCATTTTAATAGCTTGATAAAAAAGCATACTTCCAAATTGGTGCACGCTTTAATACTCATTTATACAACACAAAATGGTTACATTTATTAGATGTGTACAAATAAGTAGACAAAATCGTAATAAATTAAAGATGCACAAATAATCTCACTAGCAAAGCGATTGCGGCAACACTTAGCTAATTTAACCGAGCGTAGTTGAAATAATTGGGGTAAATAATACTGAAGCGTTTATTATTGAAGGTTTGCCTTGCAATACACGGCCTATTTGTCTCTTTCACAATGCAATTACTGGCAAGCCCTGTAAGAGTTTTATCTTGCCAAGTAACACTGTGCAGTGAAGCCTATTACAACTAAATTCAACGTAATTAGCGCTGAAAATAGCTGCTTAAATAGATCTATTATTCAAGTTCAGGTTACTTGAGCTTTTTAATACCAATTAACACACAGATAGCACCGCCAATAATACCCGCCCATGCTTCTATTGGTGTGTCGCCACTAAATGCACGGCTAAGCTGCGAAGCCGCCGCATCATACACGTCGTATCCCCACATAATTAAAGCGATACCTATAACGATTAAAACAATTCCTACAATCTTATTATTCATAAATACCCTTAAGGTTTAACTTACATAAACTAAATAAAAATAAATCAGGGTTAGGGTCTGTTGATCTTTGCGGATTAAAATTTGTTCAAACTAGGGGCTATTTAATCGCGGCGCGAGGTTTGTAACCTAGTGGGCTAAGTAAAAACCGAGCAACAAAGAGTAAATAGCCCCTAGAAAGAACCCTTTGGGCTGCGCCTGTTTGGCATTAATGCTACGTTATCGCCCATTTATGGGGAATAACCACACTACATAGGCTCTACCTTGCCTAAATACCAAACAGACTGCTGCAAATTTAACCTTGAAAGATCAACAGACCCTAATCTAATTCTAATTGAGCACGTTCTACGCTCTCACTAGGTAGCTCTTTTTGTACCGACACACCTAGCTCTTTAAACTCTGATGCTTGTTTAATTAAATTACCTTTACCACGGTATAACTGCGAAAATGCTTTATCATAACTTTCTTTCGCTTTATCAAGCTGCTTACCTACGCCTTCCATACTCAATAAAAAACCATTGAGCTTGTTATAAAAACGCTCCGCTCGACTTGCCAGCTCTTTTGAATATTTGGTTTGCTCTTCAAAACGCCAAAGCTGTTTAACAATATTTAAACTAGTAAGCAGGGTAGTGGGTGTAGCTACCAGTATATTTTTTTCGATTGCTTGTTGGTAAATATCGCTTTGATATTTGAGTGCTTCTACAAAAGCTGATTCTATTGGTACAAACATAACCACCACTTCTGGCGAGTTTATACCTGGCAAACGGTCGTACGATTTACTCGCAAGTTCATTAATACGCGCTGTAACGGCGTTTACATGCTCTTTAATTGCTTGATTAGCATCTAGCTCATTTTCAGCGTTCACGTAGCGTGTATAGGCATTTAATGATGTTTTAGCATCAATAACTAAGTGGCGACCTTGTGGTAAGTACACAACTACATCAGGGCGCAAGCGGCCATCTTCAGTGTTAAACGACACTTCGCGCTTATAATCAACCCCTGCACGTAAGCCAGCACTATCTAACACATTTTCGAGCATAAGCTCGCCCCAGTTACCTTGGGTTTTCTTTTGCCCTTGTAGGGCGTTACTGAGCTTGTCGGCTTGATCTGTTATAGCTTGGCTTTTAGCTTGCAAATGCAGTAGCTCGGTTTTAAGCGCAGTCCGTTGTTTTATGTCTTCAACGTGCATTGATTCCATTTTTTCTCTAAAGCCTTTTAGCTCGCCTTGAACTGGTTTTAATAATTGCTCAATGCTTTCTTGATTTAAGGTTTTAAAGCTTTGTGATTTTTCTTCTAGAATTTTATTGGCTAGGTTTTCAAACTCTTTTTTGAGCGTATTTTTACTTTGCTCAATTTGCGCGAGTTGCTCGCTAAAGTTTTGCTGTTTTTGCTCAAGGGTAGTGCGCATATTATTATATTCAACATCGCGCTGATTATATTGTTCACGAAGCGCTGTCAGCTCGCCTTCGGCTTTACGCCAAAAATGATTGTATTGAATGCTTTGTTTTTCTTGTTCGCTAAAACGCGTTTTAAAATGCTGCGCTTCATCGCGCTGCTCTTGGTGGGTATGTTCTAGCAGTTCATGATCTTCTAGCAAGGCGCTGTATTGCAGCTCTTTATTATCAAATTGGTTTTGTAACAGGGAAAGCTGTTGCTGCTGTTCGCTTATTTGTAGATGTAGTTTTTTGCGAAGCCGTGTTGATACAGCGCCGTAAAATAGGGCGCCTAAAGCAACACCAGCACCAGCGCTTAGCCAATCAATATTAGTGAGTACTTGAGTGAGCATAAAATAAACTTATAAAATTTAGAGACATGCCATCATAACCAATAACCAACAACAGAAGTAGGGGAGTTAAGAAATTACAGCCATAAAAAAACCAGCTTAAAATAAGCTGGTCAAATATTACTAAGTTAAGTAATCAAAGGGATAATCAACATCTGCCCGAGCAAGCTGCAACTTAAATACATAATCACCAAAATAACTAATATTATTAGGTGAGGCTATATAACAACAGGCATTAGAGTAGACCGGATAACAAAATAATTAATTCAAATTAATTTGCGGAAGATCATTTATTTTTATTCGGGTTGATTTAAATAAATCAAATTATGGGCATAAAAAAAGCCAGTTCAAAATGAACTGGCTCAATCATTACTAAAATTAGTAACTAAATAGGGGGAATCAACATGAAAACTTGTATTAACTGCAATTAATCAACAAGCATAATAGTAGACGCGTCTTTTTTAATTAAGTTCAAAAAAAATAAAAACTTTTAAAATAAGTGCTCAACGCTAAGTTTTAGACATAAAAAAAGCCAACTCAAAATGGGCTGGCTCAATCATTACTAAAATTAGTAACTAAATAGGGAATCAACATGAAAACTTGTATTAACTGCAATTAATCAACAAGCATAATAGTAGACGCGTCTTTTTGAATTAAGTTCATAAAAAAATAAAAACTTTTAAAATAAGTGCTGCACGCTAAATTTTAGACATAAAAAAAGCCAACTCAAAATGGGCTGGCTCAATCATTACTAAAATTAGTAACTAAATGGGAAATCAACATGATGCTTGTGTTAACTGCAATTAATCAACAAGCATAATGATAGACGTCCGCTTTTTAATTAAGTTCATAAAAAGATCAAAACTTTTTAGATCTTTTTTAGTTTTTAATTAATGACAACATTTGCTGCTCATCAAACTTTGTAAAGCTCATTGATTTATCAGTAAATAATGCATCAACAAGGGCTTGCTTGTCTTGCTGCATTTTAAATACTTTTTGCTCTATTGAGTTACTCATTATGAGCTTATAAACAAATACAGGATTAGTTTGGCCAATACGGTAGGCTCTATCAGTCGCTTGCTTTTCTACTGCGGGATTCCACCATGGATCAAAATGAATAACGGTATCTGCTTGTGTTAAGTTAAGGCCTGTTCCACCGGCTTTTAAGCTAATTAAAAACACGGATGTTTTACCACTGGTAAACTCGTCGATTACTTTATCTCGTTGACGCGTTTGCCCTGTAAGCATACTAAAGTTAATGTTTATTTCTTCAAGGCGTTGGGCTATTAAATCGAGAGCCGATGTAAACTGACTAAATATAATAATCTTACGACCCAGGCTTAGCATAAGCGGTAAGTGTGTTGTTAACCATTCAAGCTTAGCAGAGCCTGCTTGAGTATCTGGTTCTATTAATTTAGGGTGGCAACAAATTTGCCTTAACTTTAAAAGCGCCTCTAAAAATGCAAGCTTACTTTTTTGTGCGCCTTGTTCGGCAAATAAGTCTATTAGCTTCTCTTCTAATGAACGTGTAATGCCTTGGTACATTTCTTTTTGCTTAGGCTCAAACTCAAACTCTTTTGTAAGCTCTGTTTTTTCAGGTAACTCTTGCGCTACTTGTGCTTTAGTGCGGCGCATTATAAAGGGCATAATTAACGCTTTTAACTGCTCAGCCCTCTGCATATCAGCTTCACGCTCAATAGGCGTTTGAAAGTGCTGCTTAAAGTGCGCTTGAGACCCAAGTAACGATGGCATAGCAAAATCGAGTAACGATTTAAGCTCAAGTAAATTATTCTCGATTGGAGTACCACTTAAACAAAGTTTAAAGTCGGCATTTAAGCGTTTAACTAATCGTGAGACCTGTGCGGTATCGTTTTTAATGTATTGTGCTTCATCGAGGATAATATTTTCAAAATATAATGGCGAATAATATGCAATATCACGCTTTAAAAGCGGGTATGTAGTAAGAATGCATTGCGCTTGTGCTAAGTGTTGTAAAGGATCGTTACGGTTTGATCCAAAAATAGTGGTTACTTTTAAACTTTTAGCAAACTTAGTAATTTCGTTTTTCCAATTACTCACCAAGCTAGTTGGGCACACTATAAGTGTAGGGCCTGCTTGAGGGCGGTTAAATGTACTCGCTAAAAATGCAATAACTTGGAGTGTTTTACCCAACCCCATGTCGTCAGCTAAAATACCACCTAATTGATGACGTTTTAAAAAGCTAAGCCAATCAACGCCTTGCTGTTGATACTCACGAAGTGTTACTGAGTCATTTAAGCCATGTAATGAAACCTTAGGCATTGCCTTATCGGTATTATTTAACTCTTGTAAATATAGCTCAAGTGAATCGTCGTGAAGCTCTACGTTAATAGCTGTGTGCTTTACTAGTTCAGGTAAATACGAAAGCGGAATATTAAATTCGTCACGTGTTTTTACAAATTCAAAGCGTTCTTTAAATTCGTTTAATAAGTTAATGGCAGACTTATTAATAACCCCAAATTGACGACCAAGCGGGTAGTAATAAAACAGTTCACTTTGGCGATTCAATGACTGATAAAGCGAATCAGCATTAGTAAACAACAGCGCTGCTTTTGCGTCACACAACAATACTTTGCAGTGCATTTGATGCCCTGCTGCACGGTGTACATGTAAACTCACTTCACACTGTGGATTAGGGCTTGTTACTTTACTTACACTGACTTGCCAACCACGCTGCTTAAAGCCTGGGAATACTTCGTATATTAGCCAATGCAAATGGATAGGAGATTGCTTTGTAAATACAAGCTCACTTTGTAAACCCCCTTTACAAAATTCAAACCCCAGATTGATTAGCTCGTTAGTTACGGTGTTTTCAAATGCGCTATTTATAGTACTTGCTGGGGCAGAACCAGCTAAATAGTTTTTATTTTTATACTTAAATAACAGCGAAAGTGATAAACCTTGCTCGCCCATTGTTACTTTTAAAACAGCATTACTAGATAGCTTAGGTAACGTTGGCTGCAAGTTTGTAGGGTGCGGTATAACACCAGCGCCAAAGTTATCTGCAAGTTGTTTATATATTCTGTCAAAATTAGCGTCATGCAAAGCAGGCATAGTTTGTAAATGCGCTATTTCGTCTGCACTCAATGGTGTACGAAGACGACCCGCTTTTAAATGATCTAAATCGAGGTAAGTAGGCGGTGTTGTTTTTAATAAAGCCCAGTTTTGGGTTTGCTCGAGCTTAATAACTAATTGTGATAGATCTTTATCTTGCTCCCAACTAAAACTCAATGCTTGGCCAGATTGCGCTTTAATTGGCACGCGAGAGCGCTGAAAAAACAAGCGTTCAGTAGCTATCAATTGTTGTAGGGCACTAAAGCCCCATTGGCCTTTTAGCTCAATACTTCCTACTGCATTTTGTGAACGTATCCAGCTAAATAATCTAAAATCACTTTCGAGTAAATCATTTGGCGTTACGAAACTATTTAACTGTTGCTCTGTGAGGTTTCGGCCTAACGTATAATTTTTTTTAGTCTCAAAATTAGCTATTTTAGGTGTTAAAAATACTTTGTTATTTTCAATATCTAATACAAATAATAATACTTGCGACGGTGTATGCTGATCACTACTTTTAAGAGCGCTTAATTCACTAAACCAATCATTAATGAAGTAATCTTCACCGTATTCACCCGAGTGCTCTATTTTAAGCTTAAACAAAATAGCAGCTAAATGTCGGCATTTGGTTTTTGCATTACACGTACAGTGTGTATCAACAGAATAACCAGTTGGTACTTTACTGATCTCAATACGTTGGTTAAATGATGATCCGTTATCCACTTGCACGGTAGAGTCTACAACAGAAAAATTAGGGGTATGCTCTAGCCAGGTGATTTGACCTTTCTTGTAGTACTCTTTGCCTTTATCTAAGACATTTTCGCGGAAAAGTTTTTTAATAAAGCGTTCAGAAAGAGGAAACTGGGTAGCCTGCTCATTTTTAATTTCTTCAAAAATAGCCATTAAATCATTTTTTGATAAGTTAGCAGACATGTCACTCTAAGCATTAAATTTTAAAAATAATTCTGCCAGTATATGCCTTATGTGCTCTGAGCTAAAGCACTATTAACAAGATATAAACTGGTTGGAGCTGATAGCTTAGTAAAAAATCGGTTTATAGGTAAAAATGAGTATAAAATTTCGCAAAATATTAGGCACTACATACAAATATAAAGATTAAACGACACGTTATAGATCACAATTTTACTAACAATAATAATTAACCAAGAGCAAATAGCTAAAAGGGGGCGATTAGTTAGTAAAAAAGTGATCTTGAAGAGGAAATATGATTATTTAAGGTAGGATTAGGCTAGTAAAGATCAGATTTTTACTAACAAAACAATCTGTCAGATCAGTATTTAACTAAGTAGACATGTCTGACAGATCATTATTTAACTAACTAATTAAAGGCACTTAATAGCTTAGTTAATTGTTCTAAGCGTTTGTCTGTCATCACTTTATTGTCGATTTTGATAGACACATCACCACTTTTTAAATTGCGTTGTACCGATACAAACTTATTTTCAAGTACAGCTTCACGCTTAACAGCAGCTTGAGGCTCAGCAGTTAGGCATTTGGTGATTGCCATTGCACGCTTGTCGTCACTTGTAATGGCGTTTAGCTCTTCATCACTAGCTAGGTCACTAACAAGTTGATTAAACGCCTCTTGGTCTCTCTCCTTTGCGCTCATGAGCTTTTTAGCCACTTCGCGACCCACGTGATTCGCAGTAGGGTAGAGTGCAATAACTTCAGCAGGTATTTGTTCATACGCTTTAACAGCATCAGCAATGGCGGTGTGTGATACACCTTCAATTGCAGCAATCTCTCTGTAAGATCCTTTTCTACCTTGTTCAATAAGCTCATTTTTAGTTTGCTGGTAAGCTTGTCCCAGCTCCCATAAACTTGGAGCGATATATTGATCTGAAGATACAGCTAAAATTTTAGCGTCTTGCTCAGTAAAGTCACTTGAACTAAGTACTAAATAATCAGCGTTGCCTAAAATACAGGCCATACGACGGCGAGAACCTGCTAAAACTAGGCTTTTATCACCCTGATCCCAAAGTAACGCAGGGTGCTGATTACGGCCATCCTCTGCAATGGCAGGTAGAATATCCGATACTGACTTTTCGTTAAGAAGTGCTTGTACACGGCGATTTTTACCGTACACACCTGTTGTAGATTCAATGTCAGCGTGTGCGATCACTTTGCAAACAAGTGTAATTTGGCGCTCAGGATCGCTCGGTGCTGGCATGCGAATTACATCACCAGCATTTGCTTGTTCAAGTAATGCGTCAAGGCTACTACTTCCTACAGCTGTTGCAAAAGGATCTAAGCGGGTGTCATTTTTACGTTTTTTAGCCATTTTTATTTAACATCCTTACTTAGGGGTATTGAGTGTTGATTGAGTTGACTGCCAATTTGAACGAATAAGCATTTCTAGCTCATCGACCACATCTTTAATATTTTCTTGAGCGCGCATTAGTGATTCACGGCTTGCTAAGCTGTCTGATGCTTTTTGATCAAAAATAGTATTGAAAGACGAAGAGCTAGCAGTAATCGCCGAGCTGTGGTTGATTGGGTAACTCATAACTTGGCGACCAAATGCACTACGAACATCTTTAACAATATCGCGCTGTGAGTGATTACCTTTTACATAGTTAGTCACTAAAAACTGCATAAAGTCCCATCCCTCATGGCCAAGTGCCGCAACGGTATGGTAAATCTCACCTAGTCGTTTTAAATATTTATTATTAGCATCAAAGTCTACAGCTTCTGGATGAACAGGGATAAGCATCGCAGTAGAAGCCATTAATGCATTATAAAACATAAAGTTAAGAGTTGGAGCTGTATCTATTAATATAATATCAAACTCGTCTTTAACAGGCTCAATTACTTTTTCAAGTAACTTATGGTAATGACGAGTTTGCTCATAATTTGAGGTGTCTTTGAGTAATGTTGCAGTTTCGTGCTCAAAATAAAAATCGTCCATACCTGATGGTAGTACACGAATATTTGGGATGTGCGTTGATAAAAATGAGTTTGAAACAAATTCAGGCCATGTTTCGCCCTCATCTAAATCTATACAATCACGCATTAAATCACCAACAGTAATTGGGTCATGCTCGCTTGAAGGAAAAAAGCTTGAAGAAGAACCTTGAGGATCTAAATCAATTATACCAATGCGATAGCGCTTAATATTTGTAGTTGCCAGCGCTGCTGCAATATTAACCATGCTGGTTGTTTTGCCACAGCCACCTTTGAGAGAATTAATGACAATAACTTGCAGTTTGTCATCACCAGTACGATGATCTGGTTTAATATCCATAATATCAGCCATAGCAAAAATGTTTACTAATGTGTAAGCATAATGACCATTGGCGCCGCGTTTTATGTTTAAATCATCAAAGTCACCGTTGTCATGACGTCTTTTTAAAGTACGATTATTACAACCTAATAAATCGGCAGCTGCTTTTTGCGTATAAGTTCTTAATTCTTTTTCTTCTGATTTAAGATGAGCACGATAGTGCTGAATACGACCTTCTAATGATTTTTCAGCTACTTCGGCAGTTGCTTTTAAAAGCCGGTAGGTACTTAACGCATTATTATTGATAGACATACTTTCTTCCTCAAAGTTAGGCAGTTAGTATAATGTCCATTCAAATTGCTGTAAACAACTATTTAAGACGACATGCATTTTAAAAAGAAGACATTTAAAAATACTTTTACACCTTTAATATTGCTTAGTATAAATAAAGAAGTTTAAAGGTGGTTAAATATATAAGGTAGTAAAGGTTAAGGGCCTTAAATTAACACATAACATTATGATTAATATAAACAATATAAAAAAAAGCAGATCAGCGTTATACTTGGTTAAGATCAGATCTTTATCTACCTGCAGATCACCTTTTTACTAAGCCTTCTTTTTTAAATCAAGTTATGCACAGGTTGCGCATAAGGTTATGAACAAAAAAAGCCCTTGAGATCAATTTTTTACTAAGTAAATTATAAAGTTATGCACTAACCTTAGCGTCAATAGGTTCGTTTAATTAGTATAGATCTGATCTGTACTTGGTACAGATCAGATCTATGCTAACTCGATAAGCCTTTATCCACAGGGATATTAATTTTATTATGAATTTGTCGTGCTAAATTTTAAAATAAAGCCATTGTGATGGACAAAATAACAGCTGAGTTAGTAAAAAACAGATTTGTGATGACCCAGTTAGTAAAAATATGATCTGAAATCGCAAGTTATATACATTACTTAGTATAATAGTGATCTAAACGTTTTATTTAAAGTCAGATCACTTTTATACTAACTTAAACATTTAACTTTTGTTGTTTAATGTGTTGTTATTAGATGTCGCAATAAAAATGGAAATAAGAACAATGAGCCGAAAGGTCAACATCTCGGTAGATAATTTGCCCGATACACTCAGGGGCCAAATCCACGGGGTGGAAAGTGCAATTGATAACGAAAGTTTAGCACTATTTACAGACAACAAAGACGTGCGAATTTCTATTGAAAATGCAGCTCATGGTTTACGTGCATATTCAAACACGTTTAATCATTATGATTTGTGGGGACGCTTTGTACGCTCGGGCTATAAAAAATTGCCACTTGAAGAAGCGCCTAAAAAAACAATCATTACGCGTAAAATATCAGAGAAAGTAGATGGTATTTTATACGATGGTGAGATAAAAATTACCCCTGCTGTTGTCAGTACTCGTAAAGATGGTGAAGATATTGAGTATCTTGTTTGGCCATCAGACAGAGAAGAAAAAGTAGAACGAGCACTTATTCGTTTAGCTTCTAAAGGCAAAATAGTTAAAATTAATTTTAAGTCCGGTATTCAATACGCAGTTGTTTTTTCTATGAACGAATTAGCGCAAGAGCTCAAAGCGGTAGGGCAGTCAATGCCATATCCTGCAATTAAAGAGTCACTTGAAGCATTGCAAGGTTCTAAACTTTCATTTAAATATTCAGCAACCGATACTAAAAACTCCGATATAGATGATTCGTTTTACGAGTCAAATATGAACTTTTTATCGTCACTTCACTTTAGTGGCAAAAAAGGTCAAGGTGGTAATGTAAAGTGTGTGGCCTGTTTAAATGCGTTCGTTCATAACATGATTGATAACCTTGAATACAAAGGATATTACTTTAATAGTGCACAAGAATTAAAACGGGGATTGTCGCGTTGGATGATGCTTCGTTTGTATCACCTTTGGCGTTATGCAGCTCCAGGTAAAACGTATCATTTTAGATTACTTTCTATTATGGAAAAATACGGATCTATTTATTCAACTGATGATATTACGGAAAATAAATTAAAAGCGCTTCGTCGTGATATGACCACCACAATGAAAGATTTGATTGAAAAAGGTGCTATATCAGAATACAGCATTACAAACGTCAAAGATGACAAAACTGGTAACATTATTGATTACACATACGAAATGCACCCCTCTGATCAGTTTTGCGATGAAATACTTACATTGAACAAACACAACAAACGCATTGAGATTCAAGGCGGTAAACGTATTGTTGAAAATGCAGTGTTAATCGATGAAGATAAAATAGAAGAGATAGTAGAAAAATAATAAACGTTATTTTAAATACTGTACATATTTAGTAAAAAGGCCACATATTGTGGCCTTTTTAACATAATAGCTATCGGTCAACTTGTTCTAAATATAGCCTATCAACTAAAAAATCATACTCACGTTTTCGAGGATGAGCTTCGGGTTTTTTATAATCAGGTAAGATACCTAGTTTAACGTCTGGTTCTGGATTAATCAGAATAAATGGTAATGCGGCGCTCACATGATAGCGGTTTTGTGCTGTGTATCTCACATTAACTTGAGGGCTTACGCGAGTAGGGCGACGAATTCTTAATTTTTCCTTTTCACCTAAACTAGCAACCCGTAATTGTTCTTGAGCTACAAGTGATTGCCATTTTTGTTGATCTATCATTCTTGGATTTCGATAACTGGCCGATTTGTCGAGCATTTCGAGGGCCATTTTTTTAGTCAACGTTTTAGTTGCGTGCTTGTGCATCCAAGTAAACCTAACGGAAAATGGTGATTCGCTCTCACTGTGAATCTTACGATAAGCAGCAAGTGTTATTAAATTTGGTATTGCATTATGAACAGCCTCAAATCGGGCATCGTTATTATCAATTGCCAATATACACTCTTTGAAACTAGCTTTAGCTTTGTTAACTTGTGCTATACGATTATTTAAAGCTTGTTTATCTGCATTTTTAATAACAAGTAAACCAGGGTGCCTTTTTAACACGCGACTGCTTAAGCCCGATTTTTTATAAATGTCAGAAAAGGAGTTTAAAATTGCCTTTTGAGCCGGCGCTCCAGTTATTTTAGAGACAAGTATGGACTCAGGAACCTTATTTTCATCTAAACTACTTACATCAGGTAACTGATAGTACTCTGCTCTGGAAAACTCACATTCATTTAATTCCTCAATTAACCTTAAAGTTAATTCGTTCATTAAATCAAACTGACTCCTAATTTGCACTTTAGTAACCACGGCACACCTCAAAGAACACATCTTACAAACCCCATATTATTGCATGCACTTTACATTGAGTAAATATTTAATAAAATTACGCTCGGTGTTCAGATAATATGCAAAGCAGAATGAGTATGATGTGTTCTTTTGTAGGTAAATAGTTCTACTTATTCCTGTAATCTAGTACTGTCTTATTGATTAAAGAGCTAGTCCGTTCAGAGCTTAATTGCCCATGTAGTGTAATAAATGGGGATGTAAAATGAACTTGGTGCGGTTAAGTTCTAAATAATAGTTTTGGTTTTGGTTGTTTCTCTAATTAGTGATTAATATTATAACGTGTTTAACTATGGGTTTATCATCCAAAAGCTCAGCATGTCGTACATGCTTTTTACATGAGAGCCATTTAAGGCATCACTGGCAGTTAAGTTTTTAGTTATCACAAGTTGCTAAATAACGCTGGCGGCAGGGTGGGAAGATGCGTGGTGAATCAGCAGATTAACCTCGTGTCAGTTGTAAGTATATTCTGGCATCAGAATAATCAACAGCGCTATTCTACTAGGTTTAAAGTGCATATAAATGAGCAACACAAAATCCCATATCATATATTTAGGCCTGCACATAGCCCCTGTCAGTTAATAATTAATTCAGCACGTAAAGTTAAGATTACATTTAATGCAATTTAAGTATGATGTGTTCTTAAGTAAAATACATATAATATACCCTTGTGCCTTATTTATTCTCAATGTGTTAAAATTGAAACTAATTAACTCTAATTGTATGTTTTAAATCACTTTAGTCTATTTGAAATAAAACTAAAGTGATTGTTATATAACCACCTGAGTTAAGTAAAATTACTTTTATACTTAACTCATAACTAAATAATTGGAAAATAGTGAATTTAGTCCTTGAACATAGGGGTCTGCATACGTTAATTTCTTCTTATCAGGTAATGTAGGAATGAGGAAAAATTATGTCATCGTGGAACCCAAATAGCTGGAGAGAGCTGCCAATACTGCAGCAGCCACAGTACCCAGATCAAGAAATACTTAAATCAGTTGAAGGCCAATTAAAAACGGCTCCGCCTCTAGTTTTTGCAGAAGAAACAAGAAGCCTATTCAAACAACTTGAAGACGTGTGCGAAGGTCGTGCATTTTTACTTCAAGGTGGTGACTGTGCCGAGTCGTTTAGCGATTTTAATGCCGCTAATATTCGCGATACATTCAAAACAATTTTACAAATGGCTGTTGTATTAACTTACGGCGGTAAATGCCCTGTAGTTAAAATAGCGCGTATGGCTGGTCAATACGCTAAACCTCGTTCAGCAGACTTAGAAACAATTAATGGCGTGTCTTTACCATCTTACCGTGGCGACATCATCAATAATATTGAGTTTACAGAAGAAGCGCGCATTCCAGACCCACAACGTTTAATGACTGCATACCATCATAGTGCTGCTACGTTAAACTTATTACGTGCATTTGCACAAGGTGGCCTAGCCGATCTTCACCAGGTTAACCGCTGGAACATGGGCTTTGTTGCTGCAAATCCACTTAAAGAAAAATACCAACAACTTGCAGATAAAATTCAAGACGCACTAGAGTTTATGGAAGTGTGCGGAATTAACTCTACAATTGCGCCAAGCTTAAAAGAAACCGATTTATACACTTCTCACGAAGCTTTATTACTTGGTTACGAAGAGGCACTAACACGTCGCGACCATTTATCGGGTGATTGGTACGATTGTTCTGCTCACTTTGTTTGGATTGGTGAACGTACACGCCAACTAGACCATGCACATATTGAATTCTTTAAAGGCATTAAAAACCCAATTGGTGTTAAAGTTGGCCCAGGTATGGACCCAGATGACCTGATTCGTTTAATTGACGCATTAAACCCAGATAATATTCCTGGTCGTTTAACGCTAATTACGCGTATGGGTGCAGACGTACTGCCAGAAAAACTCCCAGCACTAGTAAGAAGAGTTCAACAAGAAGGCCGTAAAGTAATTTGGAGCTCAGATCCAATGCACGGTAATACTGAAAAAGCGACTTCAGGTTACAAAACGCGTAACTTCGATAATATCATGCGCGAGATCAGTCAGTTCTTCGCTGTACACAAAGCTGAAGGTTCATACGCAGGTGGTGTTCACCTAGAAATGACTGGTCAGCACGTAACAGAATGTACAGGCGGTGCTTACGGTTTATCTGACGATGACTTAGCACAGCGTTACAAAACACAGTGTGATCCACGCCTTAACGCCGACCAAGTATTAGAGTTAGGCTTTTTAGTCGCTGATTTACTAAAAGACGCACGTAAATAATATTTATTGATACTAAAAAAACCGCTTAGTTGCGGTTTTTTTATTTCAAATTTGATGAGTAAGTTAGTACTTACGTCGCTCTAAATCTGTTTCTATCAGTATTTTTGCAGATATTTCTTCAACAGAATGATGCGTAGAATTAAAGTAAGCTATTTTGTGACGCTTATACAACATTTCCACTTCGCGCACCTCAATACGGCACTGTTTAATTGAAGCATACTTAGAGTTAGCCATACGTCGATGCCTTATAGCCGCAAGCCTCTCAGGGTCAATCGTCAGCCCAAATAACTTATGTTTATAAGGAACTAAACATTTAGGCAAACCTTCATTATCTAAATCTTCTTCTGTAATAGGGTAGTTAGCCGCTTTAATGCCGTACTGCAGTGCTAAGTATAAGCTTGTCGGTGTTTTACCACTTCTGCTAACGCCAATTAAAATGATGTCTGCTTCGGAAAAGTTTTTAATATTTCCGCCATCATCATTCATAAGAGCATAGTTAACCGCATCAATTCTAAAATCATAACTTTTTTCGTGGATAGAATGCGTACGATGCATTTTTGGAACAGGAGCTACATTGAGTTCTTTTTCGATTTTTTCACTATACGTAGTTAAAAAATCATACGTAACTGCATTAGCCGATTTTATAATTTCACTTAAATTGTGATTCACAAAAGTAAAAAACACGAAAGGCTTTTCACCTGTTTTTGCAGCGGTTGCATTAATTAAAGCTTTAATTTCGTGCGCTTTTTCTTCAGTTTCTACAAATGGAATTGTTTTATGATTAAAATCGATAGGAAACAATGACAAAGTCGCATGCCCAAACACCTCTGAAGTAATCGCTGTTCCATCTGATATATAAAAAGCAGTTCTCATAATTAACCTTTTTATTGCGTTTAAATCCCTAAAATGGGTTTCCCACGGTTTACGTGAGGACTGTTGCCAGTGTAGAATGATGATGACCTTTATAAAAGGTTTTCTTTCTTAACTCTCACAGTTAGACCTACAATTTGTTTTTTTGGAGAAAGATCCGTGCAAGAATACGTTCTCTGGTATCAAGAGCTTGGTATGCAAGATGTTCCTCGAGTTGGCGGTAAAAACGCGTCACTTGGCGAAATGATTTCAAACCTCGCAAACGCTGGTGTACAAGTACCGGGTGGTTTTGCAACTACCGCAGATGCTTTTAATGAGTTTCTAGATCAATCAGGACTCACCGCCAAAATTCATGACATCCTAGATACACTTGATGTTGATGATGTAAATACACTCGCTAAAGTCGGTGCCGATATCCGCCAATGGATAATCGACACACCATTCCAACCAAACCTAGATCAAGCCATTCGCGACGCATATAGCCAACTCCATGGCGATACTGCAGCAGATGTTTCATTTGCAGTACGTTCATCAGCTACCGCTGAAGATATGCCAGATGCATCATTCGCAGGCCAACAAGAAACTTTCCTTAACGTTGTCGGTATCGATTCAGTCATGGTCGCTATTAAACACGTATTTGCTTCATTATTTAATGACCGCGCAATCTCATATCGTGTTCACCAAGGTTACGATCACCGTGGTGTAGCGTTATCAGCAGGTATACAGCGCATGGTACGTTCAGATAAATCAGCATCTGGCGTAATGTTTAGTATTGATACAGAGTCTGGTTTTGAAGACGTTGTATTTATTACATCAAGCTACGGCTTAGGTGAAATGGTTGTACAGGGCGCGGTTAACCCTGATGAATTTTATGTTCATAAACCAACACTCCTTAAAAATAAACCTTCAGTAGTACGTCGTAATATCGGCTCTAAAGCCATACAAATGATTTACTCAGAAGATAAAGCACATGGTAAGCAAGTAGACATCGTTAATGTTGACCCTGAGCTTTCTAATAAATTTTCGATTACAGATGAAGAAGTGCAAGATCTTGCCAAACAAGCTGTAATCATTGAAAAACATTACGGTCGTCCTATGGACATCGAATGGGCAAAAGACGGAAACGACGGCAAACTATATATAGTTCAAGCACGTCCAGAAACTGTCCGCTCAAACGAAGACTCAAACGTAATGGAACGTTTTCAATTAAATGGCACAAGTAATGTACTTGTTGAAGGCCGTGCAATTGGTCACAAAATTGGTAGCGGTGTTGTACGTGTTCTTGATTCAATCAAAGAAATGGATCAGGTACAAGTAGGCGATATTTTAGTTACCGATATGACCGACCCTGATTGGGAACCAATCATGAAACGTGCAGCAGCTATTGTTACAAATCGTGGTGGCCGTACGTGTCACGCGGCAATAATTGCACGCGAACTTGGTATTCCAGCAGTTGTTGGTTGTGGTAATGCAACTGATTTAATTAAAGCGGGACAAGAAGTAACAGTATCGTGCGCCGAAGGCGATACCGGCTTCATTTACGAAGGTATTTTAGATTTTGAAATACTAACGTCACGCGTTGATAAAATGCCAGAACTACCAATGAAAGTAATGATGAACGTGGGTAACCCCGATCGCGCCTTTGACTTTGCACGCTTACCGCATGCAGGTGTTGGCCTTGCGCGAGTTGAATTTATTATCAACCGTATGATTGGCGTTCACCCTAAAGCGTTATTAAATTTTGATGCGCAAACAGATGCATTAAAAGCAGAAATTACTGACATGATTGCCGGTTACGAATCACCAGTAGAGTTTTACATAACAAAACTGGTTGAAGGTATTTCAACGCTTGGTTGTGCTTTTGCACCGGAGCGTGTAATTGTGCGTATGTCTGATTTTAAATCAAACGAATACGCAAACCTAGTTGGTGGCCAGCAATACGAGCCAGAAGAAGAAAACCCAATGATTGGTTTTCGTGGCGCCGCACGTTATATCTCTGAAGACTTCCGCGATTGTTTTGCACTAGAATGTGAAGCTATAAAACGCGTAAGAAACGACATGGATATGGCAAACATTGAAATCATGATCCCATTCGTACGTACCCTTGAAGAAGGTAAACGCGTAATTGAATTACTAGAAGAGCATGGCCTTAAACGTGGTGAAAATGGTCTTAAAGTAATCATGATGTGTGAGCTGCCTTCAAATGCATTACTTGCTGATGAATTTTTAGAAATGTTTGATGGTTTTTCTATCGGCTCTAACGATTTAACACAGTTAACGCTTGGTCTTGATCGTGATTCAGGTTTAATCGCACATTTATTTGATGAGCGTAACCCAGCAATTAAAAAACTACTTTCTATGGCAATTAAAACAGCTAAAGAAAAAGGCAAGTACGTAGGTATTTGTGGTCAAGGTCCTTCAGATCACGAAGACTTTGCAGCATGGTTAGTAGAGCAGGGCATTGACTCTGTTTCACTAAACCCAGACACAGTAATAGAAACATGGTTATACCTAGCTAAAAAATTAGCAAAGTAATAAATAGGTAAGCTATAAAAAATGCCAGCAATGTATTGCTGGCATTTTTTTATACCCAATTAAAAGTAAGTTAACGGGCTAATTTTTTATCTAAATAAGCACATGATTTAGTTAACGCCTTTTGACAAAGTGATAAGTAATGTCGCGCTTTAGGGTAGTAAAACGAAAAACACAATAAACCCGCCATAAAAAATATAAGCGATGGGCCAGGAACAATCGCAAAAAATAATCCTAGCAAAATAAATAGCACGCCACTGATCTGTAATAGTAATTTTTTCATATAACACACCTCATTACTCGTTAACTTGAGTATAATTTAAGCTGCATTAAAATCGACTAAAAGAGTGTTACAAACTGTAAAATCTTCAATTTCTATTCGCCATCACCATGATATAATTAGTCAAATGCCCTAAGATATCGCCGTCATGATAGCAACAATTACACAGCAAGATGCCGCGACAGAACTTGTCGCAAATTACCTAAATACCATTGCAAGCCAAGGTTTTAGTGGAGATACCGATGCAAGTTATGCAACGCGTATTACTGCTTCAACCGATAACAGTGTGTATCAGGAAATACCCCAAGGTGTTATTTTTCCAAAAAATGAAAAAGATATTCAACTCGCACTGCAAACTGCATCTCGCGACCCATTTTTATCATTAACTTTTGGCCCTCGTGGTGGCGGAACAGGTACTAACGGTCAATCGTTAACACCAGGTATTGTTGTAGATTTGTCTCGCTATATGCGCGAAATCCTCGAAATAAATGTAGAAGAAGGCTGGGTACGCGTTCAAACTGGCGTAATAAAAGATCAACTTAATGATTTTTTAAAACCTTATGGTTTTTTCTTCTCACCCGATTTATCTACTAGTAACAGGGCAACTATTGGTGGCATGATAAGTACTGACGCCTCTGGGCAAGGTTCGTTAGTTTACGGAAAAACAAGCGATCATGTTTTAGGGCTTACAACTTATTTAGTCGATGGTACGCCTATGTGCACCTCACCAATAGACATCGACAAAGCAAAAATTATAGCCGAGCAAGACTCTCTAATTGGTAGTTTATATAAAACAGTTTTAGATATTTCAGTTAATGAACGCGCAGCTATTTTAGCTAAGTTTCCACGGTTAAATAGGTTTTTAACCGGCTACGACCTAGAGCATGTGCTAAGTGATGACTTACTTACTTTTGACATGAGCCGCTTAATAACGGGTTCAGAAGGCTCATTAGGTATAGTAACTGAAGCTAAATTAAACCTAACGCCTATTGCCGAATTTAAAACCCTTATAAATATCAAATACGATAGTTTTGATTCTGCACTTCGTCATTCACCGTTTTTAGTTGATGCACGCGCAACATCGGTAGAAACCGTTGATAGCAAAGTTTTAAACTTAGCGCGTGAAGACATCATTTGGAATTTAGTATCGGACTTAATAACCGACGTACCAAATAAAGATATGCAAGGCCTTAACATGGTCGAGTTTAATGCAGTATCAAACGATGATATAAAAGACAAAGTAGACACGCTTTGTAAGCTTCTAGATGAATGCGTAGCAAATCAAACTAATGGCGTTATTGGTTATCAGTTAACCAGTGATAAAAGCGATATACTAAAAATTTACGCAATGCGTAAAAAATCAGTGGGTTTATTAGGTAATGTAAAAGGCAGTCAAAAACCACTCGCCTTTGCAGAAGACACTGCAGTACCCCCTGAAAATTTAGCAGATTATATTGTCGAATTTAGAGCATTACTCGACAGCCATAATTTACAATATGGTATGTTTGGCCATGTTGATGCAGGCGTTTTACACGTACGCCCAGCACTTGATATGTGCGACCCAGAACAAGAAAAACTACTTAGAACTATTTCAGATCAGGTAGTAAAACTAACCGCTAAGTACGGTGGTTTAATGTGGGGCGAACACGGTAAAGGTTACCGAAGTGAATACAGCCCTGAATTTTTTGGTGAGCATTTATATACGCAACTTCGTAAAATAAAAACAGCTTTCGATCCTAACAACCGCATTAACCCCGGTAAAATATGTACTCCTATCGATAGTGAAGACTCACTAGTTAGTGTTGATGGACAAAAGAGATCGCACTTCGATAAGCAAATATCAATAGAAGTTAAAACCAGTTTTAACAATGCAATGACCTGTAATGGCAATGGCATATGCTTTAATTACGATGAAAATTCACCTATGTGTCCATCGTATAAAGTAACTGGCGATCGTCGTAATTCACCAAAAGGACGCGCAAGTTTAATGCGCGAATGGCTTCGATTACAAGAGTCAAAAAATGTAGATTTACTCGAAGTAGAAAAGCAACTTAACAAAGGTGAAGTCATTACCTGGTGGGAACGTTTTGTTCACAGCCGCGAAAAACGAAAAGGTATTTACGACTTTTCTCACGAAGTAAAAGCGTCAATGGATGAATGTTTAGCATGTAAAGCATGTACAACTGCTTGCCCAATTAAAGTAGATGTTCCTACTTTTCGGTCGCGCTTTTTAAATTATTATCATAGTTATTATGCGCGTCCGCTAAAAGATTACCTTGTTGGTAACATAGAAAACAGCGCGCCATTAATGGCAAAGTTTGCAAAAGTTATAAACCCAATTGTTAAAACATCATTAGTAAGCAATGTTATTAAAAAAACAGTTGGCTATGTTGATACCCCACAGCTAAGTATTCCTGCACTTTCAAAGCGTATTACTAAAACACAAAAATTTGATTTTGATTTATTAAATAAATTAAATGCAGAGCAACAAAGTGAATATGTATTAATAGTACAAGACCCATTTACGAGCTTTTACGAAGCCGAACTAGTAGAAAGTTTTATTACTTTAATAACCCAACTTGGCAAAAAACCAATGCTATTACCTTTTAAACCAAATGGTAAACCGCAACACGTAAAAGGTTTTTTGCATGAATTTAAAGTTACAGCTAAAAATGCAGCTGAGTTTTTAAATAAATTAAATGATATTAATGCACCGCTAGTCGGTTTAGATGCGTCACTCGTTATGTGCTACCGCGATGAATATAATACAATTTTAGAAAATAACCGTGGTCAATTTAATGTGCAACTTGCCCATGAATGGTTCGAAACACAATCGTTCAAATCACTAAGCGCAAAGCAAAATACAGATACCGAATTTACATTACTGAGTCACTGTACTGAAACAACTGCACTGCCAAAAGCAGCAAATGTTTGGCAAACAATTTTCAGTGATATTGGTTTAACATTAAAAACAACAAATACAGGTTGCTGTGGAATGGCGGGAACTTATGGCCACGAAGCACAAAATCAAGATAACTCACGTGCACTTTACGAAATGAGTTGGAAACCAATTGTAGATAAAAATAAACCAGAGCAACTTTTATCTACGGGCTTTTCTTGTCGCAGCCAAGTTAAACGTTTTGAGAAATTTAAACCAAAACACCCAATTGAATTACTCGCACAGGTACTTAGCTAATAAAAGTTAAAAAAAGGCGTAACTTAAAAATAAGTTACGCCTTTTTTTATTAATACCCATTCGCTTAATTAAATGATCGTTTTTGAGGCTGGAAAAACGCCTTAATACCTCGGCAAAAAATTCACTAATTTTTATAACAGCTATTTAGATTTTTTAGCGAAACTGTCTGCAATTGGCTTTGTACTTATACCATGTATAAATACACTAAACAAAATAGTCGTCATTGCTATTGTCGCAATTTGATATTTGTTTTCTATTTGCGTATCAATCACCATCAATGTAAAAACAATTGATGCTAATCCTCTTGGTCCAAACCATGCAAATGTAAAACGCTCTTTAATATTCAATGCCGTAAACTGCAGAGACAACATAACTGGAATTATTCTAATTAATGTTGTACTTAATAAAGCGTAAATTATAATTTCAGTATTTAATTTCGGAATAACTAAGTAAGCACAAACAAACCCGAACAAGCACCAAATCATTAGTGATGTGAAATCTGCAATGTGCTCTGAGTCTTCAATTAATTCTGTTCTAACTTCTTCAGTCGAAAATTTATCAAATAATAAGCCTGCAATAAACACCGCAATAAATCCACTGCCATGAAAATACTGAGTGACAGAAAAAACAGCCATAGCAAAACCAAGTAATAAAAACGGACTGGTATTTTGTGCAAAGTAATGACGTTTCATTGCAAAGTTTAAACTCGGTATAAAAACAGCAATACTTATAATAGCTATTAATAAAGCCAAGCCAAGCTCTCGTCCAAACACACTTAATGTTTGTGTTGCGGTAATAGCTGAATCCGGATTTTTAGCGAGTAATATAAATATTAAAAATATGGGTACGCATAATCCATCGTTCAAACCACTTTCAGTATTTATTCCTTCGCGTATTTTTTCAGGCACTTGTGTACTTGCTAATAGCCCTTTACTTAAAGCTGCATCGGTAGGCGTTAAAATAATTGCGAGCAACGCCGCTTGAATAAGTGAAAGCTCAGCAAAGAAAAATAAAGCAACAGCAATACCGAGTAATAATGTTAAAGGTAGGGCAACAAACAATAGTAAACTAGGATACTGAAAACTATGCCTTAGAACACTTAGCTTTGATTTAGCTGCATCTGAAAATAAAAATATACTTAGCGTAAGCTCTATAAATGGTAATAAAAGATCAACGCCTTCTTTTATTTTATGTCCTTCGTTGGGTAGCATAAAAGCTAAACATATTCCGCCGACAACAAAAAACATTGGACCTGTTACTTCTGTTTTTTCTAATTGGCGAAGTGTTAAAGAATAAATTAAAAATAGTCCGCCTATAAATGCTATTACTAAATACTCCATTAAATTTTCCTTTTAAGTCCTGATTTTGCTCGCTCTTTAATATTTGTTTGAATATAAATTTGATCGGTAGTCGCAATTTTAGAATGACCTAAATCTTCTGATAAATGTTTAAGCGGTCTAGTTTGCGCATCATGTGTGGCACCAGTATGACGAAGCCAATGTGCAGTTGCAGCGCCAAGTTGTTCAGCATCATCTTTAAAACCATCATCAAGTAATGATTGCTGAGCATAATCAAAACTTTGTTGAACTAAACGCCTAATTTGCCTTACGGTCATGCCACCTTGACCGCGAATTTTATGAACTAACGGCTCAGATTCATCAACCCGAGGAAGGGCAGGTAGCCCTCGATATAATCTGTATCGTTTTAAATATTCAACAAAATCATCACTTAAGGTTACATCTCGTAATTTATTACCTTTACCCATTATACGTAAAAACCAAAATCCATCATTATCTTGCCAAAAATGAGACATTACCGGCGACCATTGTGGGCGCTCAGATAATTCTGAAATTCGTAAATAAAGACCTTTTAAGCAGGCAAGCGTAAATAAGTTTCGCTCTAAATCAGGGTTATGTTCGCATAAATCACGCGTTACACCAAAAACGTATTCCCATTGAATATCACTTAATGTATCAGGAATTTGAATTTGTGATTGAACAACTAAATACGGGCTATTTTTTTTAACAACAGGGACAAAGTTCGCGAATGTTTTTTCTTCGAGTAGGGCAAACTTATAAAATACATTTAAGGCAGTAAACATGGCCGATAAAGTTTGTTGGCTGGCAGTTGATTCTTTTAGCATAAAAGGGCGCCAATTTTGATTTAATCTACGAATTCCTTGCTCATCTTTATAACGCCATTGCACTGAAGTTGCAGCCCATTCTTTATCAGGTTCAACCATAAAATCAACGTAAGCTTCAATATCTTCACGTTTTAAATCGAATACTGATTTTTCTGCTATTAACCACGACCATAAATAAAAGCGTTCAAGTTCATTTCGAAAACGGCTATAAGTGGCTTCTGACTTGCGGCCATAAACATATAAAAACTGATATAAGAATGTCAGATCGGCTTTTGATTCAGTTACAGTCAAGCCAATTTCCTGTATAAAGGATGCAAGTTCTGGGTATTCTGAATTTAGAGTACCGTCATCTAGATGGGCAATTTGATATCTTAATTGTTTTAACGTATCAACCAAAGCAACAAGCATAATGTATAAATATTCAATTAAATAATAGGCTTACAGAATAACGTTAAAGTCCGATACTGTCTAGTATTGGACATAGTAAAGCTCTAATTATTTTAATGCCGTGATTATTCTATGGTTGTTGGTTGCTATATCTTATTAAGGAAAAATCATGAAAAAACTAATTATACTAAGCGTACTTGCTTTAACTGTTGCGTTAACTGGATGTGCTACTACAGGTAGTGCATCACCAAGCGAAAAACGTTCACTTGTACAAAGTATGAAAACAAATACATTAGATAAATTATACGCTGAAAAACCTGACGTTAAAAAACAAATTGCTAATTCGGCTGGTTACGCTGTTTTTGATAACGCGAACGTAAATGTTGTTTTAGCCAGTTTTGGTGGCGGTTACGGCGTAGTTAAAAATAACCTTACTGGTAAATCGACTTACATGAATATGGGTGAAGCCGGTTTAGGGCTTGGCTTAGGCGTTAAAGATTTTAACGTTGTAATGGTTTTTCATAACCAAGCTGCACTAAATAGATTTATTGAACATGGTTGGGCATTTGGCGGAAACGCTGATGCAGCAGCAAAATATGAAGATAAAGGCGGTGCACTGGTTGCCGAAGCGATTGCAGATCAAGTTACTGTATATTCTGTAACCGAAAATGGCCTTGCACTACAAGCTGTATTAAAAGGTACCAAGTTTTGGGTTGATTCAGAGCTTAATTAACCCCCAAATTACTCTCCTAAAAGCGAGCTGGTTTGTATAATCACGCTCGCTTTATTAAAGCTCACCAAATTTAACATAACGTAATTTATGGGTTGTTTTTAGTTATTCTAAAATTTTTCACTACGGTATATAAGCTACCAGAATTAAAATTTTAAATTCATCTAGTTATTTTACTTATTTTTATTTCGTTATTAATCTCTTTAGCTTCCATTTTGAAAGCTATATCTCTGATATTACCTATGTCTAGATTCATTGCATCATCAGAAATATTATTAGGATAGAATGCAAACCTGTATTCTTTTTGATGTGAAAACTCTATTCTTTTCTTAAATATCGCATCATCATCTGTGAATTTTCCTGAGAATATTTCAGGGTCATAATATTCGATTAAACCAGCTTTAAAATTTAATTGCTGTTGTTCAGCTTTATTCAATACTCTATTAATAAATTCTTCTACATTTGTCACAATCACAGCTTTTCTACCCAGCCCCAAACAGCTTTCAGATATTTTTAATTCTTCAATTAATTTTGGTAGATTTTCTTGAGTCAATTCAAAATTTTCCGTTTGGTAAGATGCATACAAACAGAAGATGTTAACATTATCATGGTAGTTCATATTCATTGATACATTACCAACAACATCCTTTAAAGTAACACCATTTATTTCAATTATTAATTCTTCTGCTTTATACCAACTAACAACTCCTTCATGCTTATCACCTCGATTTCCTAAAGCTTCATCATAAAGTTTTCTAAAATAAGAAAGTTTTTTTGAGTGAAGAAATCCATCTAAAAACATTTCAGCATGTTTATCTTCATCAAAAATTTTTATTAAAAAATATATATACTTATCCATAACAATCCTTATTAATTTATATTTATAGTTCCTAACAGATTTAATCTATTATCGTTATATAACCACCTTATATTCTATAAGTACATAATTTAAAATATTTAAATTGCCATAAGATAACATCTATACTGCGAAACTAGACATTTGCTTATCTACTTCTAGCATATTAAACATACCGTAATTTATGTGTTGTCAGTAATTAAATTATTAATATTACTTCAAATAAAATTATCATTATTTAATTTTTTATCAAACGCCTCAGCCAATTTCTCAGTTTCACTAAAAACAGTATTCCAGTATTTTATACGTGTATCTGCATCGAGATCGGTAAAGTCGTTTCTGTCTGGGATTTTTCCGTAAGGTAAGCTTGCTATAAATTCTTTTGATGGAGTGATCATCACCACATTATCGTAATTAAGTGGTGATACTTTACGTTTTAAATTTTTATCGAACCACCCTGCTTTTGGCTCTGAATTAAAATGCGGATATAAAATAAGTCCTGGGTTATTAATTTTTAAATCAAAGTGGTAATCAATTATTCCGCCATCGCGATATATTCCTTGCGGCGAGCCTGCAATATTTTTTATGCCTTGCATAACAAGTGGTATTGAACCCGATGCAAGTAACGCATCTTTTAAATTATGTTGAGTAAGCGCTATGTTTTGCGTTTTAAAATTGTAACTGTCGGTGATTGATAAGTCACTTGTTGCTGGGCCAAATATAAAACGCTCATACTGCGAGCCTAATAATTTTCGGTTAACGCGGTTAAGCATGTAACTTTTTGATAAGCCCATTAACTGTATTAATTTATTTTCGCTGGCAATAAAGCCATTCGATTTTGCTACTATAAAGTGCGCTTTATATATTGGGTTATTTATAATTTCGGTTACGCCGTTATCGCCAAAAACATCTTCAAGTAATGCGCGCGCTTTTATTGTTATTTCATTTGGTGTTGGTTTATTACTTGAGTACCTAGTTTGCGAATACGATTTTGCTAAGCGCTCAATGGCAGCAACGGGATCGTTTTGTGCAAAACATGCAGAGCGAAAAGCGCCAGCAGATGATCCAATTAAATTAAGTGGTTGGGTGCAGTTTTTAAAAAATTCACCAAAAATATATTTATCTAAGCCAAATAAAGTAAACCATTTAGGACCGCCACTTGCACCTAAAAAAGAGGTGAAAATTTCAGGTTTAAAGCCCTGTTCGTTAATAATTTTAGCCGCTGTTTTCCCTGCGTGAATCTCGATCATCTAAAAAATTGTGCCTTTTATTTTGGTTGCTATAGTTATTTTACAACACCGGAAGTGAATATTTATGCAAAGTAAAAAGCGGATTTATGTTGCCATAAAACCGCTTTTTATAGTTAAGTGTGCTTAAAATACGTGAGTTAGTCCCAAATGCCGTCTTCGCATTTGCCCTGTACTTTTACATCTTTTACTTTAAATTCGGGCTCTAAACCTTTGTCTCTTTGTGCGTGGTAATCGCTCGTAACAGACAAAATAGTCGGCGTTAACAGTATAATAGCGATAACGTTAACCACTGTCATTAACCCTAAGGCAATATCGGCTAAATCCCAGACTTCTTTTAATGTGGCCGATGCGCCCCACAACATCATTGATAAATAAAGCAAAGTGTAAATGCCGCGCCCTACTTTGTTGTCGAGCTTAAATAAGTGCAAGTTGCTCTCTGCATAGGCGTAGTTTGCCACCACCGATGTAAAAGCAAATAAGGTAATAGCGGCTGCTACAAAATAAACACCACCTTGTGCTAAATGAGCAGTCATCGCGCTTTGTGTTAAACGAATGCCTTCCATTTCACCGCTTATGTCTATATCGGCCAATAAAATGATCACAGCGGTACAGCTACACAGTACGATTGTATCGAAAAATACGCCTAGCATTTGTATGTAACCTTGCGTTACAGGGTGATTAGGAATTGGGCTGGCACTTGCTGAAGCATGCGGCACACTACCTGCACCGGCCTCATTAGAATATAAACCACGTTGAATACCGTTTTTAATCGCAGCGCCCATTGCACCCGCTCCGGCTTCTTGTAAACCAAATGCTGATAAAAATACATCCTTAAGCATGGCGGGTACTTGCGTGAAATTTATAACCGTAATAATAACGGCGGCAAGTACAAATACAATGCCCATTATTGGTACAACGCGCTCTGCAAATCGGGCAATTGCTTTAAAGCCACCTAGTATAATTGAGCCTGCTAGTACTGTAATAACCAGACCTGAATAAAATGTAGGAACTTCAAACGCGTAGTTGAGTGCGTCGGTAATTGTGTTAGTTTGCATTGCGCTAAACGTAAAGCCGTAACCTAAAAACAAACACGCGGCAAACACAATTGCAAACGCCCGGCTACCCAAACCTTGTTGAATATAATACGCAGGGCCGCCTCTAAACTCGCCGCCACTATCACGCACTTTATATACTTGCCCAAGTACGCTTTCGGCAAAGCCTGTAGCCATACCCAATATGGCTATAACCCACATCCAAAATATAGCGCCGCTGCCGCCAAGAGAAATTGCAACTGCCACACCGGCTAAATTACCGGTACCTACTCGTGCGCAAAGCCCTGTACACAACGCTTGGAATGAGGAAATATCGTTTTTCTTACATTTGCTACTGCCTTTTAAAAGGCTAAACATATGTTTAAATTTAAGTATTTGAATTGCCTTTAATCGTACTGAAAACCATACCCCCGTAAACAAGAGTATATAAATAAGTACCTGACCTTCTCCCCATAAAAGGTTGTTTACGCTTTTGACGACGGTATCGAACATTGCTAATTCCTTCTTATATTTTTTATATTAATACCCTTTTTTGGGTATAACGGCATTTGCTTGCGACATCGACTAAAAATTTAATGCAAATAAGGCAGCTAAGCTGCCTTAAAACTATACATTATTTATTTTGCAAATGAACTCCTGCAATCATGCACCTAACTGAGCCACCAGCCGACTCAATAGTAGGTATTGGTAATGGCACAAGCTTAGCCGTTTTTTGTATAACTGTTATTTGTGCCGGTGTAAGTGCATTAAACGCAGTTTGCGATAAGGCTAAAATACGACCATTTTTACCTTGTAGCTCAATAGCATTGCCACAAAAGTTATTAATTTGCTCAAGCGTTAAATCGATAACTTGATGATGGCTTTTTAAAAAATGTTTAGCTAACTGTGCACGTTGTTCAATTGGCACCATATTTAAACTGATCATTACAAATTTTGTAGCAATACACATTAAAACATTAGTGTGATAAACCGCAGTTCCTTGCTCGTCATATGCGTTAAACACTATGGGTGATAGTTTTAATTGCTCACATATTGTATTAACCACCGACTTGGTAGTTCTTTTTGATTCTACCGCGTAAGCGAGTTTATTTTGATGATCGATAACCAGTGAACCAGTGCCTTCAAGAAATGAATTTTCTTTCGATAAAAATGAATAATCAGTCACTGAAGACACTTTATAGTGATCCGTTAAAAAATCAATAATATCTTTTCGATATTCTAACCTTCTGTTTTCTACAAACATTGGATAGATTATTAATTGGCCACTTTGATGAGTTGAAAACCAATTGTTAGGAAAAACTGAATCGGGAGTGTGTGTTTGCTCATCTTCAAAAAGGTGAACTGTTACCCCTTCATTTTTTAATATTTGTACGGCATTAGTCACTTCTTTAAATGCTTGTTCACTTTGGTTTTGTGCTAAACATTCACTTTGAAATGCGTTATCGAGCATTGTGTGTGGGTTAGATGTAAAGTGATGTGGCCTTACCATCACTACAGCTCTGGGGGCTTGGTTTACTTCGCTCATGCCACGTGCTCTTTTACTAATGGTTGATCACTAAGCACTGAAAATAAATTACGAGGATCCGCTTGTTGTGTAATTAAATCAAGCAAAGCAAACTCGCCCGTTTTAATTAACTCATCACGTATAAATACCAGTGCGGTAAAGTCTTCGCTCGCAAAGCCAACGCCGTCAAAAATGGTTAATTCATCTTGGCTAGTACGCCCAAGCGACTGCTTATTAATAACGTTATGAAACTCAGTTACTGTAAAGCTTGGACTCATTTGTTGAATTTCGCCCTCTATTCGAGTTTGTGGCTCGTACTCAACAAATACATTAGCACGCTCAAGCAATCTAGCATCTAACTCTGTTTTACCTGGGCAATCACCACCTATGGCATTAATGTGCACACCTTGTGGGATCATGTCATTTGTTAAAATAGTAGCGTTAGTTTTATCAGCAGTACAGGTAGTGATGATATCTGCCCCTTTTACTGCCTCTTGTACACTATTACAAATAGTCACGTTTAATCCGCATGCACTTAAATTAGCAAATGCTTTTTTAGAGGCGCTTTTATCTATATCGTATAAACGAATATGCGTAATACCTAGTACCGCTTTAAAAGCGAGAGCCTGAAACTCTGATTGGGCACCATTGCCTATTAAAGTAAGGGTTGTTGAGTTTTTAGGTGCTAAATATTTAGCTACCATTGCAGAAGTTGCGGCTGTACGTAGTGCTGTTAGTAAACACATTTCGCTTATCATAACCGGATAGCCACTATCTACATCGGCTAAAATACCAAATGCAGCGACTGTTTGAAGTTCTCTAAAGGTGTTTTTTGGGTGACCATTTACATATTTACAGCTGAACATTTGGCCATCACTCACTGGCATTAGCTCTATTACCCCCTCTGGTGAGTGTGCTGCATAGCGAGGTGACTTATCAAACTCTGTCCAACGGGCAAAGTCGGTTTCTAATTTATGTGTTAGATCTAGCAGAACGTTTTCGACCCCTAAGCTATTTATAAGCTTAGCCATTGCCTGAACGCTAACAAATGGAACGCCTTGTTTTGGCTGTGCTATAAAATGACTCATGCTGAAACCTCTTGAATAAATGTATTAGTTAATTTAAAACAAGTTTAGCGAGGCTACGTGCTATTTAATATGGTAATTAATTACACAAATAGTACTAGTTTTTATCATTTTGCTATGCAGTTATATACAATTTATGTATTTTGGTCAGTAACTTCTTTTAAAGGTTTGATTTATGACTCCCTATATTTATGACTCTCTTGATAATGCTTTAATAGCTGAATTACGAAAAGACGGCCGCGCTTCTATTTCAGCTTTAGCCAGTTCTTTAAATGTATCACGCGGGACAGTGCAAAATAGGTTAGACAGATTAGTTAGCTCAGGCGCAATATTAGGGTTTACTGTACGCGTTCACGAACACATAGAAACAGAAGCCGTGCGCGCAATTATGATGATAGAAGTCGTTGGTAAATCTACCTCACAAGTAATTAAAACAATGCGCGGAATACCCGAGCTTATAAAATTACACACCACCAATGGTGCATGGGATTTAGTTGCAGAGCTTCAAGCTGCAAATTTAAGTGAGTTTGATGGAGTGTTAAGGCAAGTACGAGAAATTGACGGTATTTTAAATAGTGAAACAAGCATATTGCTTTCATCAACTTAAGTTATTTTTAATATTTAAAAGAATATTTAAATGACACCCATTTATAATATTTTAAGTATTCACTACCTAGATTCTAATTGGAAGTGCACCACCTAATTCATTATAGACTTCATTTGGTGTTTTAAATCCTAAACATTTTCTAGGGCGATTATTTAGTAAAATTTAGAATGACACCCATTTAAATTTTTAAAAACTGAGGGACTAAACACTTAAAAATTATTTATTGTGTCTCTTATATCCGGTTAATTCTTTAGCTACATCAACTAATTGATTAGAAGCTTCTGTTTATCTAAATCACAGATGAGTTAAAACCCTGAGTACATTCAGTCTAAACTTTGATAAGTTGTATTAAATAGTAAAACTAAGCAGTTAAAGCTTGGCTATTTTTGATATTGGGTCGTCGTTTGAAATGTTGATTATTGCAGTAGATTTCTATTTTTTCGGCTTTACCAACAGCACCATGAAACATCTTAGTAAAGCGGGTTGTTAGTTTAAGCCAGTTTTTTTCGGTTATGTTTAATGTTTTTAATATAGGCGTTGTACTTTGATTTATATAACCTGGTTTGTCTGCCCTTATACACTTTCCTGTTTGCTCTACTAATTCTAGATAATTTTTAAACTCAAATGGTAAACCTTTACTTATCTTTTGTGAGAGCTTTCCTACAAATTTAGCTAAAAACTTTGGCTGATTACCTGCTATTGCATGTTCAATTCGTTTTTTAATACTGGTAAATGATGATGTTTGAATGCTCTGTGAAACTTTTGCCCTTATAGGATTTAAGTCAACATATGCCATGCAAGCTAATAGTGCAGGCTCATCCAGTAAAGCTTGAGATTTAAAGCGCCCCTCCCAAAAACGGCCTGTACAATCGTCTTCTTTATTAGCTTGCCTTGCTATATTCTCGTTTAACGAACGCATAAACCAAGAAATATCTTTTAAACGATTTCTAAATTTCATTATACTATGCTTTAGTAACACTTTTTCTTCATCTGATAGCGATTCACCTTCAAGATAACGCTTAGATATATTCGTCCCTTTAAATGCTTTATGCCACCTTATACAAACAGCTCTATCTGTAAGCCTATTTGCTTTTTTGTCATCTATATAAAGTACTAAATGTGTATGGTTACTCATTACCGCGTAAGCACAAATATCAATACAAAATACCTTCGCCAAAAATAATAAACGCTCCTCTACCCAATCTCTACGATGCTCATAGCTTTTGCCTGTTTGTGTATCAATTCCACATAGGTATGCACGTCTCACACACCGAGAAATACAGTGATAGTAACGTGTATTGGAGAGGCTTATTTGTCTTTTTCGTGCAGTAGCCACAGGCATTATGCTCACTTTAAAATTTTATAAAGTATAGCCAAGGTTAATAAATGTACAAATTAGGGTGGGTGTCATTTAAATAAAAGGCATTTAAATGAATAATACTGCAACTTTAAGTCGCAGTATTATTCATGATTTGGGTATCCGATTGGCTTAATTGTAACGATACTCGCTTTGTGAGTAGTTATGCGTATTGCTGATCTCAAATTGGCTTTGCTGCGCTAAATAAGACCGTCCTGCAGCTAAGCCTAATTTATGATCAAAACGTAAATCGTTATTTGAACTACCTAATAATTTGCTATGCAGTTTTTCGTCTGCAAAAATTTGTATTATTTCCACATCACTTGGTGGATTTGCAATAAACTCAAGCTCATCTAAATACGCTTTTTCGTGCTGTATTAAGTAGTCCAATGTTTTTGGACAATAGCCTGATGCTATAGCAAATGTTCTTAGCTTTTGTACCCATGCAGATTGCGCTTGAAAATTAGCGTCAACCGTTCTTATTACAACAATTTTACGAGCACCTCGGTTGTAAGCCTCACGCACGGGAAGTGGAGCGGCTAAACCACCGTCTAGATAAAAATCGCTCTGTGCTTGTTCTTCAACAAGATGTGTTTCATTCGCTGCTTTTGCGTTTAACCAAGGTGTTAACTTTACACCTTGTTTGTATAAAAACGGGAGTGCGCTAGAAGCCTTTAACAAATCACGCCATTGACCACTATCACCTGTAGGCGATAAGTAATAAGCTTTTCTGTCTCGTGCGTTTGTTGCTGTTATAAGTAGTTCACGCTCACCTAAACTAGTTTTAGCTGTTTTGAAATCTATAGCTCTGTTTACTTCAGTGGTTTTGTCAAAGTACCAATCTAAATCAACTATATGCTTACCCACTAATCCGCGACCAAGCTGAAAAAAACGCTTATTACGCGAAAGCCCTCTAATCAGGCGTTTAGCGTAGCCTTTTTGACGCGCTAAGTAGCTAGTTAAGTTTTGCGAACCAGCTGAAGTACCAATAAATAAATCAAATGGGTCATAGCTTTGCTCTAACCAAGCATCAAGTACGCCAGCTGTGAATATCCCTCGCTGCCCGCCACCTTCAGCAATCAGAGCAACTTTTGGCTGCGCTGTTTTGTTAACTGAATTAGCTGTTGCGGTGTTTAGAGAGTTCACGGTGTACCTGCCTTTAATTTTATGATGTCTGGTTTAATAGCTACATTATAAAAAACAAAAGTGATATCTTAAAATTGATTGTTTAAATCAGTTCAATTGAAAAAACAGAACGGTATATAAAGCAAAATATGTACTAAAAATAGCAATTAAATTTACTTTGAATATTTAAATAACAAATACAGACATCACTTAAAGTTAATAAAATGAGTTAAAAAAGTTTAACTTTTGATGATGTCTGTATATTAACAAGCCCAGAGTGTACGCTTGCTTAACTAACTATATTTTAGTGCTTTATTTCCATTAAAATTTCGAGTGCACGGTGGCGTTTTTCACTATCGAATACATCATTGGTAAATATAAACTCATCTACTTCTAGCTGTTTAGCTATCATCTCTAACTTGTGTTTAATACTTACATGTCCGCCTACTACGCTTAGGCTTAAAAAGTTCTCTACATGAGCGCGCTCTTGTTCGCTCCATAACCCGTCCATGCTTTCAACAGGTGGTTTTAGCCACAGCTCGTTACCGCGTATAAGTTCGAGCACACGTTGCTTAGAAGTAGTCGACAAGTATTGCGCTTCATCGTCGGTGTCTGCTGCCACTAAAGGCAGTGCAAGCATTACGTATGGCTTATCAAGTACGCTTGATGCTTTAAATTCGCGCTTATACAGCGCTATTGCATCGTGCACAAAGCGCGGTGCAAAATGCCCCGCAAATACGTACGGTAACCCTTTTTGCGCCGCTAGTTGCGCGCTAAATAAACTCGAGCCTAATAACCAAATAGGCACGTTTGTGTCCTCACCGGGTATAGCACGTATAGGGTGCGTACCGTTGTAAGGACCTAACAATGTTTGCAGTTCAGTTACTTCACCTGGGAAGTTTTCTGCACGGCTCATATCGTTGTTTAATGCACGACTCGTTACAGGGTCGCTACCTGGGGCACGCCCGAGTCCTAAATCTATTCGCCCTGGATATAAGCTCTCTAATGTACCAAATTGTTCAGCAACAACTAATGGGGAGTGGTTAGGCAGCATAATACCGCCCGATCCAACGCGTATCTTTTTGGTATTACCTGCAATGTGACCAACCAAAATTGAAGTGGCCGCACAAATTATACCTGGCATATTATGATGCTCAGCAAGCCAAAAACGGTTAAAGCCAAGCTCATCTGCACGTTGAGCGTATTTAGTACTTTTATGAAGAGTGTTAGTTACGCTGTCCCCTTTGATCATGGGGGCAAGCTCTAATAACGAAAAAGGAATGGAATTTAACAAAATAGCAGCTCCTAAAAATGCATGCTAACAATGTATTACATCATTAGCATAAAACACTTAAATGGGTCTGCTATTAGGTCAATTCAAGTTACGCAGTGGTATTAGAGCAAAATAGGTATATGTTATTTTGCTCTAAGGTATTCAAGCAAGCTGTGCATCACGTTGGCGCAGCTTTTTATAGCCTTCTGAATCCACGCCTTTTTTCCAATACCCTGAGGAAACAATATTACCGCGTGGTATATTAAATTGCTCTGTTAGCAGTGCTTTTGCTTTACGAACAAGCCCAGCTTCCAATGCCATAAATACAATGGGAGGTTCTGCTGTAATGTGCAAATTTTGAAGCGCGCTAAGTAGCGCTTCGTCAGCATTGTCGGTAACAAGCCAATTAACATCGCGGCTTGTTTCTAAATCAATAATGTCTTTTTCGGTGGGTACATGTACAAAGGCATCAATTTTTGAAAATAAAGGTAATTGCTGTATATACCCCTTTATTGCATTTACCGAAGTTAAATCCCCTAGCAACACATAATGCGAATGCCCATAATTATCTAGCTTTTTAGGGCCTGGGCCTGCAATACCTACCTCATCACCTACTTTTGCAATTTTAGCCCAGTCAGTTGCCGGACCATGGTGCATATTTATAACAAAATCAAGTGTTAACGCGCCTGTTTGTGCATCTACATGCCTTATTGTGTAAGATCGCATACACGCTGTTTTTAAGTTAAAATCTACTTCACCATTTTTTGGGATCAGTACTTTTACATAGTTACCAATGTGCTGTGAGGTTAAGTCGTTAAAATCATCAGAGCCTACAACAATGCGTTGTAGATGTGGTGTGATTTGCTGCGTACTTAATATGTTAGCTTTGCGAATTTGTTTACCCATGCATTACCTCGTTTTACAAAACTTGGACTTTAATACCAACTTGCATAAATCTTTGATCAATTTAATTAATTAAATTTCACTATAACGTTGTTAAAATTTTTTATTTAGAACAACTAGATACAAAATTTTAGCCTAGTTCTAGCGTAATTTTCTTAACGTTAAATAGACCCCATATATAAGCAGATTGGTATAATAATTGGCTGCTATAAAAGCAGACATTGCACAACGCCCCATTGGTTGATAAAATCAACTATAACAAATTAATTGACTTTGTCAACTATATTGAGAGTTTTATGAATACACCTTTATCAAATACGCTGTTTGAATTGATGCAAAATTACCGCGTCACAATTCGTGAAGCAATTAACGCAGGCGAACTTGGTATTAATGCTATGCACGTACGCTGCATACATATTATTGCGAACGTAAATAACTGTACGGCTAACGATATTGTTACTAAAACGCAGCGCGACAAAGCACAAATAGCACGTTTAATTAAAGATCTTATTGGCTTAAATTTAATAAATAAACAGGCAAGTGAGCACGATAAGCGCTGCTTTATTTTGTCGCTCACAGAGCAAGGCAAAGTTCTTTTTGATAAGTTATTAGCCTCAGAGCAGAAAATAAATAATCAAATGTGTAAAAACTTAAACCCTCAGCAAATCAAAGACTTTTTAGATATCGCACAGCAAATGATCAAAAATATGGATTGATCGGTTATACATTTCTTGGCATAACTTACACAAAACGCATATACTGTACACTTATACAGTATATGCGTTTTAGGTTGTGTTATGTTTGTCATTCCCATTTATATAGAAGCAGGCGTGTGTGGTTTTGAATCGCCCGCAGCGCAGTACACCGAGCTAGGTGTAACCCTTGATGAGCTTTTAATAAAGCACCCAAATGCTACCTTTATTGGCCTAGCATCGGGTAACTCTATGCAAGAAGTCGGAATTTTTGAAGGGGACTTATTAGTTATTGACCGTGCAGAGCCTGCAGAAAATGGTGACGTTATTGTTGCTAACTTAAATGGTCTTTTTGTATGCAAGCTGCTTGATAAAACCAATGCACGGCTGCTTTCAGCGTCTTCTTTACATAAGCCTGTACAACTCACCTCTGCAGACGAGTTTCAGCTCGAAGGCGTAGTAACGCTATCAATAAGAATGCACAGGCAAAGCCCAGAGTTACTAAAATGTATGCCTTAGTTGATGCTGTGTCGTTTTATGCCAGTGCCGAAAAAGTATTTGACCCTGCTATTCGATCAAAACCCGTGGTTGTACTTACCAATAACGATGGCTGTGTATGCGCTATTTGCCCTATTGCTCGGCGCTTAAATATTCCTAAATTTGGCCCGTACTTTAAAGTTAAGCATTTACTTGAGCAAAACAACGTTGTTATTCGCTCTAGTAATTACGAGCTTTATGCTGATTTAAGCGACAAAATGATGAATATCATCGCTCGCTTTTGCGATACACAGCACATATACAGTATTGATGAATCGTTTTTGCACTTTGATGGCTACACATCATTAATTAAAGACTGGCATGAATACGGTCATACAATAAGGCGCACAGTATGGCGCGAAACAAAGCTTCCTGTAGGTGTTGGTTTTGGCCCGACCCCTACTTTAGCAAAAGCCGCTAACCATGCCGCTAAAAAGCTCAGTGGTTTTAATGGTGTTGCAGTAATAAATAGCGAACAAACTCGCCAAGCTATTTTACAAAGAATGAGCTGCGAAGATGTGTGGGGAATAGGCCGGCGGCTAGCTAAAAAACTTAAAATAATGAATATACACACCGCCTGGGATCTTGCTCAGCAAAACCCTAGGGCAATGCGCCGTGCATTTAGTGTGGTTGTTGAACGCACAGTAAGCGAGCTTAACGGGATAACATGTTTAAACTGGGATGATGTACGACAAGATAAGCGAGAGATTTATTCGACCCGTAGTTTTGGAGAGCGCATATGTGAGCCAACAGCCCTTAAAACAGCGCTAATTAACCATGTAACCACAGTGGCTAATAAACTAAGAGCGCAACACTCGCTCACTCACCAGCTTTATATTTTTGCAGCCAGTGGCGCGCACGAAAATAAATATTATAAAAAGTCTTTTGTGTATAAGTTCCCCTCACCCACTAACGACACCTGCGTGATGGCTAATGCTGTATCTGAGGTATTTAATAAGATTTACCAACCCGGTATACGGTTTTATAAGTGTGGTGTGGGTGCGGTAGAGCTAATATCAGAACAGTTTCAGCAAAATGACTTATTTAATAAAAGCCCTGATAATCCAAAACTTATGCAATGCTTAGACACAATTAACAATCGATACGGAAAAGGAATGCTAAGCCTTGCAAGTAGTAAATTAAATGACCGGTGGCACATGAACCGTGATTTTTTGTCGCCGCAGTACACCACGCGTTGGCGCGATATCCCTAAAATATACTGCGAATGATTTGCTACTTACTAGATGCTTTATTTACTTTCATCTGCTTTTTTAAATGTACACTCTACACTGGGTTCGCTCAATGTGTACTTTAGTGTGTTATCAGCTAAAAATCGGATACTTTGGCTAATTGTTTTTTCGTTTATTGCATCTTCACAACGGCTCATTCTTAAGCCGTTTTCAAGGCCATCACTTTTATATTTAAGCGTGCTGGTTATAAAGCAAAAGTTTGGTTTTTTAATGGTTCGGGTACCATTGTGGAGCGATCCAAATACAATTTGCTCACCAAGTTTAAAACCCGAACTTAAATCACTTTCATCTGTCAAACTCAAATTGCTGTTAACGCATAACCCTGAGTTGCTCGACACAACTTCGTAGGCTCCCAATTTTGACTTTAAAAGCGGTATAAATCGTGTTTTATTACTCGGCTCAGAAAAAGCATTTGCACTTGTAAAAGCGACAGTTAATAAAGCGAGTGTTAAATATTTCATTTCGTGGGTGTATCCTCGTGAGTCAGCGTGTTAAATAATAGCAAAATGCCTAATCACTTAGCTTTTATAACTTTTAACAACTATAACAGAGATTTACTATAAAAGGAGAGAAGTCGTATTCAGGAACCAAGACACGAGCAGCTAAGGGAGCTTTGCTCGACTATTACTAATTCTTACATGTGTGTAAGCCAGTAAGATAACGCAAGAGCAATTACCGTTCCCATTAGGTCACAAACCTCGTGCCACAAATAAACCCCTTAGATTGAACACATTTAAATCCACAAAGATTCATCCTAGATACTGCATTACAAACCATTTTGCTGTTAAGTACTTTAGTTAATACGTACTTAAACAACAAAACGATTTATATCAATACGCTTACTTGAAGGGAAATTGAACTGATTAAATTGTTTGAATAGCGCTCAAATTACTGTTTATTTTATTGCCAGTACTTTGCAAATAATAAAGGGTAGCTTTGCTTTAAAAACTTAGGTTTGTCTTTAAAACGCTTGCCTTTGGGTTCATCGCTGCCTGATGGAATAAACGGTAATTCGTCTTCGCTGCGTTCTTCAAATAATAAACCGGCTATTAAATCATACTCATCAATATACGGGTAAGGCTGCTCATTTAAGTAATAAACAGGTGTACACTGCGCTAACGAATCAGCATTTTCTAAAGCGTTTTCGAATACTGTTTTACCGCGCGAAATTAACCAACATCTAAACTCGCTAAAACCGTAATCGTCATTACATCCAGCCATCACAAAGGCGGCACCAAACAAATCCCAGGTAAAACATTTACGCATATGTATGCCAAAGTGCTTATCAAAATCAATAAGGTGCTGATCGCTTAAATCATTCAGTTTGTTTTTTAGGTTATCGCTCACACTTTGCGGATCGAGCCCTAAATCAGGCGTTGTTACTAAATCCCAAAAAGCCTGCTCTGTTAACGTTGCCATTATAAAATCTCTTTTACTCGGCCAACTTGACCATCTTCTAAACGTACTTTAATGCCGTGTGGGTGATTTGGTGATTTTGTTAAAAGGCGCTCAACCACACCTTCTGTTAATGTGCCGCTGCGTTGATCTTCTTTTAATACAATATTTACTGTGGTACCTGGTGAAATTTGCGAACGCGAAGGAACAGCCATAATTTAAACCCTAAAAATAATTTATCTAATTATAACGTCCATGTGATGTCATACCAACTAAACCGCTGTTAATTGGCTAAAAATGAGATGTGTGTTGGTTTTGCGTTCAACTTAATAGCTGCTAGCTGGCTAAGTATAATCTGCGTTAACTCATCAAGTTGCGGTTTTGCATCTTCACGGGCTACCTCATCAATAAAGTAACATTGTACTTTTAACGTGTTTACTTCGTTATTTAAATCAACTGTATGCGTTAGATAATCAAAACCAATTACCATTTCTTTTATTGCTTCGCATGCATTAGTAAGCGCTAAGCGAATTTGCTTATCGCGCTGTTTTTGAGTTTTAGTCATAAATATAAAGGTTACTTATTTAGTCTGGGCTTGTTGCTGTTTTTTAAACTCTTCGTAGTTAGAGTCTTGTTTATCTAGGCATTCGTAATATTCTTTGTCAGCTTTATAGTTACACTCATCAAGGCGCGCCGATTGTAATTCATGAAAACGTGCATCAGAGCTGCAGCCAGCCAAAACACATGATCCAATAATAAGTAATGCGCTGCTTTTTAGTTTATTGATAAACATTAAATTTCCTTACACTTTCTATATCGAAAAAGCGTTAAATTATTACGATACTATTGTATATTAGCGCCATAAAATCTTAATATCCAAAGGATCTATTACTATGATGTCGCAGTTACAAAAGTTGTTTCAGCGTATAGACAAAAGCAAGATATTTCAATCATTTGTTATAGCTGTAATTATTGTTTCTGCCCTTACAGTAGGTGCACACACTTACTCACTACATCCTACCGTAGAGCTTGCTCTTAATTGGATGGACGTTGGCATTACTGCATTCTTTTTAATTGAACTAATAATCCGCTTTGTTGCAAGTAAAGGCATTAAAGACTTCTTTTCTAAGGGATGGAATATATTTGACACTATCATAGTATTGGGCAGTTTATACCCTGCTGCTGGCTCTACAATGTTAATTGCTAGGCTGTTGCGCATATTTAGAGTGTTACGATTGGTTTCGATGATCCCAGAGCTGCGCTTATTGGTTAACTCATTGCTTAAAGCCATTCCGCAAATGGGTTATATAGCCCTGTTAATGTTTGTTATTTTTTATATATACGCTGCAATGGGTAGCATGATGTTTGCTGAAATCAATCCTGTACTTTGGCAAGACGTCTCAATATCAATGCTTACCTTGTTTAGGGTGGCAACATTCGAAGATTGGACCGACATAATGTACGAAACAATGGCGGTGTACGAACTAAGCTGGATTTATTACCTTACGTTTATATTTTTAACCGCATTTGTATTTTTAAACATGATGGTAGGTGCCATTTTAGAAGTTATGAGTGAGGAGCACCGGAATGCCCGAGAAGAGCTTGCGGATAACGATTCTCTACCTGCAACACAAGGTCAGGTAAATGAGCTACAAGTTCAAATTGCAGAGCTTAAAGCGCTATTAAGTAAAGACAAATAGAAATATCTAGACTAAGTAACACCAATATCAATAATGTTGGTGTTACTTAGAGTTAAACGTTTAATTTGGGAAATATAAATACATTAATTACTTTTATTACTTAAAGATTCATCACTCTTTGGATCTTCAAAAGAAATAACATTATCCACTTTCATTTTAAACGCATCAAAAAAAGCATTTTTTAAAACCGAAATAACGGCTTGGAAAGTCGAAACATCCGTATTATCTAATTGCCCCTCTATAGGAATACGTGCAGCAACAAGTTTAGACTCATCGTTTTCAAGTATAGAGCCCAGTAAATCTACACTGCCTTCAAATATAGCAGTAAAGATACCGTCATCATCTTTTTCTATATCTTCTCGCCAAGAAAATACACTCAGGTTTTGAACCCCCGCTTTTACATAACCATTTAAGTTATTATCTTTAGCCACAAGTTCCATTGCGCCATCAATACCCCCCGCTTCAATATCAAACGGTGTATACACTTTAAATACAGTGTCGAGATTTTTAACTGAGAAGCGCTGTACCTCTGCGTTAAAATCAAAATTAGCGTGTTTGCTAAAAGGGTCTAGTTTGCCATCAAGTTTTAGTGCGGCCTCCCCCATTAACGCCCCCTCTACGTTTAGAGTAGTCACAAGTGTTTTTGATAGGTTTTGCGCATTCGTTATATTTTCAATTTTGGCATTAATATTTGATATAAAAGTGGGTTTTTCACCGTTATTGGTTGAGTTAACTAAGGTTAACTTGCCTTGCTCAATTATTAAGGTATCAATAGAAAACAGTACTAAGTCATTCGCCAGTCCCACCCAAGTGGTTTCATCTTTTACTTGTTGATTTTGCTCAGAAGCATTGGGGTCTTTATCGTAAATAACTATCTCAGGACGCGTAAAAGCCATGTTTGTGACTAAATTCCCTTTTAAAAGGGCTGACCACGCAAGTGAAAAATCGAGAGTTTGAATACTCAGTAAAGGCTTAGGAGCTGAAGTTGCATCAACAGCGTAAATTTCAACGTCGTCAATCGCGTAGGCACCGCGATATAAAAACAAATCTACATCACCAACATGCCCCGTAACACCTTGCGTATGTTTTAGCTGATAATTTACGTACTGCTGAAGCGCATAAGGTGCAGCTATTCTGGCAATAATAAGGACTAATAAAATAACCGCAAATGAGTTAAACCATTTGCTATGAAATACATTAGAAACCGAGCTCATTGTAATTTCCTTTACCTAATACTTTCGAATGAGCATTTTAAACATGTAAGAATTACGCAAAATTGTAACAACACTACGTAAATCGTATTTAAAATACATCGTTAATAGCCTAAGTGAAGTTAAAGTGGCTAATTTAAGTATTAACAGCAAAGGTTATACCAATTTAAAATTGCTACAAAAAATTGGGTTTATGCAGCAATACTTAACTAAATAAAAACAGCGAGTACCTTTAATATATCAAGGATAGTGCTTGATCAAATCTAACTGGTTTACTGAATATAAAACCTTGGTATTTATCAATTTCTAAGCTTTGTAATAACGTTAACTGAGCGGAGTTTTCTACGCCCTCCGCTATTACTTGGCAACCAATCATATGCGACATGTTAGTTACCGCAGATACAATACTTTTGTCTTTTGAGCACTCACAAATATTATCAATATAAGATTTATCTATTTTAATGTAATCAACTGATAGCTCTTTTAAAACCGATATAGAAGAAAACCCAGTACCAAAGTCATCAATAGAAATACGCACACCGGTATTTTTTATGGCCGTAATCACTTTTGACAAATACGGTAAATTTTTAATCATGACTGTTTCTGTTATTTCTAAATGCACATTGTATGGTTTAACTGCGTATCTATTTAAGAGCGCAACTAAAAAATCTAAAAAGTTATGATTTTCTAGTTGCAGCACCGACACATTAATCGACAATCCAATATTACTATTTACGGCATTGAGCTTACTTAAGCTCGCAATGGCTTGCTCTAGTACAAATTCGCCGAGTATATTAATTTTTCCATATCGCTCTGCAATATCTATAAATTCTGAAGGGGGAATAAATTCATCATTAAACTGCCAACGAAGTAGTACTTCAAACGTAGTTATTTCATTTGTGCTTATATCAACAATAGGTTGATAGCACAGGTGAAAGTCACCTTTTTCTACGCACTCTTTAATTGAGCTGCGAAGTACTTCTTCTCTTTTAAGCGATTCATGCATTCGCTCGTCAAATACCGATATTTCATTACGGCTTTTCTTACCTTCATACATAGCTACATCAGCGTATTTAATCGCCTCTGCAAGATTAAAATTTTCGCGCGTAAAATACAGCCCGACCTTAAAAGAGGGATTTACTTGGTAGCTGTCCATGCTTACTGTTTTCGTTAAGGTTTTAACTAATCTAAAAACACAGTCAAAAAGTTCATCTTCGGTGTTAGTGCGAGAATAAAAAATAAACTCATCACCTCCCCATCGACAAGCAATAAAGTCGCCTTGGGTTTGTGTTTCAACTAATCGTTTACCTGTTTGGGCCAGCACAAAATCACCAAAATCGTGACCGTATTTATCGTTGATGATTTTAAAGTCATCCATATCTAAAAATAAAACAGCTTTAATATCATCATTTTGATTGGCTAAATCAAGTTCAACATTAGAAACAAAGCTCCCCCTGTTAAACAATTTAGTTAGGTTGTCTTTTTGCTCTAAAGAAATTATTTGTTCGGTACGAAGTTGCACTTCGTTTTCTAAGTTTTCAATAAATTGATCTAACTTAAGTTCATTATTAATTGATGACTTTACATCTTTTGCACTACGTGAAGCCGTTATAAAACACAAAATAAACCATAAAACGAGCCCTAAAACACCTAGTACATTCTCATCTTCAATAGGCTGTAAAAGTAATAAAATACTAAAAGGAACCAGTAAACAGGTTATATACGACAAGGAGGAACGAATATCAGAAGCTAAAACGTTTACACCGCCACCAGCGAGGGAGCTAAAAACAACCAATGATACAAATTTTTCCTGCATTTGCATGTTTTCATAAAACAAAATAGGAAAAGCAGCCCATGTTAAAGCCGTTAATAATAAACCTATAAAATACAGATGATATTTAAAAGCATGGGTGTTGTTAACAAATACGTGGCTTGCTATTCGAAGTAATGAAATAAATGATAGCGTAAAAAGCCAGTAAAGCTTTTCTTGCGAGGCGCTGTGGTTAATACTGCTAAAAATAAGAAAACAAGAAACAACCGTGTTTATAGCAATTGCAGAACTAAAATAGGAGCTAACAAATGCTAATCGCTTATTGGCAAAGTTATTTGTGTGAGAGGTCATTAATGTTACTTGAATAGGCTGTTGCACAATGTAAACAGTTTACTTAAGTTCAATAATAAACAAAAGTGAACATTCATAAAAAAGTATTGTTTTAGCCTCTTAAGCGGTTTTATAAGCCATTAAACTAAAAAGGGCTGGCAAATTGCCAACCCCTTTTGTTAAAACTGATTATATATTATACCAATTCGCTTAATTAAGTGATCTATTTTGAGGGAAGAAAATCGTGTCGATAACATGGAAAAAATTTCTTTATTTAGTTGTTCTATATCAGAAATATTTAACGTAGTTAACGTCAGATTTAACCCCTCAAATTGATTAAGTATTGCGAATTAGTATTACTCACCATCAACAATTATGCGTAGCATACGACGAAGTGGCTCTGCCGCGCCCCATAAAAGCTGATCGCCTACTGTAAATGCGCTAATGTATTTTGGTCCCATCGCTAATTTACGAATACGCCCAACAGGAATGCTTAAAGTGCCCGTTACTTTAACCGGTGTTAAATCTGTGGCACTAATTTCACGCTCGTTTGGAATTACCTTAACCCACTCATTATGAGACGCTAAAATTTCTTCAATTTTTTCTACGCTAATATCTTCACGTAATTTAATGGTCATCGCTTGCGAATGACAACGCATAGCGCCAATACGAACACATAAACCATCAATTGGCACTGGTTGCTTAGAAGAGCCTAAAATTTTGTTGGCTTCTACTTGCGCTTTCCACTCTTCTTTAGACTGACCGCTTGGCATAGGTACGTCAATCCACGGGATTAAACTGCCCGCTAATGGCACACCAAATTGGTCTTGTGGTAAGTATTTTGAAGCCATTGTTTCACTGACTATTTTATCAATTTCTAAAATAGCAGAGCTTGGGTTATCTAATTGCTCGGCAACACTTGCATGAATAGCGCCCATTTGTGCAATAAGCTCTTTCATATTTCGTGCACCAGCACCAGAGGCTGCTTGGTAAGTCATTGGGCTTACCCATTCAATTAGGTCTTGCTCAAATAAACCGCCTAATGCAAGTAGCATTAGCGATACTGTACAGTTACCGCCAACAAACGTTTTAACGCCTTGCTCTAAGCCTTGTTCAATAACATCTTTGTTTACGGGATCTAGCACTATTATGCTGTCCTCACTCATACGCAGTGCTGAAGCTGCATCAATCCAGTAACCATCCCAACCCGACTCGCGTAATTTTGGATATACCGCATTGGTGTAGTCACCGCCTTGGCAAGTAACAATAATATCCATTTTAGCAATTTCGCTAATGTCACTTGCATCTAGCAATGGTTTTGCGTCGCCTGCTATATCAGGGCCTAGTTGACCCGCTTGTGAGGTGGTGAAAAAGGTGGTGTCGATATGGGCAAAATCACTTTGCTGCTGCATACGTTCTAATAACACAGAGCCAACCATGCCACGCCAACCGACTAATCCTACTTTTTTCATTGTTTGTTCCACTGTTTGATTCATAAAAGATGCCTTAATACATTAAAAATTAAATTCATTGCGTGAGATTTAATTTTCATTAACGTCAAAATAACACCACCAGCGCGCTAAAACTAGTGAATAAAGTAGAACTTAAATATTTTTCATAGTCATAAAAAAGCCCTGTATTAAATACAGGGCTAATAGGTAATTAGGTTTTATTATATCCCCCTTCCTTGGGTAGAAAATTAAAACTCGTAGCTAAAGCTTAAACTAAACTCAGTGCCTTCTTCTTGACGCCAAAGTGTTAAGTTTTCTTGTTCAATTTCTTTTTCTTGGCCAAGTATATTTTTAACTTTAAAATTAACTTTAGTATTAAAGTTAGGGAAGTAAGAATAAACTAAATCAAGAGAATGAAATGACTTTTCTTCTGCGTCTTCGTTACCACGCGTACCTGGTACGATTATGCGCGGCCCAAACACGTTATAAACAACTGAGGTAGAATGAAAACCATCAGCAGAGTCATAACCCATTTGTAAGTTTGCTACCCATTCAGAATGACCAACTAAACGACGTTTATTATTAGTAACAATGTTAGAAACAGAGTCAGCTTCAAGCGCCTCTTTTAGTTGTTGTTCAAATAATGAATCAACCCCATCAGCATCGTTTATGCCAAGCTCAACACTTGAATCCGATAGAGTAACGTTACCTGATAAAAATATGGCAGATAAATCATTATGAATAAAACTAAAGTCAGTTAAAAAGTCTACCTCAATACCTGTTAGTTCACCCGACTGCGCATTTGCTGTTAGTAATTGCGGAGCAGCTCCACCAACACCCGCTAACTCAACCATTTCAATTGGGTTTTCAATATCTTTATAAAACAGTGCAACTGATAGATTGTTTCCTGAAGGCATGTACCACTCAAACCTAAAGTCAGCATTTTTTAGCTTAGAGCTTTGAAGTGTAGGCGAGCCTCGCACTAAAAACTCTGTTAGTGGGTCAACATAATAAGTTGAGCTTACATCACGCATATCTGGGCGAATCGTCGTTTCACTTAAGTTTAAGCGAAACTGCATTTCTTCATCCATAATATAAGTAATTGCTAAAGAAGGAAAAAAGTTATCTTCTTTTATTGCAACTTCGCTCACTTCTTCAATTGTTCCATCAAAGAAATTAGTATGAGCCTGAAAAGGCACTGATATTTGAGAAAAGTCTTCCCAACGAATACCACCGGTTATACGCCATGTGTTTTCGTAGAAAAAGTCGGCCATAAAATAATAAGCGTCTAACTTATGTGCAGCGCTGTACTTATCACCATCTGCGGTACCATCATCAAAAATACCAGAGCCTGTAATACTTGTATAAAACTCACTATTAGCTAAATTTTCGTCAGAAAAAATTTGGTCTATGTTTGAGCCAAATGTATATTCATCTGTTATACCACGGTGCGTAATACCAAATTGAATATTACTTGCATCACGTTTTTTTTCAGAAAAATCGCCACCCACCTTAAGCTCTAACTCATAGCCATCACCATAAAACGGGATGCCCATATTCCAACCATATGTATCTACGTCATCATGCAAAGTTTGATAATCACGCGTTACGTTAGTAGCAGCAACATCTTGTAACTGCTCTGATTCAAACACACCATCATTTAAGTTAGTTTGAAAAACAACATCTAATGCACCTGGAGCATCTCTGTTGGCACGGCTTGTACCTGCATACCAATCAAAAAATAAATTTTCTAATTCAGGAAAATTATGCGTCCCTTTGAGCTGCGTAGAAAACATTTCACGCTCTTCATACATAACGTCAACACGGCGTAACTCAGTAACACCTTCTTCTGACTCGTTAGCATCGAAAAAGTCACGATTACGCACTCTGTCACTCATATCATGAAGCGCTATATTCGTTAGTTCAAATTTATGGTTATTATTAAATTCATAACCTAAATTTAATGTGCCACTCCAACGAACGGTTTGTTCAGTAGATATGCCATCATAAGTTTGTGCAAAACATTTATCTTCGCAGCCCAAACTACCTAAATTTGTACCGCTTTGCTCTTTAACTACTTCCCATTCATTGTCATAGGAAACAGCTGCAAGCACGCCAAAAGTACCTACTTCAGACTCAAACCTATCACCTAGTGCTACTGAAAAGTTCATGCCTGGATCAACGTCTTTCTCAGTAGGCCCAACTTGCCAATCTAGAGATTGTAGGAGCGCTTGGCGCTGCTCAAGCGTAGTACTGCTGTCACCTTCAAGTCCTGCATCACTTTTAAGCGCTGTAGAAATTAATGAAGGTAAAGCACGTGTACCATCATCGCGCCCCATCCAATCATCATCACCACCACTGTAAAAATAACCGGTGTCACTGTTAGAGGTGTTATATGAAGTACCTAACTGTATTTTAAACAAAAAATCAGAAGGAATAGATTTGGTGCGTATATTTACATTACCACCACCAAAGTGCGCTGGCATATCAGGAGAAAACGATTTCTGCACACTTAAGCTTTCAATAATATCCGATGGAAATAAATCCAGTGGAACAACTGATCGAGTGGGATCTGGGCTTGGAACATACATGCTATTAAGTTGGGTACTTGAATAACGCTCACCCAAACCACGAACATAAATATATTTACCATCGACTAAGGTTAAACCAGTCACACGACGAAGCGCTGAAGCTGCATCGCCATCACCTGTGCGTGATATTTGATCAGCCCCCATAATATCAGCAACAAATGCCTGATTTTGACGCTCTTGCAGTACCGCACCCGCACTGCCTTTTAATCGTTGCCCTACAGCAACAACTTCTTCTATTTCTTGCTCTTCGGCTTCGGCTGCTATAGCTGTGTTTACTGATAGCCCCATAATTGCAGCCATAACTGCGCAATTTAGTTTACAAAGAACAAGAGAAGAGGGTTTAAAAGATTTCATTTTTATACTCCGAAACAAAACAAGACATTAGCCGAGCTTTCGCTCGGCTATAATGTGGTTTGGATTAAAGACCTACCTTAACCCAACCTGCTGTCCAGTCTGTTTGTGCATCCATTGCACCAATGTAATCTACTGAATCAAAGTAACTATCTAGGCTTGAAGAATCAAAACCATTACCTAACAGTAATGACTCAGCCGAAGGCATATATCCGTTATCTGCTAAACCAAGGTCTGTGGCTGCTTGCACAGAGTTACCTGTTTGGCCTAAGAACCAAGACTCAACATTACCAGTACCAATAGCTTGCGTACCAAAGTTATTTGCTGTTTCACATGCAACAACTGAGTGAGTAACAGTTAATGTACCATCCTCTGCGCGAGGAGCTGAATCTGAACCTACACGTAAACAATTTGAATAATCTGCCCCGCCTGTCACAACCACGTTCTTAAGCATACCCGCAGTGCCTGCACGTAGACGTATACCGTTAACCCCAACATTACCAATAATAGTAACATTAGAAATTGTAGGCATTGTGAGTGGAGTTGCACTTGAATCAAACTCAGAGTTATCCGCCTCAATTGCATTATCACCTGTTGAGTCAGCTTGCTTGATAAGTACGTATTGCGCTTTACCCGTCCAACCAAATGACCAATCTAGTGAGTCATCACCAATATTAGTTAAAACCAGGTGACTGATGTTTGCAGTACCACCGAAAAATTCAACACCATCGTCCAGATTTTCATGAACGTGAATGTAATCAAGCTCTGTTTGACTACCAACACCAGCAAGCGTAATGCCGTTTAACTCATCTCCGTTACCAAGCGTTTTACCTGCTTGTTTAACTGCCACGTATTTTAAAGTACCTGAGTTATCTTCTGGGTCATTACCACCAAATTGGCCAGCGTCACCTTCAGCAGACACACCACAGTTTGCAAGCTCATCAGCGGTAGCTTCGCCTTCTTGATCGCCACACGAGTTAGCCGGTGCATTACCTAAAAGCACTAAACCGCCCCATTGACCAATAGTCGTTTCGCCACCAGTAACATCTTCAATAGACGTCATAGTAATTGGCTGAGTTGCACTGCCCACAGCCTCTATTTTAGAACCACGGCGAACAACTAAAAAGTCATCACCCGACTCGCCAATAAGCGTAGTACCAAATTGAACATATAAAGTCGTTTCATCAGCGCGGTCATTACCTACGGCTGTACGGCCTTTTAGAATCCAATGGGCATCGTTAGTTAATGTTACGTCTGAAGTGAATACAACATCAGAAGTTAACTGATAAACTGGCTTGTCTGTTATTTCAGGAAAGCTTGCTGATACATCAGTAGCAAAACCCTGCTCTAAGGCATTTTGAATATCATCAGGAAAACTTGGTGTTATAGCGACTGTCCAACCATCCATCCAGTTATTATCGCCATTAAACGCACCAATATAATCTGTTTTAGTAAAGAACGAATCAAGGTCTGACGAATCAACACCCGAACCTAATAATGGTGAGCTAGATTTAGGTGTAAAGCCATCGGTTGCTAAACTAAGGCCAGCAGCTGTCAGCGTTTGGTTACCTGTTTGGCCTTCAAACCAAGATTGAACGTTACCACCACCAATTGCTTCACTACCAAAGTTATTATCTTCACTACATGCCACTACTGAGTTTTCAATAGAAAGCTCTCCAGATTCTGCATTTGCTACAGAGTCAGAACCCACACGTAAACAGTTTGAGTAACCTTCAGGTCCTGTAATTACTACATTACGTAGAACGCCCGCTGTACCTGCACGTAAACGAACACCGTTAGTACCATCAGCACCTACAATTGTTACGTTAGAAATTAGTGGCTTTGTTAAAGGTGTAGCATTTGAATCAAATTCTGAGTTATCCGCTTCAATAGCGTTATCACCACCAACAGCACTTTGTTGAATATAAATATTTTGCGCACGACCTGTCCAACCAAACGACCAATCAAATGCATCATCACCAATGTCAGTAAGTACTATGTTACGAACATTTACAGTACCACCAAAAAACTCAACGCCATCATCAAGGTTTTGATGAACTTGGATATATTCTACTTTTGTTGCAGAGCCTACACCCGCAAACGAAATACCATTAAGCTCATCACCGTTACCGAGAGTTTTACCTGCGTGCTTAACGACAATATAACGAAGTACACCTGAGTTATCATCGCTAATATCGCCACCAAACTGACCAGCGTCACCTTCTGCAGATACACCACAGTTAGCAAGTTCTTCAGCAGTCGTTTCGCCAGTTTGATCGCCACACGAGTTAGCAGGAGCATTACCTAAAAGTACTAAACCGCCCCATTGACCAATTGTTGTTTCAGCGCCTGTTACATCTTCAATAGATGTCATTGTAATAGGTGCAGTTGCATTACCATTTGCGTTAATTTGCGAACCACGACGAACAACTAAAAAGTCATCACCTGATTCACCAATTAATGTCGTGCCGGCTTGAACATAAAGTGTTGTAGCGTCTGCACGGTCATTACCTACTGCTGTACGGCCATTTAAAATCCAATGTGCGTCATTTGTAAGTGTTACATCCGCTGTAAACGTTGTATCTTCAGCTAAGCGATATACTGGCTTATCTGTAATTTCTGGAAATTCGCTAGATACGTCTGAGGCTAAACCTTGTGATAGCGCATTATCAATATCAGTAGGGAAGCCACCATTGATACCAACAGTCCAACCTTCCATCCAATTAGTTGAGCCATCAAAAGCACCAATTTGCGTATTTGCAATAAGTGGCGAGCCAGCAAGAGGTGTATAACCGTTGTCATCTAGCATTAAATCAGCTGGGGTAAGTGTTTGGTTAGCGTCTTGGCCTTCAAACCAAGATTGTACATCGCCACCGTTAATAACTTCGCTGCCAAAGTTATTCGCTGCAGTTTGACAAGCAACTATAGAGTTTGTAATCGTAAGTGTGCCATCCTCTGCACGAGGTACTGAATCAGAGCCTACACGTAAGCAGTTTTCATAAGTAGCTGGGCCCGTTACAAATACATTTTTAAGAACCCCAGCAGTACCCGCACGTAAACGAATGCCGTTATTGCCCTCAGCACCCACAATTGTAACGTTTGAAATAGTAGGTAAAGTTAATGGTGTTGCACTTGAATCAAATTCAGAGTTATCAGCTTCGATAGCGTTATCGCCTACGTTAGCCGCTTGCTGAATATAAACGTTTGTAGCTGAGCCCGTCCAACCAAAAGACCAATCTAGCGAATCGTCGCCAATATTTGTAAGTACAACATTGCTTACATTAACTGTGCCACCAAAGAACTCAATACCATCATCAAGATTTTCATGTACTTGAATATAATCAACCGTAGTTGCAGAGCCAACACCGGCAAACGTAATACCATTTAACTCATCACCATTACCTAACGTTTTACCGGCTTGCTTAACAAGTACATACTTTAAAGTACCTGAATTATCATCACTGATATCGCCACCAAACTGACCTGCATCACCTTCAGCCGACACACCACAATTAGCAAGTTCATCAGCTGTTGCTTCACCTTCTTGGTCGCCGCAAGAATTTGCTGGCGCGTTACCTAATAATACTAAACCGCCCCACTGACCAATCGTTGTTTCTTGAGCTGTAACATCTTGAATTGAGGTCATTGTAATGGGCTGACTTACAGTCCCTACCGATTCAATTTGTGAACCGCGACGAACAACTAGGAAGTCATCTCCTGTTTCGCCAATAATCGTTGTACCTTGCTGAATATAAAGCTTGGCGTTATCTGCGCGATCATTACCAACCGCAGTACGGCCATTTAAGATCCAGTGTGCGTCGTTTGTTAACGAAACATCAGTAGTGAAAACAGTATCTGCAGCTAAGCGATAAACGGGCTTATCTGTAATAGATGTAAACTCACTAGAAACATCAGTTGCTAAACCTTGAGTTAGTGCATTGTCAATATCAGTAGGAAAGCCAGTGGTAGCATTTTGTGAATCATCACGTGATGACGTTTCACCACTTGTATCGTCACCGCCTTCAATAACGTTAGTTACTGTATCACCTTCATTAATAGTTGTGTCGCCTTCAGATACTACTAAGTCTCCACCACAACCAGCTAAAGATACTGCAGTTGCAATCAAACTTACTTTGAATAAGTCAGATAATTTCATTGTTCACTCCGTTAAAGTATTTAATTATTTTTTAGGTGCTCAAATAAACTCAAGTCACCATAAAACACTTAAATAATGCTTTAAGGTCACTTGAGTTTAGCTGCGGTTACAATACGGGAGACTTATGACAAAGTAGTTACAGTTTAATAACCATAAGATGACAAAAGTAACTTATTTAAAATCAGACAATTGGATGCTTTTAAAGACGATAAAAACCGCCCTGAGGCGGTTTTAGTATTGCGATTATGAACTGGTTTTACACGCGTTACTTGTTAATTAGTAAAGCGCTTTAATATTTACAGTAAAGCTGTTCTAAGTGTTTCTGCATGCACTTTTTCGCGCTTTACATATTTGATCCACTGCTGTGCTAAACGCTGAGATTTTTTATGTTTTTCTGCCTGCTCAAACGCTAAAATTGATGCATCAAAATTTTGCATGTTGTACTGCGCCATACCCAAGGCAACAAATGCATTAGATTCAAAATCAAGGCCACCTTTATCAAGTGCTTTACGCGCTGCATCGGCGGCTTCTTCATATTGCTCTGTATTAACAAATACTTCGGCTAAACGTTGATCGTATTTACCGTGTTCAGATAAATCAGCAGCTTTTGCAAAGTAGGTAATAGATTTTTCATCTTCTTTAGCTTGGATCATCGCCTCGGCAACAAAAGCGTAGTTTTTTGCTGTTTTTTCAGCAATATCTTTATCAATGGCATCGCTCATCACTTTTGCAGCTTTAAACGCTAAACCATTATATAAATACACTTGCGCTAATTGGCGTAAATCAGATTTAGAGGTTAAAAACCCTTGCTGATAAGCCGCTTCAATTACCGCTAACTGTTGTTTCTCCCTACCTGTTTCACCATACATACCCGATAACTGCACCCAATACTCAGGTTTATTATAAAGCTTTACCATGCGCTCAAGCACTTCAACAACTTTGTCAGTTTGATTAAGCGAGTAATACATTGCACGCTGTAGTACTAACCAGTTTTCTTTAGGGATTTTGCCTTCGCTGTCGCTTAAAGCAATCACTTGAGATATGTACTCAAGCCCTTTTTTATAATCTTTTAACTGATAGTATGTTTGAGCCCTTAGCAAGTAGTAGCCTTCTGTTTTAGGCTGGGTGTTAATACTGTCCCAGTCATCTAAAAAAGAGATAACTTTAGTGTAATCACTATTAGCCATAGCCAGTTGAGCCAAGCTAAATGTAGTGCTTAAACGAAGTGACTCTGGAATGGCTTCCTCTGCTACCACTTTTTCAAACGAGGCAATCGCTTTTGGTAAGTCGTTTTCGTTGTAATAAATAAACCCGTAAAAGTTATGCATCATTGCCACTTCGTACGAGTTCATGCTTGCAGCTCGCTCTTGAATGCTATCAAGCGCTTCAAGGCCTGCTTTAACATCACCATCGTCTGCAAGCTTTTGGGCACGAGCAAGCTGGCTATAAACCTTTTCACGCAGTGCTGGTACACGTTTCGTTTTTTGTTCTTGCTCTGCATGTGCCGTAGCTACATGTAGCCCTGGAATTAGGCTTAGAGCACTTGGTGCAACAATACTTGTACTGATCGCAGCGGTACAAAATAGTGTTAACTTTAAAAGTTTAGCTGTAGGTAGTAATTTCATAATCGCCTCGCATTTCTGTCCGTTTACTCGTGGTTAATTACTAATTAACCGCTAATTTGGAAAGATATTTTGTTCTGAACACCCGCAACTTCAACGGCTTCACCGTTTACTACGCGCGGTTTATATTTAAATTTAAGGGCTGCATCCATCGCGGCTCTATCAAAGAGTGACTCAGGCTCTGCTTTTACTACTTGTGGGTCGCGTACAGTACCTTGTTTTGTTACTGTAAATTCAACAATAACGTAGCCTTCTATGCCACGTGATAACGCACGGCGCGGATAAACAGGGGCCACCTTAACAATCGGTAAGTATTCACCATCACTTGTTTCAAGTGCTAACCCGCCGGCTAAATTTACATCCGCATCTACATTGGCACCAAAGTCAAAGTTGTTAGCATTTGCTGTAGCATCACTATTTTGCATTTGCGGTGATTCCATTGGTGGTGGCGGCTCTTTTGGTGTTGGTGGCTTTTGTGGCTTACGCTCTTTTTTTTGTACGGTTTCTTCTTTTTTCAAGCGAACAAAATCAAGTACGTTACCCTTTACCGGATCCGTCATAGCGCCTTCACCGCCAGTGATCAGTGCCTGCATGCCTAAAAACAACATAAAGGTCACTACACCGGCTATCACTAATGCAACTAAATATCGCAACATAACTAGCCCTTAAGACGCATCTTGTGCGGCAATTGATACATCAAATGCGCCCGCCGCGCGCGAGGCATCCATCACCTTAATTAACATTTCGGTAGTGGCTTTTTTATCTGCTTGAATCACAACGCTACCTTGTGGATTTTCTGCTTTTAAACGCTCGATATTGGCTTGTACCGCGCGTACATCAATTTGACGTTTATTAATCCAAATCTCGCCTGTATCAGAAATAGCCACTAAAATATTAGCGCGCTCTTTTTTAACCGCTGTTGCTGCTTCTGGGCGGTTTACATCAATACCGGCTTCTTTAACAAAAGAGGCAGTTACAATAAAGAAAATAAGCATGATAAATACAACGTCTAGCATTGGGGTCATGTTTATTTCTTCAGCTTCGTCTTCTTGAAATAGGTTTCCTAACGGGGCTCTCATTTTTATTCTCCTAGGATGAGCGGCTTTATAAGAGCCGCTCATCAAAATTTTGCTTAATGGTCTAAAACCATGCTGTCTTGTAGTAGTTCTACTTCGCGCTTAGCTTTTCGTTGTAAGTACGTTGAGGCAAATACCCCAGATAACGCACCTACCATGCCTGCCATTGTCGGGATAGTTGCTTTAGATACCCCCGATGCCATTGAACGCGCACTCCCTGTGCCGGTAATTGCCATTACATCAAACACTTCTATCATACCCGTCACCGTGCCTAACAAACCAAGTAGTGGACACAAAGCAACCATCACGTTAATTAAAGAAAGATTGGTGTTTAAGCGCATACCAGCTCGCGATATCATCGCTTCGCGTATTTGCTCTGCATTCCAGCTATCTCGTTCTGCACGGTTAATCCAATTGGCTTTAAGAGCGTGTTTATAGCTTCTAAAACCATTAAAAAAGTAAATAAATCGCTCGAGTATCAATAACCACATCGCGAAGATTAACACCCCGATGACCAAGAGAACTTGGCCACCGGTGTCGAGAAAATCACGGATAGCATTGATTGAGTCAATCAATAGCACCATGGTTTATGCTCCCTTCTCGCTTCGCTCTGCAATAATACCGGCGCTCTGCTCTTGAATAGTTAACAAGATATTTTTAGCGCGCGTATTAAGTAAGGTGTATAAAAATACCGTTGGTATGGCGACCACTAAGCCCAATACCGTTGTTACTAGCGCTTGAGAAATACCACCCGCCATAAGCTTAGGATCCCCAGTACCAAATAAGGTGATTGCTTGGAATGTGTTGATCATGCCGGTTACCGTACCTAGTAAACCTAACAGCGGCGCAACAACAGAGATGATTTTGATAAGTGTTAAATTACGCGTCACTTTTGGCATTTCACGTAAAATAGCTTCACTTAATTTAAGCTCCAGTGTGTCGTGTGAAACACTTGGAAATTGATCTTTTACTTTCATTACGCGTCCAAGCGGATTGTCATCACGTGCAACTGTATCTTTAAGCTGACGACGAATTTTACCGCCCATAATCAATAGTGAGAAAAAACGCTCAAGTGATATAAGGAGTGCAATAACACCCACGCCTAAAATCACATAACCAACAGTGCCACCTTGATGAACACGCTCTTGTGTATCAGGTGCTTGTACTAATAAACCAAGAATAGAGCCGCCTGTTGGGTCAAGTGCAAATTGCACCACGCCACTTTTAGTGCTTTGTAGCTCTTCTGCTGTTGCAGTAAAGCGCGATACAGGTTGGCGAGTTAATTCACTCAAAGAATTAGTCGAGGAGTTAAACTCTAAATACTTACCGTTTGATATAAGGTTAAATGCGCCGACTCGCACAACTTCTTGCTGTGCTTTAGTACCGCCTTCAACAATAACACTTGCGTTAAAACGACTTACTTTACCTTGCTCGGTCATTTCGCGTTGTAATTCAAACCATACTTTTTCAATATCTTCTATTGAAGCAAGTTTTGAAGTTGAGCCCATTTTTTGAGCAAGGTCATCCATAAACGTACTGCGCCCAGCAATCTGAGCAGATACTATTGATGTCGCAAATTTATTACTAGAATCCCCTGCAACTTGCTGAAGAACGCCAAACAACTCTTTAAGCGAACCCATGCGTTTAGAAAGCGTGTCTGTTAAGTTAGCAAGTTTTACTTCGTTTTCTTCAAATTGCGTTTCTAGACGCTCAGATTCCACCAGCATTTGATTGCGCTTTGCTTGGGTATTTTTAAGTGTTTGTACTTGCTCGTTTTGGCGAGCAGCAAACTCTTGTTCACGTTGTTTATTTTGCTCGCTTTGAGCTGATTTACCATTTTCGAGCGTTTTAAGTAATGAATCTAAGTTCATTGGCTCTGCCGCTATACTTGCACCAGTAATGCTTAGGCTTGCAGCAAAAAGAGCTATTTTTGTCATTTGAGTAAACAATTTCATTTTCAACCTCTTATTCTGCTGCATGTACTGGCAGAGTTAACATATCTGGGGCAAGTTGTTTACGCGCAATGCGTAAACCTTTATTAATTTGGCTTATTGTAGAGTCTGGTAATGCTTCAAATGATTTTGTATCTGCATTCCAACTACCTGCTTTTTTGCCATCGCGTGTTAAGTAAATAAGCTCTAAACGGCCAATGCGTAAAAAATCAACTTCACGCTCTTTGTCATCCACATTTAAAAGTGCGGTATAAGCTTCAATAGTGCGCCCGTAGTCTACTTCTACTTGATACGCTTCAAGTACACGACGAAATTTTTCACTTGAGTTAATATCAGCACGATTCATCATTTCTTTTAAAGACGTAACGCGCTTAGTGCGCTCATCAGCTAAAAATGGAATATCTAAAGATACAAACTGCTCAAGACCTTCAATCATTCTAAGCATTAGCGGCGTAATTTGACGTTCAATAATAGAAACCTGATCCATTGACAGGTTTAAAGATTCCATCTCTTCTATTTGATTATTTAATTGTTTAGTTAGCTGGGCGTTGTATACAGCTAAACCATCAATCTCTTTATTGAGGGTTTTAAATTGCTGTAAACGTCCTTGCATTGAATCTGCAATCTTGTCTATTTTTGTTTGTGATTGCGCAGCTGATTTATTAATTTCACTGCTTTTATCAATAACCTTATCTAAATCGTTTGCGTGTACTGCTGCACTTGCGGCCACAATACCAGCTAAGATTAATGGTTTAACGCCTTTCATCGCATACACCTTTACTCGTTAGTTAGCGGATTTGCTAGTTTGTTTTTTTAGGTCATAAACTTTGTTATATAAATAATTTATGACTTAATAATTCAATGAGCAGGAGTTTATAGATGAAACATGACAAGGATGTTGCGCAAAAAAGTCGCTTTTATGACAATGGTAACAATTAAGACTTACGAGGAGGTTTTAACGCGAATAAGGGTACTTGCTGGCCAAATACCCCCTATTAAGAAGATGCAAGAAGGTGGTTAATCCAAAATTGAATTAATTTGATTAAGGCAATAGTGCCAATCGGTATAATTTATTTCGATAGGGTAAGCTTTATTATCTTTAATAAGCACTAGTGAGGGAAAACCTTGAATTGGTAAAGTGCGAACAAAGGATAACTCCGCTTTGAGCTCCTCATTAAGCTCGCTTGATGTTAGCTGCTCCGAAAACTCATCTTTATTTAAGCCAATTTTTTCAGCCAAACTAATTAATGTACTTTCATCAGACGGGTTTTGTGCGTTTAGGTAATAAGCGTGTTGAATAGCAGCCACCATTTGAGCTTCTTTACCCGCTTTACGCGCTATAAGAGCGGCTCTACATGCGGGATACGTTGAACGCCTTGGCTGGCAATTGCGCCAAAAATCATAATTAAATTGCGTACCTAACTGAGCTGAAATTTTATGCCAAGTCCCCTCAAGCAGCTCTTTCATATTTTGTGGCATTGGGTCTTGGCTATCGGGTGCTAGGCCACCTACTTTATATTCTATTGCCACTTTACCAGCAAGCTCTGATTTTAGCTTAAGCCAGGTTGGTGAGTAACCCCAACACCAACTACACATTGGGTCATGGACATATATTAACTTACTTTGAGACATATTAATCCTTCAACTAGTTTGAGACGACACTATTACGACCAGCAGCCTTTGCACTATAAAGAGCTTCATCAGCTTGCTTTAATGAATCATCATAATCATTTACTTTATTTACTTGGGAAATACCAATGCTACAGGTGATTGAAATACGCTGCTTGTCATCAGTAAATATAACATGACCTGCCACGGCTTCTCGAAATTTGTTCGCAATTACAGAGGCTCTAGAGGCAGTGAGCTGCGGTAAAATAACAACAAATTCCTCACCGCCATAACGGGCCTTTAACGCAGTTGCCAAAAATTGAGACTCAAGAAGTTTGGTAAATTCTATCAATACCGTATCACCAAAATCGTGGCCATGCGTATCGTTTAAAGATTTAAAATTATCTAAATCAATTAACAATATTGAAAAAGGTAAGTACTGCTCTGGGCGTGTTTGAGCAAGCTTTAAAAAATGAGAGGTAATAAAACGTCTATTTGCTATGCCAGTAAGGGGGTCAGTATAAGCATCTTGTTTTTGCTCTAGCGTAATATCGGCAATAGCCATGTGGCTTTTATGCCTAAAATACTCACCAATAAATGAGAATAAAAACACCATAGAAAAGGACGCTATAAAACGTGTTTTTTCTACGTTGCCATAGCTAACTTGACCAAAGTCAGGGCCGTATAAAATAACAATACAAGAAAACAGTAAGGTACAGCCTAACCAAGCACCTAATCTAACCCCTAAAGATGCAAACGTTACGACAGGATAAAACATTAGCCAATATAGCGCGGTATTATCTTTACCGCCGGTATAAACAAGTGCAACAAACATCATGCACACAATGCTCATACTTATTAATGCCACAACTTGCAGATTACCCGTTTTTATAAAATAGATAGAACAGCTTATATTTGTAATGTTAACGATAATTAATGAAGCGGTCAGTAGTGGCGAATAAAGCTTATAATTAAAAAACACTAATACTGCGATCACCACAATTGAAATCCCAATCATGGTAAATAAAGAAAACGCTTTGCGTTGCATGTCTGAGCTATAAACACTGTCGATATTTATTAGACTGAGCCAATTTGGTTTATTCACATTTTTTTTAGTCATTAATTTTATACTTTAAACTTTTGAACCATATTTTCTAAAGCACTAAACTGTTGTTTTAGTTTGGTACATTCGTCAAGCGTGTCATTTAAATTGGCCTTGCCTTGTATACAAAGCGAATTAATTGTTTGAATATCTGTATCTAATAACTTAACAACTTGGTTTTGCTCATCTGTTGCAGTGGCCACAGAGTGATTTGCATCGTTAATTTGTTGAATCGCTTGTATAACATGGCTCATTAAATTGCCAACAGCATCGGCTTGTTGCACGCTTTTTTTACTGCCTTCAAGGCTTGTTTTCATAAGCTCTACCGCAAGGTTTGAGCCTTTTTGCAACTGGCTAACCGTGTCTTCAATCTCTTGCGTTGACTGTTGAGTGCGGTGCGCTAATTGGCGAACTTCATCTGCTACAACGGCAAAACCGCGTCCCGCCTCTCCTGCTCTAGCGGCCTCAATTGCGGCATTAAGTGCCAATAAATTCGTCTGCTCACTTACACCTTTAATAACTTCAAGCACTTGGCCAATACTGGCTGTATGCGTATTTAAACTGTTTATAGTTTGCTGAGCTTTTTCCATATTACCCGAGAGCTGGTGGATAGTTGCAACACTGTGGCTTAATGCTTCTTGGTTTTGTGTTGAATGTTCATCTGCATTTTTAGCAAGCTGCGATGCACTCTCTGCATTACTTGAAATATCCATTGATGTGGCAGAAAACTGGTTGATAGCTGCTGCAACGCTATCGGTTCGTTTACTTTGATCATCATACATAGACAGCGAAGAATGTGTTTGTGATACCAAGCTCTCAATAGCTGTATCTAATTGCTTTGTAGACTCTTTTACTTGTTCTATTGAATGCTGAATTTTTTCGATGAAAATATTAAATGAATAGCTTAAATCGCCAAATTCATCGTCGTTTTCAACGGTTAAACGCCTTGTTAAATCACCCTCACCTTGTGCTATATCTTTAATAGCATCGTTTAAACGATTCATTGGCTGCATTAAATAGCGTAATAAAAGCTTCATCATAATTATAATAGTGATAATTCCTATCACCATAAAAACAGCTGCGGTTTGGCCAAAATTAGAGACACTGGCATACGCTTTATCTTTGTCTATAACAACACCTAGGTACCAATCTACGTTTTCAATACCACTAATTTTTGTAAACGAAATAAGCTTAGACTCTCCGTTTATCTCGTACTGGGTAAACTCACTTTGTAAAGGCGTATTGGTGCCAAAGATGTCAGATGTATTTTTTAAGTTTAACTGAGCATTTGGATGGCTTAACACTTGGCCTTTATTATCGAGTAAAAAACCATAACCGAGTCCTAAAAAGTCAATATCGTTGATAATTTTTGTCACGGTCTGCATATCAATATCGGCACCTGCAACGCCGCTAAACTGACCATTTTGGAGTATGGGTACTACCGCTGAAATTGTAAGCTCGTTAGTGGTTACATCAATATAAGGAGTTGTAAAAGCGGTATTTGATTTGTTTTCGACTAATTTATACCAAGGGCGAGAAGTCGCATCAAAATCTGGAGGTAAAACGACTGATTGATCGTTTAATATAAACGTGCCGCTGGATTTACCTATATACGTATTTTTAAAGCTTCCAGCAAGCTCTGCTGTATTTAATTGTGAAAGGGTGAGTGCTTTAGAATCATTAGCTTTATGGGTTTTAGCAATTGATATAACAATCGCCAACTTTGCATTTAACCAACTCGCTATATTTTGTGAAACAGATTCGGAATTTTGTTGCAATACCAGGCTTAACTGCTGCTCGGTTTGCTTGCGCATCGCAATGTAGTTATTAAAAGTAAATAACCCTAGCACCAAAACCAAAATTAAGGAGGCTGCAATAGTCACTTTGGAAGTAAATTTCAACGAGTTAAGCATATACATCCTTTTTATTATTTATCGTTATTAGCCTTACTGTTTTAGCAAAAATTTAGCTAAATGTCCTAGTAAAAGAGACTTACAGTTAGGTTATTGATGAAAAATAAGAATAAAGGATTGTAAAACAAGAGGCTTTGGTGGGTAACTGGCTAATATTAAAATAATTAATGACTAGATTTATTGCTTGTGGAACGTTCCCATTAAATGTAGCTTTATAAGTGACTGAATACGTATTCAGTCACTCTTGTATAGTCTGTTATTTCCACTTATTTGCTAAGCGAACAACATTTAAACCGTACCATGCAATAAATACATAACATAACATTGGAACAAAAAAGCTTTGCTGTATATTTACTGTATCAGCTATAAACCCTTGCAGTAATGGTACAAGTGCACCACCAACAATTGCTAAACATAACCAGCCAGAACCTTTGCTCGTCAATGATCCTAGTCGCTCGATTGCAACTGAAAATATAGTCGGGAACATAATTGAGTTAAATAAACCAATAGCCAATACTGAGTATAAAGCTACGTCACCTTGAGTAAAAATAGTGATCAATAATAGCGCAATAATACTAAATGCATTAAACGCTATAGCTTTAGAAGGTGCAATCTTTTGTAATAATACAGAGCCTATAAAACGCCCTACCATTGCCCCGCCCCAGTAATAACTAATAAGTGCGGCCGCAGTATGCTCTTCAAGCCCTGCTATGTGCGCCTCACCAAAGTAGTTAACTAAAAAGCTGCCAATGGCAACTTCCCCGCCTACGTAGCAAAATATAGCAAGTACACCCATAGTTAAGTGCGGTGCTTGCAATAACGAACGAGATTCAATTGCTGTATTATTTTCCTCTTTGTGGGCTTCAATTTCTGGAAGCTTTATAAAGGCAAATACAATAGCGATAAGTAATAAAGCGCCCGCAAGCATTAAATAAGGCACTTTTACAGATTCAGCAGTTGCTGCCGATGCGGCTAAACTACCTGCCGTACCGAAAAATAATAAACCACCAACATAAGGCCCAACGGTAGTACCAAGCGCATTAAGTGCTTGTGCTAAATTTAGACGAGAAGAAGCTGTTTTTTCGCTGCCAAGAGCAGCAACATAAGGATTGGCAGAAACCTGAAGTACTGTTACGCCTGCAGCAAGTACAAATAAAGCGCCTAAAAATAGCCAATATTCATGTACTACAACAGCAGGGTAAAACAACATACACCCCATTGAAGCCACAATTAAACCAGTTAAAATCCCTTTTTTGTAACCAAATTGCTTAACTAAAAGCCCCGCAGGAATAGAAACAATAAAGTAAGCCCCAAAAAAGCAAAACTGTACTAGCATCGCTTCAAAAAAGCTCAAATCAAATACGCCTTTTAAGCGTGGTATTAGTACATCGTTTAAAACAGTAATAAAACCCCATAAAAAAAATAGGGTCGTCATTGCAGTCAGTGGAAACAGATAATTTTTATTTGGCTGTTCGTTGACCGCGAATGATTGGTTTGTATTTATTTCACTCACGTCGTTTTCACTCCATTAACAAGTTGAAAACGATTTTACATGTTTAAATATAAATTAGTCAGCGCACTTATGGAACGTTCCAGTAACGTTATTCACATTGCGTGTTGGTCGCACTAATAATTCGGTCAATTTCGCCACTGTTATTAAACTGATAAAGCCCTTCGTTTATATCCTCTAATACTAAAAGCCAATTATGCGCACGCTTACTAATGGCAAAATATAACGAGTTATATTGCAAAGGAATGCTTTCTTTCTCAATGGAAGAAAGCAAAGACTGTTTTTCAGGTTTAGTTAAAGAGGAGTAAGCCACAGATGATTTCAATGCTTGAGGATCGCCTATAACCAAATCAACACGTTTAGCAGTCAGTAGCTTAACAAGCTGTAAATCATCAACAGAGGTGATAACTTCAAACTCGCCATTGTCCATCATGGCATCAAACTCTGGCGTATTTTGATACCCTCGAACAACACCAATCTTTTGCCCTTTAAGTGATTTTAAGTTTCCTGTGAAACGGTCTGTATCGCCTTTCCTTTTTAAAAAAGCAATTTCGCCACCCTTAAACGAATTAGATAAACCGAGCAATTCTCGACGTGTTTTACCATCAACATAATCGGAGGGAGCTGTATCTTCTATAAAGTATTCAGGCATTAGTATGTCAGCCCTGCCTAGTTCTACATTTCGTACCGCTCTTGCCCAAGGCAAAAATTCAATATATACGCTGTAGCCCTTACTATTTAACAAGGCAATTGAAAATTGATAAACCCAGCCTTTATTACATAAATTTTTACCAATATAGGGAGGCCAATCGAGTGTGGCTAGATGAAGTGTTTGTTTGGAGTTTTTAGCTTCATAGAGCACCCCCGATTTATGGGAATGCCCAGTTAAGGTGTGTTGAGTACCATTTTGAAAATACTCAACCGATGTTTCAGCAAAACTATTACTAGTTGTTAGCAATAATATAAAATAAAACCAGCGCATTTTAGTATCTATTTGTGATTAATAGTGTTTTTAAGTTTAGCTACTACTATCACTTTTGCACAAATAAACCTTAACTAATCAGCTTTTTTGCCACCTCATTTTATTGTTTGTATCACGAGAGCTAATAATAGTATCGTCACTACTCTCAACGCCGCCTAATTTAGCCAAGCGGTCATACAAAACTACATTACAGGTAGCCGCTAAGTTCATACAGCCAATAGTTGGAATATAAACAACCTCATCGCACCACTTTAAGACGTCTTTTGATACAGAACCATCTTCGGGGCCAAATACATAAAATGCATTTTCAGGATGTTTAAACTCAGGTAAAGGTGTTGCACCTTCAATAAGCTCAATAACCACAACCGTTGCGCCTTGTGGCTTTATTGCTTCTAAGTTATCTGTTTCGGTTAAAGGAATACGCTCCACTACATTTTTTGTATCTGTATGGAATTTTTTGGCATTTAAGTAGCGATTGCCTGTAAAAAAAACTTGTTTAGCGTCATAACAGCCAGCTGCTCGCAATACACCGCCAACATTAGTCGGGCTTTTAGGATTGATTAAACCAATTACGGCTTGTTGTTTACTCATTAATCTACGTCCTTTGTTGGCCATTCTGCAATGTACAAATCAAAGTCGTCGAGCTTTACATCGCAATCTTTTACTGTTTTGTCTTTTACAGAAATACCTAGCTCATGCATCTTTGTTTTATCACCATTATTTAATAACGGATGCCAAGAAGCCAAACCACGACCTTCATGTAAACGACGGTAACTGCAGCTTTGTGGCATAAAAAAGATGTCTTTAAGGTTTTCTTTTGTGAGTTTTACACAAGAAGGAACAAGCGTTTGGCGGTTTTCATATTCGCTACAACCACAGGTGTTGTTATCAAGATACTGACATACAATATTAGTAAATATTAATTGCTCACCTTCGCGTAACTGATCGGTGGCGGTAAATTCGTCTTCATCTTCGCTATCAATAAACGTATTTAAACAACATTTTCCGCATCCATCACAAATGGCTTCCCATTCGTTTTGACTCATGTCGCTTAAGCTTTTTTTAAGCCAAAATTGTGTATTTGCTAATTGTTGATCAAACATAGTTTACTCGTGCCCCCTAAAGAGCGCGCATTCTACCGTATTGCTGTAAATGGCGCAAAGCCAATACCCTTTCAAAGTACTGGCTTTGCGCTACAAATTAGCTTTGAGATTTAACCCAACGCTTAATTTTTTCCTCAAGGATTGGCATTGGCAATGCGCCATCAATTAATATTTGCGTGTGAAACGCTTTAATATCAAATTTATCACCCAGTTGTTTTTTAGAAAAATCACGTAATTCTTGAATTTTAAATTGCCCTAACTTGTAAGAAAGCGCTTGTCCTGGCCATGCAATATATCGCTCAACCTCTGCAATTACATCACTCTTGGCCATAGATGAATTTGCAAGCATGTAATCTATACCTTGCTGACGCGTCCACCCTTTTGCATGAAAACCGGTATCAAGCACTAAACGCATTGCGCGTAATTGCTCATCCGATAAACGTCCATACCACATATAAGGGTCGGTAAATAAGCCTAGCTCTTTGCCTAAGCTTTCTGCGTAAAGCGCCCAACCTTCTGCAAACACGGTATAACCACCAAATTTACGAAAATCAGGTAAGCCCTCAATTTCTTGCTGAAGTGCTATTTGAAAGTGATGACCCGGGGCTGCTTCGTGAATCGATAAAGTTTCGAGTAAAAATTTAGGCTGCGCTTTTAAGTTATAAGCATTGATATAAAAAATACCAGGACGAGAGCCATCAGGCGCCGGAGATGCATAGGATGCACCTGCTGCCGACTGCGCTCTGTATGCTTCAACTGCTTTTACAACGTAAGGTGCTTTGGGTGCTATGTTAAAAAGTAGAGGCAAACGCGCATCTATTTTTTTCTTAACGTTTTCATATGCCGCAATTAACTCCTCAGGCGTGTCGTAGTAAAATTCATCTGAATCACGTAAATGATCAAAAAATTCTGATAACTCACCTTTAAAGCCTACGGTTTCTTTTACTTTTTTCATTTCGCTTAAAATGCGCGACACTTCACTTAAACCAATGTCATGAATTTCGTCTGCAGATAAGCTAAGCGTTGTGTTTTTCTTAATTTGGTATTCGTACCATGCTTTACCGTTTGGTAAGTCACTGTAACCTACGCTTTCTCGACTATTAGGAATATACTGATTAGCTAAAAAGTCACTCATGCTTTTATAAGCCGGTACTAAGTGCTGCATAATCAATTGACGATACTGCGCTGTAATTTTTTGCTTTTGCTGTGCGCTAAACGATTCTGGTAATTTTTTAATTGGTCCCCAAAATAATGAATCTTCGGCATTTTTAACTACATGAGCTGCAAATTGTGGCTGTAATTTTTCAGCAAGTGGTTTTGGTAACGTAATACCTAGTTTAATGCCTTGCGCCATTGAACGCTCTACACTGGCAAGCCACTTTACAAAACCTTCGCTACGCGAGATAAAAGCGGTGTAATCTTCAACGGTATTAAACGGCTGAGCACTTTGACCTGAACCAAAACCTGCAAAGGTGTTATGTGCACCCGCCATTTGATTTATTGGTAGTAAATAATCAGGAAACTGCATGCCTTCTAATTTAAGTGCAAGGTCACGCTCTAATATTTCAAAACTTAAAAGCGATTGCCCTGTTAACTGTGCTTTATCTATAAAGTTTAATCGCTGTTGATATTTTTTATAAAAAGCGGCTTTTTTAGCTCTATTTTCTTTTGAAATCACAGGCGTGAATTGATTGTTAAACTCATTACGACCATTGTACGTTGCGCTGATGGGGCTATATATGAGCGATTCATCGTAATACTGTGCAACAAGTACATCGAGTTGTTGCTCTGCTGAAAGCTCTGAAACAATACCTGCCGATGCGTTAACTGTGTTTAACTGCGTACTGGTATTGGTGTGTGTACTAAGCTCAGTATTCATACAGCCACTTAAAGCAAACATAACGCCACTGGCAACTAATGCTAATTTAATTGATTTCATGATAATCCTTTTTAATATCGTTTTTTAATTATGCGCATTAAACCGTGCTTAATAAAGAAATTACGATAGATTGCATTCATCGTATTAAATTTGCACTTTTATCTGAACTTGTTACATTTCTATTAATTAAAATATGATTTAAAAGAAAAATAAAATGAAAAAACAACTACTCAGCACCTCTATTGCCTTACTTTGCTTAACCGCTTTTAATACCCATGCAGTTACATACCTATCGGCTAAAGCCATGGTTGATGTTAAAGATGGCAAGCTCATTAAATCACCCTTAATTACTATTGATGATGGCGTAATTACAAACATTGAACAAAATAAAAAACCAACGCTGACTAAAGATGATAAACACATTCAACTCCCTGATTTAACCCTTATGCCAGGTTTAATGGATATGCATGTGCATTTAACGAGTGACCCTACGGTGCCGCGCAGTGAACGTTTAGGCCAGTCAGTTCCTAGAATGGCGATTAAAGCAGCTCATTTTGCTAAAAAAACCTTAGAAGCTGGATTTACAACAGTACGTAATGTTGGTGCAGAAGGTTACAGCGTCATAGCCGTGCGTGACGGCATAAATGCGGGTGACATAGTTGGCCCTCGTATTTGGGCTGCAGGCCCATCACTCGGCATTACTGGCGGGCACTGTGATAACAACCGATTACCTCCTGAGCTTAAATATACTTCAAGTGGCGTCGCAGACGGTCCATGGGCTGCGCGTATAAAAGTACGCGAAAATATTAAATACGGGGCAAATGCTATTAAGTTTTGCGCCACAGGTGGAGTATTTTCAAAAGGGACTAAAGTAGGTGCACAGCAGTATTCTTTTGAAGAAATGAAAGCCATTGTTGATGAAGCCCATATGCGAGATTTACCAGTAGCTGCTCATGCACACGGCACAAGCGGGATTAAAACGGCCATTAAAGCGGGTGTTGATAGCGTAGAGCACGCCAGCTTTTTAGATGACGAGGCCATAGCGCTTGCCAAAGAGCATGGAACTTGGCTTTCTATGGATATTTATAATACCGAATATACGCTCACTTATGGCGAGCAAAACGGCGTAGACGAAGAAAACCTAAATAAAGAGCGCCAAGTTTCTAAAAGGCAACGTGATAGCTTTAGCCGTGCTGTAAAAGCGGGTGTTAAAATGGTGTTCGGTACCGATGCAGCAATTTACCCGCACGGAGATAATGCAAAACAGTTTAGCCGCATGGTTGAATTTGGCATGACAGAACTACAAGCCATTCAAGCATCAACTATTAATAGCGCTAAGTTATTAAAAATGGATACTCAGTTAGGACAAATTAAAACCGGATTTGCAGCTGATATAATTGCGGTAAAAGCAAATCCTCTTAAAAGTATTAAAACCTTAGAGGCAGTACCTTTTGTAATGAAAGCAGGTGTTGTTTATAAAAACCAGTTGTAAATACACACTATTAAGGCTGAGTTTACTCAGCCTTAATAAAACTCTCACCTATCTTGAATATGCCATAAAAGGGACACCATCCCCCTATTAGACTCGCTTTTGTCTATTAATTATCCGAACAGTTTTATTTAATCAAATAAAATGAACTTTCTATTCACTTTAAAAACAATAACCATTATCATTCGCGCAAATTCAATAACGCGAATAGTTATCACTCTATGAAAACGTTTAAGTACTCTCTTATTACTCTTGCTTGTTTAAATGCAAATATGGCATTTGCCCAAAATACACAAGTTGATGCTGATATTGAACGCATCAGCGTATACGAAAAGCAAAACCGCGTGGTGATGAGCTCTGGTCTTGCTACTAAATCAGACATGTCTTTAATGGAAACACCTGCACCGGTTGTAATTATTGACCGAGAACTGATTGAATCTCAAGGTGTAGATAGCTTACAAGATTTAGTTAGAAACGTAAGTGGCTTAACACAAGCAGGTAATAATTACGGTATTGGTGATAACTTAGTAATTCGTGGTTTAGATGCAAACTACACCTACGATGGTATGTATGGTGGTGCAGGCCTGGGTAATACATTTAACCCAACTCGTTCACTTACAAATGTTGAATCTGTTGAGGTTTTAAAAGGCCCTGCAACAGGTTTATATGGCATTGGTAGCGCAGGTGGCGTAATAAACCTAATTGAAAAAAAGCCAGAGTTTGAAGAAAAACACAAAGTATCGGCTGAGCTTGGCCAGTGGGATAGCTATTCATTATCGTTTGATAGCACTAACGCTATAACAGATGATTTAGCTTATCGTGTTATGGCTAAAACAGCGTCAAGTGACGGATTTCGCGATTTAAAAGAAGATCGCGACGAAATTTATACCTCACTTAAATACGTGCTTAATGACAGACAAAACATCATGCTTTCTGCAGCCTATATAAAAGATGAAATAGCGGTTGATTCTATTGGTCACCCTATTCGTATTTACAATGCAGAAACTGCAAATGGTTTAAGCGCGGGTGAAGTAACCGGTGCCGATTTAGTAAACGATCCAACAGGAAGCGGCGTACAGTTAAGTGATGCACAACGCGACCAACTTGCTAATTCATTATCAGCATCTGATGGCTTAACACCTTATAGCTTTGGCACAAATGGTATTATTTCACCAATGGCTGATGCTAACGAAGGTGAAGAGTTGCGTTTTAAATTAACGCATAACTATTACATTACTGACGATTTGTTTTTAAACCAGCAGCTACAGTACCGTAACTACACATCAAGTTTTGCGCGCCAAACTGGTGCATATAACTACGTCTATTCAACACGCGATGGAATAATTAATAACGACCCTCGTGCTCCATTAGTTGAAGACGGTGTACTTTACCCGTATGCAGCACGCCGCCAAGAATACCGCCAAGTAGAAGCAGATGAAAAATCATGGCAGTACTTCTTAGATTTACGTTACGACTTTATGCTAGGCGACGTAGATAACGAATTGCTTGTTAACGCCAACTACGAAGATAGAGATATTCGTTTTAAACAATTCTCAATATGGGATCAAGATTACGTACTCACAAACAATGATGGTGATGTAACGTACCAAGGTTCTTTGCCGTATATTTACGATATAAGAGAACCAAATTGGCCAACCGGTAACTTTGAAGATTACGATCCGCTTAAAACAAGTGACTACAATAAAAAAGTACAAGCATGGGGCTTAGGCATTCAACATGTTGGTTACATAACTGAAGAACTTACAACGCGTATTGGTGTGGCATATAACCGAATTGAGCAAACTTATGAGCACTTTGGTGTTGATGAGCGTTACAGTTCTAGCCGTGCAGAGCCAACACCTGAAGCGAGTACATCAGATTCTGGCTTAACGTATAACCTTGGTGCAACGTATCAGCCATCTGAAGATTTATCTGTATTTGTAAATCATTCAAAAGGACGTACAGCGTATAGTGTATTAGGCTCTGTGGCAGGTAACGAAGCTGACCGAGAAGATTCAGAGTCTATAAGTAACGACCTAGGCTTTAGATTTAAAGCATTTGATGACCAACTACTAGCATCTGTTGTTATATTTGAAAGCTCTCGTACTAATTTAGAATACGCAAACCCGCTTTATGACGCTTTAACATCAAGCTCAGATGTACCTGAAAGCTATTATGATGGTAAAGAGCAAACAAAAGGTGTTGAGCTTGATTTAAATGCTTACTTGAACGATAAATGGAAAGTAAACGTAAATGGTATTTATCAAGATGCACGTGACAAAAGTAATCCTAACAGCAGTAGTTACGACACACGCCAAAAAGGTGTGCCTTACGTAACAGCAAGTACGTGGGTAACCTACTACGCAGATATGTTTAATTTACCTGAAGCTGTAAATATAAGTGGTGGTATTACATTTGTAGATAACAGAAGTACTAATTCAAGTTCATTCTCGATTCCTGATGGTTATGTACCAAGTTATACGACTTACGATACAGCTGTATCGTATACAACTGATAAATGGCATATGCAGTTAAACTTAAATAACTTGTTCAACAAAAAGTATTATTCAAAAGCGATGTTTTTAGGTGGTATGCCAGGGGAAGAGCGTAATGCAAAACTAAGTTTTAGTTACACTCTTTAACTTGTTAACCTGAACTTTGGATAATAAATCTATCTCAAGCAGAGCTCTGGTTAGTTAAATACTTAAAAAGCACGGTTTTCTAATTTAGAAGCCGTGCTTTTTTGTGTTTTATAAACGCTTAATCTAAATTAAATAGTAACCACTATGCGACCGTTAATTTCACCTTTGAGCATATCATCAAAAATTTCGTTAATGTCCTCTAAACGCTTTTCTTCAATAATTGCTTTTACTTTACCTTGAGCGGCAAATTCCAAGCATTCTTGCAAATCTTTACGTGTACCAACAATAGAGCCAACTACTGACACACCATTAAGGACAGTATCAAAAATAGGAAGTGGCATATCCTCTGCAGGTAATCCCACTAATACGCATTTACCGCCACGGCGTACACTTTTATAGGCTTGTTCAAACCCCGCTTTAGACACCGCAGTACACACAACACCATGCGCGCCACCTACTTGTTCAAAAATAGCTTCGCTTGGAACCACCTCTTTAAAATCGAGTGTTATATCTGCGCCTAGCTCTTTAGCAAGCGCGAGTTTTTCTTTACCTGTATCAACAGCTATTACATTAAAACCCATTGCTTTAGCGTACTGTACTGCTAAATGACCAAGCCCGCCCACACCAACAATAGCAACCCACTGCCCTGGTTTAGCACCGGATACTTTTAATGCTTTATAGGTTGTAACACCTGCACAAAATAATGGAGCAGCCTCAGAAAAACCGAGTTCTTCTGGTATTTTTACAACGTAGTCGCCATGCGCTAAACAATATTCTGCATAACTACCGTCAATAGAATAGCCAGTATTGTGCTGCGATAAACACAGTGTTTCTTTGCCATCTAGGCAAAACTCACAGTGCCCACATGCACTATAGAGCCAAGGAATACCCACTCTATCGCCAACTTCTAAGTGTTTTATATTGCTTCCGACTTTTTCGATAACACCGACACCTTCATGCCCTGGTACTAATGGCATTTTTGGCTTTACCGGCCAATCCCCATGACAGGCATGTAAATCTGTATGGCAAACACCACAGGCCGCTATTTTTACTAAAACATCGTTTATTCCCACCTCAGGAATTGGTAGGTCTGTTATTTCTAATTTACCTTTGTATTGAGTATTAATTGCAGCTTTCATAGTCATTCCATCGTATGTGAAAAAAAATTAAAAATAAGGATTTATTTACGTATTGTTGTGTACAACATATCCCAATATAGATGTATAAATATTAATCTAAATCATATTTTAGTCATTTAAATTAACCTATAAGCCTGCTAAGAACTTGCTATCCATAATGAGCGTGCTAGCATTTACTTTCTGAAATTACTGAAAGTTACTAAGCTATGAGTTTATCCGAAAAGAATTTTGCCTTTGTAATGCATTGTGGTGAGATGGGCAGCCGCTGGGGATTCAATCGTACGATCGGACAAATGTGTGGTTTGCTGATTATTACTAAAAACCCAATGACAGCTAATGAGATTGCAGATGCACTTAGTATTTCTCGCGGTAATGTAAGTATGGGCATTAAAGAGCTGCAATCGTGGCAGTTAATTAAAGTACAGCATATTCCTGGCGATCGTAAAGAGTACTACGCCCCTGCTGGCGATATTTGGGATATGGCAAATCGCGTATTTGAAGAACGTAAAAAACGCGAAATTGAGCCCACCTTAACGCTACTACGCGATAACTTATTAGACGAAGCCAGTAACGACGATGAACTTTACGCACAAAAACAAATGGGTGAGATTCACAACCTACTTGAAACCGTCACTAAATGGTCATCAGAACTACAGCGTTTAACGCCAGAGCAACTTAATAAGCTAATGAAGCTAGGTTCTGGAATTGGTAAAGTTATTGACCTAAAAGAAAAGATATTCAAAAAAGAATAAAGCCGCAATTGCGGCTTTATTTATAGGTATATTTTAAAAATTAGATTTTTGGATAACCAATTCTATCCGACAAGTAACCTACACTAGTAGCAAAGTAATACGAGCGATTCCAATGCATAAACACTTTGTAGTTATCGTACGCTAAGTACATACGGCCATTTATATCATCAGGCATAACCAGCGCAGCACGTACGTCTACATTAGGTAAATCAGAACCATCAGCTTTACGAACACCCAGTGCTTGCCAATCAGCTAATGAGCGCTCTGAGTCGTTCCAATATTCTAACCACTGCTTGCGAGTTTTTGTACCACGCACTAAAACGTATTTACTATCAAAGTTTTCAGGTAACTGAACTTGGCGACCCCACGTAAGAGAGTCGTTCCACCCTTCTTGCTTTAGATAATTAGCAATTGAGGCAAAAGCATCTTCTTTTGTAGTCCAAATATCTTTACGACCATCGTTATTGTAATCAACCGCGTAAGCATTAAAAGAGGTAGGCATAAATTGCGTTTGCCCCATTGCGCCTGCCCAAGAGCCTTTAAATTTATCAAGCGTTATGTGGCCCGACTTTAAAATATCCAGTGCAGCCCAAAGTTGGCGCTTATAAAGTGCTTCTCGGCGTCCATCAAAAGCAAGTGTCACTAATGATGAAATAACGTTATGACCGCCTTGAATTGTACCAAAGTTACTTTCAAGTCCCCAAAGCGCGACTATAAAGCGTGCTTGTACGCCAAACTCTTTCGCTACTTTTTCAAGTACCTCTTTGTTTTCTGCGTAAAGCTTACGTGCGCGGTCAATTTTCCATTGTGGTACACGTTTTGGTAAATACGTTTCAAGGGTTTCTTTTACTTCTGGCTGGTTTTTGTCAGCCGAAACCACTTTTTCTTTATACGTTGCTGTTGCAAACGCATCGTCAATAAGTTTGGCTTCATAACCTTTTGCGATAGCTTCTTGCTTTAAATTCGCTAAATAATCATGAAATTCAGCCTGAGTTTTTGCCATAACAGGTGAGCTTAAACATACACCACATAATATAACGATAAGTTTTTTAATCACTATCAACTCCATTGTCTTTTCGTAATTGGCTTAGCAAATTTTGCTCAGGTGGTGGAATTTGTAAGTAGTAGCCTTTATCAGGATTTGATAACGCTGCTTTTACAGTTTCTAAATCTGCCCCACCTAAATGCTCACGTTTTGCTAAATTGATGATCATCACATAAACAGGTTGACCAAACATGGTCATCAAAGGTTCCGGAACTTTACTAAAATCATCTCTTTTTTCAACAAATAAGAACGTATCCGCTTTTTTCTTACTTTTATATACTGCAGTGAGCATTATGGCCCTATAAATTCTTGCTTAACAATGCCGCACACTATAACATGAGAGTAATAATAAGTTAGAAAAATTAGATTAGAAATTTCAATAAAGGCCCTATTCAGCCTACGTTTATCTAAAATTAATTTCTAATCAGACAAATCAATTGAGCGTGTATGTCGGACCAAATTTTTGAGTTAAAAGGGAATCTTTTTACGTTATCAGTTTTGCATCTTTATAGTACTGATATAAACCTTTTAGCAGAACAACTGTATGTAAAAATAGCCCAGGCCCCTAAGTTTTTTGAGGGTGCGCCTATTGTCGTTAATTTAATTGAAATTAAAAACAGTTCACTTGATTTTGTTCACTTAAAATCATTAATCGAGCGAATGAGTTTTAATGCGGTTGGTGTGTGTAATGGCTCAGATGAGCAACATACTCAAGCAAAGGCAGCTGGCTTATCTGTTTTAAATTATTCACAAGACGTTAAGAGCGAACCTGTTAAACAAGAGCCCAATACATCGATTGTAGAAAAAACGGTGCATTTACCAGCGCAAATTATCAGCGGTACAGTTCGCTCTGGACAACAAGTTTATGCAAAAGATAGAGATTTGATAGTACTTGGCGCAGTTAGTCATGGTGCGGAGGTCATTGCCGATGGGAATGTGCATATTTATGGCACGTTACGCGGTCGCGCTATTGCAGGCGCAAAAGGTTTTAAAGAAGCACACATTTTTTGCCAAAAACTTGAAGCCGAGCTGGTTTCAATAGATGGTAACTACTGGATCAGTGATTCGCTACAAGGTGAACATTGGGGAAATGCAGTGCAAATACAACAAAAAGACGAATCATTAGAAATTTCAGCTTTGGTTAAAGGATAAATCTCATGGCAAAAGTAATTGTCGTTACCTCAGGTAAAGGCGGTGTTGGTAAAACAACATCAAGTGCTGCAATTGGCACAGGCTTAGCGTTAAAAGGCTATAAAACAGTTATTATCGACTTTGATATTGGTTTACGTAACTTAGATTTAATTATGGGTTGTGAACGCCGCGTTGTTTATGACTTTGTAAATGTAATTAATGGTGAGGCAAACCTTAACCAAGCGCTTATTAAAGATAAACGTGTAGATAAATTATTTTTACTACCTGCTTCACAAACTCGTGATAAAGATGCTTTAACACGTGAAGGTGTTGAACGCGTACTAAATGAACTAAAAGAAGACTTTGATTACATAGTATGTGATTCACCAGCAGGTATTGAAGCTGGCGCTATGATGGCAATGTACTTTGCTGATGAAGCAATTGTTACAACAAACCCAGAAGTGTCGTCAGTTCGAGATTCAGATCGTATTTTAGGTATTTTACACAGCAAATCAAAACGTGCTGAAGAAGGCCTAGAAAATATTAAAGAACACTTACTATTAACACGCTATAACCCTGGTCGTGTTGAAAAAGGTGAAATGCTATCGGTAGAAGATGTGCAAGATATTCTGTCAATCCCATTATTAGGGGTTATTCCTGAATCGCAAGCGGTATTAAGTGCTTCAAACTCAGGCCAACCTGTTATATTGGATACAGAATCTGATGCAGGCCAAGCTTATTCTGATGCAATTAACCGCTTACTAGGTGAAACCGTCGATTTTCGCTTCTTAGACGTTGAGAAAAAAGGCTTATTTAAACGGATTTTTGGAGGTTAACGTGTCTTTACTTGACTACTTCCGCTCAGAAAAGAAAAACAGTGCGTCACTAGCAAAAGAGCGATTGCAGATCATTGTCGCGCACGAGCGTTCTCAACGAGGAACGCCGGATTACTTACCACAATTAAAACAAGATATTTTAGATGTGATCCGTAAATACGTGAACGTAAGTACCGATGCAGTTCAGGTTCAGTTTGATCAAAACGAAGACGATTTAGCCGTACTTGAGCTAAACGTTACACTACCTGATGAAGAAAAGAAGTAATTGAAGAAAGGGCGCTTTATAAGCGCCCTCTTTATTTTCCAAATCTCTTCTTTTAACCAAAGCAGCTGTTTATAAAGTATAAGTAAGCTTGTTTATAAAAATAATTTTTATAAATTATAGTTTTACTTTCACACCCAGCATAAACTCATGACTTGCTGCACTATCTATTTTAAAACCATCGGTAAAATCATCTTGCCCTGTTTTAACGTCACCAAACTCAATATATTGGTATTCAGTATAAACAGATACTGTTTTGTTAATTTCATAGTTAACACCAGCACCCACGTTCCATGTAAAATCTGTAGAGTTATCATCTGCGTAATTATCATAATAACCATCTACTGCACCATCAAAAGCATCGAAACCTGCAATACCAGCGCCACCAAGTTTAGCGGAATAACTATTATCAGCTAACCCTAAGCCTAATTTTATATAAGGAGTGAATGCTGTTGTATTAGTAAAGTCATAAAAGCCTTCTATCGTATAAGTCGTGCTTTGTAAGTCGCCATTTAATGAGTACTGCTCACCATCTCGAGCGCCAGATCCTATTTTTGATTCATTAAAATCACTATCGTGGTAACCAATGCGAGCCTCTAATCTAAATTGTTGATTAAATTTATAACCTAAACCAATAATTGCAACACTCCCGTTTCCTGCATCAAACTCTGAAGGAAAGTCTTCATCTACTGCTATATTATTACCGATTGCCTTTGAATCATTTGCCTGTGTGCTGTAACCAAGTTGTGCCGTACCATAAAAACCTTCAGCCTGTGCTAATAAAGGAGTTACAGAGGTAATTGCAAGTGCTAAAAAGATGCTTTTGTTAATTTTTTTCATTGTAGTTCCTGAAGTATTAATACTGCCAATTACGACTTTGTTAATGGCAAATTGAGTGTTGATTAATTCGGAAGTAATATAACTTTTAGTTATTATGATGAATATATACAATAAACATACTTAACAGTTTAAATAAACAGAACAATGATAAATCATTTACGCCATATGGCCGTTTTTACAAAAGTTGTTGATTTAGGATCTTTTAGATTAACGGCGAAAGAATTAGGACTTGCTCCCTCTCGTGTAAGCCAGACTATTTCTGATCTAGAAAGTTTTTTAGGAGTAACTCTACTTCATAGAACGACCCGAAAGCTTTCACTCACAAAAGAGGGCAACACATTTTATAAACATGTTTGTCAGATATCTAAAAGTGCAGAAGCTGGCCTTAACGATATAAGTTCATTGGCAGCAGAGCCTAAGGGGACTTTAAAAATATCTCTTCCAGCTTTTTTGGCTTCTTCTCATATGTCTTCTGCCATTGCAGAGTTTGCGAAGAAATTTCCTAAAATAACCCTGAACTTAATTTATTCAGATCATATTATGAATATCATGGATGAAGGGTTGGATTTGAGCATCCGTGTAGGTTGGCTAGAAGATAGCTCTATGGTTGCAAGAAAAATTAGCGAAAGTAGTAGGTTATTAGTTGCTGGAAAAGAGTTTATAAATAGATATAAAACACCTGTTCACCCTCATGACTTGAAAAATTGGGACTGGATACATTTTAGCATGCGGTCAAATACAATTGAGTTTACTTCCGCGACAAACGAAACTGTTAGCATTATAGAGAACTCACGTATTAACGTTAACAGCGCCTGGGCAATGAGCTATTTTGCTACAAAAAACCTTGGCCTTGCTATTTTGCCCGAGCATCTGGCACTGGAGCATATTGCAACCGGTAAACTCGTGCATGTATTACCTAATTGGACTTTAAAACCTCTTGGGTATTATGCAGTTTGGCCAAATAACTCGCGAAGAGAAAACCTAACTTTAATGTTAGTTAGGTTTTTAGCTGAACGAGGATTGTCATCTGACACCTTTTAAAGGGTTTAGTTATCCCACTCTTTTAAAGCGTCTTTAACGTAGGTATAGCGCCAAGAGCTTAATAAATCAGGCTTAATATGGCTTTGTTTTTGCTCATTAGTTAACTTCCAATTCCAACTAATCAATTGATTAATTTGCTTTTTAGAGGCCATAACGTCTTCTGGTATATTGTGCTCTTTAGCGACTTTAGTGATCTTTTGTTTAATATCTTTGGCTACTTTTTTATAGGTAGGAAAATCAATTAAGCGCTTAAGTACATCAGGGTGCTCAGCATCTGGTATTGCTTTGGCAACTTCAATACACTTGATTATATCTACACCAGAGCGATTAACTTCAATAGCTTCAACTCCTGGAATTTGACGTAGAGCATTTAAACTTGAAGGACCACGTTTGGCAATTTCAGTCATGTTATGTTCTTTTAACACAAAATTTAGCGCTAAATTTTTCTTAATGGCTTTGTTTCTGCGCCATACAGCAAGTTCTTTTAAAACCGCGAGTTCGTGCGGTTTGAGTTGCCATGCATTCTTAATATCTTTATATAAAAGCTCGTCTGGTGTTTGAAATGCACGTTTTTTAGCTATCAGCTCACTCTCGTTTATTACAATGTCAAAGAACCCAGCGGCATTAATACGCTCTATAATCAGCTCGAAACACGGCAATAAGTAAAAAGTATCTGCAGCAGCATAATCTAACTGTTTTTTAGTTAACGGACGTTGCAGCCAGTTAGTACGTGACTCACTTTTATCTATTTCAATACCTTGCAACTCTTTTACCATAAGGGCAAAGCCCATACAGTTACCTTCCCCAAGTAACTGCAACGCAAATTGTGTATCAAAAAGTGGGGATGGAACAAAGCCTGCGTATTTTTGAAAAACCTCAATATCTTCTGAAGGAGAATGCAGTACTTTTAAAACACTAGGATCTTTTAGTATTTCCCAAAAATCGAATAATGAGAGCTCAGCTAACGGATCGATAAGCGCTAAATGCTCACCATCAAAAACTTGGATAAGTGCAACTTCTGGATACAAAGTGCGACGACGCATAAACTCAGTATCAATAGCTAAAATAGGCTTATTTTTTATTTGTTCAACAAAAGTGTTCAGTTGATTTTGGGTTTCGATCAATTGGTATTGCACTTAATCTCCTACAATAAAAAAGCCGACATATGTCGGCTTTTTTATAGGTTGCTAATCTTTCAAGGCTCTTCGGAGTATTTTACCTACGTTAGTTTTAGGTAACTCATCCCTAAACTCTACCAGTTTTGGGACCTTGTAATTAGTTAAATTATCACGACAGTGACTTATTATATCTTTTTCAGTTAAAGAAGGGTCTTTTTTAACAACAAAAACTTTAACTTGTTCACCACTTACATCGTGAGGAATACCAATAGCAGCAACTTCAAGCACACCTTCGTGCATAGCCACTACCTCTTCTATCTCATTAGGGAAAACATTAAAGCCAGATACAATGATCATGTCTTTTTTGCGATCTACAATAAAGAAGAAACCTTCATCGTCATAAGTTGCAATATCACCTGTTGCAAACCAGCCATCTTTTAAACATTCAGCTGTTGCATCTGGTCGCTTGTAATAGCCCACCATAACCTGCGGGCCTTTCACACACATTTCACCCGGTTCACCTTTAGCGGCTTCTTCACCGTTATCAAGTATTAGCTTAATCTCTGTATTAGGCGCAGGCAAACCAATTGAGCCGTTATATGCTTCTAAATCATAAGGACTAATAGTTACTAATGGAGAACATTCTGTAAGGCCATAGCCTTCCATTAATTTTGAGCCAGTCACTTTTTGCCACTTTTCAGCAACAGGACGTTGCACGGCCATACCGCCACCAAGTGACATTTTTAAATGACTGAAATCAAGTTCAGCAAAACCTGGTGTGTTTAATAAACCGTTAAATAACGTATTAACACCAGTAATAGCTGTAAATTTATGCTGACCTAGCTCTTTAACAAATCCAGGCATATCTCGTGGATTTGTGATTAATATATTTAAACCACCGTACTTCATAAACGTCAGGCAGTTAGCTGTTAAAGCAAATATATGATAAAGCGGTAAAGCGGTAACAACAACTTCTGTCCCACGATTTAACACTTTGTCTAAACAGCCTGAAACTTGCTCAAGGTTACCAACCATATTGCCATGGCTCAGCATTGCCCCTTTTGATACACCTGTTGTGCCACCGGTGTACTGTAAAAAAGCAAGATCTGACAAGCTCATTTCAGGACGTGTATATTTAGTTTCGTCTGCAGCTAAAACGTCTGAAAAGTTAATTGTGTTTGGTAAGTTGAACTTTGGCACCATTTTTTTAATGTGCTTCACAACAAAGTTAACTATGTGCTTTTTAAGCCCACCAACCATGTCGCCTACTTGCGTTACTACAATGTGTTTAACATCAGTGTGTGCCAGCGACTTTTCAAGTGTGTCAGCAAAGTTTGCTAAAATGAAAATAGCGGTAGTGTCAGAATCCTTTAACTGATGCTCTAATTCACGCACAGTGTAAAGTGGGTTAACATTTACAACCACACAACCTGCACGTAAAATACCTAAAATGGTGACTGGTGTTTGTAGTAAGTTAGGCATCATTACGGCAACTTTGTCGCCTTTTTTAAGACCTAAATCATTTTGAATGTAGGATGCAACTTTTTTTGTTGCTGTATCTATTTCGCTATAAGACAGCGTTTTACCCATGTTAGTAAATGCAGGTAAATCGGTGTAGTCAGTAAAACTTTTTTCGAACACTTCGAGTAACGAGTTGTAATGCTCAGGATCGATTGTTTCAGGCATACCCTCTGGGTAGCGCTTAAGCCAGATTTTTTCCACTCTTAGCCCCTGTTTATAATTATATTTTTATTAACCTTAATCTAAGTAAGGCGCTTTAACAATTGAGCAAATACTCTAATGGAGGAATAATCCCACATTTTACGTAAACTTACAATTAACATGCACCATTTTGCAGCATAAAGTCTTGAATATGCTTAAAACAGTGTTCACTACTTTGCATATGACAGTGGTGCCCACCATCTACATTAATTACCTTTAAGCTATTGTAATAACTAATATACTTTGCCAGATTTTGTTTTACAAACGAATAACCTTCGTTACCTAAAATTAATTGACACGGTGCAATTAAATCTTTTATTGCACCAATACATTGCGCCTCATCAAACCTAAAACCTGAGTGATTTTTAAGCTTTGGATCAGTTGTTAATGTATAACCATCTAAAACCGATTTTATATTTCGCTGCATTAAAAGAGCAATAAGCTCACTATTCAAATCGGTTGCTTGAGCACGTGCTTCATAAATAAGCTCTTTCGATTTATAAACTCTCTGCTTCTTATTTTTTAAACGCGCTCTATTTAATACTGCACTTTTTAGCTGTTCACATACGCCTTCGCTAGGAGTTGTAACACACCCAATCCCCTCAATAAAGGTAACAGATTTTACATAATCACCAAAGCAACTAGCAAAAAGCCCTGCAACCATGGCTCCCATCGAATGCCCAACTAAATGAACTTTTTTAACACCAAGCGCATTAATAAGTTGGTACACATCATCAATATAATCAACAAAATAATAATGTGCATCATCACTTCGCCAAGATGATAAACCATGCCCAACAAAATCAATACAGTACCAAGTGTGCTTTGGCTTAGCTTTACTTAACATTGGTATAAAACTGTGGCAGTTATCTAACCAACCATGCAACGCTATTACTATTTCATCCCCAGAACCTACTTTTAAGCCATGAATATTCAAGTTATTGGTTTCAATATTAAATGGCTGCACGGCAAGTCCTTTATTAATTTAGAGCATCATTATTTATAGCATACAAGTTGTCAGACCACTAACCGAGAAAATGGTGCCAAATTCGCTATTTAATTATCTTGATGATCTAAAGAAAGCAAAAAATATAAAATAAAATTTAAACAATATCATAAGTTTAATTACAAAAAAAATAAGCTGATCTTTTTAAATATGTTTGCTTTGTATACCTTTTGAACAATTAAAAGGTGATAGCATTATATGTAGTTAAGCTATAACCAGTATAATTTAAATAAATAGAACTAACAGCGTTAACTACAATTCTATTCATATAACCCTAAATTATAAATATCTTAGATATTCATTTATTTATCATGCTATCTGTATACAATATCAGCGGCTATTAAATAAGGTACACTCATAAGGTACACAACCATGAAAAAACAGATCAGCTTATTAGCGCTTTTATGCACCGCTTCTGGTGCTTACGCAGAATCAGCACCTAAAAATGTAATTTATATGATTGGTGACGGCATGGGTCCGGCTTACACCACGGCTTATCGCTATTTTAAAGACGACCCTGCAACAAAAGAAGTAGAAGGCACGGTTTTTGACACTATTTTAAAGGGTATGGCTCGTACCTACCCTGATGACCATACTTATGTGACAGACAGCGCAGCAGGTGCTACAGCACTCAGTAGCGGTCATAAAAGTTACAATGGCGCAATTGCAGTAGATACAGACAAAAAATCAGTTAAAACCATGCTTGAAATAGCAAAAGAGCGCGGTATGACAACAGCGCTTGTAGCAACTTCACAAATTAACCACGCAACTCCAGCAAGTTTTGCGGCGCATAATGAATCACGTAATAATTATAATGACATTGCCAATGACTACATCGACAATAAAATTGCGGGTAAATTACCGGTTGATTTAATGCTTGGTGGCGGTACTAAATACTTCATTCGTGATGACCGTAATTTAGTTGATGAATTTAAAGCCGCTGGTTATCAATATGGCGACGACATTAAAAACCTAGGGCAAATTACACAAATACCTGCAATTGGTTTATACGCATCTAAAGGCTTACCTTTTGCTTTAGATGAAAACCCAACTCGTCTTACTCAATTAACGTCTAAAGCACTTGGTTTATTAGATAATCAAAACAAAGAAGGCTTTTTTGTGATGATTGAAGGCAGCCAAATTGATTGGTGTGGTCACTCTAACGATATAGCCTGTGCAATGGCTGAGATGGATGATTTTGCTAAATCAATCGAAAAAGCAAAAGCGTATGTTGATAAAAACAAAGATACTATTTTAGTCATCACTGCAGATCACTCTACAGGCGGGTTAACCCTTGGCGCGCATGGTCAGTACAAATGGGAAACTGATGTAGTAAAAGGTGTTAAAGCAACTGCTGGTAAATTAACTCAACTTTTACTGGATTCTGATGATTTAGAATCAGTATGGACTGCTAACACCAATATTGAATTTACAACTGAAAACCAAATAAAACTTGAGCAAGCTAAAAAAATGGGTGAAAAAGCGCTTAATTTAGCCGTTAAGAGTATTATTAGCGATGCAAGCTTTACTGGCTGGACAACAGGCGGACATACTGCTGTAGACGTGCAGGTATTTGCCTATGGTAAAGGCAGTGAGCAATTTATTGGTTCACAAAATAATACTGATATAGCCGATAAGCTGATTGGCTTTATTAAGCAGTAAGCTTTACGTATTTTTGAACACAAAAAGCCCGAACACATGTTCGGGCTTTTTATTAAATTTTATAGCTGTATTTATCTAAAGCGCTTAAATAAGCATTAAGCGTATATATCAACGCCTATTAAATTTTGTACTTCTGCTCTGCGCTCTAAATTGGCAAATTCAGTATAAGTAGAAATCGCTTTGCTTACTTGAGCTGTCGGTTGGTCGTAGATTGTTTGGCTGTATTCATTGCTTTTAGCACTGCTTTTAAACAGTTGATTAGCCAGTTCAACACCCTCGACACTACTTTTTACATAATCGGTATTCGTTTTTTGAGCAGCTGGCTGGTCTAATAAACTCTGTGGTTTATTAGTAACAACTTTAGTAGAGCTAACCCTACCCGGAATATCTCCGGTAAAAAAACCTGAACCAATAGGCAGCGTCATTACGCGTCTCCAACCTTAATATTGCATAAAATTATGATTTAAAAACAACCAATTTGCAAATAATATGATTACTCACGTCCTGGTAGCTTTTTCCACGTTACCGTATCGCGCACATATTTAGGTTGAGCGTCACTCGCTTTTACAACGTCACCCGCTAAAAACGCGGCTTCAACATGCGCTAACATATAACGTGCATCTGGTAATGTAATATCAGTATTAATTGTCACGTTTTCAAAGTCATTAAGCGCATCAGGATAGGTTTTAAAGCCCGTGCCCACTGCTACAGATGGCTCAGTGGTTGCTATATAATCATTATTTAGTAAATCAGGTTTTATAACGCATTCTTGGTTAACTAAAAGCATTAGATTATTTTGCGCTTGGTAATGTGCAAAGTATATCTCCCCCATACGCGCATCTATACTTGGATAAACACTCAGGCTGCCGTGTTGTTCAAACGTTTGTTGAGCCATAGTAGCCAGTGTAGACACACCAACAAGCGGCAAATTAGTTGAATACGCTAAACCTTGCGCTATAGCAACACTAATACGTACACCGGTGAAACTACCTGGCCCTTGGCCAAAACCGATTACGTCTAAATCTTTTAATTTACAGTTTGCTTTAGTTAACAGTTCATCCACAAGTGGAAGTATTTTTTGGCTGTGCTGCTGCGGACACTCTTCAAAATGATGAAACGTTTGGCCCTGGTAATGTAAAACAATTGAAAGTGCTTCAGTTGAAGCATCAAGGGCAAGGATATTACTTTTGATCATTTTAGTACTCTAATTAATTTGTTTTAAAAATGTATTGGCATCTTCTAAGCTTCGCGTGCGGCGCATCGGTGGTAAGCTTTTCAAAAATACTTGGCCATATTGGCGTGTAACTAAGCGATTATCGCATATTACAAGTACGCCTTTGTCTTTACTATCTCGAATTAAACGCCCTACACCTTGCTTTAGCGCAATAACAGCCTGCGGTAATTGTATGTGTGAAAAAGGGTCTTTTCCCTGCATTTGGCAATCTTGCATTTTAGCTTGAAGCAATGGATCGTCAGGAGCTGCAAATGGCAATTTGTCTATAATAACACAGCTTAACGTGCTGCCGCGTACATCAACACCTTCCCAAAAAGAAGCCGTGCCCAGTAATACCGCATTACCATGGCGAGTAAATTTCTCTAAAATTATACGCTTAGACATTTGCCCTTGCATATAAACTGGGTAGTCTATTTGTGTAGTTAGCCCTTCGGCCACTAAGTGCATCATTCGATAGCTAGTAAATAGCACAAAACAACGCCCTTGCGCTGACTTTATAAGCTCAAGTGTTAATTTTACAATCGCATGCGGCATATTATCAGCGTGCGATTCGGGTAAGTAACGCGGTAAACACAGCAGCGCCTGATTAGGGTAATCAAATGGGCTATCTACCATCATGCTTTGTTTTGGCTTTAAACCAAGGCTTGCATTAAAATGCTCTAGTTTGTTATCAACCGAAAGTGTTGCAGAAGTGAATACAAATCCTGCGCCCGTGTCTTGCATCATTTGAGCAAACTTAGCTGATACATTCAATGGCGTTATATTAATTGTTAAATAACGGCGCGTTGTTTCATACCAATAACTAAAGCCGGTTTGGGCTGTATCAAAAACCCGCTCTAACTGACCTTTAAACGCAAGTGCACGTTCAAATGGATGCTCAATTTTGTCGCTTCTATCTAGGCAAAGTTTAAGTACTTGGTAAACAAAATCTAAATCACTGATCACACGATGGAGCGCCGCGCAAATTTGTTTATCGCTTAGTTTTTCTCGCCAATCGCCACGACTGCCATCAACACCAAATTGTAATCGTAAATCAGCAACGCTTGTCTCAAGCTTGTTTAAGCTTTTACCAAGTTGCAGCATATCGGGAATTTCAGCTCTATAAATAGCACGTAAATCATTAATTAAATCTACCAACTTTTTAGTGCTTACACTTTCACCAAAATAATCACTAGCAATTTCGCTTAACTGATGGGCTTCATCAAATATATATGCGTCGGCTTTTGGCATAAGTTCAGCAAAGCCACTTTCTTTTACAGCCATATCAGCAAAAAACAAATGGTGATTAATAACAACCACATCGGCATCGGCCGCAGTTAAACGTGCTTTGCGTATATAACAGCTTTGAAAATCTGGACACTCTTTACCTAAACAATTATCGGCTGTTGAATTTACATAAGGCAGTACTTTGGCATCATCTTCTATACCTATACAATCGGCCAAATCGCCCGATTGTGTTTCGCTTGCAAACTTAGCTACCATAGCTAGTTGATGCATTACGTCAGAGTCGTCAGTAGGTACATGTGCAACATGTTGATTAAGTCGGTAGGTGCATAGGTAATTGGCGCGCCCTTTTAATAAGGCGGTTTTTTTTGAAGCACTTAAAGCTTTAACTAGTTGCGGTAAATCTCGGTGATAAAGCTGCTCTTGTAGAGCTTTAGAACCTGTTGATATTATCGTGCGCCCTTTTGACTTAAGTGCAGGGGCTAAATATGCAAATGTTTTACCCGTACCCGTGCCTGCTTCAACAACTAATTGCGAACTGTTTTTTAATGCATCCGCAACAGCTACTGCCATATCAATTTGTGGTTGGCGAGGCGTATACCCATCTAAAGATAACGCTAAAGGCCCGGTTGCACTAAACAGCTGTTTGATAATACCAATCACTTTAAAATAAATAATAGCGGGATTTTACGTAAGCAAAGCATTAAGGGCAAGTAATTACAAAACCCACTTTTACTTTACGAATTAATACGCACTTTAATAGTGAGATTAATCATTCGATTTTACAATACACTGTGTATTTATAACGTGCATTTAATTTAATAATGACAATATTTACAAAGCCTAATTTTCTATTAACTCTTACTAAAAATAATCCGTATTAAAAGCTATATTTAGGCATAAAAACTGTGACTCTGAAATATTACAGGAGTACCATACGCGGGTTTATAATCCTCTTTTTCGTGTGTCGTTAAAAAAATAGTAAGGTTAGCCAATGAATGCTTGGTATCTCATTTGTTTTCTCTCTGCCATTGCAATTTTTATTGCTTTTGCAAACCAATATATCCTCAAAATGCAAACTACAATTGCCATTACTACAGGCTCAGTTGTTATTTCTTTATTATTGATTATTGCCGTTAAATTATTAGGCGATCAAAATGCGTTAGCCATGACCCAAATTGTTTCCAGTATTAACTTTAACGAGTTATTACTCAAAGGTATGCTCGGATTTTTACTTTATGCTGGCGCATTGGAAATTAACCTTATGGCGCTTCGTAAACAGCGCTGGGAAATAACCGCACTAGTGCTATTTTCTACTATTGCTTCCACTTTTATAGTCGGTTATTTAAGTTTTTATCTATTTGCCTTATTTGGCTTTGATGTACCGTTTATATACTGTTTATTATTTGGCGCGCTTATTAGCCCAACCGACCCTATTGCTGTACTTGCTATTATTAAACAAATGCGAGCGCCAGAAGGAATCTCAGTTCAAGTAGAAGGTGAGTCACTATTTAACGACGGTATTGGTTTGGTAATATTTACGACCATTTTTTCGGTTGCTTTTTATGGCACCGATGCACAATTTGGCGATATAGCAGAACTCTTTTTTGTAGACGCCCTAGGCGGCATTGCATTTGGTTTGGTTATTGCTTTGGTTGGCCACTTTTTAATTATTAACAGCCGCGATGTAAATATTCGCTTATTGATAACCTTAACTATTCCTACCGCGGGTTTTGCTGCTGCAAATATTTGGGAAATATCAGGCGCACTTGCCATGGTAACGAGCGGCATATTAATGGGTAACATTACTCGTACTAAAGCAACTGAGCGCACGGGGCCTGAAGACACTCGTTACGTAAAAGATTTTTGGCATGCAACCGATAGCTTTTTAAATGCCCTACTGTTTTTAATAATAGGTATGCTAATAGTGACGATGCCAATCACGCTTGGTGAAATTGGCTTAGGCTTACTAATGGTACCTGCAGTATTACTAGCACGCTTTATTAGCGTAGGCGCACCCTTTGTTATCTTTAAACGCTTTAGAAGTTACGATAAACACAGCGTTAAAATTTTAACCTGGGGTGGGCTACGCGGTGGTCTTGCACTGGCAATGGCGGCAGCAATTCCACGCGAGCAAGTTTTTGTAGGCGGCTCTGACCTACACAACCTTATTGTTATTGTTACTTACGTTGTAGTTATATTTTCTATTATTGTACAAGGCTTAACTATTTCGCCGCTTATTCAAAGCAGCATTAAGTCAGCTGAGCAAGCAAAGTAATAAATGCTTTGTGAGCAATCAACTCAGTAACCAAGTTATTATATAAATCACTTGGTTACTGTTACTCACGTGTTACAAAAACACTTTAAAGTTCTATAAATTGTTATCCTTTTTATTTATCTTCTTTGTTTAAATTAATCCGCTTGAAATGCAAATGAAAACAATTATAATTTTGGCTTTTCCTCTGTAGGGCTTTTCAATGTCCAAAAATAATTCTCACGTGTTTTTTAATTTGGTATCTCTGGGCAAACGACAATTTCATTGTTTTTTTGTGCTTTTTATAATGGCGATGGCAAGCTTTAATGTGTCGGCCTCTCCTAATGAGCAAACAAAAATAAAACAAATTGCACAGCTTGCAGAGTATGTAGGTGTAGATTACGTGGCAGCTGTTGGAAATGGTGAAATACTAGACCCCGACGAATATCAAGAAATGACAGAGTTTTCGCACGTCATTATTGAGCAAGCTGGACAGCTATCAAGCCAAACCAATGAGTTTGATACAGTAAAGGCACAAGCTAAAGCACTGCATACAGCGATTGCTAATAAAGCGAGTGTTGCCGATGTACGTGCAGCAAGCTCAGCGCTTCGTGAGTCGCTGCTTACCTTTATGCCACAACTATCGTTACCTACATCGCTGCTTCCGGTTGAGCAAACTAAAGCGCTTTTTGCTACTAACTGCTCAATGTGTCACGGCCCTAGTGGTCAAGGCGACGGTCCGCTTGCAAAAAATTTATCGCCAGAGCCTACCAACTTTACCGACAAAGAACGCGCAACAAACCGCTCATTAATGGGGTTATTTGACGCTGTAAGTAACGGCATTGACGACACACCTATGGTTGCTTTTACCCAATTTAATGAACAACAACGATGGTCTTTAGCTTTTTATGTAGGTAGCTTGGCATTTAAAGATGTTCAAAAACCACAAAATGTAGAACAAAACATTACCGCTTCACAGATTGTAAACCTAAACCCTGCACAATTATCGGCAGGTCAAAGTGAAGCACAAGCACATTACGTTAAATGGCTTCGTGGTAATCCAGAGCAATTATTTAGCGCTAACAAAAATCCGATAACAGTTACTCGCACGCAATTACTTGCAGCGCAAGCCGCGCATGCTAAAGGCAATTACTCACAAGCAAGTGATTTAGCAATTAGCGCATACTTAGATGGCTTTGAGCTTGTTGAAAACAACTTAAATGCCTACGACGAAACACTGCGTAAAAACATCGAAGTACAACTGATGAACCTGCGCCAAACATTCAAAAACGAAAAAGATACAGCCGTCGTTGCCGAAAAAGTAAGTGCAGCACTAACACAACTCGCTAAAGCAGATAGCATGCTAAACGAAACCAAGCTAACTGATGGCGCCCTACTTTCAGCGAGTTTAATAATATTACTGCGAGAAGGCTTAGAGGCACTCTTAGTTATAATTGCCCTTATGACTGTGCTTATTAAAACGAAACGTCAAGATGCGCTTAAATACGTACATATTGGCTGGGTAACAGCACTTATTGCCGGTGGCTTAACATGGGCTGCTGCGCAAACATTAATAGAAATAAGTGGTGCAAGTCGCGAAGTTATGGAAGGTGCTGGTGCATTGTTTGCCGCTGTAATTTTACTGTATGTTGGCGTATGGATGCACAGTAAAACAAGTGCGCAACAATGGCAAAAATATATAAAAGACAATATAGATAAGCGTCTTGAGTCGGGAACACTTTGGGGATTAGCGGGGCTTTCTTTTATTGCCGTGTACCGAGAAGTATTCGAAACCGTATTGTTTTATCAGTCTTTATTAACGCAAAGCTCGCCTGCTCAATATTCATCTATTGCATCGGGTTTTGCGATAGCTATAGCAATACTGGCTATTATTACGTGGGTATTAATTAAGTACTCAATTAAATTACCGGTTGCTAAGTTTTTTGCAATTACCACTTATTTATTATTTGCACTCTCGTTTGTGCTTATGGGCAAAGCCGTTATTGCATTACAAGAGGCCGATATAATAGGTATTGCGTCGCTACCAATGAGCTTTGATATAGCATGGCTTGGTATTAAGTCGACATGGCAAGGTATTGTGGCTCAGGTATGTGTGTTCGCTATATTTAGCTTTTATATATTAAAAAGTAAAAGTCAGAACTAATTAGTTCAACAGAAAAAGGGAAGTCTATTTATAGGCTTCCCTTTTATAATTCTAGCAATATACAGTAACTGTAACCTATGCCCATGTATCTAAATGGGGGTTTTCGTCATCGTCTACGTTAGACTTTTTTTTACTATTTTGGTCATCAAGCATATTGAGCTTTTTCTTTTTTTGTAGCTCACGCCTTTTTTTATTCTCTAGCTCAACTTTTTCAGCGGCCGATCCACTTTGCACACCCGCAATATGAAAAGCACTTTTTGACTCAACTTCTAGTCTGGTTATTCTTCCTAAATAAGGAATCATGATATCCATACACACTTCCTTAGTTTACTGTTAAATTATCTAAACGCTTGGTTTGGCTAATAAACAAACAAATACATGCAAAAATTGCACTTTCCTTCTTAATATTATCGACAGTTATAAGATATGCTTTAATTAAGCTAAAAAAAACTTGCCATAATATGGCTGTTTATGTTTTTATGAATGCGAAATTTATTTAAACAGATAACAACTGAACGTTACTATAACAACGAGCAGTTAAATAGGATAAAAAATGCGCTTAAACCTGACAACAGTACATCATCACCACCATTCACCGGAATAACCTGTCAGGTCTTTCGCTGAGAGGTTATTCCTAAAAGGAACCTCTGGCGATTCAAAAAACATTGATTCATTTTCGCCCTGAGGTTCCCTCGGGGTTTTTAGTTTTTAAATTAAAGGAAAATGAATAATGAGTAACACAAATCGTCTACGTATCGCCATCCAAAAAGGCGGCCGCCTATCTAAAGATTGTCAAGATCTGTTAAAACAGTTAGGTGTTAAGCTTAACCTTCGTGAACAACGCTTAATTGCACACTCAACTAATATGCCAATTGACGTACTACGTGTGCGCGATGACGATATTCCTGGTTTAGTAATGGACGGTGTATGTGATTTAGGTATTGTTGGCGAAAACGTACTAGTAGAAGTTCAAGCAGAACGTGAACGCCAAGGTGTTCCAAGCGAAGTAAACAAACTTTCAAAACTAGATTTTGGTTACTGTCGTCTTGCACTTGCATGGCCACAAGAGCTAGGCGCTCGCGATAAGAGCTGGTTTGAAGGCAAACGTATTGCAACTACCTACCCAGAAATTTTAACTCAGTGGTTAAAGCGCGAAGGCATCAACGCAAGTACAGTAATGCTTACTGGCTCTGTTGAAGTAGCACCACGTGCAGGTTTATCTGATGCAATTTGTGATTTAGTATCTACTGGCGCAACACTTGAAGCTAACGGCTTAATTCAAGGTGATACAATTTTAGAATCAAACGCATGTTTAATTCAAAATAAAGATCTGCAAGACGCTGACAAACTAGCACTAATCAATAAGCTTATGCCGCGCCTACGTGGTGTTAGACAAGCTAAAGAAAGCAAATACATCATGCTACACGCACCAAAAAACAAACTTGATGAAATTTGTGAAATTTTACCTGGTTCTGGTCAACCGACTCTACTTGCCCTTGCGGGTAATGAAGAATACGTAGCACTGCACATGGTAAGCAGCGAAACATTATTTTGGGAAACAATGGAGCAGTTAAAAGCCCTAGGCGCTAACTCTATTTTAGTTATGCCAATTGAAAAAATGATGGAGTAAGTACCATGCTTCGTTGGAATGAGGAATCTTCACAAGTACAAGCAGCGGCGCTAATGCGCCCTGCAGTTTCTGTAAGCGCAAAGGTTGAAGCAATATGCAAAACTATTTTAGCTAATGTAAAAGAGCAAGGCGATGAGGCCTTACTTAGCATGGCCAAAGAGTTTGATAATAGAGCTAACCCACGTTTGCGCGTACCGCTAGATGAAATTAACGCATCTGAGCAAGCACTAAGTGCTGAGCTTAAATACGCAATTGACACCGCTTATGCAAATGTTAAACGTTTTCACGAAGCGCAGTTGCCAAAAGATATTAAATTATCAACCCAACCAGGCGTTGTATGTGAACTGAAATATCAAGCCATCGAAGCAGTCGGTATTTATGTACCCGGTGGCAGTGCACCACTGCCATCGTCGGTTATTATGCAAGGTGTATTAGCACAGTTAAGCGGCGCTAAAACCGTTGTACTAGCTACGCCGGTACAAGGTGATAAAGCAATTAACCCTGCTATTTTATATGCAGCTAAGTTATGTGGCATTACTACTTTGATAGAAAGTGGTGGCGCAGGCGCAATTGCAGCAATGGCTTATGGCACCGAATCGGTTCCTAAAGTAAACAAAATTTTTGGCCCAGGTAATAGCTTCGTAACAATGGCTAAACAGCTCGTTGCGCAAACTATCCCAGGTATGGCAATTGACATGCCAGCAGGTCCTTCTGAAGTATTAGTTATTGCAGATGAACGTGCAAACCCAGAATTTATAGCCGCCGATTTACTCTCACAAGCAGAGCACGGCGCAGACTCGCAAGTTATTTTATTATGTAACAGCGAAAGTATCATTGAGCAAACGCAGCAGGCACTTACACGCCAACTTGCTAAATTAAGCCGCAAAGATACAGCCGAGCAAGCGCTCGCTAATTCTTCACTTATTTTGGTTGATTCAGTTGAGCAAGCATTTGATGTATCGGCGCAATACGGCCCAGAGCACTTAATTTTACAGCTAGGCGATGCAACACCTTATCTAGATAAAGTTAAAAATGCAGGCTCAGTATTTGTAGGTGACTACACACCAGAATCTGCAGGCGATTACGCATCGGGTACTAACCACGTGTTACCAACATATGGTTACAGTGCAACTTACTCGAGTTTAAACTTGCTTGATTTTTTCCGTACATACACAGTGCAAACAATTACTAAAAGTGGTTTAACGCAGCTTTCAAAAGCAATTTTACCACTTGCAGATGCAGAAGGCCTTGATGCCCACGCTAATGCGGTTTCAATTCGTTTAGAGGCAATTAAAAATGAGCAATGAGAGCGCACAAGCGTCTAGCTTATTACCTAAGAATATTGCAGCCCTTGCTGCATACAGCTCTGCAAAAAGTGAAAAGCTAACCGGTACTACGTGGCTAAATGCTAACGAAAGCCCGTATGCTAAAAATCTTGAACTGAGTATTGAGGATTTAAATCGCTACCCTGATCCACAACCGCAACTGGTTATTGACCGTTACGCCGCTTATACAGAACTTGAAAGCGAAAATGTATTAATGACGCGCGGCGCAGATGAAGGCATTGAGCTTTTAGTGCGCACATACTGTGAGCCAGCTAAAGATAGTATTGCGCTATTTTTACCAACCTACGGTATGTACAAAGTTACCGCCGATACACACAACGTTAGTATTAACGCGCTTACCCAAGAATTATTATTAAGTGGCAGTGTTGATGAAATAGTTGAGGCAGTGGGCAGCTCAAAACTGGTATTTATTTGTAACCCAAATAATCCAACGGGCAGCCTAACACCACTTGATAAAGTAAAAGCGATTGCAACAGCACTTATGGGTAAAGCACTGGTTATTGTTGACGAAGCCTATATAGAGTTTTGCCCAGAGCAAAGCGCCACAAAACTTATTAATGAGTTTAGTAATGTAGTGGTTCTGCGCACGCTTTCTAAAGCCTTTGCGCTAGCGGGGCTCAGAACAGGCTTTACGCTTGCACAAGAAAGTGTACTTGCGCCAATTCGTAAAGTCATTGCGCCGTATCCAGTATCTGGCGTAGTGGCAAGTATTGCAGCGCAAGCAATTGCACCCGATGCAATTACATCAATGCGCCGCCAAGTTACTATCTTAAATAGCTTAAAAGCTAAGTTGGTAAATTGGCTAAACGCCTCCCCTGCTGCATTAAAAATTCTCACTGGTGAAGGTAACTTTGTTACTTTAAAATTAGCCGATAAAAACTACTTTAAAATTGCACTTGAGCAAGGTTTGGTTATGCGCGCTTTTACACTATACGGTGAAGACGACTGGCTACGAATTTCAATTGGCAGTGAACAAGAACTTGAACAAGTAAAAATTTGGTTAGATGGCTTACAAACGCCGGCTACCGCAGCATCTTTAGCAGGAAACGAAGTATCATGAGTAACCCCTATTTATTTATAGACCGCGACGGCACTATTATTGAAGAGCCAATTACCGACAAACAGGTAGATAGCCTTGAAAAGCTAGCATTTTTACCTGGTGTTATTCCTGCGTTATTACAATTACAAGCCGCAGGTTACCGTTTAGTAATGGTGTCTAACCAAGATGGTTTAGGCACAGATAGTTTTCCTACTGCTGATTTTGACATAGCACAAGACAAAATGATGGACATAATGCAAAGCCAAGGCATTAGCTTTGACGAAGTATTAATTTGCCCACACTTTGATGAGCAAAACTGTGATTGCCGTAAACCTAAAACGGGCTTACTTACCGAGCTTATGCGCTCTGGCAAAGTAGACTTAGCGCGCTCTTTTGTTATTGGCGATCGCCAGACCGATATTGGCCTTGCTCAAAACTTATGTTGTGAAGGTATTTTATACGACGGCGATTGGAGTGCGATAGTGACAAAATTGACTACCGCAAACCGCGAAGGTCGTGTTACACGCAACACTAAAGAAACCCAAATTGATGTAGCCATAAACTTAGATCAAACTAAAAATGGCAGCATAGACACCGGACTTGGCTTTTTTGATCACATGCTTGATCAAATTCGCACCCACGCAAACATTGGTTTAAACATTAAAGCCAAAGGCGATTTACACATAGACGAGCACCACCTTGTTGAAGACATTGGTATTGCTCTTGGTGTTGCACTTAAACAAGCGCTTGGCACTAAATCGCAAATTGCACGCTATGGCTTTGCGCTTCCTATGGACGAGTGTAAAGCTGAAGCACAAATTGATTTATCGGGTCGTGCATCATTTGTATTAAACGCTAACTTTAGCCGCGAAAAAGCAGGCGACTTAGACGTACAAATGGTTGAGCACTTTTTCAAAAGCTTAAGTGATAACGCCGCCATTAGCCTTATTTTATCGGTAAGCGACGGGAACTGCCATCACCAAGTAGAAGGCTTATTTAAAGCGTTTTCACGTGCACTTCGCATGGCAGTAGCACAAGACACGACCCAACAAACAGCCAGCTCTAAGGGATGTTTATGATTGCCATAATTAATACCGGTTGTGCCAATATAAATTCAGTACGCTTTGCGTTTGAACGCTTAGGCCAAACGCCAACAGTAATTACTTCACCAGAGCAATTAGCGGGTTTTGAGCGCGCTATATTGCCAGGTGTAGGTCACGCGTCGGTTGCTATGAAACGCCTAGTAGATAACGGCTGGCAACAAGCTATAAATGAATACCAGCGCCCGCTTATGGGTATTTGTTTAGGTATGCAGTTACTGTGCGAAAGCACCGAAGAAGGTAACGTACAGTGCCTAGGTAAAATACCAGGGCAAGTAAAAGCGCTTGATGTAGGCAATTTAACGTCGCCGCATATGGGTTGGAATAACTTAAGCGTTAACAAAGAGCATGCATTAACTAAAGGGCTAACGCTTGATGAGCAAGTGTATTTTGTTCATAGTTTTGCGCACACCGTAAACGACGCCACACTAGTGAGCGGCGAATACGGTCAAACCTTTTCAGCCATTGTTGCTAAAGACAATTACGCAGGCATGCAATTTCACCCAGAGCGCAGCGCAAAAGTTGGCGCACGTTTATTACAAAATTTTGTTGATTGGCAGTTATAAGCTGCCCATTAACTAACAAAAAAGAGATTATTTGTGATTATTCCAGCATTAGACGTATTACAAAATCAAATTGTGCGCTTGTACCAAGGTAAATACGACACAGCACAGTTTTACCCTTTCGAACTTGGTGCGCGTTTAAAAGAATACGCCGACAGTGGCGCAGGTAAACTGCACCTTGTAGATTTAGAAGGTGCACGCGATCCAAGTAAAAAACAGTGGAAACATATTCAAGCTGCGACCAAAGCACTTAACGTACCGTATCAAGTGGGCGGCGGTATTCGCTCAGAGCAAGATGTAAGTGATTGGCTTAAAGCCGGTGCAAACCAAGTTGTTATTGGTTCAATGGCAGTAGAAAAACGCGAACAAGTAAAAGCCTGGATTGAGCAATTTGGCGCAGAGCACTTTGTAATTGCCCTTGATGTAAATAAAACAGCCACGGGCTGGGCACCAGCAACGCACGGTTGGTTAAGTGAATCTGAATTTGGTTTACTTGAGCTGGTAGATTTTTATGTGAGCTTAGGTGTTATTGATTTTTTATGCACGGACATCAGTAAAGATGGCACCATGACGGGCCCATCATTTGAGCTTTACGAAGACCTAACTCGCCACAACAGCACAATTAAAGTGCAAGCCTCAGGTGGCGTAAGCTCACTAGATGACATTAAAAAGCTTAAAGAGCTTGGTGTGGGCGGCGTTATTTTAGGTAAATCATTGCTTGATGGCGCATTTAGCGTTGAGGAGGCACTGGCATGTTATCAAAACGCATAATCCCGTGTTTAGACGTTAAAGACGGCCAAGTAGTTAAAGGCGTTAAGTTTAAAGGCCATGAAATAGTTGGCGATATTTTAACAATGGCTAAAGCCTACAGCGAAGCTGGCGCCGATGAACTAGTTTTTTACGAAATCAGTGCAAGCGTTGAAAAACGCCTACTCGACGTGAATTGGGTAGAGAGCATTGCACGTAATATCGATATTCCATTTTGTGTAGCGGGCGGTATTAAATCAGTGGCTGATGCAGCGCGTGTACTTGAGCGCGGTGCTGATAAAATAAGTATTAACAGCCCTGCTATTGCGCGTCCTGAACTTATTAAAGAATTACACGATGAGTTTGGTAAGCAATGTGTTGTAGTCGGCATTGACAGCTTTTTTGATGAAATTACCGGCGAGTATTTAGTGTATCAATTGACCGGCGATCCTAATGCATCAAGCCGTACACGCTATAAAACACAAGAATGGGTTAAACGCGTACAAGACCTAGGCGCAGGCGAAATTGTATTAAACTGTATGAACCAAGATGGCGTTCGTAACGGTTACGACAACGAGCAACTAAGTAAAATTCGCGAGCTGTGTGACATTCCTTTAATCGCCTCTGGCGGTGCGGGTAGTATGCAAGATTTTGTTGATGTATTTAAACAAAGCAAAGTAGATGGTGCATTAGCCGCCAGCGTTTTTCATAAAAATGTGATTAACATTGGCGAACTAAAACAATTTTTAACAGATAACCAAGTGGCAGCAAGATTATGCAAGTAACACAACAAAACCAAGCTCAGGTCGATTTCGCTAAAAGTGACATGATCCCTGCTATTATTCAAGATGCCCGCTCTGGTGTTATTTTAATGCAAGGCTTTATGAACAGCGAAGCACTCGCTGTCACGCTTGATACCAATAGGGTAACGTTTTACTCACGTTCAAAATCGCGTTTATGGACTAAAGGCGAGTCATCAGAGAACTACTTAAACGTAGTATCTGTACATACCGATTGTGACTACGATTCAATTTTAGTACTTGCCAACCCAGAAGGCCCAACGTGCCACTTAGGCACACAAAGCTGTTTTGGTGATGAAGCAAAACCAAGTTTAAGCTTTTTAGCACAGTTAGAAGATGTGATTGTTGCGCGTAAAAACGACGACCCTGAAAAAAGCTACACAGCGTCATTATTTGCAAAAGACTTAAGCCGTAGCTGTCAAAAAGTAGGTGAAGAAGGCGTTGAAGTTGCCCTTGCCGCTATGAAACACGATAACGATGAGCTAACAAACGAATCTGCTGATTTAATTTATCACCTGACTGTATTACTACAACGCCAAGGCTTAGCCCTTGAAGATGTAGTTAAATGCTTGCAAGGTCGCCATAAATAGCATTAGTTGTGACTAACAAAGAGGCTCATATTTATATGGGCCTTTTTATTTTTACAGTAAATCACGTGTGATATAGTGCGTGGCTAAATTAATCGGTTACTGTGAAACATGAAAAACTATATTATTCCTTCTATTGTCGCGTTTATTTTAGCGGGCTGTACCAGCAAAACTAATCAGACTACAACTACAACAACCACTACTACTACAACGAATCAGTCTGTAAAAACCACAGTAACACCCAATGAATGCAGCACCATAAATAACCTTATAAGCAGTTACGAGTCTGGTTTTAATTCAATTAAAACAGATAAAATAAATAACCAGTTTACTAATCAATGGCGTACGAATACTCATATGATTGGAGCAACCTGTACGGTTACTTTAAATAAGTCAGAGCAAGCAAGCTACCAATGCCAAACACCTGTTAAAACACAAACGCAAACAATAAAGTCTCATCAAAAACTGGCTAAGCAATTACGCCAATGCTTAAGCAAAACAGGTTGGTTGGAAAGCCAAAAAGAAACAGCAAGTTCAATTTACAGCACCTTTGTACTTGATACTAAAACCCCAGTCATTACACTTGCTACCAATCAAGAAGGTATTGGGTTTTCTACTCGCTTTGAAATTGCACCACCGTTAGGACTTTAATATGCGCCAATTAAATCAAAACAAAAAACAATCTAAATTTAAAACTGATTGCCTAGGAATATGCGAAAGGCGCAGCGGTTACTGCACCGGGTGTGGGCGTACCAACGAAGAAATTTTTGATTGGATAATATTATCTGAAGATGAAAAAAAAGCGATTTTAGAAACACCACGAGCAGATTTAAAGTAGTAACTAATTGTTAAACAGAGGCTCAGATACTCCGAGCCTCATCGTAATTAAAAACTTATAGCAATCTCAACAATTGCGAACCAGGTAGGCCGCTTTGTGGTAATAACGCGGGGGTAACTGCAAATGCTTCTGGGATTTTACTTTTGATTTCATCCATCTTTTTACGGTTATTTTGTTTATCATAGACATAATATTTAAGGATATTGCCGTATACATCGTCTTTTGCATCAACCTGCTCTAAGGTTTTTAATGCTTTATCGTAATCATCAAGGTAAATGTATGCCAGTGCTAAATTATCAGCAGAGCCAACATGTAGCTTACCTTCAAGCTGTTTTGATAAATCTTCAAGCTCTGCAACAGCAAGCTCATAACGCCCTAGCTGTATATAGGCCGTTGCTAGTGAATTTTTTAAGAAGTAAGGTGGGTTACTGCCCGGCTCGTACCATTTTTCGTAAGCACTCAATATGTCTTCATATTGCTCAAGTTTAGAGTAAACGTGATTTAGCAGCCTAAAGCTTTGTAGTTTGATTTCAGCTTCTTCAAACCCCGTAAGTTTGTCTCTATTCAAGTGCCAATCTTGAATGCCTTGCGCAGCTTGGTTTAACAGTTCAGGGGTATCACTTTTTGCCCCAGCAGCACTTTTTAGAAGCTGTGCAAGTTGTTGTTTATATTCTTCACTTTTAACAGGAGCCTGAGACGTATTATTACTTGGCTGCTTGTTATCTGAACTACCATCTACAATTTGCGCTGCAGCTAAAGCACTAAAAGACATTGCCGCCGCAACCATAACCAAATATTTACTTTTCATTGTTTTTTCCTTGTTTAACATTTTGATCCTCTGAATATTAAAGCTCTTTGAATGAGCAATATTCAAAAGTGGGGGGGTAAAAAAGTTAGGCGAGCTTTTAGCATTTTGCTCTTGTAGCAATAAACTGGCTAAATCCAATTGGTATTTACCTTTTAGCTTTTGCATACACAACTCATCACAGCTAAGTTCGAGTTGCTCTTTTGCTAAACCAGTTAACTTTAGGCAAATAGGATTCCACCAAAAAACGCTTTCTATAAAACAAATAAGCCACGTCCAATAAATATCGCCTTGTTGTAAATGAGTTACTTCGTGTTGAATGACTGAATCTAATTCTTCACGATTTACCATCGTCGACTCTAGCCAAATAACAGGCTTTATTAACCCGGTAGCAAAAGCAGGTTCTGTATGGGTTGTTAGTCTAATTGGATACTGATTGTTAATGTGTTTAAGTTCAGGACTTGGCTTTGAGTTAATGTATAAATTTTTTATAAGCTTTACATATAAGCCCATGCGTAATAAAAACAATCCAAAACCAGCTAAAACTAAAACCATAAAAACAGTACTAAGTGATGGCAATAAGTCCCATATACCAATATCGCTTTGTAATTCGTCCTTAGTTGCTACTTGTTCAGCATTTGGTATTAATGCTTTAACATCGGGAATCAATTGCGCCACGTTGAATGTGTAACGATTTGCCCCTTCAAATAAGGATAACTGGGAAAAATATTGCCAAGGGACAAACCAACATGCCAAGGCAATCATTAAAATGTAAAAGTTTAATCGTGCTGGGGCATTTTTAAGCCCTTTTACTGTAAGCAAAATACATAAGCTAATAAGTGTGCAAGTTAGTAAATAATCCGTCATTACCCTCTCCTTTAATCTAACTTCTTATTTTTTAAAAGCGTTTGTAAATATTCTATATCTTCATCATTTAGCTTTTCTTCTTTGATAAAGTGGGCAATTAAACTACGAGAATTACCTTTAAAAAATCGTTGCATAAAACTAGGCATAGCTTGCTCCGATAATGTGTCTTGAGTAACTATTGTTCTAAAAACAATAGCTCGCCCTTCATGTCCACAACGCTCAATCGCTCCTTTATGTTCTAACCTATCTACAATAGTTTTAACTGTTGTATAGGCTACTTTTTTATCTTTTTGCTTATCAGCTAAAAGCACCTTATGTAGTTGACTCGCGGTACAGGGTTCTTCCTGCCAGAGCAGCTGCATAATATCCATTTCAAAATCACTAAGTTTCATTGTCGCTCCTATTACTACACTTGTAGTGGCACTGTTACAAATGTAGTAGTAAGTAATCTTAGTGTCAATACAAAATTGACATGTGAATAAAAAACAAACGGTAGAAATATAAAAGTCTTAGGAAGGTTTTATAAAAAAGGTAGATAAAATAAAGAGGTATACTTATTAATAGATTTTAGAAAAACATAAAAAACGATAGTTTATTTTCAACTAACGCTTTTTATGCTTTAAAGTTTTTTATGAAAGGTAGTGAGGTAACTATGCTTTATCGAGCGCTTGGCTTACATCGGCAATTATGTCTGCAATGTTTTCAATACCAACCGACAAACGAATTAAATCGCGGCTTACGCCCGCATTAGCGAGTTCTTTATCATTTAATTGGCGGTGTGTGGTTGACGCAGGATGACACGCAAGCGACTTGGCATCGCCAATATTAACTAAGCGTAAAATCATGTTTAGCGCATCAATAAAACGAGTACCTGCTTCTAGACCACCTTCAATACCAAAACTTAAAATACCCGATGCTTTACCACTGGTGATTTTTTGACTCATTTCGTTATACGGGCTTGATTTAAGCCCTGCGTAATTAACCCAAAGTACTTTTGGATGATTTTCTAAATATTCAGCTAACTGCTGTGCATTTTCGCAGTGGCGATCCATTCTTAAGCCTAAGGTTTCAAGGCCGATTAAAATGTCAGATGCGTTTTTAGGGGCAAGCGCTGCGCCGGTATTTCTAAGTGGCACTACTCTGCAGCGACCAATAAATGCAGCTTCAGCAAAAGCTTCGGTATAAACCACATTGTGATACGACGGATCGGGCTCGTTCATCATTGCAAAACGCGTGGCATTCGCTTTCCAATCAAATTTTCCTGAGTCGACAATCATGCCGCCAATAGCAGTACCGTGCCCGTTTATATACTTTGTAAGTGAGTGAACCACTATATCGGCGCCCAGCTCAAATGGGCGGCATAAATACGGCGTAGCCACGGTATTATCAACAATAAGCGGCACACCTTTGCTGTGTGCAATACGTGCTAAACGTTCAATATCAACAATATTACCTGCCGGATTACCAATAGATTCACAAAAAACAGCGCGAGTGTTGTCGTCAATTGCATTCTCGAACGCGGTAAAGTCATCGGCTTTAATCATGCGTGCTTCAATACCTTGCCTAGGTAAGGTATGTGCAAATAAGTTATACGTGCCACCGTATACTTGGCTGGTGCTTACAATATTAGTACCGACTTCACACAAACATTGAATAGCATACGTAATAGCAGCCATCCCAGAGGCAACAGCTAGCCCACCAATGCCCCCTTCCATCGCGGCAATACGTTGTTCAAGTACGGCATTGGTTGGGTTCATTATGCGGGTGTAAATATTTCCAGGTACTTTTAAATCGAATAAATCAGCGCCATGCTGCGTATTGTCAAATGTATAAGAAGAAGTGTGATAAATAGGCACGGCTGCCGATTTGGTCGTAGCCTCAGATTCATAACCGTGGTGCAGTGCTAATGACTCTAATTTCATAATTATTTCCTTCAATTAATTTACCACTAAGCTAGCACTTCTTGGTTATAAAATGCACATGAAATATATTAAAGGGTGTTGAGGAGGTTTGATTTAAGTTAAAGGCGGATAAGAGCGATAACCGGACATTGAGATTTGCTTAATATCGTCGTTAATTGATTGGTTAAACTGCTCTTTGCGCATATATTCATGAAAATGAGCGCTGCGCGCATATTGATTCGTTTAACTTTACCTAAAAAATTTAGAAAACTTATTGATAGTAATGCCTTAGGTAATTTGTTAAGAGTAGATAAATGAGCGTGGAGTCGGTAGAAATATCCGCGACGAGCGCACGATTAAAAATGTTAGGTTAATTGACTCGTTCGGTGAGCTTTGGTATCTTATATACATCATTGCGGAGCGGTGGTGCAGCTTTCCACAGCTGGAGTAGAATCCAACTCAAAGTGCTAATAACTAATTCAAGTTCAATACATTTGTTTTGTCTGTTATAAAAGGATTCACGGGCAAGGAGAAACATATGTATACTTTACAAAACAAGCACCAGCTCAATTCTTTTGTTAATTCCATTCGTGAACAACTCATAGAAACCTATAAATTTTCGCCAAAATCTGCGAAGCTAAAAGAAACCCTATCACGTTGTTTGGGTTTTAATTCATATGCAGATGCTATTTCAAAATTACCAATAGACACCGAAGAATTTGATTATACTTTCCCCCAAGTATTTACCAAAACTCTTATGAGGCAGCCTTATGGAATTAGAGTTGAGTTAGGTGTTATAAAATCAATATATGAAAGCGCTGTTTCAAATAGTGCATATTGGGATGATGAACGCTTTGTTAATTCAATAATATCTGCGAGTGAGTGCATGTAATTAACCTAACAAACGGTTTATGAAAGGACTCGTCACGGCTTGTTCGGGTTCGTTCCTCACCGATTTTAGGAAGCCTAAACTCGCCTCATAACCGGGCGTTACGAACGTCCGGAAATGGCACTTAGCAGTCATAAATAAGCGAATCAAACACCAACAAAAAGGGCGCTTCCTTTACGGTAAGCGCCCTTCTGTTATCTCACTAATTACTTATTTTACGATTGTCATTTCGTCTAATAAGTTTTGTGCATTATCTACTTTATCCATTACCCACAGCATGTAGCGTGAATCAACGTGGATTGAGCGATTAAGCTCAGGGTTGTAATCCCAGTCACCAATGATACTTTCGTAAACACCGTCGAACAGTAAGCCTACTAGCTCTGCTTTACCGTTAAGTGTTGGCGAACCTGAATTACCACCGGTAGTGTCTACATTTGATAAAAAGTTAACGGGTACTGTATTCATGCCACCCGTGTAATCACCGTAAAGCTTGGCTTTAATTTGCTCTTGTAACTTTTTAGGTGCATTAAATGGTTCAACATCGGTGTTTTTAGCGAGTAACCCTTCAAGCGAGGTAAAAGGTGTTGCTACCAAGCCATCTTGAGGTGAGTAGCCACCTACGGTGCCATAGGTTACTCGTAATGTGCTGTTGGCATCGGCGTATACAGGTTTGTTTTTAGCTTTGTTAAACGCAATGATTGCGCTCATTAGCTCAGGGCGAGCTGCTTGTAATTTACCTGCAAGTGCTTTTGATTTATCTTCCTCTGCTTTCATTACTTTAAATATTGCTTTAGCGTACTGCACAAATGGGTCTTGGCTTTGATTTAGCTGGCTAAACGATTGTTCAAATAATGAATTGCGAACAGTGGCATTATCGAGTCTTGACTGCTCATACATGCTATCAAGTAACGCGCTTTGGGTTGCTTTATCAAACCCATTTTGTACTTTAAATACGTTATCAACCTCGCTAAAACGCTCTTCTTTTGGAAGTGCTGCATACAGTTCTAAAAAGTGCAGTAAAATAGCTTTGTCTACTTTGCTATCATAACGGCGCGTCATGCGCTCAAGCCCTGCTTTAATGCGAGGTAAGTCACGTTCTTGATAACCAGATTCACGTTCGCTATTTGGCTTTTGCTTTTCGTAAGCTAGGCGGTATAAACGTCGTGCTGTACTGATCATCTGTGAGCGATGTACATAACCTAACATTCGGTCGCGTTCACTGTGCTCTTGTGATTGTGCAATTAGCTCAGATAGCTCACCTAATACGCTTCCGTATTGCTCTTTACGCTCACTATCGCTATTGATCCATTGTGTTAACTCTTGCTCAAACTGTTTTTTGCGCTCAAGCATAGTGCCTTTTTTGAAGCTTTCGATCATCGAACCATAGTTTTTAATATAGTTGTTATAACCTGCAATGGTGCTTTCGTAAGCAATACGCGCTTTACTGCCGTCTTCTGAGTTTTCTTCAATAAGCGACACGTATTTTGAGTTATGAACACGTGCTTTAGGGTAGCTGTCGTTAAATACGTTATCTACCTCTGTTGCAATGCGGTATCGGTTAGTACGCCCTGGGTAGCCTGTAACCATTACAAAGTCGCCTTCTTGCACGCCTTTGGCACTTACTTTTAGGTAAGAGTCAGGTACGTAAGGTACGTTGTCTTCGCTGTATTCTGCTGGTTTACCATCTTTGCCTACATAAGCACGGTAAAAACCAAAGTCGCCTGTGTGGCGCGGCCACATCCAGTTATCTATATCGCCACCGTATTTACCTACGCCCATAGCTGGTGCGTAAGATAAACGTACGTCTTTAATTTCAAGTGACTTAATTAGGTAAAACTCTAAACCACCATGAAACGAATACACGTTACAACGGTAGCTTTCGTCGGCTTCACACTGGGCTACTAGCGCTTTTTCGTTTTTTACTATTGCGTCGTAGCGTGCTTTACCGCTTAGTTCTTCAATACCTTTACTAACTTTGTCAGTCACATTAGTAACTGTTTCTGTGACGTATACGCGTGAACCCGGCGCTGCTGGTAAGTCCTCAGCAGGGCTTTTAGCTAAAAAGCCATTTTCTAAAATGTTGTTTTCAGGTGTTGAATTGTATTGCACCGAGCCATAAACACAGTGATGGTTTGACACAACTAAACCCTTAGGCGATACAAACGATGCTGTACAGCCACCTAGGCTAATTACCGCATTCATTGGGAATTCGGTTAATTTAGAAATAGATTCAACATCAATTTCAAGCCCTTTGGCTTTTAAAATTGATTCTAACTCTGGAAGTTGGTGTGGTTGCCACATGCCTTCGTCGGCTATGGCACTACTTGCAAGTGATAAAGAAAATGTGGCTACTAATGTAGCTACAAGAGGTTTTAAACGCATTATAGAATCCTTTTTATTTGTTTCTATAACAGGTTACTCGTCAGTAGCTAATGAGGTCAATAGCCGTGCAATGAATTGTTACAATCGAGTGTTAAATCTTACTTTTTATCAAAATTCATCGAAAAATCAAGAAACTGTTTTGCTGGTATTGGTTTACTAAAATAGAAGCCTTGCATAAAATCACAGCCTAATTCGTTCAATAAAGTAAGCTGCTCTTTTGTTTCTACGCCTTCGGCTACCACTGTCAGCCCTAAACTGTGCGACATGGCAATAATTGCCTTTACGAGATTACAATCTTCATTATTTAGTACAATACCGTCAATAAAACTTCTATCTATTTTGAGTACATTAAAAGGGTATTCTCTCAAATAACTTAACGATGAATAACCTGTACCAAAGTCATCCATTGATAAGTTAATGCCTAATGCTGTTATTTCAGTCAGTATATCAACAACATTAGTGTGGCAACTCATCAGCACTCCCTCAGTTATTTCAAGCTCTAAATTTTCGGGATTTACGTTTGCTTCACTTAATGAGTTTTGAATAAAACTGAGCAACCCTACGTCTCTAAATTGACGAGGCGATAAGTTAACAGCCATGGTGTATTTTTGTTGGCGTTTGCAGGTACTTTGCCATGTGTTTAAAAAATCTAATGCTTGGCTAATTACAAACTTGCCAATGGGTACAATTAATCCTGTATTTTCGGCAATAGGTATAAACTCATCGGGTGTTACATTACCTAGCACAGGGTTATGCCAGCGTAATAACGCTTCTGCACCAATGATGTGTTTATTTTTGGCGTCAAATTGGGGCTGGTAGAATAACTCGAATTCATTACGTTCAAGGGCGCCACGCATCTGCTCTTCTATTACTAGTCGGCGCTGAATAATTACATTCATTTTTTTAGTAAAAAATGAATAAGTATTACGACCATATGATTTTGCTTGATACATTGCGGTGTCAGCATTTCGTAATAAATCAGCAACAGTTGTACCATTTTCTGGGTATATGGCTACACCAATACTCGCTGTAAGTATGTGTTCTCGGCCCTCAATTTTAAAAGGGGCTCTAAAGTTATTGACCAGTTTTTCAGTAATTTTTAGCGCTGCATGGTGATCAGTTATACCTCGCAGTAATACGATAAACTCATCTCCACCTAGGCGCCCTACCGTGTCGTCTTTTCGCAATGCCTCTTGCAGCCTTTGCGCTGATTCAATTAAAAGTTTGTCTCCTGTTTCATGGCCTAACGAATCATTTATTTTTTTAAAATCATCTAAATCCAAAAACAGTACCGCTGCTTTTTCGTTATTTCTTTGTGCTTCAATAAGTAATTGCGACAAACGATCAAGTGCTAAAAAACGATTTGGAAGTAAAGTTAGACTATCGTAATACGCTTGATGTCTAATTAGTTCATCTGATTTATGCTGTTCTGTAATATCTCGAATAATAACCATTAACTGGTTATGTTCTGTTATTTTATTTATTCTTGCTTCAAAAAAAACGAGCCCATGGGGCAAAGCTAGCTCGTATTTAAAGCTCATCATCTGCTCTTTTTCTAATACAAGGCTGATATAGCTTTCAAATTTTTCGGCTACATCGCGCGGGAGTACATCTCCCATTTTTTTACCAATAAATTGCTTGGGCTTGGTATAGAGATCTGTTTCATTACTGGCATGATACTCAATAATAGTTCCATCATTTTCCATCAAGAAAAATAAGTCAGGAATTGCCTCAAAAATAGTTTTTAGCATATCCTCATTAAATGATGCATCTGCTTGTGCCTTTTTTACCTCAGATAAGTCAATATCAATGCAATACATTTGTTTTATATTATATTGATTTGTAAACATAACATGGCTTGAAAAAACAGATACACTTTCGCCATCTTTACCTTTTAGGGTAATTTCGGATGCTGGAATTTCTATGTCTTTTTCTACCCAATCACTGTGTGCGTCAATTACAAATTCACACATCGGCTCTGGAATTATAAGGTCTTCTATTTTTTGCCCTATGGCTTCTTCTTTTGTGTATCCGTAAAGTCGCTCACTGCCTTCATTCCAATAAATAACACGACGTTCATTGTCATAACCTTGAACAGAAATTACATTTACCGCATCAAATAACTGATGCAAATAGTCGTTAATTACAAATTGGTTGGTTAAGTCTGAAGCAACGTCGTCTAATTTCATTTTGAGGCTATATCCATAAGTAATTTTATTCAGTAATAAAAAATACCAAATAATAATTAAATTTAATTTTAATATTAAATTTCCATGTACATTATATACGCCATTATACAAAACAAAAAAAGAGCCGAAGCTCTTTTTTAATACTTGTTAACTGTATTTAAACGCTATAAAAACTGAATTTATTTTTTTGTCACATCATTTGGATGTTCCACGCCAATCCATGCTTTGAAAAGCGCTTTTTGCTGTGGCGTTGCCTCTTTATCAGCAACTACTTTTTTAGGCTTATCAAAATCTTCTGATAATACTAATGTTAAGCTTTCAAGAGCATCGCGACGAAGATAGTCAACAGTTACTTTGTCGCCTGCCTTAAACGTTTCTAAGCTGGTTTTTAAATCTTTACCTACGTGATGTTTGTTTATAGCGACAATTTTATCATCGGTAGTTAAACCCGCTTTCCACGCACTGCCACCACGGCGTACATAATTTAACGTCAGTAATTCACCCGTATTTTTAGCGGTAGCATCAATACTTGCAAGTGCTTTTGCTTTTTCAGGACGCTCAAACTTTAAACCTACTTTAGTAAGTAAATCGTCAAAGTTAATACTTGCAGGCGACTCTACATTTTCTTGCCACCAGCTTGAATAATCACGTCCTGTTAAATCTTTTAAGATATTAAGTACATCTGTATCTGTAAATCCAGCGGGCATTTTATGATTGTTATAAAGTGCTTTGTGTACGTCTCGGTAGCTTATTTTACCTTGGCTTTTTTCAAGTAGGTCGATATCTAAAGCTAAAGAGAGTAACGAGCCCTCAGAATAAATATTGGTGCTGTAGTTACGTGCATGATCGCCACCTTGATTAATCCATTTATCAAAGCTTGTTTCGCTTGCGCTTTGCACTTCACGGCCCGGTGTTTGCAAATGACGATTAATTGTTTTACTCATCACTTTAAAAAATTCATCCGTTGTTTGAATGCCTGAGCGCACTAATAAATGATCTTCAAAGTAACTTGTTGAACCCTCTGCAATCCACAGCAGTTTAGAGTAATTCATATTAGTGTAATCGTATGGCACTAAACCTTGAGGGCGGTATGCTTTTACATTCCACGTATGAACAAACTCATGCGCAGCGGTGCTAATAAAACCTAGGTAATCTTCGCGGCTACCAAATCGGTCACGTGGTCGTTGAATAATTGTTGAGTTTAAATGCTCTGTTGCACCACCCGCACCTGATGTTGCATGCACCATAAATACATAACGCTCATACGGATAGCCATCCCAAATTACATTACCCGTGGCAACTAATTTTTTAAGATCGGTAAGCATTTGCTCTACATCGTAGTTACCGTCGCCCCATATAACTAACTCGTATTCACGCCCTTCTACTTCAAATGTGTGTAGTTGGTTAATACCCGTTTCGATTGGTGAATCAACAAGTACGTCGTAATCGGCTGCTTTAAATGAATTTTTGCCTTTTAAATTATTCATACCCGATACAGAACGCCACTTTTTAGGCACGTCTAAATTAACGGTTACAGGTTCTTGGCGAAACGAGTCACTAAACATAAAAAAGCCTGACGCATCTATAAATGCATGGCTGTCGTCAATGTGGCGAGCACGTTTACCAAGCTCATTTGCATACACTTGGTAGTCAACATTAACTTCTGTAGGTTCATTAAGATGTACACGCCATGTACTGTGATCTATTTTTTCCCATTTTAGTTCTTTGCCATCTTCATCTTTGGCTTTGAAGTAGCGAATGCCATTTGCAAGGTTTAACATTTCGTAGCGACCCGTGCGCCACGCAGGAAGTTTTATATCAAGGTGTGCTTGCGCTGTTTTTGGAAACTCAACACTTACATCACCTAAATGATGCTGTGGTTGCGAGATTTCTAAAGAATAATTTACATCGGCAAATACAGGTGCAGAACATGCAGCTAAAATTGAAAGGGCTAATAACTTTTTCATAGAGACTCTTAGTGGAAACTTAATTGCTTACAAGACTAACAAGCCCCTATTTAAAAGTGAATTAAATACGATAAATGACCCTATATACGAGTTTATAAGTAGTAGCTTATTAAAATTTCTAAGTTTTTTACTAGATAACTACACATAATAAAAATTTGTTGTAAACTGAAGATAATGAAATTAATTTGATGGCGGTATGCTTAGGTGTCACAAAGATCTAACGCAACAGATAAAAAGCTAAAACAAGCAATTGATGCGCGTATGGCTGTTGAGAGTGCTCGTAAACATCAAGTAGATGTTCTATGTGACTTTACAGCTAAACTATCGTTGAGCTGTAAAGGACTAGATATCGAGTTAGATAATCGCCTCGCCAAATTTAGAAGTGCGCTTAATAAAGGCATGAGTTTTGAAAACCTTACTCCCCTTATTAGTGAAACTTTAATCCTACTTAAAAACCAAGAATCGATTCAACAAGCTCAGCAACGTAATTTATACAACAGTGTGCAAAGTGCCGGTAAACAATTACAAAAAACCAAAGGTTTACCTGACGATACTCGTAGGACTCTAAGAAATTTACTCGATCACGAGATTAATAACGTTCATTCAACTCATGGTTACATTCCGCTACTTGATCAACTTATTAGCTTTTATCATGAAGCGTTGCTTACCAAGCAAGACCCTCAAGTTGATCAGCAGCGCCCTGTAAAACAGGCGCGTGCAAAAAAACTGCTTGAGCTCGCAAATGAACTTATACTTGAAGAAGAAGCTACGCTACAAATTAATAATATAAAAAATAATATTACAGAAAGTGACTCAATCGACTCATTACTCGATGTTGCAATTAGTATTATTGATGTAGTCGTAAAAAATATAAGTAAAGAGCGTAAATCCGCGCAAAGCTTTTTAGTTTCATTAAACCAAACCCTCGAAGATCTTCATAACTCTATCGTCTCAACTAGCAAGCACTCTGAGTCTATGGAAGTTGAGTTTGACTCACTTAATAAAAGCATTGAACTAAAAATAAAAAATCTTAATGAGCAAACGCAAAAAGCTACATCAATCTCATCTTTAAAAGAACTCGTAGATAACGAATTAAAATCAATAAGCGAAGATTTTATAGCAAAAGAGAAGTTAGAGCGAAAAGACAGAGAAATGCTTAGCGCTAGCTTTAATGAAATAAATACTCGAATTGTTACTTTAGAAGATAAGTTAACAACGTATAAAAAACGCTTAAATGAACAGCGCTTTAAAAGCTTACTCGATGGACTTACAAAACTGCCTAACCGGGCTGCATTTGACGAACGTTACAATCACGAAATGCATTTGTTTAATGTGCAGCCATCAGATGTTACGCTTGCAGTTATTGATGTTGACCACTTTAAATCTATCAATGATAGATTTGGCCACACCGCAGGTGATATTACCTTACAAGTTATATCAAAAGCGTTGCAAAAATCGGTAAGAAAGTCTGATTTTATAGCGCGTTATGGCGGTGAAGAATTTGTACTATTAATGCCAGGTGTGTCGCTAGAAAACGCAACATTACCCCTGGATAAAGTAAGAAAGGTAATTAAAAATATACCTTTTAAATTTAGAGAAAAACAAATTGAGATCACTATTTCGGTAGGTGCAACTCAATTTAAAAAAGGCGATACCCTATTAAAGGCATTTGATAGAGCTGATGATGCACTTTACGAAGCCAAAAATTCAGGGCGAGATAGACTTTGTACCAGTAAATAATGTCATAGCTATTATAACTTTTATGACAAGTAGTTTTACGATTTAGTAGTAGGAGCACGTCTATGTTAATACAGTTAAACCCAACTGGGGTTTTAGATTTACTGTCGCAATTAGAAGTTGATTTATTAGAGCAATCGTCTGCTAGTGAGCGTTATAAATTATTTAGAAACTGCGTACTTGCAGTCCTCAATGTAGGTAGCCATACCGACGACAGTAACGATATATACGACAAATACAAAGATTTTGATATTCGTTTAGTAAGCCGCGAACGAGGTATTAAAATTGAGCTTGAAAACCCACCCGAAACCGCATTTGTTGATGGCGAAATAATTACCGGTATTCACGAACATATATTTTCTGTTATTCGTGATATTTTGTTTATTTGTCAAAAATACGAAAAAGATTTAAAAGAGCAAAAAGCCATAACCCATATGGTGTTCGATATGCTCAGAAATGCAGGTGCGCTGCGTGTTAAAAGCGAGCCTAACATGATTGTTTGCTGGGGCGGACATTCAATAAACGAGGTTGAATATAAGTACACAAAACAAGTAGGTTACGAACTTGGTTTACGTGGATTAAATATTTGTACCGGTTGTGGTCCTGGTGCCATGAAAGGCCCAATGAAAGGCGCAACTATTGGCCACGCAAAGCAACGTAACACCGATAATCGCTACTTAGGTTTAACAGAGCCAAGCATTATTGCTGCCGAGCCACCAAATCCTATTGTAAACGAACTCGTTATTTTACCTGATATTGAAAAACGCCTTGAAGCTTTTATTAGAACAGCTCACGCAATTATCATTTTTCCTGGTGGCGCAGGTACTGCTGAAGAGTTGTTATATTTATTAGGCATATTGTTGCACCCAGATAATACTAAGCAATGTTTACCTGTTATTTTAACTGGCCCCAAACAAAGCGAGGCGTACTTTAAAGAGCTATGCGAGTTCGTTGAAATGACACTTGGTAAGGAAGCGTTGGATAAGTTTGAAGTAATTATTGATAATCCTGAATTAGTCGGTCAAAAACTAAAGTCATCGATGGCTAATGTTCGTGATTACCGTAAAAGTGAAGGTGATGCCTACTACTTTAACTGGACATTAAAAATAGATAACGACTTTCAACAACCCTTTGCACCAACACATGAAAATATGGCAAGTCTAGATTTACACCTTGATCAGCCTAAACAGCTACTCGCGGCTAATTTACGTAGAGCTTTCTCTGGTATTGTTGCTGGTAATGTAAAAGACGAAGGCGTTAGAGCCATTAAACAAAACGGTCCATACATTTTAAGTGGCGAACCTGCCCTTATGACAAATATGGATAAATTATTACAGGCATTTGTTCTTCAAGGTCGCATGAAGCTCCCTGGTAGTAAATATGTTCCGTGTTACAAAATAAAAGCATGAGTTTTATAGTTTGAAACCCCATTTACTTCTTATTGATGCGCTTAATTTAATTAGGCGCATTTACGCCGTTGACGCGAATCAAAAACATCATAGCGACGAGCAAATGATACAAACGTGCTGTGCACGTGTAGCCCACGCCTGTAAAAAGCTTTTAGATACGAGTAATGCAACCCATGCCATTGCTGTGTTCGATGGTGACAAAAGCTGGCGTTATCATTTTTATAAAGACTACAAACACTCACGCGCGCCAATGCCCCAAGTATTAAAAGATGCTCTATTGCATTTTAAAGCCGCAATTGAAGAAACCGGTATTGTAGTATTTGAGCCTATTAACGATGAAGCTGATGATATTATTGCAACGCTTGCCTTTAAGGCATCAAATAATCAAATAACGAGCACTATTGTTTCTACTGATAAAGGCTTTTTACCTTATATTGGCCCTTACATTACAGTTTACGATTACTTTAAAAAGCTCTATCTAGATGAGACAAGTATAAAAGAGCGTTTTGGTGTTGAGCAAAATAAACTCGTTGATTTTTGGGCATTAGCGGGCGATAAAACAAATGATATCCCGGGAGTTAAAGGAATAGGTACTAAATCTGCGCAGCAAATAGTTAATAACTATAATTCAATTGAACAAGCAGCCGAAGATGAGTCTCTAAGCCCGAGTATTAAAACAAAGTTAGCCGCTAATATGGATATGTACGTAATTTCAAAGCACTTGGTTAGTTTACGCACCGATATAAATTTAGGTTTTAGTTTAAAGCAGTTAAGACTTAATTAGTCGCAAGTTAATAGCCTCTAAACATTACAAAACGTATACTGATATTAGTTACCGGAGTCAGAGTAAGCCATATTGAAAAAATTTATCCGATATTTAATTTTAGGTTTAGGGCTATATGCACTGATAGCTGCATTGGTGATTACCTTTTATAAAGACGATCCTCAAGCTATGATTTGGCAAGACCGAGAGGCTTTCAATAAACGTTACATCGAAAAACTATCACTTGAGCAGCCAACAACACTAAATAGTGTTCTTGATTACTTAGGCAGCCCCGATCTTACTTATGCCAAACGAGATGGTGAACAAGTATTTCAGATAGTTTTTTATCGTACACAACATAAAACATCTGACGGTATTACCACTATGGATGAATGTACTGGCCTATTATTTAAAAATGGGCAGCTGTTTTTATGGGGCCCGAGTGCATACAATAAATACCAAGAACAAAATTAGGTGAAGGTTTAATGGATGAAGCTGTTTCAACTACCTTAGAGCAGCTGCTTAATAATACGCAGCTGTTTTTAAGCTATTATAACAATAAACAAAAATGGACAGCTCTATATCCAATGGCAAGTAAGCTAGCTGAGCAATATAGAGTGCTCTACAGCAAACAGCCATTCGCATTACAATCCCGATTGACGCTTTATAACCCAAGTTATTCTTATGCAACAAATTTAGTTGTTAGTCAGAGCGTCATAACTGCTGCCCTGTGTAAATCTCAAAATTATAATAGTGCCTTAAGTGAGCTATACATAGCCGCTACTCTCATTGAGCATTTATGTGTTGGAGCGCAATTAAACAAGCTTTGCGAGCAAACACCTTTTCAAGATTCTGATAAAAAAATTTGGAAAATGCGTCATCAGTTAGCAGCAAAAGTAATGTTAGCTAGTGGTGATTCAGCCAAACCTGTTACGCAGTTACTAGCTAAATTAAATAAGTATAAACAAGCATTGGTAAGTGCTCCTAAAATAATGCTTTATGATGGGGGCATAACGCTGATTGCTCTAGCAAATATTATTAGCATGAACATTACGAGCAATACGGCTAATAAACATATTAGCTTATATAAAGCACTTACCGATTTGTACATTCGCACACCTAACTTGTTCGCACTGCAATTAATTAAATCACTAATAGCGCATTTAGGGCCATTATTACCGGGAAGCCGCGTTTTATACGCTGAGCAAACCATGATTTATTTAGCAACTGATGCACAACAACGGCATGTTTTAATTAGTACAGCAAATCCAAATAAATTAACTTGGTACAGAGTAAAAGCAACGCTTAACGATAATCCAAAACAATGGCATTGCACTGATAAAACCATTAGCTTTAAAGTATTTAACAGTGAACATGTAAAACCACAAAGTGAGCTTGAGGTTGATAAGGCACAATCTTTACTTGAGCTAATAAGTAATATTAAGTTACAGCACGAATACAGCTATAAAGGATTAAGCCTGCTGATGGCGCCTCACCCTCTCGTAATTGCTAATTTATGCGAGGCTGTAAAACCATATAATAAAGAACATCAGCCCGCTAAAGACTTAAAGCATAGTTTATCGATGGTCGGTTATTATAATGCGCCTGCGATAATTCAAAGAGTTGTTTTTGAGCAATTAGTTAATGTTACCCCACATCCATTGCAAGCCTACGTGACTAACAGATTAAATGGATTAGTAAAAATAATGGCTTTATTGGTTAGTAAAAATGATCACGACCAGTTTGAGCACATTACTTTACCTTTATACGCTTACGCCCATTTTTTATTAACGCAATGCAGTACACAACTTTCTCGTAAAACACTGATTGACGACACACCAAATAAAACATTGAGTGCCCCTATCTGCTCCTTTTTTGGGGTAAATTCAATTAACACTGAACAACTAACACAACAGCTTACTCATTTATTGAGTGACAACCCATGGACTGCAGCACTCTTAGAGGCAGAGCAAACACCTAAAAAGCACTTAACTGAGGCCCATAAACTTTGGATTACACTGAAGATTGTTGCTCAAAATGTGTTTAAACCAGAACTTTCGCTAACTCCGTGGCAGCAGCAAACGTTAAATGAACAGCTAAAAATACTCAAGTGGCATAACAAAGCTGATTTTTATCAACAATTAGAATCTCTCGAGTTGTTTAATAGTATTTAGTTTATTAGAAGCTATTTTATGTCTTTATACCCATTATAACTTTCGTGTATACCCAGTATTTTTTGTATAAACTAGCAAAATGGGTGATAAATTGGTATAAATGCGCCCTTAAATTTTCAAGCACGTTCACATAAATGTTCTAACAAGCGGTTACTCTCTCAGAGTAATAATTTATGTGCAAATCAAACTCTTTAAAGGAAAAGTCAATGGCCAAACAAACCATCACAGTGATCAAAGGCGACGGCATCGGTCCGAGCATTATCGACTCAGCACTTGAAATATTAAAAGCCGCAGGTTGCGACTTTGATTATGAATTTGTTGATGCTGGCCTAGCTGCACTTGAAAAAACAGGTGAGTTATTACCGCAAGAAACAGTTGATACAATTGCTAAAAATAAAATCACTCTTAAAGGCCCATTAACTACGCCTGTAGGTGAAGGTTTTACATCTATTAACGTAACACTTCGTAAGCAATTTGGTTTATACGCTAACGTACGTCCAGTTAAATCATTTGTTGGTACTAAAGCGCGTTACGACGATATTGATATCATTACTATTCGTGAAAACACGCAAGGCATGTACTCAGGTGCTGGCCAAGTAGTAAGTGAAGACGGGAATGAAGCACAAGCAAAATCGATCATTACGCGTGAAGGCGCAGAAAAAATCGTAACTTTTGCATACGAGCTAGCGGTACGCGAAGGTCGTAAAAAAGTAACTGCAGTTCATAAAGCTAACATTTTAAAATCAACATCTGGTTTGTTTTTAAAAGTAGCACGTGAAGTAGCTGAGCGTTACCCACAAATTGAATCAAATGAAATGATTGTTGATGCAACATGTATGAAGCTGGTAATGACACCTGAAGAGTTTGACGTAATTGTTACGACTAACTTATTTGGTGATATTTTATCTGACCTTTGTGCTGGTTTAGTTGGCGGTTTAGGTATGGCACCTGGTGCTAACATTGGTGAAGACGCTGCAATTTTTGAAGCTGTACACGGTAGTGCACCAGATATTGCTGGCAAAAACCTTGCTAACCCAACATCTGTAATTTTAGCGTCTATTCAAATGCTTGAGCATTTAAATATGGGCGATACTGCAGAGCGTATTCGTAGTGCTGTTGCTGATGTAATTAAATCAGGTGACCGTACAACTCGCGATTTAGGTGGCAGCCACGGTACAACTGATTTCACTCAATCAGTAATTGACCGTTTATAATTAATATTTGTTATTAATTTAAATAGCCCGCTAATTTAGCGGGCTTTTTTGTGTTTGCTAACTGCGTTTACTACCTAATGTATTTATGCAGGTTAGTATTAAACCTAATTAAGCCCAAAAGTAGTAATCCTAATAAACCCGCCAGTGATCCGCCACTTGAACCCGAACTACTTTGTTGTTTTTGTACAGTAGCAGATAACTCTTGAGTAAAAGTATCATTGGTTTGAGTATCAGTAACATTCAACGTTACGTTATAAGTCCCGTCAGCTTGATAAGTATGCCTTGGGTTTTGTAAATTTGATAACGCACTGCCATCACCAAAATCCCAACTATAAGTGTAACTATTAAAGCCGCCGGTTACTTGGGCATTAAATTGTGCGCTTAAATCACTAACTGTAGCGTTTGCGTTTATGCTAAGCGGAACAGTCGCAGTTAAATCAATCGCTTTTGATTGTTCAGTGCCTTCGTTATCTGTCACTGTAAGCGTTACTTGGTAATCACCAGAGTACAAATAATTATAAGTAAGCGATTGAGTCGCTAAAGTACTTCCATCTCCTAGCTGCCAATTATAAGTATACGGTGCGACCCCACCTGTAAGCGATGCCTCAGCTGTTAAAGTTCCTTGGTTTATTTCATATTCTATTTCATTTACAGTTAATGGTTCAACTAATGTAACTTGTGCTACAGCGATTTGCTGTGAAGTGCCATTATCTGCCATAAACTCAACGTTATAAGTGCCATAGTCTTGGTATTCATGAGTAGGCGTTAACTCTGTGCTGGAGCTCCCGTCGTCAAAACTCCACGTAAATTTGTCCGCAGGAGTAAGTGCAAAGCCTTCTACATTAAAATTAACGGTAAAACCGTTTTTAGTAAAATTAATTCCCTTATTAACATCGTAAGTAAGCTCTACTTCTATATCTTCACTGTCTGCTGACTGGCTTATAATACTAAACCCAAAACCAACCTGTGGAAGCACAACACCCGATGGTTTTTGCGCTGCAAAGCTATAATCGGTTTTATCAGTAAACCCGGTGATAGCTGATAAATCATCATCACCTAACCCTGCCCTTTGTTGATATAGGCTAAAAGCAGCATCACGTATTTGAATTGCTGAAGCTGCCGGAGTTTGCGTACTACCTTTATTTATTGATCGCTGATCGGCATCTACCACTAATGCAAAACCACTGCCTGGATGCTCGGTAGTATTATTATCTGCTTGAGATTCATTGCTGTACCACAATAATAATCCCGGTGAGTACTGCTCTGCTTGCAAACTACTGTCAACGCCTGTGTATGAACGCAGTTGTAAATAGTAATGAGATGGCGATGCATATGTGTAACTACCTACTTTTTCAAAGCCATTAAACTCAGTGTTAACTTGATCTTGTGCATTATTTTGCCAAATTAAAGTATCACTTTGCTCAATGCGCATATCATCAACAACAAAACCATAATAATGTGTGTTCGCATCTGTTATGTATTCAATTTTTAAATCAATTGTTTGCCCAGCATAAGCTGATAAATCAAACTTATGGGTCAAATAGCCGTTAGGTTGCTTAGCATCACTATTAAGAAATGAATCACCTGAGATATACGGACCAATATCACCGTAGTATGGATTAAGCGCTTGCGTATAATTACTCGCGATTGGCTCGCCATTTACTTTTACTTGAACTAAATCGTAATCGCGCTCAATACTGTAATAAGCAATAAAGCTTAAAGTAAGTGTCTCAGTTGTACTTGGTAGCGCTATTGTATTAGCTAAGCTGTTGCTAATATTGTCGCCCGTATTTGAATAGTATTGAAAATCACCTTCTACTGGAGCCCTAAATTTTTCGAGCCTTGGTGGTAGTGTTATTTTTATTTGATTTTGCTGTTGTGAAGTACTCGCAGTATTAATTAATGTTTGCTGTGAATTAGCCTCTATCTCATCCATATCAAGCGTAAGCTGGTTAACCCAGTTACCCTGGTACCGCTTTTGTAAATATTCAAGCGCATAAGGGCTAAACATAACTGGCTCTGAGCCTCTTGGCGAACCAGCCCAACTTCCTGTCGACATAACTGACCAAGACGCGACAGGCTCACCTACCGTGTTAGATTGTAAGTCGTATTCATCTAATAATCCTAAATCATGCCCAAACTCATGCACAACCACACCAATCCCGGCATCAATAGGGTTAATGGTATAACCAAATAGCTTAATGTTACTGCCTGCAATCTCGCTCGGCCCGCTATTTTCATCAAATACATAGTAGCGGTGCGACCAAATAGCATCGGTGCTTAGGTAACCGCCACCCGCTTCTTCGCCAATACTTGAATGAAATACCATTACATGGTCAATAATGCCATTAGGTTCATTAAGGATACCGTCGCCATCAATATCATCTAAATCAGTTAAATCGTAATCGGCTAAATTAATATTAAACTTTGCAACCGCCTTCTCCACTGCCTCTTTAATTAAAGCAGGTGCATTTATATCCCGTGTACTGCCTTGGCGCTCACCATATATTTTTGCATTGCTATTAGCGGTTACCCAGCCATATACCTGCCCGCTAAAGTTTAAGCTGTTCCCCGAAGCCGCTTTATAATAATCAGCAGCCGTTTTTAAGCTTTGTCCATCAGGGCCTGTATAACCTTGAGTATTAAAAAGCATTTGCTGATAGTGCTCAGTTGAATAATCAGCATAAAACATGTCGGTGTCTTGCTCTACAAGTTGATTGTCGTCATGTTTAAGATCAGGAAAATCAATTAAGATAGCTAACACTTTTACATCATTAACGCTTTGATCTGGCACTAGCGACGTTGAAAAAGCGACCTGTTTTTTATTTGTGTTTGAAAAAACGTTGGAAGAGGATTTAAATTGCCTAAAACCATTTTTAATTGAGTGATTGGCAACGTCTTTGTTACTCATATATGACTTAAATGAACTATCTAACTCACTTGAAGGTATTTGGTCTCTTTTTTTAAGCCAATATAAAATACGCTCTTCGTTAGTTATACCAATATCATGCGGACTTAAGTTATTAGCCGCCACTATAGGGCTTAATAGCGTAGTTAAAAGCGCAATTAACGTCACTTTTTTCACTGTATTTTCCTCAAACATAATTATGTAGCAATCATACCTAATAATAGAAATTTAAACATGCGATAAAAACATATAGTTAACATATGCAATTAAAGCTAATGGTCTCTCACACTCTTTTATATCTAAAATCGAACTTACAACCTAAAATGCATAATTTCTGCCAGTAAACTCAATTAAACATAGTTTTTCTGCAGGTTTAAATTAAAAAAAGCCACAAAACGAATTTAAAATGCAAAAAACAGCTTTCAAGGTTGACATGAAGGCTTAAAACCCTTAAAAATAAACCTATACAAAATCTTTAATTTAAAAGCAGTGTTTTGCTAAGTAGAGTAAAAACTATGAACACACACATTAATCTTTTAGTCGTACTCGTACTGGTCTTAGTTATAAGCCCAGCGGGGATGTATTAAAAGGTGATACTGCTTTTTAAAAACCCTCGCACTACGCGGGGGTTTTTTTATGCATAAAAAAGCGCACAGAGGAATGAGGATGAGCAAACAAGAATATAATGGTTCTGAACTAGTAGTTCAGGCATTAAAAGAGTTAAAGGTAAAATACATATTTGGCTATCCCGGTGGTTCGGTTTTAGACTTATATGATGCACTTTTTCAGCAAGATGACATTGAACATATATTAGTACGTCACGAACAAGCTGCAACACATATGGCTGACGGCTATGCCCGCGCTACTGGAGACGTTGGTGTTGTACTTGCAACCTCAGGCCCTGGCGCTACAAACTGTATTACAGGTATTGCAACGGCCTACATGGATTCAATTCCTATGGTTGTGTTATCAGGCCAAGTGCCTACAAATTTGATTGGCGACGACGCATTCCAAGAAACCGATATTGTGGGTTGTTCTCGCCCTGTAGTTAAACACAGTTTTAACTGTAGAAGTGCTAAAGACATCCCTACAATCTTAGCTAAAGCTTTTTATATTGCTAGCACTGGTCGCCCAGGTCCTGTCGTTGTTGAGCTTCCAAAAGATATGCTTAACCCTGCTATTAAGTTTGAATACGAATTTCCTAAAACCACCGAGCTGAGAACGTACAGCCCTAATACTAAAGGGCACTCAAAACAAATTCGCAAAGCCGTAACAGCTATTTTAGAGGCCAAAAAACTGGTTATCTACTCTGGTGGTGGTATTGTTATTTCAAATACATCAGAGCAATTAACGCATTTAGTTGAATCATTAAATGCCCCCATTACAAATACACTAATGGGATTGGGTGGTATTTCAGGTGTGCATCCAAACTTTGTAGGTATGTTAGGCATGCACGGCACGCTTGAGGCAAACAAAGCAATGGCTAACGCCGATGTAATTTTAGCGCTTGGTGCCCGATTTGATGACAGGGTAACTAATAATGTTCAAAAGTTTTGCCCTAATGCCACAATTGTTCATGTTGATGTTGACCCAACTTCAATTTCTAAAACAATTAAAGCACACATACCAGTTGTAGGTTGTTTAGCAACCGTACTTGAACAACTACAAGCGGGTATTGATAAAAGCCCAATTAAAATAGACCGCAGCGCGCAAGAAGATTGGTGGCGACAAATTATCAGCTGGCGCGAACAAAAGTGCTTAAGCTACAACACTGATGGCGACAAAATTAAGCCACAAGCTGTAATTGAAGCGGTTTATAAAGCTACTAATGGCGACGCTTACGTAAGTTCTGACGTTGGTCAGCATCAAATGTTTGCAGCGCAATATTATCCATTTAAGCATCCTCGTCAATGGATCAACTCAGGCGGCTTAGGCACCATGGGCTTTGGTTTACCTGCTGCAATGGGCGTAAAGCTAGCCTTTCCTGATAAAGAGTCTGTGTGTATTACGGGTGATGGCTCTATTCAAATGAATATTCAAGAACTATCAACCTGTTTACAGTACAACCTAGCGGTAAAAGTTGTATCACTTAATAACCGCTCTTTAGGTATGGTACGCCAATGGCAAGACATGGTTTACGGTGGACGTCATTCATCATCTTATATGGATTCACTACCTGATTTTGTTAAGTTAGTTGAAAGCTACGGCCATGTAGGCATACAAGTAAACACACTAGATGAGTTACAACCTGCTATCGATAAAGCAATGTCAATTAACGACCGATTAGTCTTTTTAGATATAAACGTTGATGAAAAAGAGCATGTATACCCAATGCAAATTAAGTTAGGCGGCATTGATGAGATGTGGTTACGTAAAGGAGTAAAAGCATAATGCGTCGTATTTTATCTATTTTATTAGAAAACGAACCAGGTGCCCTATCACGTATTGTTGGGCTTTTTTCACAACGTGCATATAACATCGACAGCCTAACTGTGGGCACAACTGACGATCAATCATTGTCACGTATTACCATTACCACAATGGGTGATGACAGAGTTGTAGAGCAAATTACAAAGCAGGTTAACAAATTAGTCGACGTGCTTAAAATTATCGATTTAACAGAAATGAGTCACATTGAACGTGAGCTATTGCTTGTTAAGGTATTTGCTCAAGACGAGACGACTCGTGCAGCGGTTACGCGAGTAGTTGATGTGTTCCAAGGTGCTATTTTAGATATGGGCCGACAAAGCTATAGTCTACAACTTGTGAGCAGTACAGACAAAATAGAGTCGTTTTTAGACACACTTCGTCATGAAACCGATATTATTGAAGTTGTACGTTCTGGCGCTGTTGGCATTGGTCGAGGCGATAAAGCCTTAAAAGCGTAAATTTATAATATAAAGGCATCAATTGATGTCTTTATTAAACATAAAAAAAAAGAGCTAAATAGCTCTTTTTTTAATTTAATTCGTTAAACCTATTAAGGGTTTACTTGGTCTTTAAGACCTTTACCTGCTTTAAAGCTTGGGATAGTTGCCGCTGCGATTTGGATCTCAGCACCCGTTTGTGGGTTACGGCCAGTGCGAGCTGCACGTTCTTTTACTGAGAAAGTACCAAAACCAACTAATGCTACTGAATCACCTTCTTTTAAAGAAGAAGTTACAGCACCTGTAAACGCGTCAAGAGCACGAGTAGCAGCGGCTTTAGAGATTTCTGCATCAGTAGCAATTTTTTCAACTAATTGAGCTTTATTCATTGTTAGATTCCTATTCGTTATTATTTTGCCTTCGCAAAACCTATCTTTATGCATTTTTAAAGAGTTAGCAACAGCAAATTGCATTTTTTGCTTAAATTCTTAAAAAATGAGTAAAATTTAAATAATTCTCTGTAAAATACAGCGTGTTGGGTTAACAAAGACTTAATTTGAGTACAATTTTGGCGCAAGTTAAGCAACTGGGTAAATAAGCTATATTTTTTCGATCACTAAGGTCACTTCCCCGACCTCGACTCCAAACTTAACAATAGATGTGCGGTTTATCAAGCGCGATTGTGTAACCAGGTACATCCAATCATCAAAATTCACTTTTAAAGTACTGCCATCGTATGGAAGCTCTACATCGTAATTCCAATGAAATACGCTGCCATCACTTCTACCTTTTGCTGTACCTATAACATCATCTGCCACACCCGTTAAACTATTGTCTTCATTTAACGTTATTTTCCAAATACGCTTTTGAGTTTCGCCATCGTCATAAACAAAGTCTTCTTCAATAACGCCCTGGTTACCTTCCCAGCTCGCATTCATATCTACGACAAGCTTGCGGGTCAATTCACCCTTAAAGTCTTGTACAACACCGTAGGCTTTCAAATTTCCACTAAAAAATGTTTTAAAGTCAAAGTTTGGCGATGTATTTTTATAATGCTCTACATTTGGTGCCGAACAGCTTATCAGCAACAAAGCAGATAAGCTTACAAGAGCTGTTTTAAACGCGTTAAATACATTCATATTAATTCCCTAATAGTTGCTTTCGTAGTTTCGGCTCAGACGTTTTTTCATCCAGCCAAATGGCTAAAAAATCACTCGAAAATTGAGGTTCATTTATTTCGCCAATTTTTTCATCATTATGATAAAAAGTACTCATACCCTGCTCATTTGTGACTAACGTTAGCGAATCACCTTGTCTAATATCAGGCCAAATAGATAATAATTTACTGTCGTATTTGTCTGCTAGCTCTTTTTTTCCAATATGCTCCCACTGCTCATTTGTTGCTTTTACGATTTCTTTAGCTTCAAAGTCACGTAAATAGGTAAGTTTAAATTTAATAGGATGCGTTCCTGCGCTGTAATTACCTGAAGGGGTAAATAAAACCGCGTCATATACATCCCAAAATAAATACTCCATTCGTGCTTCGCCTACTTTATTAAATTGTGTGTCAGCTAAAACAATTGAAGTTGTAAGCAAATAAAAAGTAACTGCCTTTAGTAAAAATTTCAAAATAAGCTCCCTCGAGTCAATGGATAATGTTACGAAATGGGAATTGTGGGCGATCAGCGATTGATGAATAACTTGATTTTTTGGTTTATAAAAAGAATAACAGTAAACACTGTAGACCAAAGCGCACCGTAAACGAGCCAAAACTGCCATAAAGGTAAGCCTAAGCTTATTACTTCAAAGCGCGCCCCAGCCCAATAACTTGCTGGCGCAAAAGCCATGCATACTAAAAAGGCCTGCCAAAGCTTTAATTTACTCAAAAAAACCATAGAAGTATTTAAAGAAAGTAATAACGCAGCCCATAAAAAGACGAGCCATAGAGGGAAGGGATAAACTTTAAATTCTAACAAGCCTGACTTTACTGCTATGAATTCTAACAATAGTGCTAAAGGTAGGGCTTTAATTAGAAGTAAGGTGTCTTGTTTTTTTTGTTTTGACAACCAAAACATTAAAACAATAATCAATCCGCTAAAAAGTAGCGAATCAGCTTCAAGCAGCAATGATAAAAACCACACTGCTTGAAATAAAACAAAATTAGTAACCGAGCGCAATATCATCATTATCGCTAACAAAACGTGGTTTACGCGCCATTAAATGCACCGTACTTGTTGCTCTAGCTCTAAACGCGCCTTCGCAGTAAGCAAAATAAAACAACCATAAACGATAAAAACGTTCATCAAATTTTGAGCGGTCCAAATCAGGCCAGCTTTTTATAAAACGGCTTCGCCAATCTGCTAATGTTCTTGCGTAGTGTGCACCAATATCATTAACAGTATGAATTACCATGTCGGTATTATTTTTAATCTGCTCACTCATTTCGTTAAGTGATGGCAAGCACCCGCCTGGAAAAATATACTGCTGAATAAAATCAGAGTTTTTTAAGTAATGCTTATAACGCTGATCGCCAATAGTTATGGCTTGTATGAGCATGGCACCATCATCTTTTAACAATTCACCACATTGGGTAAAAAAGCTAGGTAAGTATTCATGGCCCACCGCTTCTATCATTTCGATAGAAACAAGCTTGTCGTACTTTCCTTTCAATTGCCTGTAATCAAGCTTAAGTAATGTAATTTTACTTTCAAGACCAAGCTCTGAAATTTTATTAGCGACATAATCATGTTGCTCATCAGATATGGTTGTTGTTGTTACATGGCAATCGTAATGTGTGGCTGCATATATAGCAAAAGCCCCCCACCCTGTACCAATTTCAATTACTGAATCATTTTTTTGAAGCTCAACTTGCTCACAAATGCGTTTAAGCTTGTATTGTTGAGCCTCTTCAAGTGTGGCTTCTTTTGTAGGATATACAGCACTGGAGTAAAGCATTTCTTTACTCAAAAATGATTCGTACAAATCATTACCTAGGTCGTAATGAGCAACGATGTTTTTCTTAGAGCCCGATTCAGAATTTTTGTTTTTTATGTGATTAAACCGGTGCGCGATATTACTAAAAAATGCGAATTTCTTCTCAAACTCATCAAGTTGCTTCTCATTTATAGCAAATATCTCAATGAAAGAGGTTAAGTTGTCGCAAGACCAATGCCCCAAAATATACGCTTCACCAGCGCCAACGCTCCCAGATAATGCAAATGCCTTATACATAGCTTTATCGTTTACTATAATCGTTGCTTTTAGCACTGAAGATGGGTCACCAAAAACTGTACGCTCGTTTGCATCTACTAAAACAACTTGGCCTGTTTCAATTGACGAAAAGGCTTTAGTCACTAATTTTTTATATATGTTAGTTAACCAGTTTGTGCTTTGTTCGCAATTTAAGCTCGACACTTTATCCATTGAAATACCTATTAATTGTCCTGACTATCTATGTGCTTTATGGCTTGCCTGAGTGACCTAAAAAAGGAACTCGTTTTATAAACAACTTTAACGCTTGATAATAAATACCTTTGAAAATAGACCATGTCATGGCCGGAAAACGTTTAAATAACTTATTAACTTCTTCTTTAGTAAGCTCTTTACGTTTTAAGCGAAGTGTAGCATCAAATAATAGCTCTTCATTTCGCTTATTTTCAATGTGTATCAATGTTTTATCAAGCGATTGCTTAACATGCCAATGATAGTTCATATCTAGATTCATAAAAGGTGATACGGAAAAAACCTTTTTAAAGTTCACTTTTTTTTCTAAAGGTACTAAATAATAATGACGTTCGTTCCACGGTGTATTACTTACTTCAGCAATCATGTATTTAAAACGGGTGTCGTTATGACCAAAAAAGTAAAAATTAACAGGACTAAAATACACACCAAAACAACGAAGTTGCCCAAGCATGTAAATATGAGTAAAGGTTTCAGTAATACCTAAATTGGCAAGTTGTTCGTGTGCACGCTCAATAAGAGGACGTTTAGCAAGCTGTGAGGTGCCTTTAAGATAATCAGCTTCATTAAACTTTAACGCCTTTAAGCCTGACGTACCTATGTGTTTATGCACACCATTTAGTTGTTGAGGATTATTTAAATCTACCCACATCATATACAAAGGGTAACTAAAGCGATGTTCTTTAACAGCAAAACGGCGATGTTTAACATCGCCTAAATACACTGCACTAGTCAAATTCGACCCCAAGTTGCTTGGCTACATCTACACCACTGTGTACGCCATCTTCATGAAAACCATTGTACCAATAAGCGCCACAAAAATAACTATTATTATGCCCATCAATACTGTGTTTAAGTTTTTGAGCCGCAATAGACTCTTGGTTAAATACAGGGTGGTGATAAGTAAACTCGCGCAAAATTTTACTTTGGCTTATTCCTTCAAGATGGTTAAGCGTTACACAAAACTGTGTATCTGATTGTATACCTTGCAAAATATTCATTTGGTAAGTAACAACAGCGGCTTTATCCGTGTTGTTGTTAAGTAAGTAGTTCCAGCTTGCCCATGCCGCTTTTCTATCTGGTAAAAGGTTTGTATCGGTGTGCAGCACCACTGAGTTCTCAGTGTAAGCTATTGCACCCAATACTGACTTTTCTTGCTCAGTAGCATCACCCAGTAGTGCAAGCGCCTGATCTGAATGACAAGCAAATATTACTTTATCAAATTTACTTTGCTCACCATTAGCAAACTCTATTGTTACTTCATCATTTTGCCGCGTAACTGATTTAATATTTGTATTGAGGTTAATTTTGTCGGCAAAACCTCTGATCAGCGGCTTAATATACTGACGGGAGCCCCCTGGTACTACATACCACTGTGGTCTATTGGTTACATCTAAAAGCCCATGATTAAAGAAAAACTTAACAAAAAACTCAACGCCTACGTTTTCCATTTCTTTAATACTGGTAGACCAAATAGCCGCGCCCATAGGAAGAATATAATGGTATTTAAAAAAGTCATTAAACTGGTTATTGTTAAGCAATTGCCCTAATGATTGATCAGATTGGTAATCACCTTTTTCATGCATTGCTTTGCACAGCTTGTTAAACCTAACAATGTCGTACAGTAATCGCCAAAACTTAGGTCTAAAAATATTACGACGCTGTGCAAATAAGCTTGTAAACGTATGTCCATTGTATTCAAAACCAGTGGCTTCGTTGTGCACACTAAAGCTCATCTGGGTTGTTTGTTTATCAATACCAATGCGCGAAAGTAGCTTTTCAAAATATGGGTAAGTTCGGTCATTAAATACAATAAAGCCTGTATCTATTGCGTATTTTATGCCACACACATCAACATCAACCGTTGCTGTGTGGCCACCTATGTAATCATTTTTTTCAAATACGGTTACATCGTAATGTTTGTGAAGCAAATGCCCACATGTTAAACCAGATACACCAGTTCCTATTATTGCTATTTTTTTCAACGGGCTAATCCTTTTGCGATTTTAAGCCAAATAGGCAGTGGTAAAATGCGTAAAGCTTTTAATATAAGTGTAAAACGATAAGGGAAATGAACGTCTTTGCGGCGTTTTTGAATACCCTTAATCATGTAGTCAGCTGCTTTTTCAGCAGTAACGGCCATAGGCATCGGGAAATCATTTTTATTAGTAAGTGGCGTTTTTACAAACCCAGGGTGGACTAAAGTTACATCAACATCATTTAAATCAACCGCTAAGCTTTTTGCTAAGTAACTTACACCCGCTTTTGATGCGCCATAAGCTTCTGAACGAGGTAGCGCAAGGTAAGTAACACTTGAGCTAACCAAAACAAGTTGGCCGCCTGGATTTATTTTAGGAAGTAACGCCTCAAGGCAATACCCCATAGAAAGTAAGTTAACGTTTATTACACGCTCAAACAACGCGCTATCAAAGTTGCGCGCATCATCTATATATTCACAATTACCAGCGTTTAAAATAACACGGTCAAAATGAGGAAAGCCAATAGTAGACTCTTTTATATCTTGCAGGTTAGTTGCATCAAACTTACATGCTTGGATATTGTCGTATTTAGCAAGCTCGGCGAGCTTATCACTATTACGGCCGCAAGCTATAACAGTGTCTCCTAGCTGTGCATATTTAATTGCTAGCTGCTCGCCAATACCTGATGTAGCACCCGTTATAAGTGTGATCATAATTAACCTGCCCTTTTATCAATTAGCTTTATAACGCTACCAAGTAAAGGAATGTGTTTGTATAACAACTCGCCCATATTAAAGTAGTCCCTGTGCTTAATAATTTTGCCATCTTTAAAAATAAGCTTGCTATGACCGTCTACCGAGATAGTTTTACCTGATGAAAGCTTTGGATGTGCATAATGCATAGTCCAATAAATAAAAGCATTGTTACCGCTATTAAACGAATCACTAATATCAAACTGGCAATGCTTAACATTGCTGTATAAGTTAGCAAAGTACCTGCGCAATTCTACAATGCCGTTAATTTCATGCATCGGGTCTATAAACTGTATGTTGTCACAGTAAATATCACTCAATAAATCAAGATTAGTGCTATCAAGCTGTTGGTATATTTCAACAAATTTATCTACTGGTAACTGGTTATCCATATCACACCTTAAATGCAGCAAGTGCACGTTCTCGTGCCGCTTTATGATCAACTATTGCTGGCCAGTAACATTCCTTATCTTTGCCTGTTGCGGCTAAATAAGTGTGTGGAAAATGAATGTGTTTATCTGGCACGTTTTCAAGCTCTGGCAAATACTTACGGATAAACTTGCCCGTTGGATCAAAGCGCTCGCTTTGTCTGATAGGATTAAAAACTCTAAAATAAGGCTGAGCATCACAGCCCGTACTTGCAGCCCACTGCCAACCACCATTATTTGAGGCTAAATCGCCATCAATTAAGTGCTGCATAAAAAAGCGTTCACCTTCACGCCAGTCTATTAATAAATGCTTAGTTAAAAAGCTAGCAACAACCATTCGTAAACGATTATGCATCCAACCGGTTTGCTTAAGTTGTAGCATTGCTGCATCCACTAATGGGTAACCTGTACGCCCTTCGCACCATGCTTTAAAATCGCTTTCGCTTTTACGCCACACTACAGCATTATACTTTTCGTTAAAGTTATCGCCGCGCGAAAGCTTCGGAAATTCAGCAATTAAATGTTTGTAAAATTCGCGCCAAACAAGCTCGTTAATCCACGTAAACGTTTTACTTTTTGATGTAGTTAAAATATCAGGATAACGCTGCTGGATATTAATAAGCAGTTGCTTTGTGCTTACAATACCTAGTGCTAAATACGGGCTTAAACCTGATGTGCCTTTTACACTGGGAATATCACGCTGGTCGTCGTAACTTGTAAGTTTGTCGCATATAAAATTATCAACTACGGTAGAGAGTGTTTCGTCGTCAACCGGCCACTTATCTGAGCACCCATCACTTTTTAGTAAATCACTCTCGTCAAACTCAATAGGCGCAGAAGCTAAAGGCCATTGTGGCAAACTAAAGTGTGTATCTTGATACTGCTTTAACCATGCACGTTTAAATGGAGTAAACACTTTATACATTTCATTACTTTGATTTTTAACCGTTCCAACAGGTGCAATTAAATCACCTTCGTACAAAGTAAAAGTAATAGAAAGCTCATCGCATTCATGCAAAATTGCTTTATCGCGGTTTACTTCATTAAGCTCATATTCTGTATTAGCAATTACGTGTTTTACATCGTTTGCTTTACAAAAGTTAATAAGCTCGCGCGTACAATCACAAAAGCTAGGCGCTTCAATAATATGTAAAGTAATACCGTAATCAGCAAGTTGTGATTGAAGATAAGCAACTCGGCGCTTGAGTAAGTCAATCTGAATAGGCGCAGCTTGGTGTTGTTGCCACTGCTTTTCAGACACAAAAAAAATGGCGTGTTTAGCGCCATTATTTAGCGCTTGAATTAACGCTTCGTTAGAAAAAAGGCGCAAATCGCGCCTAAACCAAAATAATGTATCCATTAAATACCAAATCGTAGTTTTAAATCGTGAGGGTAAGGGTTAAAAAACACTTGTTTTTCAAGGTACTCATTCGGATGAACCTTCAAATGATGTTTTAACAGGGTAAGTGGTACATACAATGGCACCAATCCTTCGCGGTATTCGTCTATCGCATCACGAAGTTCTTGTTTTTCAACCTTCGATAAATCATTTTTAAAGTAACCTTGTAAATGCATTAGGGTATTGCAATTATTTCTGCGAGAAGCTGGCTTTTTCAGACCCGTCATCAAACCTAAAATATATTCATCCGCAACTGCATTTATATCGTCACCTACGAACGTTCCAAGCAGATTACCCAAATCTCGATAAGCTTGGTAATTATGAGCCATCAATAAGTACTTATACTGAGAATGAAATTGAGTAAGCTTGTGAACCGTTAGTGGTTCTTGTACCAACTTTTGCCAATTTTTAAATACGTAAATTCTCATTACAAAGTTTTCACGTAAATGCATGTCGTTTAAGCGACCGTTTTCTTCACATGGCAATAATGGGTTGTGCTTCATTATTTGCTCAGCAAAAAAACCAACGCCTTCAGAGGTATTACCCGTGCCTGCTTCGTTGTATATTTTAATGCGCTCCATGCCACAGCTTGGACTTTTTGCGCAAAATACAAACCCGCTCAACTCTTTAGCTTGTTCTGTTGCAACTTTTTTACCATACTCGGTAAGTTGTTGACCTACGTCTCCAGTGCCATCAGGGCGACATACTTTAATAGTATCTCCCACTTTAACTTGGCGAATAGTTGGTCGAGGTATTGGTAAACCTACCGCTACCTCCGGACAAAACCGTGTATATTCAACGTGTTTACCTAACTCATCCATACAGAAGTTTGACTTTTTATGACCTGTGTCAAATCTAACTTTTTCGCCTGCTAAGCAGGCGCTTATACCTATTTTTATTATATCTGTGTGCATAAATTCTCTTAGTAAATCAAATTACCTATTGGATTTAGTAACTTGCTGAAGCCCTTATTAAAATGTAGCGCACTACTGACAACTGTAAAGCACAAACAACCATCTTTTGTTAAAGGAGTATGTTGGTGGCTACCATCTTGCCATATAAAGTCACCTGGTACATATTTTCCTTCTTCATCACTAAACTCGCCATCTAGGAGTAAAGTAACTTCAAAGCCAGTGTGCGTGTGTTCTGGTATTTCACCACCAGCATCAATATGTAACAAGCTAGAGCGTAACGGACCATCATCAAGTGCAATACGCGATCTCGCAAGCTTACCCACTTGGGTAAATTTACTGTGAGAAATACGCGTTAGCGCACGTGGAAGCTGATAGTTATGCTCATTAACTTTAATAGAAACAGGCTCTACTTCATAAACTTCGTCGATAGAATCATCAGACGTGATCATATCAAGCACATTCAATTCAAATTCTTCAAGTAACTCAGGTTGCTCAGCTTGAGGTTTCTCATATTGCGCTGGCTCTTCGCTAAATAATGCGTTTGCATTGCTTGCCTCAATTTTAGCTACTTTAGCTTGGCACACAGGGCACATATCTACATGTATAGAAACGGCTAAACTCAATGATGTAGCAAGTGATGCATCGCAATACTGTGTCAGTAAAGTTTCACTCGGGTGATGTTTAATCATGCTGATCTCCCATTTCATTACGTAATTTTTGCAAGGCCAAACGTAATCGTGATTTTACCGTGCCTACTGGAATATTAAGTTGATGTGCAAGTTGCTCTTGCGACATGTCTTGAAAATAAACGCCCCTTACCACTTCGCGTTGAGCAATAGGTAATTTATCTAAATAACGTTTAATTTGTTTATCTTCTAAATGATCACTGTATTCGTGATGTGTATCTTGTGATTCGTTTAATAACGGCCAAATATCTTCGCTTATATTTTCTTCTTTATTACTTTTCATTTTACGAAGCATATCGAATGAAGCATTACGCATAACGGTATAAACCCACGTAGTAGCCGCACCTTTATCACTGTGATACAAATGTGCTTTACGCCAAACAGATGTTAACGTCTCTTGCACAAGCTCCATTGCTTGAGCTTCAACACCAAATTGCTTAATTCCAAAGCGTTTAATTTTTGGCGCAAAGTATTCAAATAAATAGGAAAATGCTTTTTTATCGCGTGACTGTGCAACATCTATAAGCGCTTGCATGAGTTCTTTACTCGGCGTTTCTGGCATGGCAGTGTACTTACCTGTATTAGGTTCACAACGTGGTGACTGTTGTTGACTTACCATAATAATTTATCCCGTTATTGCTTTTGTATTAAGTAATACGGGCAATAATTAATTTAGGATCATAAAATTTAGGCAAATTCGTTATTAATCACAGTATGGAGGAAATTCAGTAAGTTATCAAAGTTCGTTTCAAACGCAAGTTGCTGTTTTTTCTCAATAGAAATAGGTAGGAGCTCAAGCCAACGGGCTGCAATCCAAGGCAGTTTGTCAAAGTGAGTTTTTTTGTACAGTAAATTAAGCTCCGGATTACTTTTAAACACGTTTAAAAGCGCATCATGCAATAAGTCATGTTCGCCAACTGAGTTGTTAGAATCCTTATACCAATATGGCGTATTACAAGAAGACACCAAACCATGCCGCAGTTCGTCCTCGTCTTGATAAACATCATTTATTTGAACACTTTGAGAAGCAAACACATCGATTAATAATACATCGTTGTCGTCTTGGTCAAAATCAATAATATCAACAAGGCAACCTTGCGCGCTTATATTAAATGGCGTGTCGTGCTCAAATGTACAAAGCACAAACCCTGTATTGTTTTTTAATGCGGTTTTAACCATATTTAAATAGCGAGGCTCAAATATGCGTAATCGCGTATAGCCTTCTGGTAACATAAAAATGGGTAATGGAAAAATCGCACGTTTCATAAAGTCTACTTCTTTCAAACACTCTGCCTTTATTTACGTGCGCTTTTGCTAAGTCGATCAGCTTTGTATGAATCGAATTAATTACCAGCTATATAATTGGCTAAAGATTAAACCAACCTCCCATAGCTTTAAACACTTGAACCGAGTAATAAGCGCTAATCATACTGACTACGGGTGCTAACATTAATGCAAATAATCCAAGTTCACTGCTCATCGTTTTAATCCTTTAAATAATTTATTTTGCGTTTTTAATACTAGTGTCAGTATTTTTAGGCGTTGTGCTATGTGTTAAAACGGGCTCATCTAATAAACCCTCTAAAACAGTTTTAGCATCAAAATAAAGCGTTTCCTTTAGTGATTTTTCAAGCTCGATTGTGGTTTGCTTTACGTAGCTTGCTACACTTTGAGTTAATATATCAGTTACATCTAGGTCCACTTCTGTTGCGTGTACTTGCGCAGAACCTAATACTAATAAACTTGCCATAGCGATTTTAATTGAATGTTTCATAATGGTATTCCTTGTTTGTGTATTGTTTAGACGTAGTTACATACTCAAGGGTTGTGCCAACATAAAAATAAATCGTAAGCAACTGTAATTAAAGAGCTTTACATACAACACTTTAATTTAAAAAATTCATACCTTGTTAATTTAACCATTTAATTTAATTTTTTGACTACTTTTTAGTTAATAAATAAAAGGGTTTAAATGTATTAATACCGTCACACTAAATACATTTAGCGTTTATAAAAACGTCATATCTACCCGCTAAAGTGCACACCACTATAAATAATTCAAAAAGTGCAGTATGACCCTTTCATCACGTCGAAATTTTTTAAAAACCTCAGCAGCAAGCATATTTACCGTCGCAGTATCGAGTGCCATTACAGGTTGTGCTCAAACATTAACAAACAAACCTCTATCGGCTATTGAATTTAAACACGGTGTAGCCAGTGGCGATCCGCTCAGTAATGCTTTAATAATTTGGACACGTGCAACCATTTCTCAATCAAATTTTGAAGTTACTGTTGCTTGGGAACTGGCAAGTGACTCTCAATTTAAAAACATTATTCGCAGCGGGCGCGAACAAACAGATAAAAGCCGAGACTTTACAATAAAAATAGATGTGCAAGAACTTGCTCCAAACACAGAGTACTTTTATCGATTTGTGGGTTTAAATACACAAAGCCCAATTGGCCGTGCTAAAACACTACCAATAAACAATGTTGAACAAATAAAAATGGCTGTTGTGTCGTGCTCAAACTACCCTGCTGGGTACTTTAATGCCTACACCGATGCCGCTAAACAAAAAGATTTAGATGTAGTACTGCATTTGGGTGATTACATTTACGAATACCCAATGGGCGGATACGCTACCGAAAATGCTGAAAAAATTGGCCGCCAATTAGCAGCCGATAACAGTGGTGAAATTATTACCCTTAGCGACTATCGTAAGCGCTATGCTATTTACAGAACAGACCAAGGCCTTCAAGCTCTTCACGCTGCAGCGCCATTTATCGCAATATGGGATGATCACGAAGTTACCAACGATACCTATAAAAGTGGTGCTGAAAATCATACCCCTGATGAAGGTGACTTTTTTAAGCGCCGTGCAGCAGCTATTCAAGCCTATTACGAATGGCTGCCAATTAGGCCGCCAATGGGCGAACAAAGCCCGCAAATATACCGCTCCTTTGATTTTGGTAATTTAATAAGCTTGCACATGCTAGATACTCGCGTAATAGCACGCGATAAACAACTCGCTTACAGCGACTATAAAAACCTAGAGACCAAACAAATGGATGTTGCTCGCTTTGCCAGTGATTTAAATAATCCAAAAAGGCAGTTACTAGGTAACACACAACTAAACTGGCTCACCAGTGCAATAACTAAATCAAATGCAAAATGGCAAGTATTGGGCCAGCAAGTATTGATGACTAAAATGTGGCTACCTACTGAAATATTCTCGCAATCCGATCGCACTAAAATACCTCAGGTGTTAAAAGAGCTTGTTGCCATTAAAAAAGCCGTGTTAGCAAATAAAGCGGTAACACCTGAGCAACTCGCACGCGTAAATACTTTAATGCCTTACAATTTAGATGCGTGGGATGGTTACCCAAGCGAGCGCGAAGCATTATACAAAAGCGTTGCTGCATTAAATAAAAAGTTAGTCGTGGTTGCAGGTGATACGCACAATGCGTGGCATGGCACATTAAAAAATGCAAAAGGCGAAAGCGTAGGAGTAGAATTTGCAACGCCTGGTGTTACATCCCCGGGGATGGAGCATTATTTAGCGCTTAATACAGTACAAGCAAAGCAAATGGCTGACTCGCTTTCATTGTTAATAAACGACTTAAACTATTGTGACTTATCACACCGTGGATATATGTTACTGACTATTACTAAAGAGCAAATCACAACCGATTGGCGCTATATAGATAACATAAACTCCCCTAGCTACAACATCACTGATCAACACCAAAGTGTTTATAAAGGCTAATACTTTTAAAAAGAAGGTAAATACATTATTTACCTTCTTCACATATTTTATTAAACGCGTTTAATTACAGCTATAGATAAGCGTCCACGAAGCATCACTTCCTGGAATGCTGTTTGTATACCAATTTGCGCTGTATGCATTACCTTGATATTGCATTTTATCGTCGGTGTTATTGTGAGTAAATGGGCCGGCCGAATAATCCTTTTTGGCCCAATTAGGGTATGCATTAATACCATTACAATCTGTTGAACTTACAACACTGCATCCGTTTGTATCAACACTTGTACCAGCAGGTGTATCTGGGCACTGATCAATATCATCATTCACTCCATCGTTATCTGCATCGCTTTGTGGTTCAACTACTTCAACAACGCAACCTACATTATTAACAGTTTCTCCTACAGGTGTATTAGGGCATTGATCAATACTATCGCTAATACCATCGCCATCGCTGTCAGTTACCTCACAACCAATACTATCAACCGTTGTACCTGCGGGAGTATTATCGCACTGATCAAGGCTGTCACTTATACCATCGCCATCAGAGTCTAAAGCAACCGTACTACCACCCCAACCTTGAATGATCTCTTTAACTTTAGTGCCTGACGCGGTTAATGAATTCCAACTACCGCCTGGAGTAAATAACGAAGCACCTTCGTTTTTATCGTTTAAAGCCCAGTTAGCGTGGCTAATATTGTTTGTTTTAAAAAATGCCATCCATGCATCAGTTTCATTAGCATTAACACCACCATTGCCATCAGCATTAACTGTTCCCCACTCTGTAGCAAATAGTGCAATGCCGTTATCGAGTGCTGTTTGTGCTTTATTTCGATACGATTGACCATGCGTGCCAGCATAAAAATGCAGAGTGTAAGCAATATTGGCGCGATCTATCGGGTTTTGTGATGCCACATCAACATCTTGCGACCACGTAGGCGTACCAACCACAATTAAGTTATCAGGATCGATTGCTCTAATTTTATCAATAACTGTTTCTGCGTAAGGCTTAATATCGTTAGCCCATGAAATTTGTAACGGCTCGTTATAAATTTCATAAATAACATTGTCGTACTGCCCATATTTGGTAGCTACGTCTTCAAAAAAGCGAACTGCAGTTGCCTGATCGGTATGTGCTTCATGGCTATGAAAATCAATAATAACGTACATATCTTCGCTAATAGCTGCGTTTACAACAGTATCAAGACGGCTCATATTGCCCTCCCAATCAAAGTTCAAACTACCACCAGTACTCGTACCATGACCAATAGCTGCACGAATTAATGTTGCATTAAATTCAGTTTTTGCCTTTGCTACTGTTTGTGCTGTATAAAATTTTTCAGCGCCCCACCCCGTGTTACTCCAAAATAGGCTAGGTCCTGCAAAGCTTGTGTTTTCTCCACCCGCAAGAATTTGATTCCCACTCACCGTTAACTTTTCAACAGCGGCATTGGCCATTGTTGAGCATCCTAATAATAAAGCTAACGATAAGCTCGTCACTTTAAAATCCTTTCTTTTGTGATTTTTTGAACTGTTATTCATCGTATTTCCTTAAATTGAAATTATCAGTCGTCATCGTTTGACGTAATAAATTGACACCAAAGCAATACTTAATAGTTAAACAAAGTTAATTTGGCGAGCAGAAAGTATCATTTATTTATTAACATTAAATGAATAAAAAGGTACAAGGAGAAGGATTTTAATTAACTAAATATCAACAAGTGAGCGATTTAACGGGGTTTGAGGATTTTACTGGGTATATACAGGCATTTACACGATGTTTACATGGTGCGGGCAAAAAATCTCGGTTACAAAAAATATGTATAAAAATGAAAAGGCGGTAATAATAATTATTACCGCCATAAATAATAGCTAAATGTCAGGGTAAAATATGCGGGAAGAAAATTAATAAGCCAACCAAACCGAGTTCTGATTAACTGGCTTATTTTTTAGTGGGCAGCGCTTTTCTGCCCAAACGATATGCATCGGCTATGCTCAGCACCCAAATTATAATCATTAAAGGTACGTACTTATATTCAGCGAGCTGAGCGCAGGCGTTAGATGGTTGTTGCGCGGCTTTTAAAATGGCCGTAACCGACATGGGGATTTTTCCGTTTACAATTTCATTTGCAGTACACTGTGCAATCGCAAATATATCTTGAAAGGTTAAAATTAAAAGAACAGAGAATACACCCGCAAAAATAGCGCCTATAAGGTGTTTTTTTAAAGAAAAATGTCCCGCTCCAGGATAAACAATGGCGGTAAGTAAAGCAGCTTTTAGATCTTGTTTCATTTTTACCTAATATAAATTCACTTTAACGTGATCACATAAAAAAGCCACTTTGCAGTGGCTCAATTAAAATATCAAGTAGTTAAATGTATTATTGTCCGCCAAACCCGAGAGTTAACTCAATACCAACAAAACGAGGTGCCCCTGCAACAAATGTTGGATTGCCAAATCCTCCTCCAGTATTACCTGCATCAACTAAATACTCTTTATCTAATAAGTTACTAGCAAATACACTAACAGCCCAGTCATCACCATTTGCGATACCTAAGCGCGCACTGACTAATCCAAGCCCAGGTTGGCTAATATCTAAGCCTGATATTGGCGCATTTGCTGGCTCAAAATACACTTCAGAGCGGTAGCTATATATTAAAGAGCTCGTTAAATTAAGTGAGTTCGACAATTCTGTTGAATAAAACAGCCCCGTACTAAACGTCCACTCTGGTTGTAATCTAAATTTATTGCCTGCGAGGTTACCGTTATTGCTGTCATCATCTATTTCAGCATCAAGGTAAGCCGCATTGGCAAATACCTCAAACTCATTATTAATTAACGCCCTTACTTCAGCCTCTGCGCCAACATTAGTGGCAGAGCCCGCATCAGCAGAAAACGCAACGCCTTCATCATCCTGTAACGTAACCTGAAAGTTAGAGTAATCTTGATAAAATACAGCGACAGAGTAATCTAAACGCCCGTCAAGCGCTTTACCTTTAATACCGGTTTCGTAGTTCCAAATAATTTCCGCTGGAACTTCTGATATAGAGGCTTCAACATTCTCTTGTTCGTCGTTAGCCGAACTTACTTCAAGTACTTCCGAACGACGCCCTTTTGAAACAGTCGCATACATATTTGTAGTAGGGTTTATTATATAAAGCGCATTAAAACGTGGCAGCCAATCATCATAATCAGCATCGCCATAGAATGTTTCACCATTTGTATCAACCGTAAACAATGGCGCTTGTGTTAAAACACTATTGGGTGCTGCAGAGCTATAACCACTGCGCTTTTCTTCTTTTATATAACGAAGACCCGCTGTTAACTCTAATGCTTCAGTAGTAGCATAAGTTACATCAGCAAACGCTGAGTACGCTTTGTTTTCACCATAGTTTGTAAACTCTAGTGAATATGGCAACTCGCTTATTGCACCACCTGTTAATGCTGGCGTTAAAATATTAACGCTACCATCATTATTAATACAAGGAACACCTGAACCCAATACGCCCAAGCAATTTAAAAATATAGACTCCTCTGTACTAAATGGAACACGCTGGCTACCATCTTCTTCAAAGTAACTCACACCAAAAATACTAGTAAACTTATTCTGCGTATAAACAGCGCGTAATTCTTGGCTAAATTGGTCGCCCTCAGCAGCTTCTGCAAATTCTAAAAACCATGCCTGCGTACCATCAGCATCAAACACTTCTAAAGAGTCAAAATTACGCCCTGCAGTAATTGAGGTGATTGTTAAATCGTTACTTACATCCCAATTTACAGTCAAATTTAAATCGTTAACTGTGCGCTCTACACCTAAGTCTTTTTTTCCAAACACAGACTCTGCATACGGACTACCTGGCATTTCAACAAAGCTATATGGACTTGTATCACCACCGGTTGGTGCATAAAGCCCATTTTTAAAAGATGTACCCGAGTCATCATTTTTTTCATACGTATACACCAAATCAATCGTTACATCGTCATTAGGTGTAATACGTAAAGACGGACGATAAGAAAAACGCTCAATAGCATGCATATCATCTTGCTTAAACCCAGCCGGGTTTTGGGAGTCACTATCTCCTGCGATATTTTTTATAAACCCATCACGTTCACGATAAGTAAAAGCAACACGGCCTTGCATTAAATCATTACCACCCGTTACAAAACCACTAACACCTTTGGCCGAGTAATTACCAACGGATGCTTTTAATTGAGCCGAAAAATCTTTTTCTGGTTTACGTGTTGCTACACTAATAGCCCCCACAGAAGCTGCTGTTCCAAACAGTGTTGCTTGTGGTCCCTTAACAACTTCAATCCCTTCTACATCAAAAAGCTCAAAGTATGAACCACGAGAGCGTGATACATCTGCTCCGTTATAA